>NZ_JAHUWC010000004.1:0-428235 GCF_019219185.1 Pseudomonas sp. PDM26 | reverse complement strand
CACACCCTCCCTTTGCACTTCGAAATGCAAGGTGCCAGGCCGTCGGTCGACATAGAAGGAAGGTTGAAACAGCTCGGTCCCCGCACCGCTGACCCGCAGCGGCAGGCGGTTGACCGCACCACCATCGATGTTCGTCAGGCCGTTGGGCAAACTCACCAGTACATTCAGCGGCACCTGGTCACCGGCAGCGTTTTGCACGGCGCAGGTATCGCCAATCTGGCCCGTGCCACACTCAAGCTGCATCTTGAAACGTGAACTGGCCGAGAGGTTGAAGGTCTGGTCGCGGAACAACCGCGCAGGTTTGCGGCCCTGATTGAGCCAGGCTTGCCATCCGCCCTGGGGCTCCAATTGGATACGGTTGCCACCGGGTGGAATTTCGACTTTGAGGGTGTGCTCCACCGTCAGGGTGAAGTTGAAGACGATGTTGTCGTCGCTGGGCAGCATCACATCGCCCATATCGAAGTCTTTGAACGGCCCCACGCTGTAGGAAATACTGCCGGTGTAAATGCCGGCGTCCATTTCCAGAGGCTTAGGGGTGCGCAGTTCATACGCCACATCAAGGTACAGATACTCCATTTCAGGTATCGGGTACCGGGCCAACTTCGAACAGAACCCTTCAACGGGTGTTTTCCAGAAGAACGTATAGGTACGGGACGAAACATACCCAAGACCGCTGTACAGGCAAGGCGCGGGCGCATTGACCCAACTCATCCCCCACAACTGATGGTGCGCTGCAACATTGCTTCCCGCCTCCGGTACCAGCTCCATCGCCGGTTGGCTCAGCTCGTATTGGCTGCCGATTCCGGAAATTCGCACCTCCACCTCCGCTTCATCACCCGTGGCCGAGTTGACCACTGTCAACGTTCGCCAAAGGGCGGGCGCTTTGAGGGTGGCGCCTTGACGGAAGTCCGTGTGATGGGACTCGATGGGCGCGCGGGAACGAAAGGTCAATGGCAGGCGGAAACTGAGCTTGCACTGGGTCGGATAGCTAGCGCAGTAACCGCTCGGCGGCGTGTTGTTGGTGAACTCGTTCTTCAGCGGATTACCCGGGTCGGGAAGAAACGAGGCCTTGAACTCGACCTCGAGCGCCTGGGCCGATAAAGAAAACAGCGCCGCTGGGAAGGCCAGCCAGAGCCGGCGGCATAACTGCCTGATCACACTATCCAAGTTGCCGCTTGATACGTTCATGCCAAACATCCTTATACCTCCGAATCCCAGATCACCGACACCGTGCCCGACCAGGTATCGCCCTCGCGCTTGAGCATGTCTTCCACACCCTCCCTTTGCACTTCGAAATGCAAGGTGCCAGGCCGTCGGTCGACATAGAAGGAAGGTTGAAACAGCTCGGTCCCCGCACCGCTGACCCGCAGCGGCAGGCGGTTGACCGCACCACCATCGGTGTTCGTCAGGCCGTTGGGCAAGCTCACCAGTACATCCAGCGGCACCTGGTCACCGGCAGCGTTTTGCACGGCGCAGGTATCGCCAATCTGGCCCGTGCCACACTCAAGCTGCATCTTGAAACGTGAACTGGCCGAGAGGTTGAAGGTCTGGTCGCGGAACAACCGCGCAGGTTTGCGGCCCTGATTGAGCCAGGCTTGCCATCCGCCCTGGGGCTCCAATTGGATGCGGTTGCCGCCGGGCGGGATTTCGACCTTGAGGGTGTGCTCGACCGTCAGGGTGAAATTGATCTCGAACAGCGTATCGGTGGGTAGCAATACGTCCCCCATGTCGATGTCCATATTCGGCCCGGCCGTATAGGCGATCTTGCCGGTATAGATGCCCGAGGACATTGATAGAGGGTCGGGCGCTTCGATCTGATACCCAAACGTCAGCTGGTTCCGACCGGCTTCAGCAAATCGGAAACCGGGCGGAATGTCGAAAGCCGATTGCAAAGGACAAGCCGCTTCGGCTCCGACAGGCGTGCGCCAGAAAAAGAACCCCCCCGAGCCATTGGTCTGGTGCCATACCGATGTCGACAGGCAAGGTGCCCTGGCATCTTGCGCCACGCGCCCTCCCCATAGCTTTCTATTGATTTCCAGCCAAGTGCCCCCTTCTCCAATAATGTCGACAATGGGGATGGGTGTCAGGTACGAGGCGCCGAAGGCTGCCATACGCACCTTCAATTGTCGGGCTTCACCCGTTGCCTCATGAACCACGTCCAATGTCCGCCAGTTGGCCGGAACCTTGACCATCGGCCCTTGGCGTTCGCCGTGCCTGGCCAGAATCGGTGTTTCGGTTCTGAAGCTCAAAGGCATTATCAAACTCGATAGCCCGTTAGCCATACAGTACGCTGCGTACTCGGCACAGCTGCCCCGGTTCGGCGTGGTGTTTTCAAACTGGTTGAACGTAGGGTTACCCGGGTCGGGACGAAAACGCGCGGTCACCTCTGCCGATGCCGCGTACAACGGCATGGACAATGCCCACAACAGCCCACACACGCCCCATCGCATTCGCCCTTCCCAAGCATTCGAGCTCTGTACAAATATCATCACTAACACTCTCTGAAACAAAGGTGAATGCATTTCACGGGCTCATCGCCTCAAAAATCATATGCACGGTGCCGTGGTAGTCGCCGGCCTTGAAGCCGTCCGGGCCTTGCAGCGCAGCGATTTCCAGCATCACCCGGCGGCCCGGCCGGGCGTCGTCCACCACCGGCTGGCTGTCCAGCGTCAGGGGGACTTTGTTGAAGGCCACGTTCAAGTCGATCTCGTCCTTGCCATTGGACAGGTACGCACGCTCACTCAGGCGCGCCGATATCCCGCCATTGATATTCTTCACATCAAAGTTGGCGCGTAGCGGGCTGAGCGTTGAAGTGACCGGGTTCCAATTCAAGCGCTGTTCGCGCTCAAACAGTTGCGGATCGACAGGCAGTACATAAAAGCTCGCCGTCGGAATGGTGACCGACACTTCAAACTGCTCGACGAAGCGTGCGGCCAATGCCACAGGCCCCAACGCCGAGGTCATCACCAACACGGTCGTCATGACTAATTTACGAAGCATTTTCTTCACCGTTGCTTGCAGGCCGTTGGGTTGAGGTCAAGAGCGCCTTCATCGTTATTTCCCTGCCACGCGCAGGCTCTTGGTCTGTGTGCCCTCAACCAGATTGAAGCGGTACTCACGGCCTGGCTGTTTATCGAACTGGAAAGTCCGGCCGGCAAGAATGTGATGCTTGGTAGTGGGTTGGCACTCCTGCTCGCTTTTTACTGAACAGTCCTTGAACTCATCGATCACCACCACCGTGTTGCCGTTGTTGCGGATCTGATAGTTAGCGGTGCCGTTATCGATCACGCTGTCAAAGCGTGTTTCCTTGGGACGCACGAAAAACACTGTGCCGTAGCCAGCCAGTACGTTAACGCCGGCCGACAGGCCTTTTTTGTAGTCTTCGCGTTCTTCGGTGGACACCGCGAACTCATCTTCTTTCTCCGGTACTACCGGAACGAAGCGCACGCGGAAGTAACGCTCTTTATCGCGCTCGCCCATGTACAACAACCGCGTACCCTGCATGCCATTGGCCGGCACGATCAACCTGGCCGGACTGGCCATCAAACCATCACGGGCGCTGGCGTCGGCCTGAGAGGCCAGCGGGATTTCCCGTGCCTTCCCATCGGCGTCATAGACGATCTCGAGGATATTGACCTTGACGAAGGCGGTGCTGTCGCCACCGTTGAAGACCCGTTTCAGGTAGGTGCTTTTATCGCCATCGAGGTAGTCATACACGACCCCGATATTGATCTGCGGCCCGGCTTGAGCCGCCTGAGAAAGCAGATAAAAACCGAATAATGCCAACAGGCGTTTCATAACGTTAAACCTCAATTATTAAACACAACCGAACCGGGCTGTTATGGCCCGAACGCCGCTTAAACTTCCGAATCCCAGATCACCGTGACATTGCCCGAATATTGCTTTGCAGCACCATCGCTCAACATTTGTTCGACCTGATCCCTGGCGATCTCGAAGTGCAGGGTCCCCGGTTTGCGATCGACATAGGAACCAGGTTGAAACAGCTCGGTACCACTGCCGTCGAGCCGTAATGGACGAAGTTTGACCGGTTGCCCGCCGGCGTCTGTCAGTCCGTTGGGCAAACTCACACTGATATTGAGCGGCACAAGATGATCGGACTCGGGATCGTGCACAGCGCAGGTATTGCTGTCGGAGTATTGGCACTCCAACTGCATCTTGAAGCGGCTCGACGAAGAGATATTAAATGTCTGGTCACGGAACAGCCGCGTGGGTCTACGCCCCTGATTCAGCCATGCCTGCCAGCCGCCTTGAGGCACCAATTCAACCTTATTACCGCCGGGAGGTATTTCGACTTTGAGGGTATGTTCGACGGTCAGGGTGAAGTCGAGCTGGATGACCGCGTCTGAAGGAGCGACGATGTCGCCAAGATCGAAATCGCCGTTAGGCCCGACCGAGTAGATCTGTGTACCGTCGTAGATCCCCGTGGACATCTTCAGCGGATCCGGCGTACGCAGTTCATAGGCGAAGTCCAGGTATCGGTAGCCAAAGCCGGGAATCAGGAACCTGGCCTGCTTGTTACACACCGCTTCCTCAGGGGTCAGCCAGAAGAACTCGAAGCCGGTAAAACCGTAATAGGAATTAGAGCCGATGGCCATACAGGGACTCGGCGCATATCGCCAGTCCGTCCCCCACAACGCCTGATGAGCAGCCCCCGTATTAGTGATGCCGGTGAGCGTCCTCGCATCGTGACTCAGCTCATAGACACCGCCCATCCCGGAAATACGTACTTCCACCGTGGCCTCTTCGCCGGAATTGCGCTCTTTGACCGTCAAGGTGCGCCAAGCCGCCGGCGTCTTGATCATCGCGCCCTTTCGTACCTCTGCGTGGTTGGGTTCGATAGGGCCATTGAGCGCAGTACCTCCCACGTTAGAGCGCAGACTGGATATATTGTGGGCCTTGCAGATGTTCGGATTGCGCGCGCAGAACCCTTCATTGGGCGTCGTGTTCTTGAATTCGTTTTTCAGCGGATTCCCCGGATCCGGGTTGAAGGTGGCCGTAACCTGCTTAATGACCGCCCCAGCCTCCATGGCCGAGACCGACAGACAGCAGCCGACCAGGATCACCCTTACCGTGTGCCATTGATAAACAGTCCAAAAGCTCATCGTTTTACGCGCTCCAAATAGTAGGCAACATTCATCAGCCGGCTCTCTGTACGGCATTGGCGGTATCCGCCAACGTATCCGGCGTACAACGCAAATCCCCGATCATCAACACATCGTTCTCATTGCGCGCACTGCTCGGATCAAGTCGGAACTGGCACAACAACTGGTTGCCGTAACGCACTTCCAGGGTCGGCGACCCGGCCTTCATTTCCATGGAGAAGAACCCGTCCACTTCACTCACGCCACGGCTGGCGTGGTTGATGATGTGGTGGCCCTTGAGCGGTTTGCCCTGGGGGTCGACCAGGCGACCGAGCACGGTCAGGGTTTTGCTGATGGTGATTTTGCGGTAGTCCACGCCGCCCTTGTTCAGGTGATAGCTGGTGCGGGCCGGCTGGATACTGGCCGCTGGCGGGTGGTTGCCCTCAAAGTCGAAGCTCACCGAACTGCTCTTGTAGGCAGTGATCGGTATGAAGTTGCGCCCGGGACGCAAGGCGGTGCTGCCACCGGTCAAGTCGTCGGCGCGCAGGGCAACTTCATCGAGGTCGGACTCGACGTCGATGATCATCCCGGCACCGCTGCCTTGATGCTGGCTGGTCATGACGACGTGCTGGCCGCCCACGGCAACGGTGCTGTCCAGGTTCAAACCGCCGGTGTAGTTGCCGTTGAACGACGAACGCTGAACGAAGGCATCACCGTTGATGGCTTCGGTCTGGAAGTTCGTCAGGCCGGACAGCCCGACCCCGTAGGTATCGGTAATCGCGGTGGCCGATACGCTTTGCAGCACATGGTCCTGCAGGTCTTTGCGGTAGGTCAGCGAGGCGTTGTTGTCGCGGCCGCCATCGCGGGAGGTACGTGAACCGATACTGCCGGACCACTGCTCGCCCGGCCCGCCCAATGCGAGACTGACAGTCAGGTCGACTCCGCGATTGCGTGCGTCGCCGCTGCTGAAGGAGCCGGGCCGATCAAAGACCGAGAAGCGCCAGTTGGCATCGCTGCCGAACAGGTTGCCGCGCTGTGTCCAGCCCAGGTCGAGGCCCACGCCTTCGGTATTGCCATCGCTGTGGGAGACCCGCGCATTGAGCGAGTTTTTGCTGCTGACCCGGTGATTGACCGACAACGACGAGTTGCTTGTCTGGCCGACAAACACATTGCGCTGCCGCACCCGAGTGCCATCGGGCAGGGTTTCGTAGATTTTGGTGGTGTCCAGCCAACTGCGGTTATGGGTGGCGAATACGCTCCCGGTGCCATAGTTGTACATCGCTTGCACATCAAGACCGGTGCCATGGTCCTGGGTTTGATACAGGTTGGCGAAGAGGCTGGTGTTGTTAGCCAAGGTCCAATCGATCGACGAGCCATATTGCAGCGTGTCCCGAACCTGGCGCCCCGAAACTCCGAGAATGACCCGTGGATGCAGCAGGTAGTTGAAGGCGGCGCCAGCGGTCATGTCGCCGTAGGCTTGCTCATCCCAGTTGCTCAACAGCTTGCTTTCCTGCCCGGCGAACAGGTTGTAGCGCCAGCGCTCATCGTGGTTGCGCCAGTTGCTCGGTTTGTACACCAGCTCCTGGGTGGTGGAAGTGATTTGACCGTCTTCGATCAAGCGCACTTCCACTTCATAGATCCCGCCGGGCAAGGGCCGGGTATCCAGGGTTTGCAAGCCGGCATCGACCGGTTGGGTATTGATCAGCAAGCCATTGCGAAAAATCTCCACCGAGGCCTGACGGTTGGCGGTGACATAGATCGGGTAAACGCTGGGCTTGGGGCTGTTGATCGCCAGGCTGTCGGAGCTGCCGTACATGAGGCCCACTGCCGTGTCGGGGCTGGCACCGAACGCACGTGGCTGGCGGCTCAGGCCTTCGGAGTTGGGGGTGAAATAACCCAGGCGCAGAAAATTGCCCTCCAACTCACGCTGGCTGTAGAGCTCGTATATCGCGTGATAGAGCTTGTCATCCGGACCGCCCAGACGGGCTAGCTGCATATTCAGATTTTGCGTCCAGTTGCCCAGGCTGCCGCTGGCCTCCAGCCCATATCGCCCGCCCAGGTCCTGATCCTGGCCACCGTTGAGGTTCAGCTGGTTGCGCAGGATCAACCCCGTGCTGCCGCCTTCCGGCTGCTCGTAATAACGCTTGGTTTGAGTGTCGCGCTCGGCATTTTCAGTGAGAATCGACACCAATGAATTCTGAAGGTTGTAATGCACGGCCAGCATCTGCGCCGGGCAACTGCCTTCGCAGGCGCCAAGGGCTATGCCTTTTTGCAGGTAAGCGGCCCAGGTTTCACGCTCGCTGGCGGCAATGTTGCTGTCGCTGACATCGGCAAACTCAAGCAGGGTGATGCGATCATCGCGGGACAATACGATCATTGCCTCACCCAGAAATTGTTGATCAAGTTCCACCCGAACCGCCAAAGGCACATCGAAGAAGTGCTCTTCGAACTCGGACGGCAAACCTTTGGCCTGAGCGAGCAAACTGCGGGGTGTCGTGCCATTGTCAGTTGGCGCGGCCAGTGCACTTGCGCAAAAAAAAAGTGCGAGCGCAGCCGCGATGGGAGTCATCGGGAACATGAACGGAATACTCTGAGAATGAACGGTTAACGCTGTAAAAAACCCGGCCGGCAGGGGAGGCTGCCGACCGGTTTTTGATGTCTTGTGAGCTTTGCGCTCACAAGCATTCAAGACATCAAGGCGTTGGCACTGCATCGAAGATCATGGTGACCGCACCGGTGTAGTCACCTGGCTTATAGCCGCCAGTGGTTGGCTTGGTGGGAGCAATGACCAGATCGACACGCTTGCCTGGAGTGGACTCGCCTTCGCTGACAACTTCCTCAGGCGTCAGGCTCAGCGCTTTGCCATTGAACGACACAGTCAAGGGCACCTTATCCGCGTCTGCACCGTTGGACAGGAACGCTTCACTTTCAAGGCTGGCGGCAATCGAGCCATTGGTGTTTTTGGTGTCGAATTGCGCACGCAAAGTGCTCAGATCACCGGAAACCGGGTTGTAGCTCAACACCTGGTCTTTAACGATCAGATCCGGATCCACTGGCAGTACGTGGAACTCCTTGGTTGGAACCGATGCAACCAGACTAATGGAATGACGCGCTTCACCTGCTGCAAAAGCCATGGAAGAACTCAGTGCCAGAACGGCCAGAGGAGTAGCGATTGCGATTTTTTTGAACATGGGTAAATACCTGTTATTTCAAATGGACCGGACAATTAAAAGTTCGAACAAAGCCGAGACTTCTCTTTCTATTAACGAATAGACGCTGACAAGCCATTACTATTGGCTGGAGCCAAAATAGCTAGTTGGTTGGGCTTTTAACGCCGGGGCATATTCGACTAAATCCTAAGAAAAGTAAGTAGGATTTTTCACCAGCTAGCGTAGGAAAAATGAAGCCTAAATATCGAAAAAAAATAAATAAAACCAACAAGTTAACCTGCCACATGTAAGAACTAACCTACAAGCAGATTGACTTAGACTCTGTACAAAAAGTAATATCTTAAACGCCGCATGGCGCAGGCCAGCGAGACCATCACCGCATAACTTTTCACGAGTTTTTCAAAGCACGTAACAATGCGGCGGTTTTCTTTCAGCCAGCCGAACATACGCTCAATGAAGTTGCGCTACCGGTACTTGGGACGATCAAACAGACTCGGCAAACCCGGCTTGGGTTTACGCTTCATGCTGCGCAGAGCAATCACCGGCTGCATCGGTGACGAAACCGCCCTGCCCGCCATCGCCCGGCGCCTGCCGGCAGCCTGTACGCGTGGGTGGCGACCGAGAGCAAGGTGTCGCGGCAGATTCGTCGGGCGTTGCTCGATGAGCGTGGGCTGGACGAGCAGTTCGTCAAGGCGGTTGGGTACTGGAAGTTGGCTAACCGCGGCGAGGAGTGACTGGCGCCACATTGTGGCGAGGGGGCTTGCCCCCGTTCGACTGCGAAGCAGTCGTAAAATCTGCTTATACGGTGTTTCAGATAAAACCTCGTTGCAGGTTTTAGCACTGCTTCGCAGCGCAACGGGGGCAAGCCCCCTCGCCACATAAAGCATTCCATACCGCCATATCCGCGCTCACTTCCGAGCCTGCCACCGATCCAGCCCGATCACCAGCAACGCAATCACCACAAACCCCGCCAACAAACCGCCAGCATTGATGAACACCTGTGGATAACCCAGCTTCTCGACATCGATGAACGGGTACGGATAAACCGCCAGCAAATGCCCGCGCAGCAGCGCGTAGCCAAAATAAACCAGCGGATAGATCACCCACAGCGCGATGTGCCATACGCGCAATGTGCCCTTGGGCACATAACGCCACCAATACCCCAGGAACAGCAACGGCATGATGTCGTGCAACAGTTCGTCGGCCAGCCATTGCCAGCCCTCGGGATGCCACAAGTGGCGCAGCAGCAGGTTGTAGGCCAGGCTCACCACGGCGATGCTCACGGCAATCGCACTGCTGACCCAAGGCTGCAGGAACCAGCGGCGCGCGGCTGACTCGCGGGTTGTCCATTCACAGGTCAGCACGGTTGCCACCAGGGTGTTGCTCAGCACGGTGAAATAACTGAAAAAACTCATCAACCCGCCGATCAGGCTGGCGCCCAGCGTCCAGCGAGAATGGAAAATCAGGTACATCTGGATGCTCAATCCCGCCCAGCCGAGCGTGGCAGCCACCGCCACAAAACGGCGGCGAAACCCGAACGGATTGACCCTGTTCAAAGCGGTCGTTTGGTGCGCATCAACTTCACATACAGGCGTTCGACCTTTTCTCGTGCCCATGGGGTTTTACGCAGGAACGTCAGGCTCGACTTGACGCTCGGCTCGCTCTTGAAGCAGCGGATATCGATGCGTTCGGCCAGCCCCGACCACTCGTAGTGTTCAACCAGCGCGTTGAGGATCTGTTCCAGCGTTACGCCGTGCAGCGGATCAGGGTTGTGTTCGGTCATGCCGGGCCTTCGAGCAGAGTGGGAATTGGAAGCCGCGCACCTTACGTTAAATGTAGGTGAAACGGAAAAGATCGCAGCCTGCGGCAGCTCCTGCATTGGAATCCGTATCCTGTAGGAGCTACCGCAGGCTGCGATCTTTTGTCACTGTTACCGAATCCGAAAGGATGCATGTCAGTAAAAGCCCTTTCTCTATTTGTAACGGAACATTATCCTTGCGCCCGCTGCCTGCTGAAACGCTTCTGCTTTCGCTTCACGCCTGCTGCTTTCCGTTTATCCCCCAGAAAAAGATCAAGAACTCCGTCTCTATGCCTGACTTTAAAACTTTTCGAGACAGCGCTGTCTTTGAAACTGCTGCCCACCGAAACATCCTGCCCCTGATTGGTGGCCTCACCGCGCTGGGCCTTGCCTCCTGCGTTCAGGCGGCGCCTGCCTTCGACAGCGATTCACCGTGGATGCTCGGTGACTGGAACGGCACTCGCACAGAACTCGCGGAAAAAGGCTACGACTTCAAAGTCGATTACACCGGTGAAATGGGCAGCAATCTGCACGGCGGCTACGACCACGACCGCACCGCGCGCTACAGCGACCAGTTCGCCCTGGGCACCCACCTGGACTTGCAGAAGATCCTCGGCTGGGATGACGCCGAGTTCCAGTTGACCATCACTGAACGCAGCGGCAACAACATCAGCAACGACCGCATCAACGACCCGCGTGTCGGCGGCTTCACCTCGGCCCAGGAAGTCTGGGGCCGCGGCCAGACCTGGCGCCTGACGCAGATGTGGTATCAGCAGAAATTCCTCGATGAAAAACTCGACATCAAGGTCGGCCGTTTCGGTGAGGGCGAAGACTTCAACAGCTTCCCCTGCGACTTCCAGAACCTGGCGTTCTGCGGATCCCAGGTCGGCAACTGGGCGGGCGACATCTGGTACAACTGGCCGGTCAGCCAGTGGGCGATGCGGGTCAAATATCACCTGACGCCGCAGTTGTACGCGCAGATCGGCGCGTATGAGCAGAACACGTCGAACCTGGATCGCGGCAATGGCTTCAAGCTGAGCGGCAGCGGCACCCAGGGCGCGGTCCTGCCGGTGGAACTGGTGTGGACGCCGAAGCTCAACGGCCTGCCGGGCGAATACCGCGCCGGTTACTACTACAGCAGCGCCAACGCCACCGACGTCTATAAGGACAGCAATGGCCAGCCTGCCGCCCTGACTGGCGAAGCCTACCGCAGCGCCTCGAGCAAACACGGCATGTGGCTGGGTCTTCAGCAGCAAGTCACCAGCCTCGCCAGCGACCACTCCCGAGGCCTGAGCCTGTTCGCCAATGGCACGATGCACGACAAGAAGACCAATGCCATCGACAACTACGTCCAGGCCGGCCTCGTCTACAAAGGCCCGTTCGACGCGCGGGCCCGGGACGACATTGGTTTCGCCATGGCCCGCGTCCACGTCAACCCGGCCTTTCGCAAGAATGCCGAGGCGACCAACCAGGCCAACGCAGTCTTCGATTTCGACAATCCGACCTTCCTGCCGCCTCAGGACACCGAATACAGCGCCGAACTCTACTACGGCGTGCACGTGACCAACTGGCTGACCGTGCGCCCGAACCTGCAATACATCCGCCATCCCGGTGGCGTGAACGAGGTCGATGACGCGCTGATCGGCGGGATCAAGGTCCAGTCCTCGTTCTAAAAAACACCACAAACCCTTTGTAGGAGCGAGCCTGCTCGCGATGAGGCCATCACAGCCAACATTGATGTTGCCTGACCCACCGCTATCGCGAGCAGGCTCGCTCCTACAAGGGTATGCATCAGCTGAACCAGTTTTATCTGAACCCTGCCCGCACAAGATCATCATCTACAGTGAACTTGCGCGGGACTACTTGAAACGTCACGGAGAATCACACTATGAGCACTGATGGTGCCTTGAGTCGAAGCCGTCTATTGCCGACCCTGCTCGGCATTCTGCTTCTACTGATGGGCCTGGCCATGCTGGCCGGGGGGATCAAGCTGAGCATGCTCGGCGGCTCGCTGTATTACCTGCTGGCCGGTATCGGCATCGCGCTGAGCGGCGTGTTGCTGATCGCCGCCCGCCGCGCCGCGCTGGGCCTGTACGCGCTGGTGCTGTTCGCCAGTACCCTGTGGGCACTGTGGGAAGTGGGCCTGGACTGGTGGCAACTGGTGCCGCGCCTGGCGCTGTGGTTCGCCCTCGGTGTGGTGATGCTGCTGCCGTGGTTGCGTCGTCCATTGCTGATCAATGGCCCGGCCCCTATGGGCACTGGCGCCTTGAGCGTGGCCGTGGTCCTGGCCGGTGCCACCGCCGTGGCCAGCCAGTTCACCCATCCGGGCGAGACCTTGGGCGAACTGGGTCGTGACTCGGCTGACATGACCAGCACTGCGCCGCAGATGCCCGAAGGCGACTGGCAGGCCTATGGCCGCAGCGAATTCGGTGACCGCTACTCGCCGCTCAAGCAGATCACCCCGGCCAACGTCGGCAAGCTGCAAGAAGCCTGGCGTATCCAGACCGGCGATCTGCCAACCGCCGGTGACCCGGTGGAACTGACCAACGAAAACACCCCGCTCAAGGCCAACGGCATGCTCTATGCCTGTACCGCCCACAGCAAGGTGCTGGCGCTGGACCCGGACACCGGCAAGGAACTGTGGCGTTTCGACCCGCAGATCAAGAGCCCGTCAGGCTTCAAGGGCTTCGCCCACATGACCTGCCGGGGCGTTTCGTACTACGACGAAGCGGCGAATGCAAAAGCTGAAAATGCTGCGTCCGCCGTCATTTCTGAAGCCGGCAAGGCCGTTGCCCAGGCTTGCCCACGTCGTCTGTACCTGCCTACCGCCGATGCACGCCTGATCGCACTCAACGCCGACACCGGCAAGGTCTGCGAAGGTTTCGGTAAAAACGGTGTGGTTGACCTGACTCAAGGCATCGGACCGTTCACCCCCGGTGGCTACTACTCCACCTCGCCAGCAGCGATCACTCGTGACCTGGTGATCATGGGCGGCCACGTCACCGACAACGAGTCGACCAACGAGCCATCCGGCGTGATCCGTGCCTTTGACGTACACGACGGTCATCTGGTGTGGAACTGGGACAGCAACAATCCCGACGCGACCGAACCGCTGCCAGAGGGCGAACACTACAGCCGCAACTCCGCCAACATGTGGTCGCTGGCCAGCGTCGACGAAAAACTCGGCATGGTCTATCTGCCACTGGGCAACCAGACCCCTGACCAGTGGGGCGCAGACCGCACCCCGGGCGCCGAGAAGTTCAGTGCCGGCCTGGTCGCACTGGACCTGGCCACCGGCAAGGTGCGCTGGAACTACCAGTTCACTCACCACGACTTGTGGGACATGGACGTCGGCAGCCAGCCAACCCTGCTGGACATGAAAACCGCCGACGGCATCAAGCCGGCTGTGATCCAGCCGACCAAACAAGGCAGCCTGTACGTCCTCGACCGTCGCGACGGCACGCCGATCATCCCGATCAAGGAAATCCCGGCTCCGCAAGGCGCCGTGAAAGGCGACCACACCGCACCGACCCAGGCCCGTTCGGACCTGAACCTGCTGGCCCCGGAACTGACCGAAAAAGCCATGTGGGGCGCCAGCCCGTTTGACCAGATGCTGTGCCGCATCCAGTTCAAGGAGCTGCGTTACGACGGTCAGTACACCCCACCGTCGGAACAGGGCAGCCTGATTTATCCGGGTAACGTCGGCGTCTTCAACTGGGGCGGAGTTTCGGTCGACCCGGTTCGCCAGATGCTGTTCACCAGCCCGAACTACATGGCCTTCGTCTCGAAAATGGTGCCTCGCGCCGAAGTCGCGGCCGGCAGCAAGCGCGAGAGCGAAACAGCGGGCGTGCAACCGAACACGGGCGCACCTTACGCGGTGATCATGCACCCGCTCATGTCGCCGTTCGGCGTACCGTGCCAGGCTCCGGCCTGGGGCTACGTGGCCGGCATCGACCTGACCACAAACAAAGTCGTGTGGAAACGCAAGAACGGCACCAGCCGCGACAGCTCGCCATTGCCTATCGGCCTGCCACTCGGCGTGCCAAGCATGGGCGGCTCGATAGTCACCGCCGGCGGCGTCGGCTTCCTCAGCGGCACGCTGGATCAATACCTGCGCGCCTATGACGTCAACACCGGCAACGAGCTTTGGAAATCGCGCCTGCCGGCTGGCGGTCAGGCTACGCCGATGACCTACACCGGCAAGGACGGTAAGCAGTACGTGCTGCTGGTCGTCGGTGGCCACGGCTCTCTTGGCACCAAAATGGGTGACTATGTGATCGCGTACAAACTGTCCGAGTAAGTTTTAGCGGCAGTCAAAACAAAGGCGACGCCCTCAAAGGTGTCGCCTTTTTTATTATCACCACCCTCCTCTGTAGGAGCTGCCGCAGGCTGCGATCTTTTGACTTGGAAAATCAAAAGATCGCCCGAGCGCGGACCGAGCCTGCGGCAGCTCCTACAAAAGCAAAAGCGCAGCGTGTCGTGCCGAAATCCAGCTAACCTGTCTCTCTCCTGAACACACCGTTGAAACACCGCGTTGCAGAAAATGACCGTTGAAACCACCGCCAACCTGCCCCATCTAAGACCCATACCCATTGCGCAGGTGCCCCCATGAGCGACCAGCAGGAATTCCCCGAAGACCCGAGCGAATACGCCGCCCCGGAAAACGCCCCGCACCACGTCCCCGGCAAAGGCCTGGCCTTGCCCGGCCAGAACCTGCCGGACAAGGTCTACATCATCCCGATCCACAACCGGCCGTTCTTCCCGGCCCAGGTCCTGCCGGTCATCGTCAACGAAGAGCCGTGGGCCGAGACGCTCGACCTGGTGGCCAAGTCCGAACACCACTGCCTGGCCCTGTTCTACATGGACAGGCCCCAGGATGACCCGCGCCACTTCGACACCTCGGCCCTGCCGCTGTACGGCACGCTGGTCAAGGTGCACCACGCCAGCCGCGAAAACGGCAAACTGCAGTTCGTCGCCCAGGGCCTGACCCGCGTACGCCTCAAGACCTGGCTCAAGCATCACCGCCCGCCGTACCTGGTGGAGGTCGAATACCCGCACCAGCCCACCGAGCCGACCGACGAGGTCAAGGCCTACGGCATGGCGCTGATCAATGCGATCAAGGAACTGCTGCCGCTCAACCCGCTGTACAGCGAAGAGCTGAAGAACTACCTCAACCGCTTCAGCCCCAACGACCCGTCGCCGCTGACCGACTTCGCCGCCGCCCTCACTTCGGCCACTGGCAGTGAGCTGCAGGAAGTCCTCGACTGCGTGCCCATGCTCAAGCGCATGGAAAAAGTCCTGCCGATGCTGCGCAAGGAAGTCGAAGTCGCGCGCTTGCAAAAAGAGATTTCTGCCGAGGTTAATCGCAAGATCGGTGAACATCAGCGTGAGTTCTTCCTCAAGGAGCAACTCAAGGTCATCCAGCAGGAGCTGGGACTGACCAAGGATGACCGCAGTGCCGATCTCGAACAGTTCGAACAGCGGCTGACCGGCAAAGTGCTGTCGGCACAAGCGCAGAAACGCATCGAAGAGGAAATGAACAAACTGTCGGTGCTCGAAACCGGCTCGCCCGAGTATGCGGTCACCCGCAACTACCTCGACTGGGCGACCTCGGTGCCGTGGGGCATCTATGGCGAAGACAAACTCGACCTCAAGTACGCGCGCAAGGTGCTGGACAAACATCACGCCGGTCTCGACGACATCAAGGACCGCATCCTCGAATTTCTCGCGGTCGGTGCCTATAAAGGCGAGATCAGCGGCTCCATCGTATTGCTGGTCGGTCCGCCGGGCGTGGGCAAGACCAGCGTCGGCAAATCCATCGCCGAATCCCTGGGCCGGCCGTTCTATCGCTTCAGCCTTGGCGGCATGCGTGACGAAGCCGAGATCAAGGGCCATCGCCGCACCTACATCGGCGCACAGCCGGGCAAGCTGGTGCAGGCGTTGAAGGACGTCGAAGTGATGAACCCGGTGATCATGCTCGACGAGATCGACAAGATGGGCCAGAGCTACCAGGGCGACCCGGCCTCGGCGCTGCTGGAAACCCTCGATCCTGAGCAGAACGTCGAATTCCTCGACCACTATCTCGACCTGCGCATGGACCTGTCGAAAGTCCTGTTCATCTGCACCGCCAACACCCTCGATTCGATCCCCGTCCCGTTGCTGGACCGGATGGAAGTGATTCGCCTGTCGGGTTACATCACCGAAGAAAAAGTCGCCATCGCCAAGCGTCACCTGTGGCCCAAGCAGCTTGAGAAAGCCGGCGTGTCCAAGGGCAGCCTGAGCATCAGCGACAGCGCGCTCAAGGCACTGGTCGACGGTTATGCCCGTGAAGCCGGCGTGCGCCAGCTGGAAAAAAACCTCGGCAAACTGGTGCGCAAAGCGGTGATGAAACTGCTCGACGAGCCGAAGGCTGTGATCAAGCTCGGCCCGAAAGACCTCGAAACGTCCCTTGGCAAACCGGTGTTCCGCAACGAGCAGGTGCTGTCGGGTGTCGGCGTGATCACTGGCCTTGCCTGGACCAGCATGGGCGGTGCGACCCTGCCAATCGAAGCCACACGCATCCACACCCTCAACCGTGGGTTCAAGCTGACCGGGCAACTGGGTGACGTGATGAAAGAATCGGCGGAAATCGCCTACAGCTACGTCAGCTCGCACCTGAAGTCGTATGGCGGCGATCCGAAGTTCTTCGACGAAGCCTTCGTCCACCTGCACGTGCCGGAAGGCGCCACGCCGAAGGACGGCCCGAGCGCCGGCGTGACCATGGCCAGTGCCCTGCTGTCGCTGGCGCGCAACCAACCGCCGAAAAAAGGCGTGGCCATGACTGGCGAACTGACGCTGACCGGGCATGTATTGCCGATTGGCGGAGTGCGGGAAAAAGTGATTGCGGCGCGGCGGCAGAAGATATTCGAGCTGATTCTGCCGGAGGCGAACCGGGGCAATTTCGAGGAGCTGCCGGAGTATCTGACGGAAGGCATTACCGTGCACTTTGCCAAGCGCTTTGCGGATGTGGCGAAGGTGCTTTTCTGATGGTTGTGTAGCGTCTGTACCTGCGCTTTCGCTGGCAAGCCAGCTCCTACAGAGGGCGGCGGTGTTCACACAGGTTGTGTTCACCACAAAACCCTGTAGGAGCTGGCTTGCCAGCGAAGGCGTCAGTCCTGGCACTGCGGCCCTTGGCTGGCTGTCACACTTTGTCTCATCTTAAGTTATGCTCGCCGTTCGTCGTGAACGCCGGAGCTCCTGAAGCCTATGTCCCCCATTCGCCTGCTTGTCCCCCTCGCCCTCGCCCTGCTGGCCGCGTGTGCCACGCAACCTGCGCATAACGTGACCGTGGAAAAACAAAGCGAATGCCCGGTGCAGCTCAACAACGGGCAAAACCTGATCCTGACCCTGCCGAGCAACCCGACCACGGGTTATCGCTGGGCGATCCAGGATTCGGCGGGTGGCGTACTGCACGCCCTGGGGCCAGAGGTTTATCGAAACCCGGAAGATGCCGGCATCGTCGGCGCGGCCGGGGTCTCGACCTGGCGTTTTCAAGCCTTCGCGACCGGCACCGGGCGCTTGCGGCTGACTTCGCAACAGCCGTGGGCACCGGAAGTGCTGCCGGTGGATTCGTTCGACTGCGCAATCTCGGTCAACTGACCGTGGGCTGGCTGATTCTGGCGCTGATGGGCGCGGTGACCTTTCTTTACGGCCTGAGCGTGCATGCCTCGCTGCTGTGCCTGCTGGTCAAGCCTCTGCCGGTACTGGCCCTGCTCGGCTGGCTGCATGACGCACCACCCGGCGAATATCGGCGCTGGATCAGCCTCGGCTTGATTTTCTCCTTGGTCGGCGACGTGTTGCTGGCATGGCCGGGGGATTTGTTCGTGTTTGGGCTGGGCGCGTTTCTGGTCGCGCATCTGGCTTATCTCAAGGCCTACCTGAGCGATTGCCGACGCCTGGCCGCGCTGCCGCTGGTGCTGGCCCTCGGCGTCGGCGCTGTCCTGCTGGGGATTTTGATTTCCAACGGTCTCGGGCCGTTGCTGGTGCCGGTGATTGTCTATGGCACGGCGATCAGCGCCATGCTCTGGCGCGCCCTGGCCCGACTCGGGACCGATGTGCCCAAGCGTTCGGCGTTGCTGGCTGCAGGTGGTGCCGTGGCGTTTGTATTTTCCGACAGCGTGATCGGCATCAGTCGCTTTGTGGTGCCGTTCGATGCCGCGCCTTATGTGATCATCCTCAGTTACTGGCTGGGGCAATGGGGGATCACCGCCTCGGCATTCACCCAAAATAAACGCTGAACCCTGTGGCGAGGGGGCTTGCCCCCGTTCGGCGGCGAAGCCGTCGTAATCCGGTAGATGCATTCAACCTGAAGGAATGCGGTGCCCGAGTTTGGGGCCGCTGCGCAGCCCAACGGGGGCAAGCCCCCTCGCCACAAGTGCCCTGCCAGCATTCAAACTGCGTCAGCCCCGCCGCTTTATCAGACAACCCGCGCATCCCCGCGCCAACTTGGCTAAAATGCCGGCCTTTTCCACCTACACCGCTGGAACCGCCGTGAGCAAAGAATCCGATCGCCTTTTCGCCCAGCCTTTGGCCCAGGTGCCTGACTTCGCCTTTAACGAGGACGTGGTGCGGGTGTTCCCGGACATGATCAAGCGCTCGGTACCGGGTTATCCGACCATCGTCGAAAACCTCGGCGTGCTTGCCGCGCAGTTCGCCCAACGGGACAGCGTGCTTTACGACCTGGGCTCGTCGCTGGGTGCCGTGACCCAGGCTCTGCGCCGACACGTGCGCACCGACGGTTGCCGGGTGATCGCTGTGGATAACTCGGCGGCGATGGTCGAACGCTGCCGCGAGTACCTCAACGGTCAGGATTCGATGTTCCAGGAGTTGCTGCCGGTTGAAGTGATCGAGGGCGACATTCTCGCGCTGGAGTTCCAGCCGGCCTCGGTGGTGGCGCTGAACTTCACCCTGCAATTCATCGCCCCGGACCAGCGCGCGGCGTTGCTGTCGCGCATCCGCCAATCGCTGCTGCCCGGCGGTGCGCTGATTCTCTCGGAGAAACTGCGCTTCAACGATGCCGAAGAACACGCGCTGCTGACCGATCTGCACGTGGCCTTCAAACGCGCCAACGGCTACAGCGAACTGGAAATCGCCCAGAAGCGCAGCGCCATCGAAAACGTCATGAAGCCCGACAGCCTCGAAGAACACCGCGAACGCCTGCTGGCCGCCGGGTTCTCGAAAGTCGTGCCGTGGTTCCAGTGTCTTAACTTTGCCTCGTTGATTGCCTTGCCATGATTGATCTGTCCCCCCTCGCCCGCCGTCTGGCCGGCACCCCGCTGGCCGAATGGGCCAACACCCTGCAGGCACAACTCGACAAGAAAATGGAAAAGGGTCATGGCGATCTGGAGCGCTGGCAAAGCGCACTGGACGCCCTGCCGAAGATCCAGCCGAGCGAAGTCGATTTGCTCAATGGCCTGAAGCTGGACACCGATTGCGACGATGAAACCCGCGCGCAAATGCGCACCGCGTTGATGGGCCTGTCGCCATGGCGCAAGGGGCCGTTCGACCTGTTCGGCGTGCACGTCGACACTGAATGGCGCTCGGACTGGAAATGGTCGCGGGTCGCCCCGCACCTGGACCTTGTGGGCAAGCGCATCCTCGATGTCGGCTGCGGCAACGGCTACTACATGTGGCGCATGCTCGGCGCCGGTGCCGACAGTGTGATCGGTGTCGATCCGAACTGGCTGTTCTTCTGTCAGTTCCAGGCAGTGCAGCGTTACCTGTCCGAGCCGAATGCCTGGCACCTGCCCTTCCCGTTCGAAGACCTGCCGCCAAACCTCGAAGGTTTCGACACAGTGTTTTCCATGGGCGTGTTCTACCACCGCCGCTCGCCAATCGAACATCTTCTGGCGCTGAAGGATTGCCTGGTCAAGGGCGGCGAACTGGTGCTGGAAACCCTGGTGGTCGAAGGCGACAAACACCAGGTGCTGGTGCCGGAAGACCGCTACGCGCAGATGCGTAACGTGTGGTTCCTGCCATCGGTGCCAGCGCTGGAGTTGTGGCTGCGTCGCGCAGGGTTCACCGATGTGAAGTGCGTGGATGTGAGCACCACCACGGTCGAGGAACAGCGCGGGACGGAGTGGATGAAGTATCAGTCGCTCAGTGACTTCCTCGATCCCGAGGATCACAGCAAGACCGTTGAAGGTTTGCCGGCGCCGATGCGGGCGGTCATCGTCGCTCGCAAGTAAAAAAGCAAAATCAAAAGATCGCAGCCTGCGGCAGCTCCTACATCGATCCCTGTAGGAGCTGCCGCAGGCTGCGATCTTTTGCTCTTAGTCTCGACTGGCGCGGCGGGCCTTGAAGAACTCGCTCAATACCGCCCCGCACTCCTCCGCCAACACCCCGCCTTCATACAACACTCGATGGTTGAGAAAGCCCTGGGTAAAGAACTGCCCCTGGCTCTGCACGATCCCGGCTTTCGGCTCCAGCGCGCCGTACACCACCCGCGTTATCCGCGAATGCACGATCAGGCCGGCGCACATGCTGCACGGCTCCAGCGTCACATACAGCGTGCTGCCCGGCAGGCGGTAGTTGCTCACGGCCTGGGCGGCGGCGCGGATGGCGACCATCTCGGCGTGAGCGCTCGGGTCGCTGGCACTGATCGGGCAATTGAAACCGCGCCCGATGATTTCCCCGTCCTGTACCAGCACAGCGCCTACCGGCACTTCGCCAAGGGCCGCACCTTGCGCCGCCAGTGCCAGGGCTTCGTGCATGAATTCGCGATCACGACTGCGGTCGATGATGGCGGCGGGACGGATCTGTCGCATCACGCCACCTCGATGGCGGCCATCAGGCCGGTTTCCATGTGATCGATCACATGGCAGTGGAACATCCACACGCCAGGATTATCCGCCACCAGCGCCACTTGCGCGCGCTCGTTCTTGCCCAGCAGGTAGGTGTCGGTGAAATACGGAATGACCTTGTGCCGGTTCGAGGCAATGACCTTGAAGCTCATGCCGTGCAGGTGAATCGGGTGTTGGTACTGAGTCATGTTCTTCAATTCGAAAATATAGCTCTTGCCCTTCTCAAGCTTGGCAATCGGTCGATCGGCGCAGGTCTTGTCGCTGATGTCCCAGGCCTTGCCGTTGATCTGCCACAGGCTGGGCGGCTTGCCGTTTTCGACGTTGACCGATACCGAGCCGACCCATTCGAAATTGAAGTTGAGTTTCTCGGCATTGGCCAGGTCCGGTTCGGCGATCGGATTGGCCGGCAGCGCCGGTGGCCACTCGGTCGGCGCATCCGTATTGGCCACCGAACGGAACGTGCCCAGGCGCACCGGACCGTTGCGTAACGACAGCTCTTCACCAGCCGGCGGGGCCTTGATCGCCAGGCAAATGCGCATGCCAGGACCCAGCCAGTATTCCTTGCCCAGTGGGCGCGGTTCAATCGGATTGCCGTCCAGCGCGTAGATCTGCGTTTCGACGCCAGGGATATTGAGACGATACGTCAGCGTATTGTCGAGGTTGAGCAGGCGTACGCGGGTGATCTGCCCGGCGGGCAAGTCGATCACCGCTTGTGAGACGCCGTTGATGGTCGACAAGCCTCCCGCCGTGCCGCCACGGGCAGCTTCGCGAGGAATGCTGAACGCGACGAACGCGCCCTCTTCATCGACGTGCCAGCTCTTGAGGCTCAAGGTCTTTTCGTATTTGAAACCGGTGGGCTCGCGCTCCTCGATGATCAACGGGCCGACCAGGCCACGACCGAGTTCTTCGCTGCTGTTCACGTGTGGGTGATACCAATAGCTGCCGGCGTCGGGCACGCGGAATTTGTAGTCGAAGTACTCGCCCGGCAGCACCGGCAATTGCGAGACATACGGCACACCGTCCATTTCCAGCGGCAGACGAATGCCGTGCCAGTGAATGGTGGTCGCCACCGGCAAGTGGTTGATGAAGCGCACCCGCAGCCATTCGCCCTGACGCACGCGCAACTCGGTGCCCGGCGCTGATGGGCCGAACGCCCAGGCTTGAGTCTTGTGCCCGGCCACCAGTTCGACGTCCAGCGGGGCGGCGATCAGCTCATAGTCGTGGCCGGCGTCAGCGTCGGCCATTTTGCCCAGCCAGTAACGCGACGCGCCACCGGCTCCGACACCAACGACAACAAGACCGGCCAGGCCACCGAGGAATTGGCGACGGGTAAAGGACATGAACTCAACTACCTCACGTATCAACCACAGGCGAGGGGCCTGCAAAAGGCGAATACGATACACCTGCGGTTGAGAAACAGTAAGGGCAGCGTGGCGGATGGACGCAGTCAAATCATGGCTGGCGATGCCCTGTGGCGAGGGGGCTTGCCCCCGCTCGGCTGCGAAGCAGTCGTAAAACCATCTAACGCGGTCTACCTGACAGACCTCATTCTCAGGCTTTGGGGCTGCTTCGCAACCCAACGGGGGCAAGCCCCCTCGCCACAGAATTACGGTTACGCCTGAAGGCCGGTGATCAGATGAACAACTCCACCGTCCAGCAGCATCACTCCCGGCACCCCCGCAGCCGTTAGCGCCTGCCGATCCACTTGCACCACATCCCGCAACTCCACCCGCACCCGGGTCAGCGCCACCGGTTGTTGCGACTTGAGGTTATCCACACCGCCCAGCGCGGCCACGACACTCGGGGCCAAACCGCAAACAGGCTGAGCCACCACTTTCGGCTCATCCACCACCAGGTCCGGCGTCAACGCTTTCCAGAACGCCCGCTGCATTTTCTCGAACATGTTCAGTTCTCCAGAACCAGTGAAGTATCGACCGTTGCTTCGTGGTGCTGCCGCAATGCCTCGCGTACCCGCTCGGCACTTTCCAGCCCCAGCACCTGCTGGGCGATGGCCTGGCAATCCAGCAGGTCCACTTCGCGAACCGCCGCTTTGATCGCCGGAATCAACGGCACACTCACCGAAAGCTCATCCACCCCAAGCCCCAGCAACAGCGGCACCGCCAGTTTTTCCGAAGCCATGGCGCCGCACACACCGACCCATTTGCCATGGGCATGAGCGGCTTTCACGGTGCTGGCAATCAAGCGCAGCACCGACGGATGAAAACTGTCGGCCTGACTGGCCAGGCGTGGGTGATCTCGGTCCATGGCCAGAGTGTATTGGGTCAGGTCGTTGGTGCCGATGGAGAAGAAATCCACCTCGGGCGCAAACAGATCAGCCATCAGCGCCGCCGCCGGTACTTCGATCATGATTCCCAGTTTCGGCAGCTCCGTAAGCCCCAATGCCAGCGCCTGTTCTTCAAGCAACTGACGGGCCAGCCGCAACTCCGACAGCTGCGCGACCATCGGCAGCATGATGTGCAGGCGAGCCAGCCCGGCGCTGCTCAAAATCGCCTTGAACTGATCGCGCAACAGTTGCGGACGCTCCAGGCACAAACGAATCCCGCGCATGCCCAAAAACGGGTTGGTTTCGCGCTCCATCGGCACGTAGGCCAACGGTTTGTCACCGCCGACATCCAGAGTGCGCACCACCAGATTGCGCGCTGGCCCCAGGGTGCGGGCGATGGCGCTGTAGGTGGACGCTTGCTCGTCATGGCTTGGCGCGTGATTGCGGTCCAGATAAAGAAACTCCGAACGCAACAGACCGACGCCCTCGCCACCCAGCGCCATCGCCTGTTCGGCTTCGGCCAGCGAAGCGATATTGGCGGTGATTTCAACGTGATGCCCATCACGGGTACAGGCGGCCAGTCCTGCATTTTCAAGCTCGTATTGCTGGCGTTTCTTTTGCTGCTGACGACGGGTTTGCAACTGCTCGATAACGGCCAGATCAGGATCCAGCTGCAACTCGCCCTTGTCGGCATCGAGCAACACCCGGGTGCCGTTGGCCAGTGCCAACACCTGAACCGGCAAGCCGCAGATCGCCGGCAAGCCGAAGGCCCGCGCGAGAATCGCCACATGGCTGGTAGCTCCACCGCCGACCGTGGCGAACCCCAGCACCTTGCGCGTGTCCAGACCAGCCGTTTGGGAGGGCGTCAGTTGCTCGGCAATCAGAATCGCCCCGTCCGGCAACTCCATCGCACGTTCTTCTACACCGAGAATCAACTTGAGCACCCGTTGACCGACATCGGCCAGGTCTGCAGCCCGTTCGGCCAGCAAGGTATTGCCCAGGCTTTTGAACAAGGCTGCCGTCGACTCGGTGGCCGCACGCCAGGCGAAACCGGCGCTGTTGCCGGCGTTGATCAGTGCCAGGGCCTGATCCAGCAGGCCTGGGTCTTCGAGCAGTTCCTGATGCGCCTTGAAGATGTCCGCCTGGGCGTCACCCGTGGCGTTGTCACGCAACTGCTGCAGTGCCATAACCGCCGCCGCCAACGCCTGGGACAGGTGCTCGCGCTCTGCCTGCGGACTCTCGCCGAACTCGCTCACCTCAAGTGTCTGCTGCGCAATTTGCACCACTTGGCCAAACGCCGACCCCGGCGAGGCGCAGACGCCGCGCAGCACTTTCAGCGATGAGGTCTCGACCACAACTGTCTCGGCCTCTGGCACCACCGTCACGGTTTCTCCGCAACCGGCAGCCAGCAACTCGGCCAGCGTCTTGATCGCCACTTCGGCATCCGCGCCAGCCGCGCTGACCTGCAGGACATCACCATGGGCAGTCTGCAAAGCCATGATCGCCACCAGGGATTTGGCGTTCGCGCTAGCCTGCTGTTTATGCAGGCAAATGCTCGCCGAAAAGCCTCTCGCCGCTTGGGCAAACACTGCCGCAGGGCGAGCGTGCAAGCCGTTGGCATTGGGCAGCGTCACCGGTTTGGAGAACAGTGCTTCGCCCTCCTGCGCAATCCGCTCATCGGCCGCCACTTCGGATGGATTCAGACTCAGCAACGGCTGGCCACTTTCCACCACACCCGTTTCGGGCGCCAGCCAGGTGAACGGCTCACCGCTGACCACCAGCATCAAGGTCAACAAACTGCGGGCGTTCAAGGCAATGTAATCGGCATCGAACTCGATCAGCGCCTGCCCCACCACCACCCGCTGACATTCTTCCACCAACCGGGTGAAACCCTTGCCGGCCAGGTTCACGGTGTCGAGGCCGATGTGCATCAATACCTGCACGCCATTGTCGTCAGTGATGCTGACCGCATGCCCACTGGCCTGCACATTGCTGATCACTCCTGCCAGTGGTGCGCACAAGGTTTGCGAGGTCGGATCGATGCATAGACCGTCACCGATCACGCGGCTGGAAAACACCTGATCGGGCACCTGGTCCAGCGGCATCAGCACGCCGGACAAAGGTGCCAGCAGTTGCAATTGTTGGGGTGTGGCCATGACGTCACCTGCTGTTTTGTTCTTTATAAAAGACGCTGGGATATTGCGGTACCGGGGTCATGCGGCGTTTATTTCCACCAATACTCGACCTGCAATCCGACGTTCGCACCGTGTCGCGCCGCGCCGAAGGAACCGGTGTCGGACAACGCCGAACCCGCCGCCAGCTCGTTGGCCGCCCGTTTGGCCGCCTCGTTCCAGCTGGCATAGGTGTAGTACAAACGCACCTCGGGACGTTCCCAGAACCCCGGGCCTTTTGGCGACCAGGTTGGGACAAAGGAGAATTTACTCAACTTGCGCGTACCTCCTGGGGCCTTGACCTGATCGTGTCCCAGCTCAGTCACCAACTTGAATTGGTCGGTGATTGCGTAAGCCGGGCGAACACCCAGGGAAATCCAGTTCTGGCCGTTACCGTCCGGGCGGATATCCTTCTGATAGACCGCTTCGACCTGACCACCAAAACGCGGTGTCACTTGCCAGTCGAAGAATTCCACCAGCCGGTAGCTCTTGTTGCTGTCGTCCAGGCCCACATCGCCGGTGTAACCCAACCCGGTGCCAGGCCCTTCGCCATATTGCAGCGCCAGTTTGTTCTTACCGCCGAGGAAGTCTTTCTGCACATGCTGGGCGGTGATTGCCCAACCTGCGTGCGCATCGCTGCGGCCAGGTTTTTCGATGTAACTGAGGCCAAACTCCAGCTCACCGCCGGGGTTGGTCTGAAAACCTGCAACGTTGAAATCCTGCCGGGTGACATAATCCTTCTGGTACAGGTTGTCCTTGCGCGAAAAGGCGTAACTGTATTTCAGGTCGCCGATCTTCACATCCTCGATACCACCACCCGTGGCGCTCTGGTTCCAGTAGTAGAAGTCGGAAATGTGGATATCGTTGCGTTTGTAGTAACGCCGACCGGCCCACAGCGAACCGCCGTTGAGGCTGGGCATGTTCGACCATTGCGCGTACATCTGGGGCATGCGCACCGAGCCGTTGTCACCGTTGAACGTCAGGTCCTTGTCGTACTGGTTATACAGCGATGCCATGCCGTCGACGCTGAGCACCGAACCATCGGTCAGGGTGTATAGATCCTGGCGCAGTTCAAGTTCAGCGTACTGCTCACATTCATTACCCAAGCGGTATTTGGACTGCGCTCCCTGTAACTGGAAACACTGCTGCTCACCGCTGTTAACCGAGGTCCCGACGCCGCTGCGCAAGTAACCGGAGAACTCCAGCGCCTGGGCCGACAGTGGTAATACCAGGCACACGCCCGCTGCCACAAGGCTGCGATTTATTGTTGTTTTCAAGAAGCACCTCATTGTTTTTATTGTGTGATGCAGCAAAAATCGGCGCGCAAAAATCCCCCGCGCAGCGTTCTGCGTGTTTTTTGAAACGGTGTTTTCTTAGTGGTTAGTCAGGTGCAGCACGAACGACTCGAATGGCCGTAAAAACACCTGCTGATTGCGCAGCGGACAGTCCCGGTAGTTACTGATCACCAGCCGTTGCGCTATCGCCGGGTTGATCACGTCAGCTGGCAGTTCGACTTCGCACGGCGTGCCATAGAAGTTGTTCAGCACCAGCAAACGCTCGCCATGGCCTTCACGCACGTACGCCCAGATTTGCGTGTGCTCAGGCAACAACTGCCGATACACACCGTCGGACATCAGCCTTTCACTGCGGCGCAGGGCGATCAGCTGACGGTAGTGATGCAGCACCGAGTCCGGATCATCGAGTTGATGCGCGACGTTGATCTGCGCCGCGTTGGCCGGCACCCCGATCCATGGTTCGGCAGCGCTGAAACCGGCGTTCGGCTCGGCGTTCCAGTGCATGGGCGTGCGACCGTTGTCCCGGGACTTCTGCATGATCGCCGCCATGTTGTCGGCATCGCTGCTACCTGCCTCGCGCTTGAGCCGGTAAATGTTCAGGGTTTCGACATCGCGGTACTGATCGATGTGATCGAACCCCGGATTGGTCATGCCCAGTTCTTCACCTTGATACACAAACGGCGTGCCCTGCAGGAAATGCAGCGCCGTACCGAGCATCTTCGCCGACACCACCCGATGCTCACCGTCATGACCAAAACGCGAGACCACCCGTGGCTGATCGTGGTTACACCAGAACAGTGCGTTCCAGCCGCCGCCGGCCTGCATGCCGGTTTGCCAGTCGGAGAGGATGCGCTTGAGTGCGAGGAAGTCGAAATCGGCGCGAATCCACTTTTGCAGGTTCGGGTAATCAACCTTCAAGTGATGAAAGTTGAAGGTCATCGAGAGCTCTTTCGACTCTGGCCGCGAATAGCGAATGCAGTGTTCCAGACTGGTGGATGACATCTCGCCGACGTTGATCAGGTCATGGCCTTCGAACACTTCACGGTGCATCTGCTGCAAGTATTCGTGGGCGTTCGGGCCGTCGGTGTAGAAGCGTCGACCGTCGGTGTTGTCCTCGGGGAAATCCGCCGGTTTGGAAATCAGGTTGATCACGTCCAGACGGAAACCACCCACGCCTTTGTCGCGCCAGAAACGCATCATCTTGAAGACTTCGGCACGCACCTGGGGGTTGTCCCAGTTCAGGTCGGCCTGCGTGTGGTCGAACAAGTGCAGGTAGTATTGACCGGTCTGGGCCTCGAACTCCCAGGCCGAACCGCCGAACTTGGATTCCCAGTTGTTCGGCTGGTCGCGCCAGATGTAGAAGTCGCGGTAAGGGTTATCGAGGCTGCTGCGGGCCTGCTGGAACCAGGTGTGTTCGATCGAGGTGTGATTGACCACGATGTCGAGCATCAATTTGATCCCGCGCTTACCGGCCTCGGCGATCAGCAACTCGCAGTCGGCCATGGTCCCGTAGCTCGGGTCGATGGCGTAGTAATCGCTGATGTCGTAACCGTTGTCGCGCTGGGGCGAACGCAGGAACGGCGTGATCCACAGGCAATCGACACCCAGCCAGTGCAGGTAATCGAGCTTGGCCACGACGCCGAGCAAATCCCCCGTGGGTTTGCCGGCGTGGCTGTGAAAACTCTTCGGGTAGATCTGGTAGATCACCGAACGTTGCCAGTCTTGCATCGCGGGATTCCTTCAGTAAGTTTTGTACTGGCCATATTTTTGTGGCGATCTGTCAGGCGACCCGATACCCGGGCCGGACAATCCTCATGCTCAACCCGCAGGTCAGAACAAACGGCACGACCATGGCAATCACCATCCCGATCACAAACATCGGAATGAACTGCGGAATGATCGAGATGAAACCGGGCAATCCGCCGACGCCGATCGCCGAGGCCTGGACCTTGTTCAGCGACAGGAAAATGCTGCCCAGCGCCGAACCGATCAGGGCCGCATAGAACGGAAACTTGTAGCGCAGGTTGACCCCGAACATGGCCGGTTCGGTGATGCCGAAGTAGGCAGAAATCGCCGAAGTCGAGGCCATGCTTTTGTCCCGCACACTGCGGGTCATGTAAAACACCGCCAGTGCCGCGCTGCCCTGGGCGAGGTTGGACATGACGATCATCGGCCAGATGAACGTGCCGCCCTGGGTGGAGATCAGTTGCAGGTCGACCGCGAGAAACATGTGGTGCATGCCGGTGATCACCAGCGGTGCGTAGAGCAGCCCGAAAATCGCGCCGCCGACCATGGGCGCCAGGTCGAACAGGGTGACCACGCCTTCGGTGATGAGAATCCCCAGATGACGGGTTACCGGGCCAATCACCGCCAGCGCCAACACACCGGTGACGACGATGGTAGTGATCGGCACCACCAGCAATTGCACCGCGTTAGGCACTCGCGCCCGCAGCCACTTTTCGATCACGCTCATCACGTAGGCCGCCAGCAGGATCGGCAGGATTTGTCCCTGATAACCGACTTTCTCGATCTGAAACATACCGAGGATGTCGAAGTACGGCAGGCTCTGCCCCTCCAGCCCCGCCACTGCTTTGCCGTAGTTCCAGGCATTGAGCAGATCCGGGTGCACCAGCATCAGGCCGAGCACAATGCCGAGGATTTCGCTGCCGCCAAAGCGCTTGGCCGCCGACCAGCCCACCAGCGCCGGGAGAAACACGAACGAGGTGTTGGCCATCAGGTTGATCAGACTCCAGAGCCCGTCTAGCTTGGGGTAGGCATCGAGCAGGGTCTTGCCCTCGATGAACATGCCCTTGGCGCCGATCAGGTTGTTGATGCCCATCAGCAGGCCGGCAATGATCAGCGCCGGGAGGATCGGCATGAACACATCGGAAAACACCCGCACCAATCGCTGCATCGGGTGGATCTTGTCGGCGCTTTTTTGTTTAACGTCGGCGATGGTCGAGGCGGCGAGACCGGTTTGCCGGCGCAGCTCGGCGTAGACCTTTTCCACTTCGCCGGGGCCGATGACCACCTGGAACAGGCCGCCGGTAAAGAACGAGCCTTTGACCAGATCGATCTGGTTCAGCGTGGCGCTGTTGACCAGGCTCGGGTCCTTGAGGGCCAGGCGCAGCCGTGTGACGCAATGCGCGGCCTGCTCGAGGTTGTCGCTGCCACCGAGGCTGTGCAGCAGCTCAGTGACGATATTCGGATAGTCGTGGCTCATGCTTGTTCTTCCACTGTAGTTTTTTGTTATTGGCAGCACGCCGAAGCGAAAAGTACTCGTCTGTACGAGTTATTGCAACAGCTCGTACAGACGAGTTTGATTTTGTTTATCCTGAACCCGGCAGGCAGCGATATTTCCTACCTCCGAAGTCAAAGAAACCCAAAGCCGCATAGACAAACTCCTACCCTGCCCTTAAGGTTCGAAACCTTGAGCACAGTGCGGCATAGAGCCTTCCCCATGAGTAAATACAACCAGATCTACAGCGATCTGCTTGCCAGCATCACGACCGAACGTCTGGAACGCGGCGCCCGATTGCCTTCCGAAACCGAACTGATGGACAGCTATCAAGCCAGTCGCGGCACCGTGCGCAAGGCCATCGAGCAATTGCAGGAGCGCGGTTTTGCGCAGAAAGTCCATGGCAAAGGCACCTTCGTGCTGTCGACCAACCCGATCGAATTTCAGCTCGGCGGTATCGTCAGCTTCCAGGAAACCTACCCGCGACTGGGCAACGACGTCAGCACCGAGGTGGTCGAATTCACCCAGATTCCCCTCGAAGGCCCACTGCTCGAACACATCAAGGCTGAAGAAGGCAGCCTGATCACGCGGATCAAGCGCGTGCGGCGAATCGACGGCAAACGGGTGATCCTCGACATCAACCATTTCGTCAGCGACGTGATTCCCGGCCTGTCCCGCGACATCGCCGAGCACTCGATCTACGCCTTCATCGAGCAGACCCTGCAACTGCAAATCGCCTACGCCCAGCGCACCATCGAAGCGGTGCCCCGCAGCAAGGACGACCAGCAACACCTGGACCTCGACGGCCAGAGCCATGTGATCGTGGTCAGCAACCAGACGTTTTTGCAGGATGGCCGGCAGTTCGAGTACACCGAGTCGCGGCATACGCTGGATAAATTCTACTTTTCGGATGTGGCCCGGCGCTGAGATGCGCTACAGCCTGATAAGGGGAAATGAAGGCGGTCGCGTGCGTTTAACTTGCACGAGCGAATAGGATGGGATGTGCTAGCTGCCTGACACTGGCAGCTAAAAATCAATCGATCTTGTAACCCCTGCGCTTATCGAACTCCTGATACTTCTGCGAAATGGCCGGGTCATCGAAGGTTCCTTCAATAGTGTCCACCGAAACGAGTCCATCAAGCCCCTTAACTGACTGAATGGCGGCTTCCCATTCGCCCGGATCCAGAGGCGGCTCGATAAAGTCTTTCAAGTAATCATCCAGGATTCCCTTGTCGGGCGTCTTGATCTCGCCACTTAACGCCGACAGGTAAGCGGACTTTGTCGTCCTGCTCCAGTTGATTGAAAACCCTGCTCGATCACACAACACCGAGTGAACCACGAGCATTGTTCGGCCATTTCCATCCAGGAACGGATGACCATAGGCAAAAAAACCCATCACTACGCCGGGAGACTTTCTGAGCAAAACCTTGTTCTGGCCGAGACGAAGTCCCTCTTCTACAGCCCTTTTTGCCTCAAATGGAGGACAGAAGTATGTCCCTGCCTTGGAAATGGCCAAATCGGGAGAAGTGCTCAGTCTGTCCTTGCCAGCCCAAGGATAAAGATCCCCAAACAGAAGTTTGTGAACGTGTAAAAAATCAACGTAAGTGATCGTTCTCTTCTTGATCAAGTAAGCCATGGCATCAGACAGGTTCGCGGTAAACAAGTCGTGCTCAAGGTGTTTGACAATGTTGAGGTCTTTTTCACCCACAACATTTCTGAGATATCCCTTCGCGTCGAAATCCTTGAATGGGTCAAACACTCTTTCTTTCTCTCAAATAGTTGGTGAGTAGATGAACCGCTTCTGTGCCGGTGACCTTTTTCTCTTTTTTCAACGCAATGACCAACTGCTCAATTGAGTCGGTACGAACATCATCCCCAGCCAATCTCGAGACATTCTCCGCCCATTCATCGGCATATGTTTTGATGTAGGAAACCTTGCTGAGCTCGGCCAGATCCAGCACGTACCGTTTGAGGCCAACAGTCGGAATGATCAAGTCACCGGTTTCAGGATGACGCCTTACTGTATTTTTCGCTTTCCGGGAGGGCGCTCGTTCATTGATGTAAACCACCGACCTTCCGCCCAACGACAATTTGCGGCGGATACGGCGATTGCCCTGCACGCATATTTTCGCGTCCTTGCGGGCGACCGAACGGCGCTGTTCTGAAGGCGTCGTTTGCACTGAAGCGCTCATGCCTAACCGTCTAAATGCTTCGACCGCCAGTGTTTCAAGATCCTCGACAGGCGTAATGAGTCCGGTGTCAGGAGTTCTGAACGCTTTAGCATAAACACCAATGCCCATCCGAACGATTACGCCCTTTTTCTGCAGCTCATCGAGAGCGACGGAAACTTGAGAGTGACCACCTAGCGATGCAACATCTGCGCGCAGGATCACATTACCCGACGTGCGTTGGATGGCCATCCGCATGCGTTCTTCAAGCTTCATGTTCTATCCTCCCGACAGCGAGCGAATACTTTACCACCTGTCGAAGTAAAACTTCTGCTGGCCATGTCGCTCACTTTATACGTAACAGAAACAGACGCTTCAAAAGCGGTGAAGCACAAAAAAACCCCTGACCGAGACCGGTTCAGGGGCTTTTCGCAACGATGACTCTAGTGCGGGATCATTCCCACTCAATGGTCGCTGGCGGCTTGCTCGACACGTCATAAGTGACGCGGGAGATGCCTTCGATTTCATTGATGATGCGGCCGCTGACGGTTTCCAGCAGTTCGTAAGGCAGGTGTGCCCAACGCGCAGTCATGAAGTCGATGGTTTCCACGGCACGCAGGGCCACGACCCAGGCGTAACGACGGCCATCGCCAACCACGCCTACCGATTTCACCGGCTGGAACACCACGAATGCCTGGCTGACCTTGTGGTACCAGTCGGCCTTGCGCAGCTCTTCGATGAAGATATGGTCGGCACGACGCAGCAGGTCGGCGTATTCCTTCTTCACTTCACCGAGGATCCGCACGCCCAGGCCCGGGCCCGGGAACGGGTGACGGTAGACCATGTCGTACGGCAGGCCCAGTTCCAGGCCCAGACGACGGACTTCGTCCTTGAACAGCTCGCGCAGCGGTTCAACCAGCTTGAGGTTCATTTCTTCCGGCAGGCCGCCCACGTTGTGGTGCGACTTGATCACGTGGGCCTTGCCGCTTTTCGCGCCAGCCGACTCGATCACGTCCGGGTAGATGGTGCCCTGGGCCAGGTACTTGATGTTGTCCAGCTTGCAGGATTCGGCATCGAACACGTCGATGAAGGTACGGCCGATGATCTTGCGTTTCTTCTCCGGGTCGGCTTCGCCGGCCAGGTTGCCCAGGAACTGCTCTTCGGCGTTGGCGCGGATCACCTTGACGCCCATGTTCTCGGCGAACATGGCCATCACTTGCTCGCCTTCGTGCAGGCGCAGCAGGCCGTTGTCGACGAACACGCAGGTCAGCTGGTCGCCGATGGCCTTGTGCAGCAGCGCGGCAACCACGGACGAGTCCACGCCGCCAGACAGGCCGAGCAGGACGTTGTCGGTACCGACCTGTGCGCGAACCTGGGCGATGGCGTCTTCAGCGATTTTCGACGGAGTCCACAGGGCTTCACACTCGCAGATGTCGAGGATGAAGCGCGACAGGATACGACCGCCCTGCTTGGTGTGGGTCACTTCCGGGTGGAACTGCACGCCGTAGTAGCGACGCTCGTCGCTGAACATGCCGGCGATCGGGCAGCTCGGGGTGCTGGCCAGGATGTGGAAGTCTTCCGGCATGCGGGTGACCTTGTCACCGTGGCTCATCCATACGTCGAGGCCGAACAGGCCGTCGGCGTCGATGTGGTCTTCGATGCCGTCGAGCAGGCGGCTCTTGCCGACCACGTCTACGCGGGCATAGCCGAACTCACGCAGCTCGGAACCTTCAACCTTGCCACCCAGTTGCTCGGCCATGGTCTGCATGCCGTAGCAGATACCGAAGACCGGTACGCCCAGGTCGAAGACGGCTTGCGGGCAGCGAGGGCTGTTGGCTTCGTGAACCGACTCCGGGCCGCCGGCGAGGATGACGCCTTTAGGAGCGAATTCGCGAATCGCTTCATCGTCCATGTCGAACGGATGCAGTTCGCAGTAAACGCCGATTTCACGCACGCGGCGGGCGATCAGTTGGGTGTACTGGGAACCGAAGTCGAGGATCAGGATGCGGTGAGCGTGAATGTCGAGGGCCATGATTCAGTCTCGTCTAAAAAATTCGGAAACAGTCGTGATTCAGAAACAACTCGGGGCTGAATAAAACAGCCCCGGTTGCTTAGCTTGTTGCTTGAAGGCTCAACCTACGCGGTAGTTTGGCGCTTCCTTGGTGATCTGCACGTCGTGAACATGGGACTCGGCCATGCCAGCGCCGGTGATCCGCACGAACTCAGGCTTGGTGCGCATTTCTTCGATGTCGGCACTGCCGGTGTAGCCCATCGAGGAGCGCAGACCGCCCATCAACTGGTGGATGATCGCGCTCAGGGTGCCCTTGTAAGGAACACGGCCTTCGATGCCTTCCGGAACCAGCTTCTCGGCGCCTGCCGAGGAGTCCTGGAAGTAACGGTCGGAGGAACCCTGGGCCTGGGACATGGCGCCCAGCGAACCCATGCCGCGATAAGCCTTGTACGAACGGCCCTGGAACAGTTCGATCTCGCCCGGAGCCTCTTCGGTACCGGCGAACATCGAGCCCATCATCACGCAGGAAGCACCGGCCACGATGGCCTTGGACAGGTCACCGGAGAAACGGATGCCGCCGTCGGCGATCAACGGCACGCCAGTGCCTTCGAGGGCTGCGGCAACGTTGGCGATGGCACTGATTTGCGGCACGCCGACACCGGCGACGATACGGGTGGTGCAGATCGAGCCAGGGCCGATACCGACCTTGACTGCGTCAGCGCCAGCTTCAGCCAGGGCCTTGGCGGCAGCGCCGGTGGCGATGTTGCCGCCGATGACCTGCACTTCAGGGAAGTTCTGCTTGACCCAGCGAACGCGGTCGATCACGCCTTTGGAGTGACCGTGGGCAGTGTCGACCACCACCACGTCAACGCCGGCAGCGACCAGCGCGGCAACGCGATCGCCGGTGTCTTTACCGGTGCCGACTGCAGCGCCAACACGCAGACGACCTTGATCGTCCTTGCTGGCCAGCGGGTAAGCCTTGGCTTTTTCGATGTCGTTGACGGTCATCATGCCCTTGAGGGCAAATTTGTCGTCGACGATCAGCACGCGTTCGATGCGGTGCTTGTGCAGCAGCTCACGCACGTCGTTCTTGTCGGCGCCTTCCTTGACCGTGACCAGACGCTCTTTAGGCGTCATCACTTCACGGACAGTGGCTTCCAGACGGTTCTCGAAACGCACGTCACGGGAGGTGACAATGCCGACCAGGTCGCCATTGTGCAGCACCGGAACGCCGGAGATGTTGTGCATGCGGGTCAGTTCGAACAACTCGCGCACGGTGGCGTCGGCGACGATGGTGATCGGATCTTTGACCACACCGGCTTCGTAACGCTTGACCTTGCGCACTTCGGCAGCTTGCTGCTCGATGGTCATGTTCTTGTGGATGATGCCGATACCACCTTCCTGAGCCATGGCGATTGCCAGACGGGCTTCAGTGACGGTGTCCATGGCGGCGGAAACCAGTGGAATATTCAGCTCGATGCCACGGGTAAGGCGGGTCTTGAGACTGACTTCGTTAGGAAGCACCTCGGAATAACCGGGCACTAGGAGAATGTCGTCGAATGTCAGAGCTTCTTGGCTGATACGCAGCATCGCGGGGGCTCCCGAGCGGGAAAATGGAAGCGCGACATTATAGTCAGAGACCCCCTCGGGTTCAATGTAAAACTCTGTCTATTATCGATGTAGTGATCAACGGGGTATCTAGCGCCAAATAACCTGTAGGAGCGAGCCTGCTCGCGATGAACCTGAAGGCGACGTTTGTATCCAGACAACACGCGTTATCGTTCACGTCCATCGCGAGCAGGCTCGCTCCTACAAGGTCATCAGAGCTCGACCTTGACCCAGCTGACCGGTTGATCCAGCCAATCGGCGAATTCGTCGAGAAAGCTCTGCTTGAACCCGGCTTCGGCCCAGTTGTTGAAGATGAAACCGAGGTTGGAGAAGCCGCATTCCTGCAGGAACAGAAACCCGTTGATGTCGTCTTCATGCCCGCATTCGGGGCAGGTGAAGTTATCAGTGCGCCCCGGCATCCAGTCTTCCAGGCTTTCGAACAGGGCTTCGCCGACTTCCTTGCGGCACTCGGCACAGCCCGCTTCGCCAAGAAAACCTTTGGCCGGCGTATAGATGCAGCGCTTGGTGACGATCTCCAGACCATTGACCGCTTCGCCGAACGGCAGGGCCTGCGGGTGCAGGACCACGGCGCGCGCACCTTCAGCGATGGCATGCCCCATGCGATTGCCGGTGCGGCCGCAAGTGGTCAGTTCTTCCTGGACGATGTTCTTGCGTACCAGCCAGCGCACGACCGCCCGGGCCCGGGGCTCGTGTACCGGCAGGGTGGAGATTTTCGGGACGATGATGCTTTGCGAATTCATGGGTACAGGCCTGAAGCATTGATAAATGACCTGTAGGAGCGAGCCTGCTCGCGATGGTCGTTAACGATAACGCGGGGAGTCTGGGTTCCCCGCGGTGTTCTTGAGTCCATTGCGAGCAGGCTCGCTCCTACAGGTAAAGCAATGGCGCGATGCCTATAGAAGGTATAGGCCCGCCATAGCTGTTTTTACAGCTCTACGACAACCGCCTGCGCAGCACGGGTCGCCTTGGCGCGGGCGGCTTCGATCGATTCGTCGCGCGCCAGGGCCACGCCCATGCGGCGCTGGCCGTTGACTTCAGGCTTGCCGAACAGGCGCAGCGCGGTATCCGGCTCGCTCAAGGCGGCGCCCAGGTTGGCGAATGCAGTCTGGGTCGACTGTCCTTCCACCAGGATCACCGCCGAGGCCGAAGGCCCGAACTGACGGATCAACGGGATCGGCAGACCGAGAATGGCCCGCGCGTGCAGGGCGAACTGCGACAGGTCCTGGGAGATCAGGGTTACCAGGCCGGTGTCGTGCGGGCGCGGCGAGACTTCGCTGAACCATACCTGATCGCCCTTGATGAACAGTTCGACACCGAACAGACCACGGCCACCCAAGGCTTCGGTTACCGCTTTGGCGACACGCTCGGACTCGGCCAGGGCAATCGGGCTCATGGCTTGCGGCTGCCAGGATTCCTGATAGTCGCCCTTCTCCTGACGGTGGCCGACCGGCGCGCAGAAGGTGGTGCCGCCGACGTGGCGCACGGTCAGCAGGGTGATTTCGTAGTCGAAATCGATGAAGCCTTCGATGATCACCCGACCTTTACCGGCACGGCCACCTTCCTGGGCGTAGTCCCAGGCTTTCTGCACGTCATCGACGCTGCGCAACAGGCTCTGGCCCTTGCCCGAGGAACTCATGACCGGCTTGACCACACATGGGAAACCGAGGTCTTCGACGGCCTTGCTGTAATCCTCGAAGGTGTCGGCGAAATGGTACGGCGAGGTTGGCAGGTCCAACTCTTCAGCGGCCAGGCGACGGATGCCTTCGCGGTTCATGGTCAATTGCGCGGCGCGGGCAGTCGGGATCACGTTGAAACCTTCGGCCTCCAGTTCCACCAGGGTAGCGGTGGCGATGGCTTCGATTTCCGGCACGATGAAGTGCGGCTTCTCGGCTTCGATCACGGCGCGCAAGGCCGCACCATCGAGCATGTTGATCACGTGGCTGCGGTGCGCCACCTGCATGGCCGGCGCATTGGCGTAGCGGTCCACGGCAATCACTTCAACGCCCAGGCGTTGCAGCTCGATCACCACTTCCTTGCCCAACTCGCCACAGCCACACATCAATACGCGGGTCGCGGTGGGCGACAATGGGGTTCCGATACGGGTCATCTGAAGGTCCTCAAGGAGCGGATCATCGAGGGACGCGTCGCCATGCGCGCTTCCCATGGGGAGAAAGCGCGGCATTTTACATGAACTTCAGCTGACGACAGACTGTTTGCGCAGGCGCCAGGCCATGATCAGCCACACGGCGGTGACCCCGGCGAACTTCGAACCCAGGGCGGTGAGGATCACCCCCGGCGTCAGGGCGTCGATCATGCCGAAAAAGATAAAGGTATCGAGGGGAATGCTCAGGGCCGAACTTATCCACAGGCGATCATGCAGCGGGCGCCTGGTGATGCTGAACACCAGCCAGTCGATGCACTCGGAAACCGCGAAGGCCGTGGCGCTGGCCAGGGCGATGGATGGATCGGAGGTGACGTAGGACAGCACCAGCGCCACCAGCATCGCCGCGAGAGCGCCATGCCCGAACCGGGCTTGCACCATGTCGCGCAGGATAAATACCAGACCGCCCCAGGCCGACCAGATGATGTCCAGGTGCGGAGCGGTGGAAAAGGCGTAGTTGATCAGCACGACGCTGCTGATGTAGGCGATCAGGAAGAGCATGGGAGTACCTGTCAATTTGGCGCACAGGGTACTTCATCCTCGGTACACAAATAACCTGTGGCGAGGCGATTTTGTGGCGAGGGGGCTTGCCCCCGTTCGGCTGCGCAGCAGTCGTAAATTCAGCGGGCCAGGTTAGTCAGACAGAATTTGATTGCAGGATTTGGCACTGCTTCGCAGCGCAACGGGGGCAAGCCCCCTCGCCACAAATAGCCCTGACAATTCAGCGATCGGATTTGGAAGGCAATATCCAGATCAACCCACTGGCCTTGGCCCTCTCATGACACAACCCCAGCACCTTGCGCCGCTCGTCGTTGGTCATGCGGCTCCAGCGGGTAATCTCCTCCACCGTGCGTTGGCAACCGGTGCAGATATCATCGTCGTCCAGCGCACAAATGCTCACGCAGGGCGATGCGACCGGGCGTTCGGTGGCGGTCATTGTTCCTGCTCGGCCAGGTCGCGGGCATAGCGCTGCGAGTTGTGCACGTAGTGAGCAGCGCTGGCCTCCAGCATCCTGATTTGCGGCTCGGTCAGTTCGCGCACCACTTTGCCGGGCGAACCCATGACCAGCGATCCGTCCGGAATCTCCTTGCCTTCGCCGATCAGCGAGTTGGCGCCGATGATGCAGTTCTTGCCGATCTTCGCGCCATTGAGAATCACCGCGTTGATCCCGATCAGGCTGTAGTCGCCGACGGTGCAGCCGTGAAGCATGGCGTTGTGGCCGATGGTCACGCCGGTGCCGATGGTCAGCGGGTAGCCCATGTCGGTGTGCATCACGGTGCCGTCCTGGACGTTGCTGTTCTTGCCGATCAGGATCAACTCGTTGTCGCCACGCAGGACGGCGTTGAACCAGACGTTGGCGCCCTCTTCCAGCTTGACCTTGCCCACCAGCACGGCATTGGGTGCGACCCAGCTCTGTGGATGGGTTTCGACGCGGGCGTCGCCCAAGCGGTATTTCATCGTGTTGTCCTCAAGGCTCAGGCAGGCAGGTTCAAACCATTCGAACGATGGCTTCAGGTATTGATAAAGCTTTTGGGAGGCTGGTGCAGGCTGATTTTGGCGTCATACAGCAGGTTGATCAACTCGACGATCATGATCGCCGTCAACCCCCAGATCTTGTATTCACCGAAGCGATAGCTCGGCACGTACCAACTGCGGCCCTGATAATCGATGCGATGGGTATGTTCGCGGGGGTCTTTGCGGAAGAACTCCAGAGGCACGCTGAACACCGCGGCGATCTCTGCATCGTTGGCCCGGTATTCGACAAAATCCGGGATCACCCCGACATAGGGCGTGACCAGGATGCCATGCAGGCTGATCAGCGGGCTGAGCGGGCCGATCACCTCGACCAGCCCTGGCGGCAGGCCGATCTCTTCTTCGGCTTCACGCAGGGCGGTGAAAATCAGGTCCGGGTCATCAGGGTCACGACGCCCGCCGGGAAAGGCGACTTCGCCGCCATGGGTCGACAGGCCGCTGGCACGCAGGGTCAACACCAGCTCGGGCTCGTCACTGCGGGTGATCGGCACCAGCACCGCGGCCTCGGGAAAACGACGGTCGGTCTCCAATGTGCTTGGTGTGTGGTTGCTAACCCGATGCAGTAGCTCGTCCAGCATGAGTGTTCTCGATCTGTGCCCTACCCGGCATCATGCACCAATCGCTGCGGTCGCCCAACCCCCGCAACAGCCCCATGTCGCGAAACGACAACTTGCCGACAGACACTGCCGCACGCCAAGATAGGCGCAGCATTCAGGAACCCCAGCATGAAATTTTGCAGCCAGTGCGGTAACCCGGTGACCCAGCGCATTCCCGAAGGCGATTCGCGCCTGCGTTTTGTCTGCGACAGCTGTCAGGCCATTCATTACCAGAACCCCAACATCGTCGCCGGTTGCGTGGCGACCTGGGGCACCAAGGTGTTGTTGTGCCGACGGGCCATCGAGCCACGTCGCGGTTACTGGACCCTGCCCGCCGGTTTCATGGAGAACGGCGAGACCATCGAACAGGCCGCCATTCGCGAAACCGCCGAGGAAGCCTGCGCCCGGGTGCGCAACCTGCACATCTATACCCTGATCGACGTGCCGCATATCAGCCAGGTACATGTGTTCTTCCGCGCCGAGCTTGCGGACCTGGACTTTTCTGCCGGCCCCGAGAGCCTGGAAGTGCAACTATTCGACGAAGCGGACATTCCATGGGATGAGCTGGCTTTCCGCACGGTGGGCCGTACCTTAGAATGCTTCTTCGCTGACCGGCGGACCGAGGTCTATCCCGTTCGGTCTGAATCGATCCCGCCACTTGCTCAGCCCGCCATTATCTGATGTCATCTCGGCATCACTCAAAGGCGCCGAAAAACCGCCCGAACGCGGCACGAGCCTGCAAAAACTTCTATATATAAATAGTCGCGACACCTCCTGGGGAATCGTTTCAATGCGCTGGTTGCTTGCCCTGTTCTGTTTGTCGTTCGTCGCGGTGTCCGAGGCTTCTGCCGTGGACCCCTTGAACGGCAAGATCATCGAGAAAGTCCTGATTCTCAAGTCTTCCCATCAATTGCAATTGATCAATGACGGCAAGCCGCTCAAGACCTATCGCATTTCCCTGGGCAAGCGTCCCAAGGGGCCGAAGCTGATGGAAGGCGACAAACGCACCCCGGAAGGCTTCTACTGGGTCGACTGGCGCAAGACCAGCGACCGCTTCAACCTGGCGATGCACGTGTCCTACCCGAACATCAGCGACTCGGCCCGCGCCCGTCGTGAAGGCGTCGAGCCCGGCGGCATGATCATGATCCACGGCACCCCGGACAGCGAAGACACCCCGGAAGACCTGTTCCACACCCTGGACTGGACCGACGGCTGCATCGCCATGCGCAACATGGACATGCGCGAAGTCTGGAACCTGGTGCCGGACGGCACGATGATCGAAATCCGCCCGTAATCCCCCACGACCATTGGTCGCCCGAAAGAATAAATTAAAAAGATCGCAGCCTGCGGGGTTGATAGCAATCCCGTAGGAGCTGCCGCAGGCTGCGATCCTTGCCTTCAATATCCTCACCTCTAATACCAGCCTGTGATTGACAGGCCGTTTTCGCGAGCAGGCTCCCAGCCTGTATCGCGATACTCCCGCCAAATCGTGGCATACATATGTACCACCACCACCTCCCTCTTCCTCGCCATGCTGCCGGCTCCTTCTTCCGACTGGAGACCGTGCCCATGAGCACACCCACCCCCCCACCGTCTTTTGAAGAAATCAAAGGCTACCTCAACCAAATCGGCCATCACCTGCTCAACGCCCAAACCCCACTGCTGCCCGACCATAAACCCACAGCCGAGCAACGCTACCTGGAACGCCTGGACGGCATCCTCAAGCGCCACCGGGAACAGTTCCTGAGCAAGGCCAAAATCCACTATCAAGGATTAGCCAACAGCGACCTGAAAACCTCGGAAGGCCAGACTCTGCTCACCACTCTCAAGAGCACCTTGAACACGCATCTGATGGACATGGACCTGCGTGAGCAGATCGATGGCAGGTCACTCAAATCCTACATGACCTTCGAAGCCGGGTTCACCGCCCTGGAGCATGAAGCCAGGCTCGGCGTCCAGGATCGCCTGCTGCACCCACAAGAAGGCACGATGCTCGAAAGCGTGGCGCTGCGCCCAAGCTTGCGTCCAGGCCTGTACGCCTTGCAGTTCAGTTACCAGGGGCAACAGGTCGAGCTGGCCGGTGCCTTTGTCGCCACAGAAAAAAACAGCATTGTGGTCAACGACCTGATGAGCGCGCAGGGCGTCGGCCAAGTCTTGCTGTTCACTCCTGCGCGAGGGATCGAATCGTTCAACACCCTGGCCGAACTCAACACTCACTTGCGGCAAAACATGGAGCACGCCAGCGGGCGCAGTGAGTTCATCGACAGGTTGCCCACGCGCTACCACGCCTTGAGCCCCGCCGGAATCTGGCCCCTGGAACTATCACCCATCGACGACCAGCCGTTGTTCGAACACACCGTCGGTGCACTGATCGCCAAGCGCACCCAGGATATCGACCGGGCCCTGAGCCTGGTGGACAACCCGCAGCACGACCCCGCCCAATTGATCGCGGCCCTCGACCGCGCGATCCGCAGCGCCCTGCCCGACCTCAGTGCCCGCCTGGAACTGCGCGCCCAACGCCTGCTCGAACGGTTGCTGCGCTACAGCGCACCCGATTGGTATCGCAGCGCCAGCGAGGCACACCGGGCCACGCTGGCTGAACATCTGGCCAGTTACAACCAGGCACGCCAACACCTGCTCGATCTGTTGGGCCCCGCCGCGACCCCCCAAGCCCTGGCCCGTTTTCAATGGCTGGAGCGGTTGAGCGATGACCTGGAGATTCACGACCTGAACCCGGAGCACCTACAGGTCAAAACCCAACGGTTTGTGCCCGGCGTCGGCCACTATGAACACAATCGCAACCTGATCGACCTGGCCTTGCGGGGCTTGCATACCGGCGACGAACTGCCTGGCTCCGACTTTCTGACGAAGACCACCTTTACGTATAACGCAGCGCCCTTGCCCGATACGTACCAAGACCTGATCCCAGCGTGGATCGTGCAACAGTTGATGACTCTGCAACCTCGGTTCGACTTTGCACAGGTGCAACGAGAACTGCACGCCCGGCCCGAGTTCAGCAGCGCCATCGAGCAGATGCTCGACCAGCGGATCAACGCCTTGGCCTACACCGCCTTCCTGCAAGGCCACATTCGCGAAGACGACTACCAGGCGATCCAGCGCCTGCGCCAGGGTACCGATGCGCGATTGGACGCCAGCGTACTATCGCTGCACGGCGCGCAACTTCAGGACCTCTGGGTGTTGCGCCAAAGCGATACTGACGGGACGATCAACCGCGTACTGCTCTGCACCCCCGAGGCACCACAAGAGCACCAGTTCCAGGTGTTCGACAGCGAGCTTGCGTGCCAGCAACACATCCTCGGCTGGACCCTGGACAACGGCCTCAAGGCCCCACCCGGCACCATGACCGACTACTTGATCCGCCAGGTACCACTGCGCTTTCGCAACTCGATGAAGCACCTTTTGAGCGGTCTGAGCCTGAAGTTTCACGCCCAGCAATACGACAAGATCACGTTCAACGCTGGCAACTATCGCCAGAGCCTGAAATCGATGACTGATCATGTACTCGCTACCCGTATCGATAACTACGAATTCAATACGCCGAGTTGGTATCGCTCAGCCACCATTGATGTCAGGCGAAGACTCTCGACCCTGGCCGAGGATGCAGAATGCAGCTTGCAGACCTACAACGACCATCCACAATCCGAAGCCCGCGTCCAAAGCTTCGATGCCTACTTGCATGAAAAGGCCAGGGAGCGCTTGAACCACCTGCTGGGTCGCCGTCAGAACGATGTCGACCCGGACACCCTATGGGCCTATTCACCCTCCGCGCTCGGCACCCGGACACCGGCGCCCATGACGTATACCCAGCTCTACCGTGACGGCTACGCCGATGGCATCGGTTTTCTCGACGAAAAATTCTCCCGCTCGGCAAGGTACAGGGGCCCGCAAGGCATTGACCTGAGCACCCTGAACGCCAACCCGGAAGCCGTCGCGCGCTCGGTCACCGGCGTCTGGATTGGCCAGCGCTACGTCGACAAGATCAAGGCCGAGTGCTGGACCCGGGCAGCCCGACGTTTACTTTCAGGCGCAATGCGGTGCTGGCCATTACTCAACGACAGATGCTCAGTGCCGCATTGCAGTGTCGCCTGCAAGGACATATCGCCGGCGTTGACCTGCAATGGCTTGAGCGCTGCATCGCCAGTATGGGCGACACGTCGCTGGAGACTCCCGGCAACTACGCCATCCATCGCCTGCTGGTCGACGGCGAATGGGTCATCGACACCTACCTGTTCAGCCACGCTGACAACCCGGTGCTGCTCTATACGCCCCATGCCCCCGACGGCATCACTTTTCGCGAGGCCAGGCAGTTCAATTACCTGCTGAAAAAACTCCCCGACTTCATCCGCTACCTCACCCTGCGTGTCGATGTTCAATCCCAGGGCCGGGTCCAGGCATTTCTGGAGACCGCCAAACAAGGGCTGCCCGAGGGCCTGGATAAAACCACCCCCAGCCCCCCACGTTACGACTCGACCCGGGCACTGCCTCCGGTGCTTGACCTGCGCCATTTGCTGTACAACATGAAGCTGCAACGCAAGATCGACGAAGTAACCGCCACCACCACTAACCGCACTCAGATGATCACCAGCATGCTCTGGACGTGCGTGGAGTTCGTGGCCGCCATCGCCACTGCGCCTTTCCCGGTTCTGAGTCTGAGTGTTGGCCTGCTACTGGCCTTCAAGGACGGCATGCTCGCCCTGCATGCGTACAACCAGGGCGACACCTCGGCCGCCCTTGAGCACTTCGCCGGGTATCTTTTCAACAGCGCCGGCGCCGTCTTCACCGACCTGCGTCCGGCCCTGAAATCGTTCAAACCCATCGGCAAATCCGTGCGCCTGGCAGTTGCCAGCACCGAGCAAGGCCGGGCGATGAAGCTGATCAGCCAGCTGGAAACCACCCCCCCGGCGCCTGCAGGCATGCAGCCGGTGTTGTTCAACGGCGAGGTGCTCTGGGCGCCGAAGACCCCGGATGTGATCGGTCGCTACTTGCTATATCGCCATGACCCGGTCAGCGGCAAATGGGTCTCGACCACGCGCCTGGCCGCACCGAACGCCGAGGGCATCTGGACCCGCACCGGCGTTTCCGGCGGCGCGCCGAAATATGAAACAGTGCCTGAAACCCCCGGACCGTCAAAAGACTATGGGATGCCACAGAAGTACTGGAGCAGGCTAGAGCCGATCATGGACCCGCAGATGCGGACGCTCATGATCAGCCAGGCAGACGATATTGGCCAAGGTCTGGTCGACACCGTGCTGGGCCGTGCCGCCGATGAACTGCGTTCGTTACGCACGGTTTACCTGCAGCAGGTCGAACGCCTGACCAAGGACGCGGACAACTTCTTCCTCTACCTCGACACGCTGCCCGCTCGCGCCAACGTGCCTGCCGTAGAGGCCAGTACCCCGCTAGCCCAATTGATAGCCAACGACGCCTTTGCCGGTAACAAGAACCTGGTTATCGGCGCCGTGCCAGGCTCCATTGCCAGCAAACAGGCACTGATTGCCAACATGAATGCTCTGGTCGAACAAGGTTTCAAGCGCCTGTATGTGGAGTTCCTGCCAGGGGATGTTTTCAAGCTAAAGCTTGAGAAACTCAACAAAGGGAAATCATGGCGGCACATCGGAGAACATTTGAGGGCCATCGACCGGTCCTTCGGCATCGCAAAAGACGCCGAGTACTCTTACTTGGCCCTCGTACGCAAGGCCAGGGAAAAAGGCGTGCAAATCAAGGCGCTGGACGCCTCGACCTCCTATCGACTGGACGATGTCCTGCTCATGGGCGATAGCTCGCCGACCACGCCCCAGCCCAACAGCCTGAGAAACTTCTACTCGCAAAAAGTCATTGAAGCCGACATGGCCGATGCACCGCAGGAACGCTGGATCGCCCTGGTCGATCACTCGCGCATGACCACATACAACGGGACACCTGGCCTGGCGGACTTGAACAAGGCGGTCGCGCTGCGCATCGAAGACGTCGGTTTGAATCAACCGGTGGGCATCTGGTCAGACACCCCCGGCAAGATACCAGGTGATGCACTCGCCAAAGGCGACTACCACATGACCCTGCAAACACCGTACAAGACACCCGGTCCCATCTCGGCGGCTACCTCAACATCCGTCGTCAGCACTGGCCATTTCAATGACTTCGATATTGCACCGTCGCTAAGAGATGAGATCGCCCGCATGAGCGACCAACCGCGCGGCCTGGATTCTCGCTACGCACCGTCCCAGCGAACGCGAGCTGAAGCGTTCTCTGAATTCATCAAACTACGACAAAGCTTGAATGCCAAGGCAGAGAGCTTCTTTGCCGACTATGTTCCACCTGCCAGGCCAGCGTTGCCAACGATCAGCACCAGCACCACGCCCGAGTCGTTCCTGAAACAAATCAGCGAAAGCCGCTTGCCGGGGTTGGTGATTGGCGAGGCCCACTCGGCAGAGTCGAGCAAGGCGTTTCTGATAAAGCACATGAAGCAGTTGAAGCAGCAGGGCTACAAGACGCTCTACGTCGAACACCTGCTCACCGACCTGCACCAGGCTGAACTGGAGGCATTCCATCAAACCCAGCGGTTTCCCGACAACCTCAAGGCCTACCTGAAAGCCCAGGATCGGGGACATATGCCGCTCTACACTGGCTCTGACAACTATTCGGAAGTCATCCAGGCCGCCCACAAATATGGCATCCGCATCAGGGCACTGGACTGTACCGCCAGCTATCACCTCAAGGGCTTGCCTGATCCGGAAAAAGCCCGCAACCAGATGTTCAACTACTTCGCTTCCCGGGTCATCCTGGCCGACCAGGCGGCACACGGGCCCCATAAGTGGATTGCCTTCATCGGCACCGCCCACACCAATAACTTCCAAGGCGTATCGGGACTGGCCGAGATCCTGGGCACGGTCAGCCTGCATGTCAGAGATTGCGCGCCGTCAATGTCCAGAGGCATTCACCCGGGGTTCTGGGAAACCGATCTCACGGGGCCTCGCTGGAGGGCAATACGCAGTGACTTCAAACTGGAAGTCAGCAACACCCGGCAGCGAGCTCCTGCGCCCTTTGTACCTGTCGACAGGTCAAGACTGCGCCAGACGGGACACTTCCTGATCGAACGCCCCTCAACTGCCGAGACCAACCTGCTGCACCGCTCCCGTAGCGGTGAAATTGTTTCAACGCCGATTCAGGTGGACCATAACGGGTTGTTCTTTATCGACCGCTGGGACATGACGGCACGACGTTTCAAGTACCAGGACATGCTGATCGCAGTACTCAAGGCAGAGGTTCACCTGACGCCAGCACCGTAATCAGCCCCAGTCACCCACTATCACGCCCAACAAAAAACCCGCTGAAATCGCTTTCAGCGGGTTTTTCGTTTCAACGGCAAGAAGATCAGAAATCCTCCAGCCGCCACACTTCATAAGCCGGCGTCTCATAGGGATGGCTCTGTTTCAAAGCCGCCACCACCGAGCGAATCAACTCATCCGCCACCACCAGCTCGACTTTCCATTCCTCGACCTGTTCGACCTGACCCGCTTGCCCAATGAACGGCTGGCTGCCGTCCAGTGGACGAAACTGACCCAGGCCCAACACCTGCCATGCGCAGTGATCGTAAGCGCCGATTCGTCCGCCACCGGCGGCGAATACGGCACTTTTGACCACTTCGACATGGCTGTCGGGAACAAAAAAGCTGAGCTTGTACACGGCTATCAGTTCACCCGCTCTTAGTTAACCCAGACGCGAGCATTACGGAACATGCGCATCAGCGGTGCATCTTCGTTCCAGTCATCCGAACGCCACGAGTTCTGCACGGCACGGAACACACGCTCCGGGTGCGGCATCATGATGGTCACGCGACCGTCGCGGCTGGTCAGGCCGGTGATCCCGCGCGGCGAGCCGTTCGGGTTGGCCGGGTAGCTTTCGGTGACCTTGCCGTGGTTGTCGACGAAACGCATCGCCACGCAACCGGACAGATCGGCTTCCAGCAGTGCTTCTTCGCTGGCGAATTCGGCATGACCTTCGCCGTGGGCGATAGCGATCGGCATGCGCGAACCGGCCATGCCCTGCAGGAAGATCGAGTTCGACTCCTGGATCTGCACCATCGCAACGCGGGCTTCGAACTGCTCGGAACGGTTACGCACAAAGTGCGGCCAGAACTCGCTGCCCGGAATCAGCTCGTGCAGGTTGGACATCATCTGGCAACCGTTGCACACGCCGAGGGTGAAGCTGTCGTTGCGTTCGAAGAAGCCCTGGAACGCATCGCGGGCGCGGCTGTTGAACAGCGCCGATTTTGCCCAGCCTTCACCGGCACCCAGCACGTCGCCGTAAGAGAAGCCGCCGCAAGCGACCATGCCCTTGAACTCGTTCAGGTCGACACGGCCAGCCAGAATGTCGCTCATGTGCACGTCGATCGCGTTGAAACCGGCGCGGTCGAACGCCGCCGCCATTTCCACCTGACCGTTGACGCCCTGCTCACGCAGTACGGCAACCTGTGGGCGAATGCCTTTCTTGATGTAAGGCGCGGCGACATCCTGGTTGATGTCGTAGCTCAGCTTGACGCTCAGGCCCGGGTTGTCTTCTTCCAGCAGCACGTCGAACTCTTGCTCGGCGCAGTCGGCGTTGTCGCGCAGACGCTGGATCTGGTAGCTGGTCTCGGCCCACTGACGTTGCAGCAGACGACGCTGGCCTTCGAACACGGTGTCGCCGTTGAAGGTGATGCCGATCTCGCCATTGTTGATTGGCTGACCGATCACCGACACACAGTCGCCCAAGCCGGCAGCGCTGAACTGCGCGAGGATGTCCGGGGTGGCGTCCTGGCGAACCTGGATCACCGCACCCAGTTCTTCGTTGAACAGGATCGCGGCGATTTCGTCGGCGCTGTGGGCAACGCTGTCGAGGTTCAGGCTCAGGCCGCAGTGACCGGCGAAGGCCATTTCCACTACAGAGGTCAGCAGACCACCGTCGGAACGGTCGTGGTAAGCCAGCAGGTGACCGTCGGCGTTGAGGCCCTGGATCACGGCGAAGAAGGCTTTCAGGTCTTCGGCGTCATCGACGTCCGGAGCGTGCTTTCCGAGCTTGCCGTGCACCTGTGCCAGGATCGACGCGCCCATGCGGTTCTGGCCGTGGCCCAGGTCGATCAGGATCAGGTCGGTGGTGCCCTTGTCCATGCGCAGTTGCGGGGTCAGGGTCTGACGGATGTCAGTCACTGGCGCGAAACCGGTCACGATCAGGGACATCGGCGAAGTGACGGACTTGTCCACGCCTTCATCGTTCCAGCGCGTGGCCATGGACATCGAGTCCTTGCCCACCGGAATGGTAATGCCCAGCTCAGGGCACAGTTCCATGCCGACCGCTTTCACGGTGTCATACAGGCGTGCATCTTCACCCGGGTGACCGGCGGCGGACATCCAGTTCGCCGACAGTTTGATGTCGGAGATCTTGCCGATGCGCGAGGCGGCGATGTTGGTCAGGGTTTCGCCGATGGCCATGCGGCCCGACGCAGGAGCGTCCAGCAGTGCCAGCGGAGTACGCTCGCCCATGGCCATGGCTTCACCGGTGTAGACGTCGAAGCTGGTGGCGGTGACGGCAACGTCGGCCACCGGAACCTGCCACGGGCCGACCATCTGGTCACGGGCCACGAGGCCGGTGATGGTGCGGTCGCCGATGGTGATCAGGAAGCTCTTGCTCGCCACGGCCGGGTGATGCAGGACACGCTCGACGCAGTCGGCAATGTTCAGGGTCGACGGATCGAAGTCATCGCCCAGTTCGGCTTCACGCACTACCGAACGGTGCATGCGCGGGGCCTTGCCCAGCAGCACTTCGAGCGGCATGTCCACCGGGCTGTTGCCGAAATGGCTATCGGTGACAGTCAGCTGTGGTTCGGCAGTGGCTTCGCCGACCACTGCGAACGGGCAACGCTCACGTTCGCAGATCGCCTTGAAGCGCTCGAAGTCAGCCGGGCCGACCGCCAGAACGTAACGTTCCTGGGATTCGTTGGACCAGATTTCGTGCGGGGCCATGCCCGGTTCGTCGTTTGGAATGTTGCGCAGTTCGAAACGGCCACCGCGGTCGCCGTCGTTGACCAGTTCCGGGAAGGCGTTGGACAGACCGCCCGCACCCACGTCGTGGATGAAGCTGATCGGGTTCTTGTCGCCCAGTTGCCAGCAACGGTCGATGACTTCCTGGCAGCGGCGCTCCATTTCCGGGTTTTCACGCTGTACCGACGCGAAGTCCAGGTCTGCCGAGCTGGTGCCGGTGGCCATGGAGGAAGCGGCGCCGCCGCCCAGGCCGATCAGCATTGCCGGGCCGCCGAGCACGATCAGCTTGGAGCCGACGAGGATCTCGCCTTTCTTGACGTGTTCTTCACGGATGTTGCCCATGCCACCAGCCAGCATGATCGGCTTGTGGTAACCGCGAACTTCGTCACCGTGCGGGGTGGTGATCGACTGTTCGAAGGTACGGAAGTAGCCGGTCAGGGCCGGACGACCGAATTCGTTGTTGAACGCAGCGCCGCCCAGCGGGCCTTCGATCATGATGTCCAGCGCAGTAACGATGCGCTCAGGCTTGCCGTACGGCACTTCCCACGGCTGTTCGAAGCCCGGGATCTGCAGGTTGGACACGGTGAAGCCGGTCAGGCCAGCCTTTGGCTTGGCGCCACGACCGGTCGCGCCTTCGTCGCGGATCTCGCCGCCGGAACCGGTGGACGCGCCCGGGAACGGGGCAATCGCGGTCGGGTGGTTGTGAGTCTCGACTTTCATCAGGATGTGCACCGGCTCCTGCACCGCGCCGTACTGGCGGGTTTCAGGGTCCGGGAAGAAACGACCGGCCACGGAGCCGACGATCACCGAAGCGTTGTCCTTATAAGCCGACAGGACACCTTCGCTGTGCATCTGATAGGTGTTCTTGATCATGCCGAACAGGCTTTTTTCCTGGCTCTGGCCGTCGATGTCCCAACTGGCGTTGAAGATCTTGTGACGGCAGTGCTCGGAGTTCGCCTGGGCGAACATCATCAGTTCGATGTCGTGCGGGTTGCGCGAAAGGCCCACGAAGGCGTTGACCAGGTAATCGATCTCGTCTTCGGCCAGGGCCAGGCCCAGCTCGGTGTTGGCTTTTTCCAGCGCGGCACGGCCGCCACCCAGCACGTCGATGGCGGTCAGGGGTTTCGGTTCGGCGTGACTGAACAGGCCGGCGGCCTGTTCGAGGTTACCCAGGACGATCTGGGTCATGCGGTCGTGCAGACCGTCGGCGATCAACCGGGCTTCAGCGTCGCTGAACTGGCCGGCCACGTAGAACGCAATGCCACGCTCCAGGCGCTGGATTTTCGCCAGGCCACAGTTGCGGGCGATGTCGCTGGCCTTGCTCGACCACGGCGAGATGGTGCCGAAACGCGGCAGCACCAGAAACAGACGACCGGTCGGTTCTTGTACCGGAACGCTTGGACCGTACTTCAGAAGGCGCGCAAGCACCTGCTGTTCGTCGCCGGTCAGGACGCCGGTAACTTCGGCGAAGTGAGCGAATTCAGCATACAGGCCACTGACAGCCGGAACCTTCTGGCTCAGTTGCTCAAGGAGTTTGCTGTGGCGAAAGGCAGAAAGGGCAGGAGCGCCGCGCAGGATCAACATCTTCGGGACAGCCTCGGGAAGGGGTGTGCTTTGAGGCCGTGCATTCTAGCCTAAACAGGCCGCGACAGCACCCGAAACGCTACGCACGGTTGCACCCGGGCGTCGATCTGTGTTTCTGCCTCGAAAGTCAGGTTAATTGGGCGTGTGACGACAGCTTATTTTTACTGTAACAAAATGCAGACAAAGCCTATTCCTGCGGGGTTTCGGCCAGTTTTGTGAGCTCTAGCAGACTAGCCCCTCGCTGTCGAGATATGGCACCCGTGGTCCTTTGCGTATACTGCGCAGATGTTTTTCCCAATGGCTTTGCGTCCGCGGTACGCCAAATGGCTGATCGCAACCGGACTCTTCCTGATGCTCGGTGGCTGTGTTGATAAACCCAACACGCTCGAGCGCGTAAAGGAGGATGGTGTGCTGCGGGTGGTTACTCGTAACAGCCCCGCCACCTACTTTCAGGATCGCAACGGTGAAACCGGCTTCGAATACGAGCTGGTGAAGCGCTTCGCCGACGATCTGGGGGTCGAGCTCAAGATCGAGACTGCCGACAACCTCGACGACCTGTTCGACCAGGTCGGCAAGCCCAATGGCCCGGTACTGGCGGCTGCCGGGCTGGTCAGCAGCGAAGAACGCAAGAAGCAGGTGCGCTTCTCGCACTCCTATCTGGAAGTCACCCCGCAGATCATCTACCGCAACGGCCAGTCTCGGCCAACCGATGCGAAGGATCTGGTGGGCAAGAAAATCATGGTGCTCAAGGGCAGCACCCATGCCGAACAACTGGCACAGCTGAAACAGAAATTTCCCGGCATCGAATACGAAGAGTCTGACGCGGTCGAGGTCGTCGATCTCTTGCGCATGGTCGACGAAGGCCAGATCGACCTGACGCTGGTCGACTCCAACGAAGTGGCGATGAACCAGGTGTACTTCACCAACATCCGGGTCGCCTTCGACCTCGGTGACGCCAGCAACCAGAGCTGGGCCGTCGCGCCGGGCGACGACAACAGCCTGCTCAACGAAATCAACGAGTACCTCGACGAAGTCAAGAAAAACGGCACCCTGCAACGCCTCAAGGATCGTTACTACGGGCATGTCGACGTTCTCGGCTACATGGGCGCCACCACGTTTGCCCAACATTTGCAGCAACGCCTGCCCAAGTACGAACAGCACTTCAAGTCGTACGCCAAGAAAGAGAAAGTCGACTGGCGCCTGCTGGCGGCCATCGGATACCAGGAGTCGTTGTGGCAACCGGCCGTCACGTCCAAGACCGGCGTGCGCGGCCTGATGATGCTGACCCAGAACACCGCGCAGGCCATGGGCGTGTCCAACCGACTGGACCCCAAACAGAGCATCATGGGCGGCGCCAGGTACCTGGCCTACATGAAAGACCAGCTCGACGATTCGATTCAGGAACCGGACCGTACCTGGTTTGCCCTGGCGGCCTACAACATCGGCAGCGGCCACCTCGATGACGCACGCAAACTGGCGGCCAAGGAAGGGTTGAACCCGGACAAATGGCTGGATGTGAAGAAGATCCTGCCGCGCCTGTCGGAAAAGAAGTGGTACAGCAAAACCCGTTACGGCTACGCCCGTGGCGGCGAACCGGTGCATTTCGTGGCGAACATCCGTCGCTACTACGACATCCTGACCTGGGTCACGCAGCCGCAGCTTGAAGGCGATCAGGTGGCCGAGGGCAAACTGCTGGTTCCGGGGATCGACAAGACCAAGCCGGCGCAAGAGCCAGCTCCGCTATAAAGCAAAAGATCGCAGCCTGCGGCAGCTCCTACAGGTGTACACATAACCCTGTAGGAGCTGCCGCAGGCTGCGATCTTTTGATCTTAAGCCTTCGCGGCAGCCGCCAGAATCAGCGCCTTCATTTCCGAAACAGCCGACTTGAAGCCAACGAACAGCGCATGGGCCACCAGCGCATGGCCGATGTTCAGCTCGTTGATACCCTTGATCGCTGCCACGGCTTCAACGTTGTGATAGTGCAGGCCATGGCCAGCATTGACGATCAGGCCCTGGGCCAAGCCGAAAGCCACGCCATCTGCCACACGCTTGAGTTCTTCGGCGACTTCGGTCGGCGTCTCGGCATCGGCATAACGACCGGTGTGCAGTTCGATTGCTGGCGCGCCGACACGACGGGAAGCTTCGATCTGCCGCTCATCGGCGTCGATGAACAGCGACACCTCGGAGCCGAGCTTCGACAGGCGCTCGACCGCCGCCCTGATCCGCGCTTCCTGACCTGCCACGTCCAGGCCACCTTCGGTGGTCAGTTCCTGACGGGTTTCCGGCACCAGGCAAATGTGCGCCGGGCGAATGCGTTCGGCGAACTGCATCATTTCTTCGGTGACGCCCATTTCGAAGTTCATGCGGGTTTGCAGCACATCCTTGAGCAGCAGAACGTCGCGCTCCTGAATGTGCCGACGGTCTTCGCGCAGGTGCACGGTGATGCCGTCAGCGCCCGCCTCTTCCGCGTCCAGTGCCGCCTTGACCGGGTCCGGGTAACGGGTGCCCCGGGCCTGACGCAGGGTGGCAACGTGGTCGATGTTCACGCCAAGAAGAATACGGGTGCTGGTGGTCACGGAAGCGCTCCAGAAGAAGAGAAAGTTCGGTGCACAGCATACACGGGGAATTTACGGCTTTCGAAACAACTCTCGGGAAACCAGCGGTCGACCGCCCAAGTGAACGGCCAGCGCCTGACGCATCAAGCGCTTGGCTGCCGACAAGGCACCCGGCGCGCTCCAGTCGGCATCGGCCATGGCCAGCAGTTCAGTGCCCTTGAACAGTCCGGGTTGCAGCAGGTAGACACGTTCAAGCCCCGCATCCACTTGCAAACGATAGAGGCCGTCAGGGGCGATGGCATGACCGTGGATATCCGTGGTCAGTGAGAATCCGTATCCGAGGTCATCGAGCAGGCGCCACTCGAAGGAACGCAGCAACGGCTCCAGCGCGCGGCCCTCGGCCAAGGCGAGCAAAGTGGCGGCGTAATGATCGAACACCGCGGGATGCGGGTCTTCGGCAGGCAACAGACGAATCAGCAGTTCATTGAGGTAAAGACCGCTGAACAACGCCTCGCCATTGAGCCAGGTGGAAACGCCGGCACTTTCCATGCGCCCGACGTTCTTCAGCTCGCCCCTGCCCCGGAATTCCACTTCCAGCGGCACGAATGGCCTTGCCAACGTCCCGGCCTTGCCCCGAGCACTGCGCAACACCGCCCGCAGCCGGCCTTGTGGAGTCAGGAAATCCACCAGCGCACTGGTTTCGCGGTAGGCGCGGGAATGCAGGACGTAGGCGGGTTGGGCGATGGGCGGGGTTGAAGACATGGGTTTCTCGCCGAACTGTAGGAGCGAGCTTGCTCGCGATGGAGGATAACGATAACGCGGGCTTTCAGAATGAACGCGGCGCTCTTGAGTCCATCGCGAGCAGGCTCGCTCCTACAAGGGGTCTTGCGGTGTATTACAGATCGCCATAACCCAACGAACGCAACGCACGCTCGTCATCGGACCAGCCACCCTTAACCTTGACCCACAGGTTGAGCATGATCTTGGAGTCGAACAGCAGCTCCATGTCCTTGCGCGCTTCAGTGCCGATGCGCTTGATGCGCTCGCCCTTGTCGCCAATGATGATTTTCTTCTGGCCATCGCGCTCGACGAGGATCAAGGCATGGATGTGCAAGGTCTTGCCCTGCTGCTTGAACTCTTCGATTTCAACGGTGATCTGGTACGGCAGCTCGGCGCCCATCTGGCGCATGATTTTCTCACGCACCAGTTCAGCGGCGAGGAAACGGCTGCTGCGGTCGGTGATCTGGTCTTCCGGGAAGAAGTGATCGTTTTCCGGCAGGTGCTCGGCAATCACTCGCTCCAGCGCATCGAGGTTATGCCCGTGCTGCGCGGAAATAGGGATGATCTGCGCATTCGGCAACTGTTCCTGCAACCAGCTCAGGTGCGGCATCAGCTCGGCTTTGTCTTCGATGCGATCGGTCTTGTTCAGCGCCACGATCAGTGGGCCGGTCACGTACTGGACGCGCTCGAGAACCATCTGGTCCTCTTCGGTCCACTTGGTGCGGTCGACCACAAAGATCACTACGTCGACGTCTTTCAACGCCGCCGAAGCGGTCTTGTTCATGTAGCGGTTCAGAGCCTTTTCGCCACCCTTGTGCATGCCAGGGGTGTCGACGTAGATCGCCTGCACGTCGCCCTCGGTCTTGATGCCGAGCATGTTGTGACGGGTGGTTTGCGGTTTGCGCGAGGTGATCGCCAGCTTCTGACCCAGGATGTGGTTCAGCAGCGTGGACTTGCCCACGTTCGGACGGCCGACGATGGCAACATAGCCACAGCGAGTTGCATTTGTATCAGTCATTGCCATTCTCCACACCCAGGGCAATCAGTGCTGCGGCGGCCGCTACCTGTTCGGCAATACGACGACTCACACCCTGACCTCGGCTTTTTTCATTCAGTAAGATGATTTCGCATTCGACGAAGAACGTCCGGCAATGCGGTTCACCCTGGATATCCACCACTTCGTAACGCGGCAGCTCACAACCACGGGACTGCAGGAACTCTTGCAGGCGGGTCTTTGGATCTTTGTTGGTGTCGACCAGTGTCAGGCCTTCGAACTCGCCGGCCAGCCAGGCGAGCACACGCTCACGGGCCATTTCCATGCCGGCATCGAGGTAGATCGCACCGATCAGCGCTTCCAGTGCATCGGCCAGAATCGACTCGCGACGGAACCCGCCGCTTTTCAGCTCGCCCGAGCCCAGGCGCAGGTAATCGCCCAGATCGAAACCACGGGCCAGTACGGCCAGGGTCTCACCCTTGACCAGACGTGCGCGCAAACGCGACAACTGGCCTTCGCGGGCCAGCGGGAAGCGCTCGAACAACGCCTCGCCTGCGACGAAGTTGAGAATGGCGTCACCGAGAAATTCCAGGCGTTCGTTGTTACGCCCGGCAAAACTGCGGTGAGTCAGGGCCAGGACCATCAGTTCCTGGTCCTTGAAGGTGTAGCCGAGCTGACGCTCTAGACGGCTTAAGGAGACGCTCACGGTTTACCCACGCTGAGTTCGTGGCTGGATTCCACCGCCATCGCCGTGAGGCGGCGCAGGCTTGGGACAATTAACGCTGTGTTCAAAAATAACGTCCTGAATATCATTGTTTGCATGCGTCTGGCGCCCATTGTGCCGGTTCCAGAAATGCATTCGGCGCTGTGTTCAACAGCGCCGTGTCTGATTACTTGATCAGGCCAACCCGCGAGAAATTCGGCAGGTGGCTGAGTTTGGGTTCCGGCCAGCTCATCCAGACCGCAAAGGCCTTGCCGACGATATTCTTGTCGGGAACCATGCCCAGCAGATCCTTGGGAATGTTCGGATCATCCCAGTAGCGACTGTCGTTCGAGTTGTCGCGGTTGTCGCCCATCATGAAGTAGTGCCCGGCCGGCACGGTCCACGAATGGTCCGGCATTGCGCGGTAGCGGCTCATTTCCTTGCGGATCATGTGCTCGGCGGCTCCGAGTTTTTCCTTGTAGAGCTCAGCGCTGCCCAGCGTGCCCGGCTCGGAGCCGACCAGTTGCTCGGCAATCGATTGACCGTTGACGAACAGGCGCTTGTCGGCGGTGTAGCGAACCGTGTCGCCCGGCAAACCAACTACACGCTTGATGTAGTTGACGTTCGGGTCGCTCGGGTAGCGGAACACCATCACATCACCGCGCTGCGGGTCACCGACTTCGATGACTTTCTTGTCGATCACCGGCAAGCGGATCCCGTAGGAAAATTTGCTCACCAGGATGAAGTCGCCGACATCCAGGGTTGGCTTCATCGAGCCGGAAGGAATCTGGAACGGTTCCACCAGGAACGAACGCAGCACCAGCACGATGAACAACACCGGGAAGAACGACTTGCCGTATTCAACCAGCAGCGGTTCTTTGTTCAGCTTCTCGACCACAACCATGTCAGGCTGGCTGACGCTGCCCTGATAGGAGGCGATGGCGGCACGCCGGCGCGGGGCCAGGATCAACAGATCGAGCAACGCCAACAGGCCGCAGACGAACACGGCGATGACCAGCAACAGCGGGAAATTTAGTGACATAGGACCTAACTATCCAACCTGAGCACTGCAAGGAAGGCTTCCTGTGGAATTTCCACGTTGCCGACTTGCTTCATGCGTTTCTTACCGGCCTTTTGCTTTTCCAGCAGCTTCTTCTTACGGCTGACGTCACCACCGTAGCATTTGGCCAATACGTTCTTTCTGAGCGCCTTGACGGTTGTCCGCGCCACAATCTGCCCGCCAATGGCGGCCTGGATTGCCACATCGAACATCTGCCGTGGAATCAGTTCTTTCATCTTCTCGGTCAACTGGCGACCTTTGTAGTGCGAGTTGTCACGGTGCACGATCAGCGCCAGGGCGTCGACCTTGTCGCCGTTGATCAGCACGTCCAGTTTCACCAGGCTAGCCGATTGATAACGATCGAAATGGTAGTCCAGAGAAGCATAGCCGCGACTGGTGGATTTCAGGCGATCGAAGAAGTCCAGCACCACTTCGTTCATCGGCAGGTCGTAGGTCACTTGTACCTGGGAGCCGAGGAACAGCATGTCGACCTGCACACCGCGTTTTTCGATGCACAGGGTAATGACGTTGCCCAGGTGCTCTTGCGGCACAAGAATATTGGCGCGCACGATCGGCTCACGCATGTCTTCGATGGAAGACAGATCCGGCAGCTTCGACGGGTTATCGACGTAGATCGTCTCGCCGGTCTTGAGCAGCAGCTCGAAGATTACCGTCGGTGCCGTGGTGATCAGGTCCAGGTTGTACTCGCGCTCCAGGCGCTCCTGGATAATTTCCATGTGCAGCATGCCGAGGAAACCGCAACGGAAGCCGAAGCCCAGGGCGTCCGAGCTTTCCGGCGTGTACTGCAGCGACGAGTCGTTCAGGGTGAGCTTTTGCAGCGCCTCGCGAAAGTCTTCGAAGTCGTCGGAGCTGACCGGGAACAGACCGGCGTACACCTGCGGCTGGATGCGCTTGAACCCCGGCAGCACGTCGACGTCCGGCGTCGTGCTCAAGGTCAGGGTATCGCCCACTGGCGCACCGTGAATGTCCTTGATGCTGGCGATGATGAAGCCCACTTCACCGGCCTTCAGGTCGACGGTAGGGGTGTGTTTCGGGTTGAATACACCAACGCTGTCCACCAGGTGGATCTTGCCGGTGGATTTGACCAGGATCTTGTCGCCCTTCTTCACGCGGCCGTGGCGCACGCGTACCAGGGAGACTACGCCCAGGTAGTTGTCGAACCAGGAGTCGATGATCAACGCCTGCAGCGGATCTTCGATGTTGCCGGTCGGCGCTGGAATGGTGGTCACCAGGCGTTCGAGCACTTCATCGACGCCCAGACCGGTCTTGGCAGAGCAAGTGACCGCGTCGGTGGCATCGATGCCGATGATTTTTTCGATTTCTTCCCTGACGCGGTCCGGATCGGCCTGTGGCAGGTCGATCTTGTTCAGCACCGGCATCACTTCCAGGCCCTGCTCGATCGCGGTGTAGCAGTTGGCAACCGACTGTGCCTCGACGCCTTGACCGGCATCGACCACCAGCAGCGCTCCTTCACAGGCAGCCAGCGAACGGCTCACCTCATAGGTGAAGTCAACGTGGCCGGGGGTATCAATGAAGTTCAGCTGGTAGTTGATACCGTCGCGAGCCTTGTAATACAGGGTGACGCTGTGCGCCTTGATGGTGATCCCGCGTTCACGCTCGAGGTCCATGGAGTCCAGGACCTGGGCTTCCATTTCGCGCTCGGCGAGGCCGCCACACATCTGGATGAAGCGATCGGCCAGCGTCGACTTGCCATGGTCAATGTGGGCGATGATGGAGAAATTGCGGATATGACTCAAATCACTCACGGATCAACACTCAAAAAGGCTGCAGGCATGGCCCGCCGAAAAATAGCCGGGAATTGTACCTGATCCACGGCGCAAGCGTCACGTTCGCAGGTCAGACGGTGCCTGCAAAAACGCCCCGGTCTTGCGACAAGGGCGTTTTTTATCGTCAAAGCGGTTGAAAAGTGCTGGCCATCAGCCTGCTCGACGCAACAGCCAGAGCCCCGCCACGGCACAAATACCTGCCGGCACCAGTACCGAAAGCAACGGCGGGAAGCCGAACACCTGGCTCGAAGGCCCCAGCAGATCCTGAACGATACGGAAGGTGAAGCCCACCAGCACACCGGTGAACACCCGTTGACCCAGGGTCACCGAACGCAACGGACCAAAGATGAAGGAAATCGCCATCAACACCAGGGCGGCAGTCACCAACGGCTGCAACACCTTGACCCAAAATGCCAGCCAATAGCGGCTATTGTTCAACCCCTGGTCCGCCAGGTAGTGGATATAACTCCACAGACCGCTGATCGACAGCGACTCGGGCACCATGACCACTGTGCTCAGCAATTGCGGACTCAAGGCCACGCCCCAACGCTCGACCGGGGTCGACACCACTTCAGTGCTGCGCTCGTGGAACAGCGTGGTCGTGACGTCCGTCAACTGCCAGTGATCCGTATCGAACTCGGCACGCTTGGCAAAGCTCGCCGACAGCATGTGCCGCTCGCTGTCGAAACGATAGCGGGTCACGCCGTACAGGATGCCGTTGGGCTGCACCGAGTTGACGTGAATGAACTCATCGCCCTGGCGGTGCCACAAGCCGTGCTTGGCGCTTTGTGCATCGCCGCTGCCCTGGGCCAGCGAGCGATTGGCCTGCGCGGCGGTTTCAGTGGGCGGAGCGACGTACTCGCCGACCAGCACACCGGCGAGCATCAATACCAGCATCGGCTTCATGACCGCCCAGACGATCCGGCCGGTCGACACACCGGCGGCGCGCATGATCGTCAGCTCACTGTTGCTGGCCAGACTGCCCAGACCGATCAGGCAACCGATCAGCGCGGCCATCGGCAGCATTTCGTACATCCGGCGCGGAGCGGTCAACAACACATAGCTCAGCACATCGACCAGGGTGTAGGTATCGCTGACTTCACTCATCTCGTCGATAAAGGCAAACAGTGTCGCCAGACCCAGAATGATCCCGAGCACCGCCAGAATCGCCATCAACACGCTGCTACCAATGTAGCGATCCAGCTTAACCACGGGCCACCTCCAGCGCGCTGCGGCGACTCGCCCTCTTCAATCGCAGGGGTTCCCAATAAAGCAAGCCCAGGCCAATGGCCAGGAAAATCCCGTGCACCCACCACAAGCCCAGTACCGCCGGGATCTTGCCCTTGTCGAGGGCACCGCGAGCGGCAATCAGAATGGTCAGGTAGGCCATATAAAGAAGAATTGCCGGGAGTAATTTGAGGAATCGGCCCTGACGCGGGTTGACCCGTGACAGCGGCACCGCCATCAAGGTCACGATGAACACCAGCAACGGCAGTGACATCCGCCATTGCAATTCGGCGCGCAGACGAATGTCTTCACTGCCGACCAACGTACGGGTCGGCATCGCATCCCGGTCGGTGACTTCGTCGCTGACGTCGGGTTTTGGCAGCAACACACCGTACTCTTCGTACTTGATCGCCCGGTAATTGGCCTGACCTGGACTACCGTCATAGCGATAGCCGTTATCCAGGATCAGGTAGCGGTTGCCGTCCGGGCGAATTTCCTGACGCCCCCTCTCTGCCACCAGGACAGAAATTCCGCGATCCTTGTTGTTGGAACTGATGTTCTTTTGCGAGATGAACACACCGCCCAGATTGACGCGGTCATCCGTCAAGCGTTCGGTGTAGGTGACCCGGGTACCGTCACGCAGGGCCTGGAAGCGCCCCGGCTCCAGGGTATCGAATTCGGTCAGGGCATCCTGCTTGTTCAGCAGCAGCTGAAACTGGTTGGCCCCTTGTGGCGCCAGGCTCAGGCTCAGCCACGCCACGACGAGTGCAACCAGGGCGGCCGGAAACATTGTCATGCAAACCAGCCGTTGCTGACTCATGCCGGTGGCCGAGAGCACGGTCATTTCGCTTTCGAGGTACAGGCGTCCGTAGGACAACAGGATCCCGAGAAACAGCCCCAGCGGCAGGATCAGTTGGAGGAAGCCCGGCAGGCGATAGCCCATGATCAGGAACAGCGAACCCGGATCCAGCAGGCCCGAGGCCGCCTGGGCGAGGTATTTGATGAAGCGCCCGCTCATGATGATGACCAGCAGCACGGCGCTGACGGCGCTCAAGGTCAACAGGACTTCGCGGGATAAGTAACGGAAGACGATCAAACCAGACACTCCAGGGTTGTCAGGCTAAGGCGGCCAAACAAGCAAACGTATCGGACAGCCCGCAAGGCAGGGCCGCCGAAAAAAGTTGGCGCATTATCCTGTGATTGGGTGCACCTGTCACTGCGCAATACATTGGGGGGGGTGTAGGAGCGAGCTCGCTCGCGATGGGTGTGAACGATAACGCTGGATGCCTGACACCCTGCGGCGTCCTCGGGTTTCTCGCGAGCAAGCTCGCTCCTACAGTGGCCCAAAAAACCATGAACATCGTACAACCGAGGGTTGTCAGCCGCCGGTAGCGAGGTTCAAACTGCGGCTTTTGTCGCCGGTCGATCCTGGCGCCTTTCTGTTTATAAGCAATCGACGCACATAAGGTGTCGGGCGCATGCGTGATAACCATCAATTCAGGGACCCGGACATGGAACTGGTTGTAAAAAGCGTCAACCCCGAAACGTTGAAGACCGCCACTCTCGTGGTCTCCGTCGGCGAAAGCCGCAAGCTCGGCGCGGTTGCCAAACAGCTCGACGAATTGAGCGGCGGCGCGATCAGCGCAGTGCTCAAGCGCGGCGATCTGGCCGGCAAGGTTGGCCAGAGCCTGTTGTTGCACAGCCTGCCGAACCTCAAGGCCGAGCGCGTGCTGCTGGTGGGCGTTGGCAAGGACGACGAACTGGGTGACCGCCCGTTCCGCAAAATCATCGCCGGCATCCTCAATACCCTCAAAGGTCTGGGCGGCAGTGATGCGGTGCTGGCCCTGGACGAGATCGTGGTCAAGGGTCGCGACAGCTACGGCAAGACCCGTCTGCTGGCGGAAACCCTGATCGATGGCGAATACCAGTTCGACCAGTTCAAGAGCCAGAAAGCCGAACCCCGCGCCCTGAAGAAAATCACCCTGCTGACCATCAAGGCGGCTCAAGCTGAAGTGCAGCGCGCCGTGGCCCACGCCACTGCCATCGCCAACGGCATGGCCTTCACCCGCAACCTGGGCAACCTGCCGCCAAACATCTGCCACCCGACCTTCCTCGGTGAACAGGCCAAAGACTTGGGCAAAGCGTTCAAGGACCTGAAAGTCGAAGTCCTCGACGAGAAGAAGATCAAGGCCCTGGGCATGGGCTCGTTCTACGCCGTGGGCCAGGGCAGCGCCCAGCCACCGCGCCTGATCGTCATGCAATACAACGGCGGCAAAAAATCCGAGAAGCCGTACGCGCTGGTCGGCAAAGGCATCACCTTCGACACCGGCGGCATCAGCCTGAAGCCAGGCGCCGGCATGGATGAAATGAAGTACGACATGGGTGGCGCAGCCAGCGTGTTCGGCACCCTGCGTGCCGTGCTGGAACTGAAGCTGCCGATCAACCTGGTGTGCATCCTGGCCTGCGCCGAGAACATGCCGAGCGGCAACGCTTCGCGCCCGGGCGACATCGTCACCACCATGAGCGGCCAGACCGTGGAAATCCTCAACACCGACGCCGAAGGCCGCCTGGTGCTGTGCGACGCCCTGACCTACTCCGAGCGCTTCAAGCCGCAAGCAGTCATCGACATCGCCACCCTGACCGGCGCCTGCGTGGTTGCCCTGGGTTCCCACACGTCGGGCCTGCTGGGCAACAACGACGAACTGATCGACCAACTGCTGAGCGCCGGCAAGGCTGCCGACGACCGCGCCTGGCAACTGCCGCTGTTCGATGAGTACCAGGAACAGCTGGACAGCCCGTTCGCCGACATCGCCAACATTGGCGGCCCGAAAGCCGGCACCATCACCGCGGCCTGCTTCCTGTCGCGCTTCACCAAGAACCTGAACTGGGCGCACCTGGACATCGCTGGCACGGCCTGGACCAGCGGCGGCAAGGACAAGGGCGCCACTGGCCGTCCGGTTCCCCTGCTGACCCAGTACCTGCTGGACCGCGCCAAAGCCTGAAACCGATGATGGGCGGCGGCGTCACTTTCCGGTGACGCCGTTTGCCGCTCTGGAACCGCAATGACCAAAGTCGACTTCTATATCCTGCCCAGCGCTGATCCTTCGGCACGCCTGGACTTTGCCTGCAAGCTCACCGAGAAGGCCTGGCGCATGGGCCACCGCATCTACCTGCATTGCAGCGATGCGGCCCAGCGTGACGATCTCGATGCGCGACTGTGGACGTTCAAGGGCGAAAGCTTCGTGCCCCACGGCCCTGCCGACAGCGAACCTGAGGGTTTGATTGTTTTGGGGTTGGGCCATGACTGCGGCCAGCATCAGGACCTGCTGGTCAATCTCGACCTGAAAGTCCCGGCCTTCGCCAACAAGTTCGCCAGAGTGGCGGAAGTGGTGGTGGAGGATCCGACGATCAGAGCGGCCGCGCGGGAGAGTTTCCGTTTCTACCGCGAACAGGGCTATCCTCTGCAAGATCACCGTTTACAGCGACTCTGAGCCTTTCCATGGACACTCCAAAACCGCTGCAACAGTCCGCGCATCTGCTGGACGACCTCGAGTCGATCCGCCAACTGCTCGGCGATGACAACCTGCAACCGCCCCTGCTGACCGACACGGTCGAGGAAGGCGATCAGGAACAGATTCCCATGTTGTTCGACGCCGTGGGCGAGCCTTCGCCGCCCGTTGTTTCGACAGCCCAGCCCCCCATCGTTGAACCTCTCACCACGACGACATCGGCGCCTGCCGCCAGCAAGAACCCGGATGACTTGCTGCACCTGGACAGCGAATTGCGCGCCGCCGCGCAACTGATCATGCAAGACGTGATCGACGATTTCGCCCCGCACATCGAGACCGAAATCAAACGCCGCCTCAGTGCGCGGCTGGAGCGGTTGTTGAGCCAGTACAACGACTGAACAACCTGCAGGGGGCTTTTCTGTGGGAGCGAGCCTGCTCGCGATGGAGTGTCAGTCGACACCAATGTAGCTGACACATCATCGTGAGCAGGCTCGCTCCCACAAAAAGCTCCCCGCCACAGGTTGAATCTTCAGGTGCTGAGATAGCGTCCGATCAATGCGATCCCACTGGCCAGCACCAACCACGTCACCAGGCGCACGAATGCCTCACGGGACAACCGCATGGTCAGCCGTCGTCCGAACCATAGCCCCAGCGCCATGGCCGGCAACAGACAAACCGCCAGCGCCAGCAAGGGCAGGTCGGCATACACACCGGCGATGGCAAACAGGCTCAAACGCACCACCGTACTGCAACTGATCAGTGCACTCTGGGTGGCCCGGGCCGCCTCCTTGGGCAAACGGCTGTTCAGATAGATCGCATAGAGAAAGCCGCCGCTGCCAAACAACGCGCCAAACATTCCACCCACCGTCCCCATCGGCACCGCCCAAGCGGCGGACAACTGCGCCGGACGAGCTTTTATCCACAGGCTGTAAATCGCATAGGCGCTGATAAACAACCCCATCAACAGCAGCAACAGGTCAGACTTGAGGTTCAGCAGGAAAATCACGCCCAGCGTGCACCCCACCGCCATGCAGGGCAATAACCGCAACAGCTCCGGCCTGGCGACATCGCGCCGCGAAGGCAACAGGTTGCCGAATGCCGCGACAAAATCGAGCAACACCAGCAACGGCACGATCTTCGACAGCGGCATGAACAGAATCAGGATCGGCCCCGCCACCAGCGCGGTGCCGAAGCCGGCGATGCCGAACACGATGTAGGCCAGGGCGATGCCTGCACCGATCACCAGCCAGTCCAGCGCGCCGAAGGGCCATTGACCCAACAAATCAACCAACATTTCATCCAATCCCTGTAGGAGCTGCCGAAGGCTCGGTCCGCGCTCGGGCGATCTTTTGATCTTGCCCTTTTAAGATCAAAAGATCGCAGCCTTCGGCAGCTCCTACAAGGGATCGTGCATTCAATAAGAGAATGCCTTTAAACTGCGCCCCATGATTAAAGATCCCTTTGCAAGACTCGGCCTGGACCGTGAGGTCCTGACCGTCAGCCAGCTCAATGGCCGCGCGCGGGTGTTGCTCGAAGACGTGTTCAGCAACATCTGGGTCGAAGGCGAAATCTCCAACCTCGCCCGTCCGGCGTCGGGCCATGTGTACTTCACCCTCAAGGACAGCGGCGCCCAGGTCCGTTGCGCACTGTTCCGGCAGAACGCGGCACGGGTTCGCCAGGCACTGAAGGACGGGCTCGCGGTCAAGGTGCGCGGCAAAGTCTCGCTGTTCGAAGGGCGCGGTGATTATCAGCTGATCCTCGATACCGTGGAGCCGGCCGGCGATGGCGCCTTGCGCCTGGCCTTCGATGCACTCAAGGAAAAGCTCAGCGCCGAAGGCCTGTTCAGTGCCGAGCGCAAGGTCCCGCTGCCGGCGCACCCGCAACGCATCGGCATCATCAGCTCGCCCACCGGGGCGGTGATCCGCGACATCATCAGCGTGTTCCGCCGTCGTGCACCGCAGATCCAACTGACGCTGATCCCCACTGCCGTGCAGGGCCGCGAAGCCACCGCACAGATTGTCCGCGCCCTGAAACTGGCAGATGCCCGGGGTTTTGACGCATTGATCCTGGCCCGAGGCGGCGGTTCGCTGGAAGATCTCTGGTGCTTCAACGAAGAAGCCGTGGCCCGTGCCGTAGACGCTTGCGTGACGCCGATTGTCAGCGCCGTCGGCCATGAAACCGACGTATCGATCAGCGACTTCGTGGCCGACGTTCGCGCGCCCACCCCTTCCGCTGCCGCTGAACTGCTGGCTCCGGACTCCAGCGATCTGGTGCGCCGGGTCGAAAGCCTGCACCGACGGCTGGTGATGCGCATGCGTGACCGCTTGATGCGCGATCGCCTGCGCCTGGAAGGCATTTCCCGGCGCCTGCGTCATCCCGGCGAGCGCCTGCGTCAGCAAGCACAACGCCTGGATGACCTGGACATGCGCATGCGCCGCGCGTTCGAGCGCAGCCTGAACACCCGTCGCGAACGCTTGATCCGCGTGGAAACCCGTTTGGCCGCACAACATCCGGGCCGGCAACTGGCGATGCTTCGCCAGCGCCTCGACAGCCTTGCCGAGCGCCTGCCCCGGGCCATGCGTGAAGGGCTGAAGAACCGTCGCCTGCAACTGCAAAGTCAGATGCAGACGCTGCACGTGGTCAGCCCGTTGGCGACCCTCGGCCGTGGCTACAGCATTTTGCTGGACGAGCGTGGTAACGCCATTCGCAGCGCCGCGCAGACCCACACCGGTCAGCGCCTGAAAGCCAAACTGGGCGAAGGCGAACTGCAAGTGCGGGTCGAAGACAATCACCTGACACCCGTCACCCTTTCTTTACTGGACTGATCCATGCCGCGCTTCCTCGCTCCGCTGCTGTTGCTGTGCCTGACCGTCAACGCCAACGCCGACAGCTACATCACCCGCCTGTTGAACAAACCGGTGCCGGGCGGCGTTGCGGTGGTGGATCTGGGCGCGTCTGCCCAGGCGCCAAAAGCCAGTTATCAAGGCAAACCGGTGCTAGTGGTCAAGGAACAGAACAACTGGCTGGCCATTGTCGGCCTGCCACTGACGGTCGAGCCAGGGCCTCAATCGGTCAGCAGCGGCGATCATAATTTGAACTTTACGGTTGGCAGCAAGAAGTACCCGGAACAGCGCATCACCCTGAAGAACACTCAACAGGTCAATCCGGACCCGGAGAATCTCAAGCGTATCGAGCGTGAACTGGCCGAACAGATTGCGGCCTACCGCACGTTCAGCCCCAACACCCCGAGCAACCTGATGCTGGACAAACCGGTGAACGGGCCACTGTCGAGCAAGTTCGGCGTGCGTCGCTTTTTTAACGGCGAAGAGCGCAACCCTCACGCTGGCCTGGACTTCGCCGTACCGGCCGGCACACCGATCAAGACCCCGGCCGCCGGCAAGGTGATCCTGATCGGCAACTACTTCTTCAACGGCAATACGGTGTTCGTCGACCACGGCCAGGGCTTTATCAGCATGTTCTGCCACCTGTCGAAAATCGACGTGAAGGTCGGGCAGCAACTGGCCCGGGGCGGTGTGGTTGGCAAAGTCGGGGCAACTGGCCGGGCGACTGGGCCGCATATGCACTGGAATGTCAGTCTGAACGATGCGCGGGTCGATCCGGCTATTTTCATTGGTGCGTTTCAACCCTGATTTTTCGCTGAGGCTACTGGTCTCTTCGCGGGCAAGCCCGCTCCTACAGGGATAAGCGGTGTCTGTACCACTGTAGGAGCGGGCTTGCCCGCGAAGACGGCATTCCAGTCACCAGAGAATCCAGGGTTGCCCCCAACCTCGCCGCGCTGAAATCTCGCTCTCACCAATTGCGCACCACTCAAACCTCGCGCAAACAACAAAACAATCCCCGCCAGTCACAGCAATAAAATCTCGATAAATACTCGCCCACGAGTATTCCTCTCAATTTTTTTCGACTGCTTGCCAACCTTCACCCCCGCGGTTAGGGTTGAAGGCATGAAAACCTCTCACACCCTCATTCAGCTCCGCCAGCACCGCAGCCTGTGCCTTGTCAGCGCACGACTGCCGGGCTGAATCGTGGTGCCTCGTCCCAAGCGTTACTCCAAGAACTTTTGATCCACCGGCAGGCCGCCTTTTTTCGGCCAACACAATAAGGATTTCCCGATGAGCATGCTCAAAGACCCGTCTTCGAAATACCGCGCGTTCCCGACTATCAACATTCCGGACCGCACCTGGCCATCGAAGACCATCACCGCCGCGCCGATCTGGTGCAGCTCCGACCTGCGTGACGGCAACCAGTCGCTGATCGAGCCGATGGACGCGGTCAAGAAGCTGCGCTTCTGGAAAACCCTGGTGCAAGTCGGTGTTAAAGAAATCGAAGCCTCGTTCCCGGCCGCTTCGCAAACCGACTTCGACTTCGTGCGCACCCTGATCGAAGGCAACCACATTCCTGACGACACCACCATCCAGGTGCTGACCCAGGGTCGTGAAGACCTGATCGAACGCACCTTCGAATCCCTGCGCGGCGCGAAGAAAGCCATCGTTCACCTGTACAACGCGACCTCCCCTTCCTTCCGCCGCATTGTCTTCAACCAGGACAAGGACGGGGTCAAGGCCATCGCCGTGAACGCCGCCAAGCTGTTCGTCAAATACGCAGCCATGCAGCCAGACACCGAGTGGACCTTCGAGTACTCGCCAGAAACCTTCAGCGCCACCGAACTGGAGTTCGCCAAGGAAGTCTGCGACGCGGTGATCGAAGTCTGGAACCCGACACCCGAGCACAAGATGATCCTCAACCTGCCGGCCACGGTGGAATGCGCGACCCCGAACATCTATGCCGACCAGATCGAATGGTTCGGCCGTCACATCAACCGTCGTGACAGCGTGATCATCAGCCTGCACACCCACAACGACCGTGGCACTGGCGTGGCTGCCACCGAACTGGGCCTGATGGCTGGCGCCGACCGCGTCGAAGGCTGCCTGTTCGGCAACGGCGAGCGTACCGGTAACGTCGACCTGGTGACCGTGGCCCTGAACCTCTACACCCAGGGCATCAACCCTGAGCTGGACTTCTCCGACATCGACGGCGTGCGCAAAGTCGTCGAAGAGTGCAACCAGATCCAGGTGCACCCGCGCCACCCGTACGTCGGCGACCTGGTGCATACCGCGTTCTCCGGCTCGCACCAGGATGCGATCCGCAAGGGCTTTGCCCAGCAGAAACCGGACGAATTGTGGGAAGTACCGTACCTGCCGATCGATCCGGCCGACATCGGCCGCAGCTACGAGGCGGTCATCCGCGTCAACAGCCAGTCGGGCAAGGGCGGCATCGCCTACCTCCTGGAACAGGAATACGGCATCAGCCTGCCGCGTCGCATGCAGATCGAGTTCAGCCAGGTCGTGCAGCGTGAAACCGATCGCCTCGGCCTGGAAATGACCGCCCAGCAGATCCACGCATTGCTGCACAGCGAGTACTTGCAGGCCAACACCCCGTACGCGCTGGTCAGCCATCGCCTGCAGGAAGAAAACGGTCACAGCGCCGTTGAAGTGGAAGTGGCCAGCCAAGGCCAGGGCGAGACCAACCTGCACTGGCGCGGCAAGGGCAACGGCGCCCTGGAAGCGCTGGTGGCCGGCCTGCCGGTACCGGTGGAAATCATGGACTACAACGAGCACGCCATCGGCGCGGGCACCAATGCCAAGGCTGCGGCCTACATTGAACTGCGAGTGAACGGAGAACGTGCGGTGCATGGCGTCGGCATCGACGAAAACATCACCACCGCCAGCTTCAAGGCCCTGTTCAGCGCACTGAACCGCTCGCTGAGCCAGCCGGAAGCGAAAGCGGCGTAAGCCATCGCTGAAATACAAAAGGCCCCAAGGTGAGAACCTTGGGGCCTTTTTTGTTTGTGCGGCTTTAATATCAAAAGATCGCAGCCTGCGGCAGCTCCTACAGGTTGTACGTACGCCCCAATGTCGCGGGTGTACTCGGTCGGCGTAGGAGCTGCCGAAGGCTGCGATCTTTTCAGAATCACCCGGATTCAGGTGAACTCGAAGGTATCCGCATCCAGATTCGCCGGGAACCGTGTGCGATATGCCGCCAGCTCTGCCGCATCCAGCACCACCTTGAACACCCCGTCAGCCTCCCCCGCACTGAGCAACGTCTCACCCTGGAAATCCAGCACCTGGCTGTCGCCGGTGTACGCGAAGCCTTTGCCATCCGTGCCAATGCGATTCACCGCCGCCACATAGCACAGGTTCTCGATCGCCCGCGCCGGCAGCAAGCGGTTCCAGTGCTGGCGCCGTGCACCTGGCCAGTTGGCGGTGTACAGCAGCAGGTCGGTGTCCTGGGCGTCGCGGCTCCACACCGGGAAGCGCAGGTCGTAGCAAATCAGCGGTCGCACGCGCCAGCCCTTGAGCTCGAACTGCACCTGGCGCTCGCCGGGGGTGTAGTGGTTGTGCTCGCCGGCCATGCGGAACAGGTGACGCTTGTCGTAATGCAGCACCTCACCGTCCGGTCGCGCCCACAGCAGGCGATTGCGATGGCTGCCATCGGCCGCCTGAACGATCACGCTGCCGGTAATCACTGCATCAAGTTGCGCGGCCTGAGCACGCAGCCATTTGCTGGTCGGACCATTTTCCGCTTCAGCGAGGGTCGCGGACTCCATGGAAAAACCGGTAGTGAACATCTCCGGCAGGATGATCAGGTCAGCGCCACGAGCCTGCTCCAGCAATGGCTCGAAATGCTCCAGATTGGCCTGACGGTCGTGCCAGGCCAGGGACGTCTGGATCAGCGCCACGTTCAGATTGGGCAATGCACTCAGATCACGCATAGTTTTTCCGCGGCTTCCCGCAGAGTCTCCTCACGCTTGGCAAAGCACAGCCGCACCAGGCGCTGGCCTTCTGGCGGCGTCTGGTAGAACACGGAAATCGGGATACTCGCCACGCCATGCTCGCGCGTCATCCACAGGGCCATCTCGACGTCATTGAGGTCCGGGCGGATCTGCGAGTAATCGACCAACTGGAAATAGGTACCGGTCACCCGGGTGAAACTGAAACGCGACGGCGCCAGCAGATCGCAGAACAAATCACGCTTGGCCTGATAGAAGTCCGGCAGCTCTTCGACGTGTTCAGGATGCTCGGCCATGAAATCGGCCAAGGCATACTGCAGCGGTGTCACGCCGCAGAAACTGACGTACTGGTGCACCTTGCGCAATTCCGCCGTCAGGGCCGGAGGCGCGATCACGTAGCCGGTTTTCCAGCCGGTGACGTGGTAGGTCTTGCCGAAGGAGCTGACCACGAATGCACGCTGATACAGCTCTTCATGGGCCAGCACGCTGACGTGGGGTACGCCGTCATACACCAGGTGCTCGTAGACTTCGTCGCTGATCACATAGATATCGCGATCGCGGATCAACGCTGCCAACTGGTCGAGTTCGGCACGGCTGATCAACGCACCACTGGGGTTGTGCGGGGTGTTGAGAATGATCATCCGCGTGCGCGGGCTCAGTGCCTCGGCGAGCTTCTGGAAGTCGATGCTGAAATCGTTCAGGCCCAGTTGCACGTGCACGCAACGACCGCCGGCCAGTTCTACCGAGGGCTCGTAGCTGTCGTAGGCCGGGTCAAACACGATGACTTCGTCACCGCTGTGGATAACTGCCTGGATGGCGCAAAAGATCGCCTGGGTCGCGCCGGGGGTGACCGTCACTTCGTTATCGGCATCGACCTTGACACCATAGCTGCGGGCGATCTTCGCCGCGATCTGCTGACGCAGCACCGGCAGCCCGGTCATTGGCGAATATTGGTTATGGCCGCTGGCGATATGCCGGCCGACCGCATCGCACAGGGCCTGCGGGGCCGCGAAATCGGGAAAGCCCTGAGACAGATTGAGCGCGCCGGTCTGTGCCGCGAGCTGAGACATCTGAGTGAAGATAGTGATGCCGACATTCGGCAGCTTGCTGGTGATCATCGGTGGTTCCCTGCTCTACACCCGGCTCTACGGCGGCGCGGGGGAGTCCGAGGATAGCCCAAACGGCGCCCATAAAAAAAGGGCGCCAACCGGCGCCCTTCTTCTAATACATTCACCGCAATACCTGTGGCGAGCGGGCTTGCCCGCGTTGGGTCGCGAAGCGGCCCCCAAACCTGTAATCGAGGTGCTTCTGATGAAACACATTGATCGATTTGCGACTGCTTCGCAGCCGAACGGGGGCAAGCCCCCTCGCCACAAATGCGCCCACACCAGCAGCGTGGGCGAGCCGTGAATCAGCGCTTGTCGCGGCGCTTCTTGTCGGCTTTCTTGTGGTGCGACATCAAGCGACGCTTCTTGTTGACCTGACGGTCGGTGAGCGTGTTCTTGTTGCCTTCGTACGGGTTCTCGCCACCCTTGAACTCGATGCGGATCGGCGTACCGACCAGCTTCAGGACACGGCGGTAAGTGTTTTCCAGATAACGCACATAGGACTTCGGCACCTTCTCGATCTGGTTGCCGTGAATCACGATGATCGGCGGGTTCGCGCCACCGAGGTGGGCATAACGCAGCTTGATCCGGCGGTTGTTGACCATCGGAGGGGCGTGCTCACCGACCGCATCTTCGAGGATCTGGGTCAGGCGGTTGGTCGGCCAGCGGGTTACTGCGGATTTGAACGAGTTCTGTACCGAGGCGTAGAGGTTGCCCACGCCGGTGCCGTGCAGTGCCGAGATAAAGTGAATATCGGCAAACTCGACGAAGAACAGGCGACGCTGCAACTCGATCTTGACGAAGTCGCGCTCGCTCGGCGTCATGCCGTCCCACTTGTTGATCGCGATGACCAATGCACGACCGGCCTCGAGGGCAAAGCCCAGCAGGTTGAGGTCGTGGTCCACCACGCCTTCGCGGGCGTCCATCACGAAGATCACCACGTTGGCGTCTTTGATCGCTTGCAGGGTTTTGACCACGGAGAACTTTTCGACTTCTTCGTGGATCTTGCCGCGCTTGCGCACACCGGCGGTGTCGATCAGCGTGTACTTCTCGTCGTTACGCTCGAACGGGATGTAGATACTGTCGCGGGTGGTGCCGGGCTGGTCGTAGACGATGACCCGATCTTCGCCGAGCATGCGGTTGACCAGGGTCGACTTGCCGACGTTCGGACGGCCGATGATCGCGATCTTGATCCCGTCTTTTTCGCTTGGGCCAGGAATGCGCTTGGCTTCCTCGCCTTCGGCGACGTCTTCTTCCTCGCCTTCTTCCGGCTCTTCTTCGTCTTTCGGGAATTCGCTCAGGGCGATTTCCAGCATCTGAGTAATGCCACGACCATGAGCGCCAGCGATCGGGATCGCGTGTCCCATGCCCAACGGAGCGAATTCGGCGCGGGCCATTTCAGGGTCGATGTTGTCGACCTTGTTGGCAACCACATAGGAACGCTTGTTACGTTTGCGCAAATGCTCGGCGATCATCTGGTCGGCGGCGGTAAAACCGGCCTTGGCATCTACCAGGAACAGCACGACATCCGCTTCTTCAATGGCCAGCAGCGATTGCTCGGCCATTTTTTCGTCCATACCGTGCTCGTCACCGGAGATACCACCGGTGTCGACCAGAATGTAGGAACGCCCTTGCCACTTGGCCTCACCGTACTGGCGATCACGGGTCAGACCGGACAAGTCGCCGACGATGGCATCACGAGTCCTGGTCAGGCGGTTGAACAAGGTGGACTTGCCGACGTTTGGTCGGCCCACCAGGGCGATTACGGGAACCATGCGGCTCTCCACTTCGTTATTTCAGAAAATACAAAAGCCGCTGCGAGGCAGCGGCTGGTGCTCGGGGCAATCATTGTAGGAGCGAGCTTGCTCGCGAAAAACGCAATGACACCGCGTTTATTCAGACAGCAAACGTAATCGTTGACGTCCATCGCGAGCAAGCTCGCTCCTACAAGTGAAGCCGCTTGGGGGTTAAACCCCAAGCATAGTCGTTACTTGATGGTCAGGGCTTCCAGTTTGCCGCTGTTGCCATATACATAAATCGTGTCACCCATCACCAGCGGACGGGCGCGCAGGCCGTCGCTGTCGATGCGCTCGCGGCCGACGAAACGACCGTCCACCTGACTCAGCAGGTGCAGGTAACCTTCCAGGTCACCGACTGCAACGTAGCTGGAGAACACTTCCGGGGCCGACAGTTGACGACGGGCCAGCGAATCGTTGCTCCACAAGGCAGAGGTGGAACGCTCGTCGACGCCTTCAACGGTGCCCGAAGACAGGCTCACATAAACGGTGCCCAACCCCTGGGCGACACCGGCATAGCTGGAAGCATCACGCTGCCAGAGCTGACGGCCGCTTTGCAGGTCCAGAGCGGCAACGCGCCCCTGATAGCTGGCGACATACAGCGTCTCGCCCGACAGCAGCAAGCCACCGTCGATATCGACCACACGCTCCAGCTCCGAACGACCTTGCGGGATCGCTACGCGCTGTTCCCACACCGGTACGCCGTTGGAGATATCCACGGCAACCACTTTACCGGTCGACAGGCCAGCCACCGCAAGGCGGTTGGTCACGATCGGTGCACTGGTACCGCGCAGGGTCAGTACCGCAGGGGTGCTGTCATAGATCCAGCGACGGTTACCGGTGGAGGCATCCAGGCCGATCAGGCGATCGTCCTGGGTCTGAACCACCACAACGTCACCGTTGTTGGCTGGCGGAGCCAGTACTTCGCTGGACACGCGAGCGCGCCACTTCTCTTCACCGTTGATAGCGTCCAGGGCAACGATTTCACCCTTGAGCGTACCGATGGTGACCAGACCGTAACCTACGCCAACGGCGCCGGAGACAGGCAGCTCGAGATCTTTCTTCCATTTGACGTCGCCCGTGTTGCGGTCCATCGCCATCAACACGCCAGTGACGTCGGCGGCATAGATGGTATCGCCATCGATGGCCGGAACCAGCATGTTGTAGGTTTCGCCCTGACCGTCACCGATCGAACGACTCCACTGCTTGTGCAGAACCACTTCTTCCTTGAAGTCGACCAGTTCGGCCGGAGGCAATTCTTTTTTGCTGTTGCTGCTGCAACCCGCGGCCAACAAGGCCAGGGCCAGCAATGCTGCATGTTTCCAACGAATCACGTCACGCATCCCCTTTGGCCAGGTCGTCCAGCTTGATTTGCAGGCCACCGACCGCCGCTTCATCCGACAGCGCCGCCTTGGCTTTTTGATACGCCGCGCTCGCCTCATCGGTACGACCCAACTGCACCAGCAGGTCGCCCTTGAGCTCTTCGCGAGTGGCCAGGAATGCCTTGTCGGTATCGCCTTCGAGCAGCTTCAGTGCTTCGTCGGCCTTGTTCTGCGCGCCGAGTACCTGGGCCAGACGCTGACGGGCGATTTCGCCCAGCGCCGGGTTGGCCGGTTTGTCGACAATGGCTTTGAGTTCGCTGGCCGCGTCGTCCAGCTTGCCGCTGTCGACCGCAACCTTGGCCACGAACAGGCTGCCGTACTGCGCGTAGGCGCTGCCGCCGAACTCGCTGTTGAGCTTGCGGGCCAGGTCCGAAACACGGGCCGCATCAGGCTTGCCGTCAGGCGTCAGCGTGGTTTCGAGCAATTGCTGATAGAGCATCGAGGCGCCTTGCGACTGATTGCTCTGATACTTGTGGAACGCCTGCCAGCCGAACACGATGACCAGCGCCAACAGGCCGCCAGTGACCAGGGGCTTACCGTTGCGTGACCACCATTCCTTCAATTCCGCCACATGTTCGTCTTCGGTACTCGACACCCCAATACTCCTTAATCGCTAATTCGGCTGTTTAGACAGCTTCAACCCTGCACGACGCAGGTGGCCAGGTGCGCGGCAAGCGCATCCCAGGCAATGCTTTGTTGTTCGCCCTGGCCTCGCAGGGGTTTGAAACCTACCACTTGCCGGGCCATTTCGTCGTCACCGAGAATCAGCGCGTACAGCGCGCCGCTCTTGTCGGCTTTCTTGAACTGGCTTTTGAAACTGCCGGCACCGGCATTCACTTGCAGGCGCAGGTTGGGCAACTGATCACGTACGCGCTCCGCCAGGGTCAGGCCGGCCAGCTCGGCTTCTTCACCGAAGGCGCAGAGGTAGACGTCGACCTGACGGGAGATCTCTTGCGGGATCTGCTCCAGGGTTTCCAGCAGCAGCACCAGGCGTTCGATACCCATGGCAAAACCAACGCCAGCGGTCGGTTTGCCGCCCATCTGCTCCACCAGACCGTCGTAACGACCACCGGCACACACGGTGCCCTGGGCGCCGAGCTTGTCGGTGACCCATTCAAAAACGGTCTTGCTGTAGTAATCCAGCCCGCGAACCAGCTTCGGGTTGATCACGTAAGGAATGCCGGCGGCGTCCAGGCGAGCCTTGAGGCCCTCGAAATGCACGCGGGACTCTTCGTCGAGGTAGTCGGCCATTTTCGGCGCATCGACCAGAATCGCCTGTGTCTCGGCGTTCTTGGTGTCCAAGACCCGCAACGGGTTGGTCTTCAGGCGGCGCTGGCTGTCTTCGTCCAGCTTGTCCAGATGCCGGGACAGGAACTCGACCAGTGCCTCGCGATAACGGCCGCGGGATTCGCTGGTACCCAGGCTGTTGAGCTCGAGTTTTACCGCATCGCGAATACCCAGTTCACCCCACAGGCGCCAGGTCAGCACGATCAGCTCGGCGTCGATGTCCGGACCGTCGAGGTTGAACACTTCGACACCGATCTGGTGGAACTGGCGATAACGGCCTTTCTGCGGACGCTCGTGGCGGAACATCGGGCCGATGTACCAGAGTTTCTGAACCTGGCCACCGCCGGTGATGCCGTGCTCCAGCACTGCGCGCACACAGGCCGCCGTGCCTTCAGGGCGCAGGGTCAGGGAGTCGCCGTTGCGGTCGTCGAAGGTGTACATCTCTTTTTCGACGATGTCGGTCACTTCACCGATGGAACGCTTGAACAGTTCGGTGAACTCGACGATCGGCATGCGGATCTGCTTGTAACCGTAGTTATCCAGCAGACGCGAAACGGTGCCTTCGAAATGACGCCACAGGGGAGTCTGTTCGGGCAGGATGTCGTTCATGCCACGAATGGCTTGCAGAGACTTGCTCACTTAAATTCCTTAATTCGTTCGGCTCTTTTTAGCCAGGCTTAGCCGCGCGCAATAACGGCAGCGTCAGCTTCGACCTTTTCAGCCGCTTTCTGGCGGATCAAGCGTTCCAGCTCATCCACCAGATTGTCATTCGTCAGTTTCTGCGACGGCTTGCCGTCGATGTAAATCAGGTTCGGCGTACCGCCGGTCAAGCCGATATGGGCTTCCTTGGCTTCGCCCGGGCCGTTGACCACGCAACCGATGACCGCGACATCCAGCGGTACCAGCAAGTCTTCGAGGCGCCCTTCCAGCTCGTTCATGGTCTTGACCACATCGAAATTCTGCCGCGAGCAGCTCGGGCAGGCGATGAAGTTGATGCCACGGGACCGCAGGTGCAGCGATTTGAGAATGTCGTAGCCGACTTTCACTTCCTCGACCGGGTCGGCCGCCAACGAGATGCGGATAGTATCGCCAATCCCTTCGGCGAGCAGCATACCGAGGCCCACGGCGGATTTCACCGTGCCTGAACGCAAACCACCGGCTTCTGTGATGCCCAGGTGCAGCGGCTGGACGATTTCCTTGGCCAGCAGGCGGTAGGCTTCGACGGCCATGAACACGTCGGATGCTTTCACGCTGACCTTGAAATCCTGGAAGTTCAGGCGTTCAAGGTGCTCGACGTGACGCAAGGCAGACTCGACCAGTGCAGCCGGGGTCGGCTCGCCGTATTTCTTTTGCAGGTCCTTTTCCAGGGAACCGGCGTTCACGCCGATACGGATCGGAATCCCGCGGTCACGGGCGGCATCCACCACCGCACGCACGCGGTCTTCGCGGCCGATGTTGCCCGGGTTGATCCGCAGGCAATCGACACCCAGTTCAGCTACGCGCAAAGCGATCCGGTAATCGAAGTGAATGTCGGCAACCAAGGGCACCTTGACCAGTTGCTTGATCTTGCCGAAGGCTTCGGCGGCGTCCATGTCCGGTACGGAGACCCGCACGATATCGACGCCGGCCGCTTCCAGACGATTGATTTGCGCGACAGTGGCCGCGACATCGTTGGTGTCGCTGTTGGTCATGCTCTGCACAGCGATAGGTGCATCGCCGCCAACAGGCACGTTACCGACCCAGATCTTGCGGGATTCGCGACGTTTGATTGGAGATTCGCCGTGCATGACTTATTGACCCAACTTCAGGCGAGCAGTCTCGCCACTGGTGAACGGAGCGACATCAACCGGCTGGCCGTTGTAGCTGACCTGAGCGCCGCGGGCAAAGCCCAGGCGCACGGTAAATGGTGGTTTACCATTGAATGCCAGGCTGGTGCCTTTGCGCTTGAGACCACTGAACAGTACCTTGCCGCTACCGTCGGTCACTTGTGTCCAGCAATCGGCGGTGAACTGCACTTGAACCTGGCCTTGACCGGCCACTGGTGCGGTTACCGCTGGAGCCTGCGCGCTCGGGGCTGCCGGAGCAGTCACGACCGGGGCCGAGACAGCAGGCACCGCCGGCGCTGGCGTTGCCGGCGTCACTGGCGTCGCGACAACTGGCGCCGGATTGTGAGCGGGGGCGGCTGGTGTTGCCGGCGCTGCAGGGACGGCCGGCGCAGTCGCCTGAGCATCCGCCGGCACTTGAGCCGCCGTGTCGGCCTGTGGCAGCACGAGGACGGTTCCGCCTTCGGTCTGACCTTCCACGACAGCCTGGTCTTCCGGCTCGTCCAGCGGATGAATCTGCGTAGTACCGTCGGCACCTTCGACTTCAACGTGTTCCGGAACCAGCCCGATCAGGTCCTTGGTACGCATCGAGGTCTGATCCTGCCACCAGACGAAACCGCCACCGATCACCGCGATCAGCAACAGCAGGCTGACGATTCGCAGGATGGTGTGGGAGACCCGGACCGGTTCTTCGATACGACCCAGACTGTGAACACTGCTGCCCTGGGAATCGGTGCCGGTGGATTGGTCGAATTGCTGGACCAGTACGGCCTGGTCCATGCCGAGCAATTTGGCATAGGTACGAATATAACCACGGGCAAAAGTATGCCCGGGCAGCTTGTCGAAAGCGCCGGCTTCCAGATTGCTCAGGGAAGTGGTGGTGAGGTTGAGCTTGAGGGCCACTTCGGCCAGCGACCAGCCATTGCTTTCGCGGGCCTGGCGCAAAATCTCACCGGGGTTAACGCGATTCGCTGCTACAACTTCAGGATGCGCCGCTTTCATCATTGCTCCGACAGGTATTGCTGATATTCCGGCGTACCGGGATAGAGTCTTTTTAGTTGCAGGCCCTTACTTGCGGCCTTGTCGCGGTCTTCAAACACTTTTGCCAGCCGAATGCCGAGCAATAGACTACGTGCATTTTGTTCGGAGAGCTGGCTAAAACGGTCGTAATAGTCATGCGCGGGCACATAATGCCTGTCTTCGTAAGACAACTCAGCCATTTCCAGCAATGCGCGAGGTTGCTGACGGTTCAGGCGCAGGGCTTTTTCCAGTTGCTGCCGGGCCAGATCGCGCTGACCAAGCATCGCAGCGGTCATGCCGAGGTTTTCGAATACCCGTGAACGCTCAGGATACAGGGTATCGGCGGCGGCTTGCTCAAAGCGCTCGTAGGCTTCCTTGTAACGTTTCTGCTCGAACAAAAAACTGCCGTAGTTATTGAGGATTCGTGCATCGGCGGGACGGGAAGACAGTGCCTTGCGGAAATGTTCATCGGCAAGTTCCGGCTCCATCTCGGCCTGGAACACCAGCCCCAGTGCCGCGTTGGCATCAGGGTCGGAACTATCCAGCTCCAAGGCTTTTTTCAGTGGGACCTTGGCGCGCTCGGTCATCCCCTGCTGCAAATACCCGATACCCAACTGAACGTACGCCTCCCGCGCTTCATCACGGCCCTTGCTGGTCTTCATCGGGTTGTAGTCGCCCGAAAGCACGCAGCCAGCACACAGGCTGGCCAACAGCAAAAGCAGCGCAAAGCGCAGGGACATAGAGATCCTCTCTTAGTTGTTGTTCGCAGCGTTCGTCGCCAGATCGCTGTCGGCGTTCAACTCGCGCACGGCGATATAACGTTCGCTGCGACGGGTGCGATCCAGCACCTGCCCTACCAATTGACCACAGGCGGCGTCGATGTCTTCACCGCGGGTGGTGCGGACGGTGACGTTGAAACCGGCATGATGAAGCTGATCCTGGAAACGACGAATCGCGTTATTGCTCGGACGCTCGTACCCGGAATGCGGGAACGGGTTGAACGGGATCAGGTTGATCTTGCACGGGATGTTCTTCAGCAGCTCGATCATTTCCACCGCGTGCTCGACCTTGTCATTGATGTCTTTGAGCAAGGTGTACTCAATGGTCAGCACGCGCTTTTCGCCGAGGTTCGACATGTAGCGCTGGCACGACTCAAGCAGCATCTTAAGCGGATACTTCTTGTTGATCGGCACCAATTGGTTACGCAATGCGTCATTCGGTGCGTGCAGGGACAACGCCAGGGAGACGTCGATGTGCTTGGAGAGCTCATCGATCATCGGCACCACGCCGGAGGTCGACAGGGTCACACGGCGTTTGGAAATGCCGTAGCCCAGGTCGTCCATCATCAAATGCATGGCCGCGACGACGTTGTCGAAGTTCAGCAGCGGCTCCCCCATGCCCATCATCACCACGTTGGTGATGGCACGGTCGACGGTTGCCGGGACGCTGCCAAAGGATTTGTTGGCAATCCACACCTGGCCGATGACTTCGGCGGCGGTGAGGTTGCTATTGAAGCCTTGCTTGCCGGTGGAGCAGAAACTGCAATCCAGGGCACAGCCTGCCTGGGACGAAACGCACAAGGTGCCGCGTTTGCCCTGGGGAATGTATACGGTCTCGACGCAGCTGCCGGACGCCACGCGCACCACCCATTTACGGGTGCCGTCGCTGGAAATGTCCTCGCTGACCACTTCGGGACCACGGACCTCGGCAACAGCCTTGAGCTTTTCGCGCAAGACCTTGCTGACGTTCGTCATGGCATCGAAATCATCGACACCAAAGTGGTGAATCCATTTCATTACCTGACCGGCACGGAAACGCTTCTCCCCGATTGAGTCGAAGAATTTTTCCATTTCCAGCTGAGTCAGACCCAGCAGGTTGGTTTTTACAGTCGATGTAGTCATGGATTCACCTTCACTCTTAAGCCAATGCTTAGCGAGTGGTTACTTCAGTAGCTGCGAAGAAGTATGCGATTTCGCGAGCGGCAGCGGCTTCGGAGTCCGAACCGTGTACAGCGTTGGCGTCGATGGAGTCAGCGAAGTCAGCACGGATGGTGCCGGGAGCAGCTTCTTTAGGGTTGGTAGCGCCCATCAGCTCACGGTTCAGAGCGATAGCGTTCTCGCCTTCCAGAACCTGAACGACAACCGGACCGGAGATCATGAAAGCAACCAGGTCGTTGAAGAAACCACGAGCGCTGTGCTCAGCGTAGAAGCCTTCAGCTTCGGCTTTGGACAGTTGCTTGAGTTTCGAAGCTACAACGCGCAGGCCAGCTTTTTCGAAACGAGTGGTGATCTCGCCGATCACGTTTTTTGCAACGGCGTCAGGCTTGATGATGGAGAAAGTACGTTGAACAGCCATGGTGTAACTCCAGAAACGGTAATTTACGAAAAATTAAACCCGCGAATTATACGCGGGTTCTTGGGTATTGCCTAACCTGCGGCGTGGCTCAGTGACGTTCTTCGATCCAGTGGGCCTGAATGGCCTCCAGGATCTTCTCGCCACAATGCTCAGGCATATCGTCGAACTCGGGCAATTCCATCACCCATTTACGCAGATCGACGAAGTTGACCGACATAGGGTCCACGTCGGGCTTGCTTTCAGCCAGCTGGATCGCGATCTCCAGCACATCAGTCCACTTGAGTTTCATGACAATTCCTTGAATCAGTGCGGCGCTTCGGCTGCATGGTTGACCGAGTACTTCGGAATTTCGACGGTCAGGTCTTCAGTCCCGACTTTCGCCTGACAGCCCAGACGCGACTGAGCCTCCAGCCCCCAGGCCCTATCAAGATAGTCTTCCTCCAGCTCGTCAGCCTCTTCCAGCGAGTCGAAACCCTCGCGGATGATGCAGTGGCAGGTGGTGCAGGCGCAGACGCCGCCACAGGCACTTTCCATCTCGATATGGTGCTCATGGGCCAGCTCGAGGATGGAAATACCCGTCTCAGCCTCCACGACCATGCCTTCCGGGCAAAACTTTTCGTGTGGCAGAAAAATGACCTGCGGCATCGTTATTCCTCAATCTCATTCAGGTTGCGCCCCGCCAGCGCGGCTTTCACCGTCGAGTCCAGGCGGCGGGCAGCAAAGGCATCGGTCACTTGCGACAGACGCTTGGTCTGCTGCTCGATGGCGTAACCATCGGTACCTTTCATCAGTTCGCTCAGTTCCTGCACCTGCAGCTCGATGACCATGCGCTCGTCGGCGTCGAGCAAACGCTCGCCATCCGCCTCCAAAGCCGCCTGTACCGCTTCGATCAGGCGCTGCGCATCGACCTGCTGCTCACGCAATACGCGGGCAACCTTGTCGTCATTGGCGTGCTGGAACGAATCCTTGAGCATCTTGGCGATTTCACCGTCGGTCAGGCCGTAGGACGGCTTGACCTGGATGCTGGCCTCGACGCCCGAACCCAGTTCGCGGGCGGAAACGCTGAGCAGACCGTCGGCATCGACCTGGAAGGTCACGCGAATCTTCGCCGCGCCGGCCACCATCGCCGGAATCCCGCGCAGCTCGAAGCGTGCCAGGGAGCGACAGTCGCTGATCAGCTCGCGCTCACCCTGCAACACGTGAATCGCCATGGCCGACTGGCCGTCTTTGTACGTAGTGAAGTCCTGGGCGCGGGCGACGGGGATGGTGGTGTTGCGCGGAATCACCTTCTCCATCAGGCCGCCCATGGTTTCCAGCCCCAGGGACAACGGAATCACATCCAGCAGCAGCAATTCGCTGCCATCGCGCTTGTTACCAGCCAGGGTATCGGCCTGGATCGCAGCACCGATGGCCACCACCTGATCCGGGTCGATTTCAGTCAGCGGCTGGCGACCGAAAGCTTCGGCGACGGCGTCGCGAACGCGAGGAACGCGAGTGGACCCACCGACCATGACCACGGCATACACGTCGTCCAGCTCGATACCGGAATCACGAATAGCACGGCGGCAGGCTTTCAGGCTGCGAGCCACCATCGGCTCGATCAGCGCATTGAAGGCTTCGCGAGTCAGCTCGGCTTTCCAGTCGCCATAGGCAACTTCAACGACCGCAGCATTGGTCAGGGCTTCCTTGGCCGCACAGGCGGTTTGCAGCAAGTTGCGCTGCGTACCCGGATCGAGGTCGGCGGACAGACCAGCGCTCTCGATGATCCAGCCAGCGATCGCGTGGTCGAAGTCATCGCCACCCAGGGCGCTGTCGCCGCCGGTAGCCAGCACTTCGAACACTCCGCCGGTCAGGCGCAGAATCGAAATGTCGAAGGTGCCGCCGCCCAGGTCATAAATCGCGACCAGGCCTTCGGCGTGCTGGTCCAGACCGTAAGCGACCGCCGCGGCGGTTGGCTCATTGAGCAAACGCAGCACGTTCAATCCGGCCAGCTTGGCCGCATCCTTGGTGGCTTGACGTTGAGCATCATCGAAATAGGCCGGAACGGTAATCACCGCGCCAACCAATTCGCCACCCAAGGTCGCTTCAGCGCGCTGACGCAGGACCTTGAGAATATCGGCGGAGACTTCGACCGGGCTTTTCGGGCCCTGGATCGTGTCGATGAACGGCATGTGCGACTCGCCATCGACAAAGCGGTACGGCAACTGATCACCCAGCTGCTTGACGTCGGACAGACCACGACCCATCAAGCGCTTGACCGACAGCACAGTATTCAGGGGGTCGGTAGCGGCAGCCAGTTTGGCGGATTCGCCGACCTCGACACGATCGGCGTGGTAGCGCACGGCAGACGGCAGGATGACCCGCCCTTCTGCGTCGGCAAGTGGCTCGGAAAGACCACTGCGCAATGCAGCGACCAGCGAATTGGTAGTGCCCAAGTCGATCCCCACAGCCAGACGACGCTGGTGCGGTTGAGGACTTTGGCCGGGTTCGGCGATCTGCAGTAGGGCCATCGTTATCAGGACTTATCTGTATATCAGGCGTGCGACCGGAGCGGCACTGGGTTAATCGTCGAGGCGCTCTTCTAACTGGCGCACTTCGTAGGTGAGCTTGTCGAGAAACTGCATGCGCCGCATCAGGCGTTCGGCCTGTTCACGTTGCGCTGCATCATTCCAGCAAGCCGCGAAGCTTTGGTTCAGTACATCCTGGGCAGCCTTCAGGCGACGCTTGAAGACGGCAACACCATTGAGGTCGGCGCTGTCCTGCAGGTCTTCGAGCTCTTCACGCAACTCCATCTGCTGCAGAAGGAACTCCGGATCATGCACCGTGACCTCCAGCGGCAGCTCGCCACCATTCAAGGCGAGCAGGTAACGCGCGCGCTTGGGTGGACTCTTGAGCGTCTGGTAGGCCTCGTTGAGGCTCGCGGAATGCTCCAGCGCCAACCGCTGCTCACGCTCGGAAGCATCAGCAAAGCGGTCCGGATGAACGCTGCGCGCCAACTCACGGTAGCGCGTAGCCAGCTGATCGAGGTCCAGATCGAAACTCGGTTGCAGCTCGAATAAAGCGAAATGACAAGGAGTTCCCACGACAAGCCTCAGATGTTGAAGCTTTCGCCGCAGCCACATTCACCGCGTACGTTGGGGTTGTTGAACTTGAAGCCTTCGTTCAACCCTTCCTTGACGAAATCGAGCTCGGTGCCGTCCAGGTAGGCCAGGCTTTTCGGGTCGATAATCACTTTTTCACCGTGACTTTCGAACACCTGATCCTCTGCAACCACCTCGTCGACAAACTCCAGCACGTAGGCAAGGCCGGAACAGCCTGTGGTGCGAACACCCAGACGAATCCCTTCACCTTTGCCGCGCCCGTCGAGGGAGCGCCGCACGTGTCGAGCAGCCGCTTCTGTCATGCTGATAGCCATCGGTGACTCCTTACTCGTCGCCAAAACTCGAAAATCAGATCAAGCCTTTCTTCTGCTTGTAATCGCGAACAGCCGCCTTGATGGCGTCTTCAGCAAGTACCGAGCAGTGGATTTTCACTGGCGGCAGGGCCAATTCTTCAGCCAGCTGAGTGTTCTTGATGGTTTCCGCTTCGTCCAGGGTCTTGCCCTTCATCCACTCGGTGGCGAGGGAGCTGGAAGCGATGGCCGAACCGCAGCCGTAGGTCTTGAACTTGGCATCTTCGATGATGCCGGCGTCGTTGACCTTGATCTGCAGGCGCATCACGTCGCCGCACGCCGGAGCGCCGACCATGCCGGTGCCGACATCAGGATCTTCCGCATCCATCTTGCCGACGTTGCGCGGGTTTTCGTAGTGGTCGATGACCTTTTCGCTGTAAGACATGATTCTCAATCCTCACTCATCAGGGCCGCTCTTGAGGCCCTGCAGTTACGCTGCGTCTATCGCCGCGTTGCTACAGGGCCTGTATCCGGCGGCTTCTATAGTTAGTGTGCCGCCCACTCGATCTTCGAGATATCGACGCCGTCTTTGTACATATCCCACAGCGGCGACAGGGCACGCAGCTTGATAACGGCCTCGCAGACTTTCTGCGCGGCGTAGTCGATTTCTTCTTCGGTGGTGAAACGGCCGAAGGTGAAACGGATCGAGCTGTGTGCCAGTTCGTCGTTGCGGCCCAGGGCACGCAGTACGTACGAAGGCTCAAGGGACGCCGAGGTGCAGGCAGAACCGGACGAAACCGCCAGGTCCTTGAGCGCCATGATCAGCGACTCGCCTTCAACGTAGTTAAAGCTCAGGTTCAGGTTGTGCGGAACGCGGGCGGTCATGCTGCCGTTGACGTACAGCTCTTCCAGATGTTCGACCTGCTTGAAGAAACGGTCGCTCAACGCCTTGATTCGCGCGTTCTCGGCAGCCATGTCTTCCTTGGCTACGCGGAAAGCTTCGCCCATGCCGACGATCTGGTGGGTCGCCAGGGTGCCGGAACGCATGCCACGCTCGTGACCGCCACCGTGCATGGTCGCCTCGATACGTACGCGCGGCTTGCGGCTGACGTACAGGGCGCCGATGCCTTTAGGACCATAGGTCTTGTGGGCGGAGAAGGACATCAGGTCGACTTTCAGCTTCGACAGGTCGATCTCGACCTTGCCGGTGGACTGAGCGGCGTCGACGTGGAACAGGATGCCCCTGGAGCGGGTCAGTTCGCCGATCGCTGCGATGTCGTTGATGGTGCCGATTTCGTTGTTCACGTGCATGACCGACACCAGGATCGTGTCATCGCGCAGTTCGGCTTCGACCATCTCCGGGGTCACCAGGCCATCAGTACGAGGCTCGATGTAGGTCACTTCAAAACCTTCACGCTCCAGTTGGCGCATGGTGTCGAGGACAGCCTTGTGCTCAATCTTGGTGGTGATCAGGTGCTTGCCTTTGGTGGCATAGAAATGCGCCGCACCCTTGATTGCCAGGTTGTCGGACTCGGTGGCACCGGAGGTCCAGACGATTTCGCGCGGGTCGGCGTTGACCAGGTCTGCGACCTGACGACGGGCGTTTTCGACGGACTCTTCGGCTTTCCAGCCGAACACGTGGGAACGGGACGCCGGGTTACCGAAGTTTCCGTCGACCAGCAGGCATTCACTCATTTTTTGCGCGACACGCGGATCAACCGGGGTGGTCGCAGAGTAATCAAGGTAAATCGGCAATTTCATGGACTATCTCCTAAATCAGGCTGGCTGGCGTGCCGCTAGCTCTTCGGCTGTCATTCGACGGCGGACGCTTCAATCTTGTCCAGGCGTGGCGCCTTGCTGTTGCAACGGCGCTGGTCCTGACGCTGGGCTACTTCTTGCACCTCACGGCGAGTCACAAGATCAGCCAAGCTGATACCGCTCAAAAATTCGTGAATCTGCAGGCTCAGATCGCACCACAAGTGGTGAGTCAGGCAAGTGTCGCCGGAATGGCAATCACCCTGCCCCTGGCATTTGGTTGCATCGACCGATTCGTTCACCGCATCGATCACCTGGGCGACCTGAATGCCCTGCATCTCGCGGGACAATTGGTAACCACCGCCCGGACCACGCACGCTGGACACCAGGTTGCTGCGGCGCAGCTTGGCGAAAAGCTGTTCGAGGTAGGACAGGGAGATGCCTTGGCGCTCGGAGATATCGGCCAGGGACACGGGCCCGTGCTGCGCGTGCAACGCCAGGTCAAGCATGGCGGTCACGGCGTATCGGCCTTTTGTAGTCAGTCGCATGGACAATTACCACGGAGTTCGGAATGAGGCGAGTATGCAATTCCCGAGTATTTAAGTCAACTATAAGACCTAGTGCTTTAGTCGGGTTTACCCGCAAAAGAGCGGCGGAATCATAGCAGGGTCTGCGGCTTAATGGCACACCGGTCAGCGTACCGCACATCTCTGAATACGACCCCTGTAGGAGCTGCCGCAGGCTGCGATCTTTTGATCTTTGCCGTTAAAAGCAAGATCAAAAGATCGCAGCCTGCGGCAGCTCCTACAAAAGCATCAGCTGGCCTGACTCTGATCCTTGTCCTTCACACATGCGAAGTCTTCTTCGCGCAGCTCAGGCAGATCTTTCGCACAATAATTGCTGCCCAGATCCTTCAACGCCCCGCACATCCCCTCCAGACGCCCATCGACCGCCTGCAGATGATCGAGCAACTGGTTAATGGCACGCGCCACCGGGTCCGGCATGTCTTCAGTCACGCCATAGGCATCAAAACCGATCTTCTCGGCCATGGCCTTGCGTTTGGCGTCCTGCTCTTCGTCGGGTTTGACGATGATCCGCCCCGGAATCCCCACCACAGTGGCGCCCGGCGGCACCTCTTTGGTCACCACGGCGTTGGAGCCGACCTTCGCACCTGCACCGACAGTGAACGGGCCAAGCACCTTGGCGCCGGCACCAACAACGACACCATCACCCAGCGTCGGGTGACGCTTGCCTTTATTCCAGCTGGTACCACCGAGGGTCACGCCCTGATAAATGGTCACGTCATCGCCGATTTCCGCCGTTTCACCGATGACAATGCCCATGCCATGGTCAATGAAGAAACGACGACCGACCTTGGCCCCCGGATGAATCTCGATCCCGGTCAACCAGCGCCCGAAGTTCGACACCAGGCGCGCCAGCCATTTCAGGTCCGCGCGCCACAGCATCGCCGACAAACGGTGAATCCAGATGGCGTGCATGCCGGGGTAGCAAGTCAGGACTTCAAAAGCGTTACGCGCCGCCGGGTCTCGGTGGAATACGCTCTGGATATCTTCACGCAAACGCTCGAACATCATTAATCCTTCCGGTTTAGTAGCTCACCACGGGCCGCTTTCTGGGTTTCCGTGAGAATGCCACGCAAAATATTCATTTCCGCCCGGCTGACCGAGCTGCGTCCGTACAACCGGCGCAGGCGCGCCATCAAGTGCCGTGGCTTTTCCGGATCAAGGAATTCGATGGCCACGAGGGTCTGCTCCAGGTGCTCATAGAATCGCTCCAGCTCATCCATGGTCGCAAGCTCAGCGCTTTTCACCGAAGCCACTTCTTCCTTCTCGACCTTGCTCGGCTGACCTTGGGCGGCCAGCCAGGACATGCGCACTTCATAGCTCAACACCTGCACCGCCGCCCCAAGGTTCAGCGAGCTGAACTCAGGGTCTGATGGAATGTGCACGTGATAGTGACATCGCTGCAGCTCTTCGTTGGTCAGGCCGGAATCTTCACGACCGAACACCAAGGCGATTTGGGCACCCTGCCCGGCCTCCTCGACCACCTTCGTTCCGCATTCGCGGGGATCGAGCAATGGCCAGGGAATGCGTCGGTCGCGGGCGCTGGTGCCGAGCACCAGATTGCAGCCGACCAAGGCATCTTCCAAGGTGGCGACGACTTGCGCGTTTTCAAGGATGTCACCGGCACCGGAAGCACGGGCATCGGCCTCGTGGTGCGGGAACAGGCGCGGTTCGACCAGCACCAGCCGCGACAGGCCCATGTTCTTCATGGCACGCGCAGCCCCGCCGACATTGCCCGGATGGCTGGTATTGACCAGGACGACACGAATGTTTTGCAGCAAGGGAGGCGCTCTCGAACACAATAATCGGGAGCGGAATCTTACAGCTCATCCTACCGTTAAGCCACGAAAGCGAACGTCGTCCTTCTCCTGTAGAAACTTTCTGATAGAATGCCCGGCTTTCTTTAACAACCTTAGGTGACACATCCATGCAGCCCATGCTGAATATCGCGCTGCGCGCCGCCCGCAGCGCCAGTGAATTGATCTTCCGCTCCATCGAGCGCCTGGATACCATCAAGGTCGACGAAAAAGACGCCAAGGATTACGTATCCGAGGTGGATCGCGCCGCCGAACAGAAAATCATCGACGCCCTGCGCAAGGCCTACCCGAATCACTCGATCCTGGGTGAAGAGACCGGCATGCACGCCGGCACCGGCATCGAAGGCGAAGAGTACCTGTGGATCATCGATCCGCTGGACGGCACCACCAACTTCCTGCGCGGCATTCCTCATTTCGCTGTCAGCATCGCCTGCAAATACCGCGGTCGTCTTGAGCACGCCGTTGTTCTGGACCCGGTTCGCCAGGAAGAATTCACCGCCAGCCGTGGTCGCGGCGCTCAACTGAACGGTCGTCGCCTGCGCGTCAGCGGCCGCACCAGCCTGGACGGCGCCCTGCTGGGTACCGGCTTCCCGTTCCGTGACGACCAGATGGACAACCTCGACAACTACCTGGGCATGTTCCGCGCCCTGGTTGGCCAGACCGCCGGCATCCGCCGTGCAGGCTCGGCGAGCCTGGACCTGGCCTACGTGGCCGCCGGCCGTTTCGACGCGTTCTGGGAGTCGGGCCTGTCCGAGTGGGACATGGCTGCTGGCGCCCTGCTGATCCAGGAAGCTGGCGGCCTGGTGAGCGACTTCACCGGTGGTCACGACTTCCTTGAAAAAGGCCACGTCGTTGCCGGCAACACCAAATGCTTCAAGGCAGTTTTGACGGCGATCCAGCCGCACCTGCCGGCCTCGCTGAAGCGCTAAGCTTCCAGCGACAGAGAAAGCACCCTGCGGGGTGCTTTTTTTATGCCTGGAATTTGCCCTCGATAACACCACAACCCCACTGTAGGAGCGAGCTCGCTCGCGATGGTCGTCAACGATAACGCGGGAATTCTGGATGAGCGCGGTGCCTTTGGGCTCTTCGCGAGCAAGCTCGCTCCTACAGGGATTGGTGTCGGTGCAGAAATGGCAGGCACAAAAAAGCACCCCGCAGGGTGCTTCTTTTTTAATCCGGCATCAGCAGATCAATGAGCCGTCTGATTCTCAGACAGGATCAACTTGCCTTCCTTATCCACCGGAATCTGGTTGCCTGGATCACGATCCATGCGCACCTTGCCTTCCTTGCCATCCAGCGAATACTGCACGTCGTAACCTACAACCTTGTCACTGATGTCGTTAACCGTGTTACAGCGGGTCTGGGTGGTGGTGTAGGTATCACGCTCTTGCATGCCTTCCTGCACCTTGTTGCCGGCATAACCGCCACCGACAGCGCCCGCGACCGTGGCGATCTTCTTGCCGGTACCACCACCGACCTGGTTACCCAGCAGACCACCTGCCAATGCACCGACCACCGTACCGGCGATCTGATGTTGATCTTTCACCGGCGCCTGCCGGGTGACCGTTACATCCTTGCATACTTCACGTGGAGTCTTGATTTGTGTCTTGACCGGCTCAACGGCGAGTACTTGTGCGTACTCCGGGCCGCTTTTAACCAGGCTGTAGGTGGCCACAGCACCCCCGGCAGTTACACCGACAGCACCCAGTACAGCACCAACCAGCATCGACTTGTTCACATGAACCTCCTGGACCATCACATGCGGAACGTGTCCGCGCTTCTCCCTGCCTTGGAGCACAAAAAAAGGCGCGAGTTCAACTCGCGCCTTTTTGGATGACACCGCTTAAGGGTTGCTCCCTCAAGGACGGTCGTCGACTTCCTTCTCGGTATTGGCCGGAGGAATCAGGTCTTCAGTGCTCAGGTTCAGCCAGATCAGCACCACGTTCGCGATGTAGATCGACGAGTAAGTACCCGCCAGAACACCGATGAACAGGGCAATGGAGAAACCGAACAGGTTGTCGCCACCGAAGAACAGCAGGGCCGCGATCGCCAGCAAGGTGGAGATCGAAGTCGCCATGGTCCGCAGCAGGGTTTGCGTGGTCGAAATGTTGATGTTCTCGATCAGGCTGGCCTTGCGCAGTACACGGAAGTTCTCGCGAACCCGGTCGAATACCACGATGGTGTCGTTGAGCGAGTAACCGATGATCGCCAGTACCGCCGCCAGCACTGTCAGGTCGAAGGTGATCTGGAAGAACGACAGGATACCGACAGTCACGATCACGTCGTGGATCAGGGATACGATCGCACCGACCGCAAACTTCCACTGAAAGCGGAACGCCAGGTAGATCAGGATACCGCCCAGCGCCATCAGCATGCCGAGGCCGCCCTGGTCGCGCAGCTCTTCACCCACCTGCGGGCCGACGAACTCGACTCGCTTGACCGTCGCCGGGTTTTCGCCACCCACCTTCTGCAAGGCTTCGGCGACCTGGTGACCCAGTTGCGGGTCTTCGCCAGGCATGCGCACCAGCAAATCGGTGGTCGCACCGAAGTTCTGCACGATGGCTTCGTGATAACCCGCGGTCACCAGCTGCTCACGCACCTTGGTGACATCGGCTGGACGCTCGTAGGTCAGCTCGATGAGCGTACCGCCGGTGAAGTCCAGGCCCCAGTTCATGCCCTTATGGAAGACACTGAATATTGCCAGTGCCGTAAGGAACAATGTGACGCCGAACGCAAAGTTGCGAACGCCCATGAAGTTGATTGTACGTAACATGGCAGCCCCTTAAATCCACAACTTCTTGAAGTCACGACCGCCGAAGATCAGGTTGACCATCGCGCGGGTCACCATGATGGCCGTGAACATCGAGGTAAAGATCCCGAGGGACATGGTCACTGCGAAGCCCTTGACCGGGCCGGTGCCCATGGCAAAGAGGATGCCGCCGACCAGCAAGGTGGTCAGGTTGGCATCGAGAATCGCGGTGAATGCCCGGCCGAAGCCTTCGTTGATTGCGCGCTGCACGGTCATGCCGGCGGCGATCTCTTCACGGATCCGCGAGAAGATCAGCACGTTGGCGTCGACCGCCATACCCATGGTCAACACGATACCGGCGATACCCGGCAGGGTCAGCGTTGCACCCAGCAGCGACATCAGGGCCAGCAGCATCACCATGTTCACCGCCAGAGCGACGGTGGCGATCAGGCCGAAGAAGCGGTAGATGGCCATGATGAACAGCGAGACGAACAGCATGCCCCACAGCGATGCATCGATACCCTTGGTGATGTTGTCGGCACCCAGGCTTGGGCCGATGGTGCGTTCTTCAGCGAAGTACATCGGTGCAGCCAGACCACCGGCACGCAGCAGCAGCGCCAGCTCGGACGACTCGCCTTGGCCATTCAGGCCGGTAATACGGAACTGCGCACCCAGCGGCGACTGAATGGTCGCCAGGCTGATGATCTTCTTCTCTTCCTTGAAGGTCTGAACCGGCACGTCTTTCTCGACGCCATTGACCATCTGCTTGGTGTAAGTGGTGATCGGACGTTGCTCGATGAAGATCACCGCCATGCTGCGACCGACGTTCGAACGGGTCGCACGGTTCATCAACTCGCCGCCGTGACCGTCCAGACGGATGTTCACTTCCGGTGTGCCATGCTCGCCGAAGCCAGCCTTGGCGTCAGTCACCTGGTCACCGGTGATGATCAGGCCACGCTCGATCAGCGCAGGAGGACGCTTGCCCTCACGGAACTCGAATTCCTCGGAAGTGGCTTTCGAAGCACCCGGCTCAGCAGCCAGACGGAACTCCAGGTTGGCCGTCTTGCCGAGGATACGCTTGGCTTCGGCGGTGTCCTGCACGCCCGGCAGCTCAACCACGATGCGGTTGGCGCCCTGGCGCTGAACGATCGGTTCGGCAACACCCAGCTCGTTGACGCGGTTACGCACCGTGGTCAAGTTCTGCTTGATGGAGTATTCGCGGATTTCCGCCAGCTTGGCCGGGGTCATCGCCAGACGCAGCACCGGTTGACCATTGAGGTCGGCCGGAACAATGTCGAAATCGTTGAAGTTCTTGCGGATGATCGTACGGGCCTGTTCGCGGCTGTCTTCATCAGCGAAGCCCAGCTGGATGGCACCGCCCAGTTGCGGCAGGCTGCGATAGCGCAGCTTCTCTTTACGCAGCAGGCTCTTGACGTCGCCTTCGTAGACTTTCAGGCGTGCATCGAGGGCTTTTTCCATGTCCACTTCCAGCAGGAAGTGCACACCACCGGACAAGTCCAGACCCAGCTTCATCGGGTGCGCAGCGAGGTTGCGCAGCCATTGCGGGGTGGTTTGTGCCAGGTTCAGCGCGACGACGTAGTCATCACCCAATGCCTTGCGTACAACGTCCTTGGCCGGCAGCTGGTCTTCAGCCTTGGTCAGGCGAATCAGCCCGCCCTTGCCGCCGGCAGCCAGGGTGGCAGCCTTGACGTTGATCCCGGATTCCTTGAGCGCAGCGCTCACACGGTCCAGATCAGTCTGATTGACCTGCAGCGCCGTGCTGGCACCGCTGACCTGAATGGCCGGGTCATCAGGATAAAGATTGGGAGCGGAATAAATCAGACCGACCGCCAGCACCGCCAGGATCAGAATGTATTTCCACAGAGGATATTTGTTCAGCATCACGCCGCCCGTTTATGACGCGGGGCGCCTTGCGCGCCCCGTCGATTGAAGATGAAGTTGAAACTTAGATCGCTTTGAGCGTGCCTTTTGGCAGCGTCGCGGCGATGGCGCCTTTCTGGAATTTCATTTCGACGGTGTCGGAAACTTCCAGAACGACGAAATCGTCGGCCACTTTAGTGATCTTGCCGGCGATGCCGCCGGTGGTCACAACTTCGTCGCCTTTCTGCAGGCTGCTCAGCAGGTTTTTCTGCTCTTTGGCGCGCTTGGCCTGTGGACGCCAGATCATCAGATAGAAGATGACCAGGAAACCGACCAGGAAAATCCACTCGAAACCGCCACCCATTGGGCCCGCAGCAGGTGCAGCGGCGTCAGCCATGGCATTAGAGATAAAAAAGCTCATTTAGCACTCCAGTTGCAAATGTTGAATCTTGGGGTCAGAAAACTCAGTCCAAAGGCGGCACGGGAAGCCCGCGTTTGGCGTAGAAGGCATCGACAAAGGCGGCCAATGTACCCTGTTGAATAGCCTCGCGCAAACCAGCCATAAGCACTTGATAATGGCGCAAGTTATGGATGGTATTGAGCATGCTTCCCAGCATTTCGCCGCACTTGTCCAGGTGATGCAGATAAGCGCGGGAGAAGTTCTGGCAGGTATAGCAATCGCAGGTCGGATCGAGCGGCGAATCATCATGGCGATGGAACGCGTTACGGATCTTCAGCACGCCGGTATCGATGAACAGATGCCCGTTGCGGGCATTACGGGTTGGCATCACGCAATCGAACATGTCCACACCGCGGCGCACACCCTCAACCAAGTCTTCCGGTTTGCCAACGCCCATAAGGTAACGAGGTTTGTCAGCCGGCATCATGCCCGGCAGATAATCCAGCACCTTGATCATTTCGTGCTTGGGCTCGCCCACCGACAGGCCGCCGATGGCCAGGCCATCGAAGCCGATCTTGTCGAGGCCTTCCAGGGAGCGCATGCGCAGGTCCTGGTGCATGCCGCCCTGGACGATGCCGAACAGCGCCGCCGTGTTGTCGCCATGGGCTTCTTTCGAACGCTTGGCCCAACGCAGGGACAACTCCATCGATACGCGGGCGACGTCTTCGTCGGCCGGGTACGGCGTGCATTCGTCGAAAATCATCACGATGTCGGAGCCCAGGTCACGCTGGACCTGCATCGACTCTTCCGGGCCCATGAACACCTTGGCGCCATCGACCGGGGAAGCGAAGGTCACGCCCTCCTCCTTGATCTTGCGCATGGCGCCCAGGCTGAACACCTGGAAACCACCGGAGTCGGTCAGGATCGGGCCTTTCCACTGCATGAAATCGTGCAGGTCGCCGTGCTTCTTGATCACTTCCGTGCCCGGGCGCAGCCACAGGTGGAAAGTGTTGCCCAGAATGATTTCAGCGCCAGTCGCCTCGATATCCCGTGGCAGCATGCCCTTGACCGTGCCGTAGGTGCCCACCGGCATGAAGGCCGGGGTCTCGACGGTACCGCGCGGGAAGGTCAAACGACCGCGACGAGCCTTGCCGTCAGTAGCAAGTAACTCAAACGACATACGACTGGTGCGACTCATTCTGTTTCCTCAGGGCCACGTGGTGCGGGGTTACGGGTGATAAACATCGCATCACCGTAGCTGAAAAAGCGGTATCCGTTGTCGACGGCGGCCTTGTAGGCAGCCATGGTCTCGGGATAACCGGCGAACGCCGAAACCAGCATCAACAGCGTGGATTCGGGCAAATGGAAGTTGGTGACCAGGGCATCGACCACATGAAACGGCCGGCCCGGGTAGATGAAAATGTCGGTGTCGCCACTGAACGGCTTGAGCACGCCATCGCGGGCAGCGCTTTCCAGGGAACGCACGCTGGTGGTCCCTACGGCCACCACCCGACCACCGCGAGCGCGACAGGCGGCAACGGCATCCACCACGTCCTGGCCGACTTCCAGCCATTCGCTGTGCATGTGGTGATCTTCGATCTTCTCCACCCGCACCGGCTGGAAAGTGCCAGCGCCGACGTGCAGGGTCACGAACGCGGTCTCGACGCCCTTGGCGGCAATCGCCTCCATCAACACCTGATCGAAATGCAGCCCCGCCGTCGGCGCCGCCACCGCGCCCAAACGCTCGGCGTAGACAGTCTGGTAACGCTCGCGGTCGGCGCCTTCATCCGGACGGTCTATATAAGGAGGCAACGGCATGTGCCCGACGCGGTCGAGCAGCGGCAACACCTCCTCGGCGAACTTAAGCTCGAACAACGCATCGTGCCGCGCCAGCATCTCGGCCTCGCCACCGCCATCGATGAGGATCTTCGACCCAGGCTTGGGCGACTTGCTGGAACGCACATGGGCCAGCACGCGATGACTGTCGAGCACCCGCTCCACCAGGATTTCCAGCTTGCCGCCGGAAGCCTTCTGGCCAAACAGCCGCGCCGGAATCACCCGGGTATTGTTGAACACCATCAAATCGCCGGGGCGCAAAAGCTCCAGCAAATCAGTGAATTGACGGTGTGCCAGAGCGCCGCTGACCCCATCCAGGGTCAACAGGCGACTATTGCGCCGCTCGGCCAGCGGATGGCGGGCGATCAGCGAATCAGGGAGCTCGAAGGTAAAGTCAGCAACGCGCATGATGGGGTGTCGTCTAGCAGGGCCGGGAAGTCTAGCGGAAATATCAAAAATTCTCCATGTACCTGATTGACCAGCGGTTATCTCATCTCTATACTTCGCCGCCATTGAGCCCTGATGGCGGAATTGGTAGACGCGGCGGATTCAAAATCCGTTTTCGAAAGGAGTGGGAGTTCGAGTCTCCCTCGGGGCACCAAAATTAAGAAAGGTCTTGCTTTGCAAGGCCTTTTTTTTCGTCTGTGAAAAAGCACCTGACACCCCCACCAACAACGCCCTGACAATGCGCTGACCTGTAGGAGCTGCCGAAGGCTGCGATCTTTTGATCTTGCTTCTCTTCTGCCCTTCTCGCCGGAAGAACATTTCACAAGGATTCCCCCCATGGAATTGCACCTGGAAACCGTCGCCCTCTTCTCCCTCAAACTGGCTTATGAATCGGAAGATTCAAGCCCGATTTTGCGTGACGACCTGGTGATGGGTGACTACCAGCGGGATGTGTTTGAGTTGCTGGTGCGGCGGGGGGATGTTGAGACAATTCAGTTGAAGGTGGATGAGTGTGTGGGATTGGCGCTGGAAGCCATCGGTGGTGTGGATAAGCCATTGGGGCGGGAATTGCGGAGGTTGACGGGGGAGTTTTCCGGGACTCAGACGATGGAGCAGCTTGGTGCTCCGCTCATGGCGCTCAAGGATTATTTGAAGGACATTCAATGACGGAAGACGAGCGGCCCGCCGGGAGCGCAGCGCATCACCGTCCGCATGACAAACCCTCGAGGCGTCACTGCCAAAAGTCGCTACTGTGTGAGCGTTACCACCGCAGTAGCGACTAGCACCCTCACTGGTTAGTCGGAGGCTTTATCCGCCACCAGGGCTTTGGGATTGCTACTCCCCCAAACGGTAGCAAGGTCCACCAGCAATGTTCCGCTGAGTTCTTCAAGTTCACTCTGGGCGATCTCACTGTCGCCTTGTTTACCGAAGAGCACCACTTGATCGCCAGCGCGCACAGCAGGGATATCTGTCACGTCCACCATGAGTGTATTCATGGAGACCTTCCCTACCACTGGAGCACGCTGCCCATCTATAAGGACAACGCCTTTATTGGTAAACGCTCGACGATAGCCATCAGAATAGCCCACTGGAATATTCGCAAGCTTTGAATCACGACTCAGTGTCACTGTTCGGTCATACCCCACTGTATTGCCTTTAGGGTATTGATTAACAGACGCCACGTATGACTTGACCTGCATGACCGGTTTGTACTCGGCATGCGAAGGTTCCATCATCCCATACAAGGCGCCTCCGGCACGTACCATGTCCAAATGCGACTCTGGCACTTCTAACGTCGCGTAAGAGTTCGCCGCATGAAGAGTGATTTTACTTCTATCAATTCCGGCGGCCTTTATCAGCCAAGCCGTTTGCTCATTGAAAGCCTTGAGCCCTTGCCGAACATCATCCTTATCCTGCACCGCGAAGTGAGTCATGATTCCGACCAGCTCCAGAGGAGCCAAACGATTGATCGCCAAGGCTTCTTGCCGACCGTGTTCAGTGCTCATTTCCAGGCCGTTACGACTCATACCACCTGCGTTCAACGCCAAGTGAACCTTCAGGCGATTCCCATGCTTTTCAGCAATAGCGGCCGTTTCTCGAGCATAATCGAGACTACTGACTAACTCCTCTATCTTGTACGGCAATGCTCCTTCCACCTCGGCCAACGTCGCTGTACGCACTCGGACAAGTTCCCCCTTGAATCCACTTTCACGTACAACCCGAGCCTCTTCATTGCTGGCAATGCCTACGCAGGGCACTTCCATTTTTATGACAGACGGCATCAATAACGCGACACCATGACCATAGGCATCCGCCTTGAGGATGGCACAAAGCCGTGATTTATTCGTCAAGGTGTTCTGGAGCGTACGAATATTGTTTTCAAACGCCGCCTGGTTAATTTCAACCCATGCATTACTGGTTGCCACGGCCCGTTCAGACTGACCATTATCCAAAGAAAGCAGCGGTGCAGCCTGAACATACCCCTGCCCTATAATCAGACCTAAAGAAAGAGCAATAACAGTCCGAGTGAAAGGCATACAATACATCTCCTGATACAGAACGTTGTTGATGACAACTAACGATTTGACGACATACATGACTCTGCGCAAGCCACTACCCGACTAAGGAAATGGCCTGACTTTATGGGCGGCAGGAAACACCACTGATAGCGACAAAAGCAAACTCAGTACAGGGCGAACAACGTTATTGAAACGTTATCCTTGGAGTAACCCTTCCGGTGAAATTTTTGATGATTCGCGAAATCACTGGGCAGGTATATATTAAATTTTTATATAGATTTATAGGCGACACTTTCCAACCCCACTTTAACTTGAGGCGCTGGCAGGGTGATATCCAGGGATATATCAAGCAGTTATATCCATCACGCAACCGCGTTGTCCGCCAGCTCCCAGCCCTCAGGCCGTAGCGTGTGCCAATCGCTGACCTGTTGATAGGCATGGCCGATGCGCAGAATCAGCGGTTCGGCGAATGCCCGACCCACAATCTGCATCGAGACCGGCATGCACTTTTCATCGAGCCCGATGGGCAGCGCCACCGAACACAAGTTCAGCAAGTTGGCGAACCGCCCCAACAAGGCCAGTGGCGTGCCATATTCATCGACCTCATCCAACGGCACACTGCCAATAGCGTTGGTCGGGAAAGCGCAGGCGTCTATGTTGGTCATGGCCTCCTGCATGGCGTGCCGAGCGGCGCGGCGCTGATTGTGCAACTGGATATACGACGCTGCGTCGATGGCGCGACCACTGAGTACGCGACGTTGAACATGGGGGTCGAAACGCAGATCGTCGCGCTCGAACAAGCTACCCAGGCTGGCATAACCTTCGGCGCTCATCAGCCCACCAGCGATGCGCATGCACTGCTCCAACGACGTGGGCAGCGGTTGCTCGATCAGTTGCATGCCCAACGCGGCCAACTGCTTGAGCCCCAAATCGTAAGCCTTCAGCACCCCGGGAGCGACATGCGCTCGTTCGGCCTGTGGCAACACCCAGATGCGCAAACCGGCTACCGGCTGATTGAGACCGGCAGCGGCGCTGAATACAGGTGCCTGGGCCGAAACCGGATCCAGCGGGTCCGGGCCCAGCAGTGCATCCAACATCCACGCCGCGTCTTCAACGGTGTGGGTGATAGGCCCTACCGAATCCAGCGAAGGACACAGTTCGATCAAGCCATGGCGACTGATAAGCCCACGCGTGGTTTTCAGCCCGACCAAGCCGCACATGCCCGCCGGAATCCGCACCGAGCCGCCGGTGTCGGTGCCCAACGCAGCACTCGCCAACCCGCTGGCCACGGCCACTGCCGAGCCACTGCTTGAGCCACCCGGAGCGCGATGCACGTTACGGTCCCACGGGTTCCACGGCGTGCCCATCACCGCGTTGGTGCCCCAGCCACCGAAAGCGAATTCGACGGTGTGGGTCTTGCCAAGAATGATTGCACCGGCACGCTCCAGGCGTTGCACTGCAGTGGCGGTCAACCTCGAAACACGCGGTGCCTGTGCCAATGATCCACCCGTGATGGCCTGGCCATCGATCTCGAACAAGTCCTTGATCGCCAGAGGAATGCCATGCAGCGGTCCCAGGTGTATGCCGGACGCACGCTGGCGATCAGCGGCGATGGCCGCGCTCAAAGCACGCGAGGAATAGGTCTCGACATAGGCATTGAGCTGCTCGTCAAAGCGCTCGATGCGCGCCAGTTGCGCACGAACCAGCGCTTCGCTAGTCAGCGATCCCGCCTGCAGCGCCCGCTGCAACTGGGCAATGCTGTGGGAAGTAACTCGATCTATGGTGCTCATATGTTCAACCTCGTACGGTTTTGCGCCCGCGTGAAAAGTGCTTTTCAAGCACACGCGACAGCATTGAAAGAGGGAAAGCGATAACAAAATAGAACAGCCCTACCAGCAGGAAGACATGCATTGGCAGGAAGGTTTCCGAAGCGATGGCCCGCGCCGCCAGCATCAACTCATCGGTGGCGATCAGAGCGCACAACGAGCTGTCCTTGAGGATCGACACGTAGGCGTTAAGCAGTGGCGGCAACATGCCGCGAATCGCTTGCGGCAGGATGACGGTGGTAAACGCTTTCAGCGGCGTCAGTCCGATGGCGATAGCGGCTTCGCGCTGGCCGCGATGCAGCGAATCCAGGCCGCCACGGAGGATTTCCGCAACGTAAGCGGCACCCTGCAAACCCAGACCGATGGCCCCGGCCCAATAGCCGGACAACGTCAACCCCAGGCTGGGCAACGCGAAATACAGGGCCAGCAGCAACGCCAGAAGAGGTACAGCGCGCATGCTCTGAATAAAGAACGCTGCCAACCGTTTCAGGATGACACTCGGACTTCTCATCGCCCAGACCAACAACGCCCCCAGCACGACCGCCAGAGCGAACCCCATCAGGGACAATTCGGCAGTGATCCGTGCACCGAGCAACAGGCGAGCGATCCAGTCGCTCCAGTACTCCGGGTATTGCTGAAAAAAACTGATCATCGCGCGCTCCCAAAATGACGTTCGAGCCGAATGAATCCCACACCGATCGGTAAAATCATCGCGGCGTAGATGCACATCACAGCCAAATAGATCAGTGAAGTCTGGAAGGTGGAGGTCACCAGATTGCGCGCCAGGAACATGATTTCCGGCACGGCGATGGCCGAGGCGATGGAGGTGTCCTTGACCAATTGCGTGACGTAGTTGGCGAACGCTGGCAACGTCACGCGCAGGGCCTGGGGCAAGAGAATGCAGTGCAAAATCTGCATCCGGCTCAGACCGACAGCCAACCCGGCTTCATGCTGACCGACATGCAGCGACTGCAAGCCGCTACGGAAAATATCAGCCAACACCGCGCTGCCCACCAGACTCAAGCCAACGATGGCGGCCAGCCACGCGGGCAAGTTGATGCCAAGGTAGGAGAGACCGAAATAGATCAGGAACAGATGCGCCAGCGCGGGAACATTGCGCATCCACTCAATGAAACAGCCGATCACCCCATGCAACACCCGTGACCGACTGAACGTCAGCAACACCGCCAGTACTACCCCTCCGGCACTCGCCAGCAGCAAGGTACACAGCGCGATTTCCAGGGCGGTGAGCGCGCCTTTCAACAACAGAGGCAGTAGCCCGAGAAAGACCTCGAAGTTCGCCATCAAGCGCCCTCCATGGCCATGCGCCCAAGAAAACTGCGGGTACGCTCATGGCTTGGGTTGTCGATTACCTGCGCCGAAGGCCCTTGCTCGATAATGTGTCCGCCGTCCATGAAGATCACCCGATCCGCCACATCCCGAGCGAAGCGCACTTCGTGGGTCACCATGATCATGGTGCGGCCCTCTTGCGCCAGCTCACGAATCACGGCCAGTACTTCCCCCACCAGTTCGGGGTCCAGCGCCGAGGTCGGCTCGTCGAACAGGATGACTTTAGGTTGTTGGGCCAACGCGCGGGCGATAGCGACCCGCTGTTGCTGTCCGCCGGACAACTGCTCGGGATAGACCTCGGCCTTGTGCCGCAGATGGACTTTTTCCAACATGGCATCAGCCAGCTCATAGGCCTGCTTGCGCGGCATACCCTGTGCCTTGATCGGCCCCAGCGCGACGTTGTCGCGTACGCTCAAATGTGGCCACAGGTAGAAGAGCTGGAACACCATCGCGATCTCGCGTCGCTGCGGAGCCATTTCCCGATCATTCATCAGACGTATGCGTTTACCGTCCTTGATCTGCCCGATCAACTCGTCGCCCAGCCAGATATCGCCTCGAGTGGGTTTTTCCAGGTAATTGATGCAACGCAGGCAAGTGGACTTTCCCGACCCGCTGGGGCCGATCAACGACAGGGTTTCACCGGCTTTCAACTCCAGGTTGATCCCCTTGAGCACCTCAAGATCACCATAACTTTTGTGCAGGTCATGCACTCGCAGCAACGCAGGTTCGGACGGGGTCGACATCTTGGTTAACCTCTTTTTGTTATAGACATGGCGATGAATCGGCGCGGGCCATCAGGCCGATTCATCCGCTCAAGCGCTTACTTGCAGCCGGGCAGTTTCCAGTCCGCCGGGCGGTCGACACCCAGCCTCAGGTCCTTGCCTTCCGGCACATACCAGACATCCTGAGTCAGACCGTAGCGGGCACCGATCTTGCGCATTTCACAGCTTTTCCAGAGGGTCTGGATCTGCTCGTTCACGGCAGCCACCAGCTGCGGGCTGGCCCCTTTATTGAAGCCGTACACCACCTGACCCAGACCCGTCAGCAGTGGGAAATTCGGATCGTTGTCGGTGAAAGCGTTGAAGTGCAGGTGCCACTGCTCGTTGCGAAAAATGGCGTATTGCATGACCGGAGGATCCCCAATCACTGCATCGATGCGCCCGGCGAGGAGATCGCGCACCGCGGCATCGGAGGTGTCGTACAGCGCTACTTGCAGCCCTTCGATCTTGCGCATCTCAGGGATGAACGAGAAACCCGTGATGGTGCCGACCTTCTTGCCCTGCAAATCTTTGAGGCTGCTCCAGTTAGTCTTGTCGGTCTGGGTGATGCCGTTCTTGAAATAGTGAATCGGGTCGCTCACGGTCATGATCTTCGCGCGCTGCTCGGTCCAGCCCATGGTGCCGGCCATGACATCCACGCGTTTAGCTTGTACTGAGGCGATGGTGCCGGCCCAGTCCATCAAGGCAGGTTTAACCTTCAAACCCAGCTTCTCAGATATTTGTTGAAGGATTTCACCGTCGTAGCCGACCATCCGGCTGTCTTGATAACCGGTCCCCGGCATATCGCCAGTGAACGCGATAGTCAGGCTTCCCGGCTCTACCGTTTCCAGTGCGAATGCCGGTACCGAGGCCAGCATGGATACCAGCAGACCCGCATAGATACCGGCAAAACGTTGAACGTTGGGCTTCTTCATCACGTGCTCCTCGATTGTTTTTTTATGAACAGCATGGTGTTGGGCAGGCGCTCATCGTATGGTGATCAGCGGCATAACTGGTTGGATGGTTTGCATGAATGATTGAACATTTGCGACATTTCGGAGATGTACTGTCCAGGGCCTCCAGCGAAAGCCTCGTAGAAGAGCTTGATAATGGTCAGGCACGACATCCGCCAAGCCGACGCGGCGCCACTGAGTTATCTATTGGCATTGTGTTGTGGCCGCGCTTCCCTTTGCTGTCACTGTCAGGGCTGACCGATGCGCTGCGACATGCCGCCGATACGGGCGATCAGAGCCGTCCGATACGCTGCCAATGGAAAGTACTGGGTACCCCTGGGCAAAGAGTCATTTCCAGCTGCGGACTGGATGTGCCTATCGACAGTGAGCTCACCAATCCTCATCAATTTGATTACATCGTGGTGATTGGTGGGCTGCTTGATTCCCTCGAGGCCGCACCAAAGACGTATCCGGCATTTCTGCTTCAGGCAGCCGCCGCTAACGTGCCGTTGATCGGTCTATGCACGGGCAGCTTCGTGCTCGCTCGACATGGCTTGATGGAGGGACGTACCGCTTGCGTACATGCCTACCATTGCGACGACTGGAAACGTCTGTTCCCCAGATTGCGCTTTGTCAGCAACAGTGACTTCCTCATCGACAAGGATCGGATCACCTGCGCAGGCGGTATCTCGGTGATTGAGTTGGCCATCCATCTTATTGGGGTGCATTGCGGCCCGGATCGGGCCGGCAAAGTTGTTCATCAGATGACGGTCGCAAAAAGCAGCTCCGGCAGTTTCGTCGACCGGCGCAAGGCACTTGGCTACGCCAGCTCTTCGAACAGGCGCCTGCACGAAGCCGTCATGCTGATGGAAAAGCACATGACCGAGCCCTTGGATATTGACTCAATCGCGAACCTTGTCGGTACCAGTAAACGGCAACTGGAGCGGCTGTTTGTCGCCGAAACCAGTAACACTCCAGCCCAATTCTACCGTCAGGTTCGACTCAGGTTTGGCCGATGGCTCCTCATCAGCTCGGATCGACATATAGGGGAAATCGCTTTCGAATGCGGGTTCGCCGACGCACCTCATTTCATTCGACATTTTCAGAACATGTTTGGCATGTCCCCCGGAAAATTGCGCAAAGAGTTGATGCGAAAAGCGACACTCACCCAAGGGGGGAGGTTTTTTTAGACAGTGAAGCATTGATCGGTCGCGGGGCAGAATGTGAAGACCAAGTTGGAATGCGATTAACGGTTTTTCGACAGGCAACTTTTGGCTGATTTCTGCCTGTCACCACCGTCAGCTTTGGGACCAGGCTATGTAAAAACGCAGACACTGTTTTGAAGTCTGCGTCGCTACGTAAAATCTGCCAATGATTGGTGTATCAGCCGGACCTGAAATTTGCGTAGGAACGCGATTTTCGTTCTGGTTCTGACTGTCAAACCCGCTCTAAACCGTTTTTACACAGCCTCGGTTGTTTTCTGCCTGTCACGACTGGCTAGTTTGGCTCGATAGTTACCTATAGCGGCAGGCCAGACTCCGCCAAACCTGATTGCTTTGTTAAAAACAATGACTCACACAACATGCATCTCGTCGGAAATTCAAAAGACGGAATCATAAATTCCCCCCGCCCACTTGCTCGCATCAAAATACATGCCAAGTATAAATTCATGTACGCAAAAAGATGTACATCCAATTTAATCTATACTAATCAAGTAATTAATGTTTGTTTCAAGTCTCCCTCGGGCACCAAAATTAAGAAAGGTCTTGCTTTGCAAGGCCTTTTTTTCGCCCGCAAAAAAGCACCTGACACCCCACCGCCCCGTGTAGGAGCTGCCGAAGGCTGCGATCTTTTGATCTTGCCTCTCTTCTACCCTTCACCCCCGCGGAACATTTCACAAGGATTCCCCCCATGGAATTGCAACTGGAAACCGCCGCCCTCTTCTCCCTCAAACTGGCTTACGAATCGGAAGATTCAAGCCCGATTTTGCGTGACGATCTGGTGATGGGTGACTACCAGCGGGATGTGTTTGAGTTGCTGGTGCGGCGGGGGGATGTTGAGGCGATTCAGGTGAAGGTGGGTGAGTGTGTCGGGTTGGCGCTGGAGGCTATTGGGGGCGTGGATAAGCCGTTGGGGCAGGAGTTGCGGAGGTTGGCGGCTGAATTTGCCAATATTCAGACGATAGAGCAGATTGATGCCCCGCTCATTGCACTCAAGGATTATCTGAAAGACATTCAATGAACTGTAGGGACTGCCTAAAAATCTGGAACGTCCGATAGACGCCGGCCGCCAGGGCCCGTTCAATAATAATTCTGTCCCCTTTTCCCTGATATCGAGACGAAAGCGTAAGCATTACGGCAGCATCCCGTTCTTCGGGGATCAGATATTGCTTCAAGCCGCGCAGCTAATCTGCTCTCTTGATCGCGACCCAAGGGTGCCCATTCAACGTCGTATATATGAAATTTTCCTTCCTACGCTTTCCGTCTGCACCGTCATAAGAAATTGAGACATTCCCTGACGTTTCCGGCAACGTGATGAATTTTACCGGTATTGAAATTGAGCGTTTGAAGTCAATCATTGCGAATTTTCCTTCACTGACTCCACCAATAGGTGGGTCAATGACTATCTCAACTGCGTGTGCAACGGACCTTGCGACTCCGATTTCAATACTTGTTTCCGCATAGAACCCTACGCCGCGATTGGAGCTGACCGAGGGCCCGCCGCCAAAAACGAAATTCGCCCGAAAAGTGCGTTCTGTTTCCTCCAACTGCAGTTGCAGCGCCTGCTGCTGTGCATTGATCTGCTGGGTGGCAGCCGCCGCCATAATCGACTGCTGCTCCACAGAGTTTCTGAGCTCTTCGGCCTGCAACTTAAGCGCCTCGGTGCCCTGTCGCAGTTCATCGCCTTGTTGCAGGAAGCCTAGAATAAGCCAGAGAAACGCGACCGGGCCAAAAGCACCCGCAAGAAAATCACCCACCTCATTCAAAGGCATGATCATTAGTGTGTAGGCGCGGCCCGACACCACCGCAGCCAGCCCGAACAAGTAAACGGCCGTAACGACTCCACCGATCAACCCCAAACGTTTACGCATGTACCCTCTAGCCACCGTTTACTTGAATAAGAAAGAATAAAGAAAGGGGGAAGATCTGTTTTCATTTCTGAATAATAAATCTGTCCCAGTTTCCGTACAGTTTCCGTAAAATCGCCGAGTGACGGGATGTACTCAGTTCTGAGCACATCTTTCACTTCTAGGTAAACCTCTGCGGCACCTCGATCACACAGTGTAATATCGCGACGTGTGACGGTTTTATCTCACTGATCGGCAAAATTACAGCTTCTAAACTGCTCAGAATTGATTTTGTATGTACACGTCCCGTATTTCCGCATCAGCCTCGAGGCACGCATACAGGATAGTTAAGGATGACTTCACCAATCGATTATCCCGCCCTGGTGGTGAGTGTGGCGTGTGTTTGCCACCGTGAAAAAGATTGTTCCTTACTTGCTTTGCTGCATCTATAGCTTGCTCAAACCTGCAAACACCATGCAAAGCCCGGTGCTCCCACCGATGAGCGCTTACCTGAAACAAAGGTGGCTCGTCACAAAGATAACTGATCGCTTCTTCAAGGGGCGAGCCCGGTTCCACGATCACCAACTCAGCCGCTTTTTCAGCATACCCCCACCACGCGGGCTCAACTAAACGTCGAATCTCCCGGCAATTCCCTGTCTCTTTAAGCGAGAACTCAAACCGTGAGAAAACAGCGAAAAATTCACAAACGAGCTCTCGATCAAGATGAAGGCCAGCAAATGGTGAGGGGATATCCAAATCTTTGAGTTCCAATACGGTCATTGAGTAGGTAGCAATACTGGCTCATGCGATTATTCGAAGTAGCCTGACAGCAGGCTTGAGCAGGCACGATTCAATTGTGATCCTCGCTCACATTTGAGCATCCGAACTAAAGCAGCAATCCGGCTTTGCCTAGCAATCGACTCCGGGACACGTTTTCATGATTCGAAAAACGCGTCGCGCGCTCCAGCTCTTAGCGAATTTTCCTTGCGTAGCCTTTCTTAACTACGCGTGAAATGTAGCTATTCAGCCCTCTACCGGCTCTAGCCAATCGATGCATTTCTGCAATAGATCCAGGACCCGCGCTCTGATCTGTATATAGGTACTGCGCCCGGTCCATAAATTCGACAGTGATAGATCCATTCCCTATCTCAAATGCAGCCACATTTGAGTCTCCTCCCAGGTTCCTATAGCGTTCCATCGTCGCTCCTTTGAGCAAGTGATTTCATGAGTAAAGCAACGGATTGCACTGCACTCATGACACTAGTCTAGAATTTTCGAATGTCCAAAAAATGTACTGAGTACCCCCCTGACAGCAGGCTGGAGCAGGCGAGATTCAATAGTGATCCTGACTCAAGGAAAAAATGAAAAAATGGGGACGGATTTATTTTCGAGTTTAATCCACTAATAAATCTGTCCCCTTTTCCCAAAACAGCGGAGTGCCCGACGGACAAACCGGCGCTGGTCGCCACGTCTCATCCAATAATAAATCCGTCCCCTTTTCTCCCCCGTCGCCCCTTCCTCGGAAGCGAAGCTGATTTTCTGGTCCAGCCACTGGAGCGCTCCTTATCCTAAAGCCAAATTGACGCTGCCCACCAAGTGATGCTATCTAGCCATTACCTGTTTTTTAGCATCAATCAGCCTGAAGGGAGTCATATGGCAATCAATACTGAGTTGTACGCAGAAAATCCAATATATAAAAGCTGGATTGATAACCCAGTTAAAATCATTGAACCCAGCCCAATTAATAATCATGCCGGATTCAGAAAGCCTCAAAGAGCAGCGATTTTTACATCTCTGGCACATTTGATCTCCGCGCCGCTTAAACCGGCTACTGTGGTAATGCCAACTGGTACGGGAAAAACAGATACAATTTTGGCAATAACACTAGCCGGATTTTTTGAAAAAACCTTGGTAATTGTTCCATCAGATGCACTTAGAGGCCAGACGATTGATAAGTTTCGCGAACTAAAAAATCTTCGTGAAATGGGCGCAATCAGTGAACGCCTCTTATCGCCAGAAGTTTTTCGTCTAAGCGGCACATTAAAACCAGAAGACGAAAACAGCTTTGAAAAAAGCAACGTTGTCATCTCAACTCCAAATGCACTCGATCTTTGTTCCGAACTAGAACTCTCTGAACTCGCGAAGCACTTTAGCCATCTCATAGTAGATGAGGCGCACCACGTAGCTGCAAAAACTTGGAGTCGTGTAAAGCGCTCCTTCACGGGAAAACCTTGCCTGCAATTTACGGCAACACCTTTTAGAGAGGATAAAGCCGCTTTAGACGGCGACATTATTTACAACTACCCTCTAAGAGAAGCCCAAATTGATGGCTACTTTCAAAAAATTGAATTTCACCCTGTAAGAGAATATCAAGCCTCTTTAGCCGACCAAGCAATTGCCGATCAAGCAGTCGAGCTTCTTAGAAAAGACCTATCTGAAGGTAAAGATCACATTTTAATGGCACGAGCCAAAACAATCAAAAAAGCTAAAGAAATTTTCAAAATTTATAGCCCTCATGAAGACCTGTCTCCAATCCTTGTACACAGCAAATCAGGACCTAGCCAGCCAACGATAGACGCAATAAAGGAAAAAAAACACCGTATCGTTGTCTGCGTCAACATGCTGGGAGAGGGATTTGACCTCCCTGAATTGAAAATTGCTGCCTTACACGATCAACACTGTAGTCCTGCAATCACGTTGCAGTTCATTGGTCGTCTTACCCGAGTGAATCCCAAACTCGGCTCAGCAAAATTCGTAGCGAATATCGCAAACCAAAAAGTCGGAGGACAAATGTCCGCCCTTTATGCAGAGAGCGCGGATTGGGGAGTCGTAATCAAGGAGGTCAGCGAGAAAAAGATAACCCGAGAGTTGCAACGAGAGGCGTTCAATGCTCGCTTTGAGGAGGTTGAGGACGGAGATCAAATTCTAGCACTCAACCCTAATCCTAATATAAGTGCCATCGCATACTCGGTACTCCCAACGAATTGGTTGCCATTCGGAGCAAGAGAGATGAAGTCTCAGAATGAAGCAATCAAACTCTATTCAGTCAGCGAAAACTCCGATTTAGTTATGGCAGTCACTCGAGCAGAGCACCCTGTTTCATGGGCCGACACCGCCGAAATCTCCACCATAGACTGGAATTTATACCTGGCATATTACAAGAAAGACACCCAAACTCTTTTCATTAATTGTTCAGGAGACGAAGGGCAGGCGTTAAAATTCAAAAATTTGATTACACGCGAAGCCGTGAGAGTTGTTGGCGATAAAACGTTCAGAGTTTTACACAACATGAATCTACTAAAATTCCAAAATATCGGATTAACACGGGGCACCCGAGACCTTAGATTTACAATGCATGTGGGTCGAGATGTAACGGCGGTTCTTGGAGAACTGGAAGACGGTACAGCCATCAAATCAAACATCTTCGGCATCGGATTTGAAAACGGAGAAAAAAGCACTGCTGGATGCTCTGCAAAAGGCAAAATATGGAGCATGCACACAGACTCAATTGATGAGTGGGTAAAGTGGTGCGATATGGTTTCCACAAAAATAAACAACAGAAATATTAATACTCGAGATATTCTAGAATATGTTGTCAGGACCGAGCAAATAGAAGGCCAATGGCCAGACGGCCTATTTTACGCAGACTGGTCAGAATCTATTTATATTGAAAACGAACGAAGGACTCAGCTAGTAGTAAACGGCAAACAATACAGCCTGATCGATCTTACATGCGGCCAGCCTATATATAAAAACAGCACCGAACTTGCAATTCCAATTTTGGCATCCGACGTTGAAATTTTCTCCATCCAACTTCTCTTACTTTCTGATGGCTACCGAGTGACTTGCGGCAACGTTGAAATATCTAGTAAAGGCGGCATGTCTTTCGCCGACTACTTGGAAGGCAACCCGCTACGTCTACTCAGAACCGATGGATCTGTAATTCTTGGAAACTACAGAAACTACTCCCCCAAGACTCTTAATATATTACTACCTACACGACTCCTAAGCAGTTGGGATTGGGGAGTGACAATGATAAACAAAGAGTCCATGGGTAAGAGCAAGGACCTAAATACGGTTCAAGGTTTCACCTACTCAAAAATCTCTGACATGTACGACATCATCGTTAATGATGATGGAAGTGGTGAAATCGCTGACTTGGTAGCGATCAAAGAGCACCCCGACCATATACAAGTCGATCTATATCACTGTAAATACTGCAACAAGGGCGAGAACCCAGGCGGGCGAGTCAACGACACCTATGTAGTGACAGGACAAGCGAGTCGCTCAGCAAAATGGCTGCACAACGGTGAAGCACTATTCAGCCAACTTCTCTATCGATATAGCACCTCGTTAGAGGAGGGCTTTGATCGTATTTTGAAGGGCAAAGCTGCTCAACTAGATATCTTGCGCAATAAGTGCAGAGACATAGAGCTTCGACTAGGATTCTATATTGTTCAGCCTGCAATATCACAAGCCAAAATCACAAATGAAATGCTGTCAGTTCTCGGAACAAGCTACTCTTACGTCAAGGCAATTTCCGGAGTTGATATTAACGTAATAGTAAACTCATAACACCATAAGCAATCAGCTTCACTACAACCTTATAACAATGGAGATAAATTCAAAAAATAATTAGAAAGGAGAAAAAACAACCATTTCTAACCGTTTGAAAACCGGACGTCCTTCGTCCAATCAGCCCTCCTGCGACAGGCGCTGTACTGTTTGATTGATGGTTGCACCAATTGTGGCTGCACGATACCCTCCCACCCGTCGCTGCCAATTCAGCGACCGGGTGTGGTAACCCGAGTTATTCAAGGCGCAACAGCGCCCCAATCACGTCATCAGGCGCTTTTTTTATGCCTGCGGCGTGAGTTATGGCGGCTGTGCGTGGGACGCCCTCGGGCGTGCCGGTTTCCTTGATTCCCGGTTTACCACCCTGCGCACAGCTGTCACCCATTCGTGTGGTAACGAACGTGGCAGCTCCTCATATCAAGGAGTTGGATAATGCGCAGTATCAATCCGTTTGAAATTTGGCTTTCCCCTCAACGCAATTCCCAATCGCGTAACACCCTCCCACATTGCCTCTCCACCCTCGGAGGTGGCCAATGACTGAACAACCCGAACTCAAAACCATCGGCCTGACACCCGCGATCTACTGCGCGGATCAAGCACTGTTCCATGTCACGCGTGACGTTCCCCTCGGGGATGCGTTGGCGATAGCTTCTGATTTTCTGTTTTTGGCCAAGGCGCTGAGTAAGGATGCGGCTTATGCTAGGGACACGGATTATCACGCCTGGGCAGCGCATTATTTGACGGCGATGGGGAAGGCGGTGGTGGATGATGCGGTGAAGGTGCTGACGCGGAATCGTACTTCTGCAACGGCACCTAAGCAGCCTACGGCGAAATCCGAAGGATAGCGCCTGAGAACCGATGAGCCCCGAGTTATTCGGGGCTTACAAATATGCAGCGCTCGGCGACCAAAAACACGTGACGGCCCCCCTCCCTTGTAGTCAGATACGGCTATCGTTTGAATTGGCTGTGTGGAGGCATTTTGCTGGAATGGTTATGACACCAAAACGGAATCACACATGGAAGCGCTGATTAATCCGGACGTTCTGCGATGGGCGCGTGAGCGAGCATCCCTGAGCACGAGCACCCTGGCCAAAAGTCTTGGTACGCAGGAAGACAATGTGTTGGCGTGGGAGCAAGGCAAGAAAAAGCCCTCCTTCAACCAAGCCATGAATTACGCCCGGCAGACGTACATCCCGTTTGGGTACCTTTACCTGTCTCAGCCACCAGTGGAAAGCCTTCCGCTGCCGGATCTCAGAACAATCAATGGAAAACGTGACCACGGATACAGTCTCGCCCTCATGGATACCATCAGGTGGGCCATGGAAAGACAAGAATGGTATCGCGACTACCTGATCAGCCAAGGCGTCACTGAAAATAGAATTGTCGGAAGGTTTTCGGTAAGCGACAGCGTGGCAGTGATCGTTGCAGACATCCGAGCGACCTTGGGCATACCCAACAAACCAAACCGCGGCGATTTTGATGACTACTTCAAGGACCTGATAAGCAAAATTGAAACAGCGGGCATCCTTGTAATGCGCAATAGTATTGTCAACAACAATACGAGCAGGCCATTGTTTGTAGAAGAGTTCCGTGGCTTTGCAATCAGCGACAAGTTAGCGCCCGTCATTTTTATCAATACAGCCGATTGCCCTGAGCCAAGACTGTTCACGTTAGCTCATGAACTGTCTCATATTTGGATAGGTCGTTCCGGCGTGTCTGACGGTGGCCCTGCCAACCATAGAGCTGAAGAGATCTTGTGTAATACGGTAGCGGCAGAGCTATTAACGCCCGAGCGCGAATTCCTCGCCTCTTGGGAGGCTGACGTTGAGTGGCAAGAAAACATCCCTCCCTTAACAAAATTCTTCCATGTTAGTGGCTGGGTGATAGCCAGGCGCGCCCTGACTTTCAACCTCATAACACCATCCGAATATGGTGCATTTATTGCCAGAAAGATCGCTGAGTACAAAGCTCGCAGCAAGAATGGCACGCAGCCATACAACAGACTGCAGACAGGACGAGTGAGCAAAACGCTGGCTACAGCAGTGGCAAGTGAAGCATTAAGTGGAAGAATGCTTTATCGAGATGCAGCACGTCTGATTGGCGTGAAGCCGCACAAGCTATCTGACTATTCTAAAAAGGAACTTGGATTTTGAGTTATTTGCTAGATGCGAACTCCTACATACAGGCGAAAAACACTCACTACCGGATGGGTTTTTGCCCTGGTTTCTGGGACTGGCTAGACAACGCTTATTGAGAAGCTGGGGAAGTCAACTTCCACGCTCCAGAAACAAGAAGGGCCGAACGTAATGCCGGACTGAGCCAGCACCAGAGGGTCGGGCGCGATTGATATCAATGCTGCCGCAGCCAAATGACCAGGTCAATGTGTACGAAATTTGGCTTTTCCTTTCACAAATTCCCAATCGCGTAACGCCCTCCCCCATTGCCGCCCCATCCTCGGAGGTGGCCAATGACTGAACAATCTGAACTCAAAACCATCGGCCTGACACCGGCCATCTACTGCGCGGATCAAGCGCTATTTCATGTCACTCGCGGCGTTCCTCTCGGCGATGCGTTGTCCATGGCCTCCGATTTTCTATTCCTGGCCAAAACGCTCACTGAAGATGCCGCTTATGCCAGAGATACTGATCGTCACGCCTGGGCTGCGCATTATCTGACCTCGCTGAGTAAGGCATTGGTGGATGATGCGGTGAAGGTGCTGATGCGGGATCGGGCTTGTGCGCCGGCATCTGCGCAGGCGACGTCGAGGTCTGCGGGATAGTGGTCGGGACTGTCGTGTAGCTGCTGTCATGGACGTCAGGCATGACGCGTTGGAAGGCGGGTTTGGTTGGGGAGAGCGAGGGTATTCAGCGGGAATGTGGATGCCTTGCGTTTTTCGCGAGCAAGCTCGCTCCTACAGGGTGGGTGGTCCCACGGAAGTGGGGTGTTGGCCGGAGTTTTGAACAGCGCCCGTTTACGCAACTACAACCCGATGGCTATTGGACCGACCATCCGAATAACCTCAGGATTTGTACAGCTGACTAAAATTCAGTGGGGGATCTCTTCAACGAGCCCTTACAAGGCGGGAGGTTTTACGATGAAAGTCGTAACTTCGCTGGCGTTGATGGTAGCGGCAGGATGGATCTCCGTGGTTGGTGCAGCCCCGAAGCAAATCGTTGCCGTTCCCTTGAACGCAACTACTTACAATGCCGGACATATCGCTCAGGCCATTCTGACCCCCTTGAGCAGTGAGACGGCGCTCTCGTTGTTTGTGGGTGGTGTACCCAATGGCACTGCAATTCCGGCGCACTTGTATACCTATATCTACTCGGGAAGCTGCGCCAGGCACGAGTCCAAGCCGGCCTATTCACTCAATCGCATCGTGGCCGACAACTTCAACGAGCAGGCGGGCATCCAACTCTGGAAGAGCGTGCCTATGGCTTATGACTCGCTGCGGTCCGGCGGATACGCGCTGGTGATGCGGACAAGCCCGGCCGATGGGAATCCCGATATTTTCTGTGGTGAGCTTGGTTAAGGGTTTTCCCCGCCTCCATGCATAGCGTGGGGGCGGGGGATTATCCCTCTCAGGCTGTTTGCAGTATGACGGTGGTCATTCAACAGCAGATGTTGATTGCCTTGCGTTTTTCGCGAGCAGGCTCGCTCCTACAGTAGTGGCTTGTGTTTCTGTTCAGGGTTTTGTGTTGGCTGGGCTGGCGCTTTCGCGGGCAAGCCCGCTCCTACAGGGATTGGGGTTGTCTTGCGGGTATTGTTGGCCCCGGGTTTCGGGGCTTTTGATTGCTCGGGTTCGAAGTAAATGCTGGGGAATCGGTTTTGAGGTTTCCAGCCTCCAGGTTCTTCCGGTGGGCTTGATCGTCACCTTCTCCACAGGTAATCCACTGTGCATAACTTCTGCAACCGCCCCCTCTGGCACGGCGCCTCCACCCTCATTCTTCTAGACTCAACACAAGGTCGTAGACAGAACCGAACACGTCGCTCTGGTGCAGCCGATTCAAGGGCCGCGTGGCAATCTGGCTTTTATGCCCCTTTAGAGGCGCGGCGAAGACCGTGCCGGGCACAACAAGATGCCCGCTCAGGGTGCCCTGGCCGACGGTCTGTAGATGCCACGATACCGTGACGTGGTGTAAATGCCGCAGCCGACACTTTCGGACAACCGACAACCACCTGGTTTGTCCGTGACTGTGAGGATTGCTGAATGCCTGATGAGATGTTGCACCTGCCTGTGGTCAATAGTCTGCTGGAGCGCCACAAGGGCTCTGCGGGTGCGCTGTTGCCCATTCTTCATGATATTCAGGAGCGTATCGGTTACGTCCCCGATGTCGCCGTCCCCGAGATTGCCCATGCCCTCAACCTGAGCCAGGCCGAGGTTCGCGGGGTGATCAGTTTTTACCATGATTTCCGTACTTCGCCGCCCGCGCGGCATATCCTGCGGCTGTGCCGGGCCGAGTCGTGCCAGAGCCGTGGCGCCGAGCAGCTTGCCGCGCAGTTGCGCGAGCGCCTGCAACTGGATGATCACGGTAGCAGCGCCGATGGCAGCATCAGTTTGCGTCCGGTGTATTGCCTGGGTGCCTGTGCCTGTTCGCCCGCTCTGGAGCTGGATGGCCGGGTGCATGCGCGGCTCAGTGCCGAGCGTCTGGATGCCCTGCTCGACGCTTGCCGGGAGGACGCATGATGCCGATGCTCTATCTGCCTTGTGATTCTCTTGCCCGTGCCGTGGGTGCCGATGAGGTCGCTGTGGCCCTGATCACGCTGGCTCAGGAACGCAATCTGCCGCTGGAGTTGCAGCGCACCAGTTCACGTGGCCTGTATTGGCTGGAACCGCTGCTGGAAGTGGACAGCCCGCAAGGTCGTATCGGCTTCGGCCCGCTGACGGCTGACGATGTGCCGTCCGTGCTGGATGCCCTGAATGGCGATCCTTCCACTCATCCGCTGGCCTTGGGCCTGGTGGAAGAGCTGCCTTATCTGAAGTCTCAACAACGCCTGCTGTTCGCCCGCGCCGGCATTACCCAGCCGCTGTCTCTGGAGGATTACCAGGCCCACGGCGGTTTCGAGGGTTTGACCCAGGCCATCGCCATTGGCGGCGAGCAGACCGCGACAGCAGTGTTCGATTCAGGCCTGCGTGGCCGTGGCGGCGCAGCATTCCCGGCCGGGATCAAGTGGCGCACAGTGCGCGGCACTCAAGCTGCGCAGAAGTACATCGTATGCAACGCCGACGAAGGCGACTCCGGCACTTTCGCCGACCGCATGCTGATGGAGGGCGACCCCTTCCTGCTGATCGAAGGCATGGCGATTGCCGGCATTACCGTCGGCGCCACCTACGGCTACATCTATGTGCGCTCGGAATATCCGGATGCAGTGGCCACGCTGCGTGAAGCATTGAACATCGCCCGAGAAGCCGGTTACCTCGGCGCCAATGTCGGCGGCAGCGGCCAGGCCTTCGATATGGAAGTGCGCGTCGGTGCCGGTGCTTACATCTGCGGAGAAGAAACCGCGCTGCTGGACTCCCTCGAAGGCAAGCGCGGGATCGTCCGCGCCAAGCCGCCGATTCCAGCGTTGCAGGGCTTGTTCGGTCTACCGACCCTGGTGCACAACGTGCTGACTTTGGCCTCGGTGCCGCTGATTCTGGCCAAGGGTGCGCAGTTCTACCGCGATTACGGCATGGGCCGCTCCCTGGGCACCATGCCTTTCCAGTTGGCGGGCAATGTTCGTCACGGCGGCTTGGTGGAACGGGCCTTTGGCCTGACCTTGCGCGAACTGGTGGAAGACTACGGCGGCGGGACCGCCAGTGGCCGGCCGTTGAAGGCGGCACAGGTGGGCGGCCCGCTCGGCGCCTGGGTGCCACCTGCGCAATTCGACACGCCGCTGGATTACGAAGCCTTTATGGCCATCGGCGCGATGCTCGGTCACGGTGGAGTGGTGGTGGCTGACGACACACTGGACATGGCCCGCATGGCACGTTTCGCGATGCAGTTCTGCGCCGAGGAATCCTGTGGCAAATGCACGCCTTGCCGCATCGGTTCGACCCGTGGCGTCGAGGTGATCGACCGCCTGCTGGCCGCGCCCGACCAGAGCGGTCGTGATGAGCAGGTGATCATCCTCAAGGACCTGTGCGACACCCTGCAATACGGTTCGCTGTGCGCGTTGGGCGGCATGACGTCTTATCCCGTGGCCAGCGCCCTCAAGCACTTCCCCGCTGACTTCGGTCTGCAAGCCTCGGAGGCCGAGCAATGATTACTCTCTTCGACCCGAAAACCGATATCGACCTCGGTACGCCAGCCCGCAACAGCCAGGTACAAGTCACCCTGAACATCGACGGCCGCAGCATCAGCGTGCCCGAAGGCACCTCGGTGATGCACGCCGCCGCGCTGCTGGGCACGACTATTCCCAAACTCTGTGCCACCGACAGCCTGGAACCTTTTGGCTCCTGCCGCATGTGCCTGGTGGAGATCGACGGCATGCGCGGTTATCCGGCGTCCTGCACCACGCCGGTCACCGAAGGCATGAGCGTGCATACCCAGACGCCAAAGCTCGCGACCCTGCGCCGTAACGTCATGGAGCTGTACATCTCCGATCACCCGCTGGACTGCCTGACCTGCTCGGCCAACGGCAACTGCGAGCTGCAAACCGTGGCCGGTCAGGTCGGCCTGCGGGAAGTGCGTTATGGCTATGAAGGCGAGAACCATCTGGAGGACGTGAAAGACACCTCCAACCCGTATTTCGACTACGACCCGAGCAAGTGCATCGTCTGCAACCGCTGCGTGCGCGCCTGCGAAGAAACCCAGGGCACCTTTGCCCTGACCATTACCGGGCGCGGTTTCGAATCTCGGGTGGCCGCTGCAGGTGGCGAGAACTTCCTCGACTCGGAATGCGTGTCCTGCGGCGCCTGTGTGCAAGCCTGCCCCACCGCGACCCTGATGGAAAAAAGCGTGGTCGAACTGGGCCAGCCCGAACGCAGCGTGATCACTACCTGTGCCTATTGCGGCGTGGGCTGCTCGTTCCGTGCCGAGATGAAAGGCGACCAACTGGTGCGCATGGTTCCGGACAAGAACGGCCAGGCCAACCACGGCCACTCCTGCGTCAAGGGGCGCTTCGCCTGGGGCTACGCCACCCACCCGGATCGCATCACCAAGCCGATGATCCGCAAGCACATCAGCGACCCGTGGCAGGAAGTCAGCTGGGATGAAGCGGTGACCTACGCCGCCAGCGAATTCCGCCGCCTGCAGCAAAAATATGGTCGCGACTCCATCGGTGGCATCACCTCCAGCCGCTGCACCAACGAAGAAACCTATCTGGTGCAAAAACTGGTGCGCGCCGCGTTCGGCAACAACAACGTCGACACCTGTGCGCGAGTCTGCCACTCGCCGACCGGCTATGGCCTGAAGCAGACCCTTGGCGAGTCCGCCGGCACCCAGAGTTTCGACTCGGTGATGCAGGCCGACGTGATCCTGGTGATAGGCGCCAACCCCAGCGACGCCCACCCGGTGTTCGCCTCCCAGCTCAAACGCCGTCTGCGTGAAGGCGCGCGGCTGATCGTCATCGATCCACGACGCATCGATCTGGTGGATACGGTGCATGCCCGCGCCGAGTATCACCTGGCCCTGCGCCCCGGCACTAACGTTGCCATGCTCAACGCCCTGGCCCACGTGATTGTCACCGAAGGCTTGCTCAACCAGACCTTTATCGACGCCCGTTGCGAGGGCAGCGATTTCGCGATCTGGAGTGAATTCGTCAGCCGTGCGGAAAACTCGCCGGAAGCCCTTGGCCCTGTCTGCGGTGTACCCGCTGCCGACATCCGTGCCGCTGCGCGCCTGTATGCCACCGGTGGCAATGCGGCGATCTACTACGGTTTGGGCGTCACCGAACACAGTCAGGGCAGTACTTCTGTGATGGGTATTGCCAACCTCGCCATGGCCACCGGCAACATTGGCCGCGAAGGCGTGGGCGTGAACCCGCTGCGTGGGCAGAACAACGTGCAGGGCTCCTGTGACATGGGTTCCTTCCCCCACGAGCTGCCCGGCTACCGGCATGTTTCCAACGAAACGGTACGGGCGCAGTTCGAACAAGCCTGGAACGTCACCCTGCAACCCGATCCGGGCCTGCGCATCCCCAACATGTTCGAGTCGGCCCTGACCGGCAGCTTCAAGGGCCTGTATTGCCAGGGCGAAGACATCGCCCAGAGCGACCCCAATACCCAGCACGTCACCGCGGCTCTGTCGGCCATGGAGTGCATCGTGGTGCAGGACATTTTCCTCAACGAAACCGCCAAGTTCGCCCACGTGTTCCTGCCGGGCTGCTCGTTCCTGGAAAAAGACGGCACCTTCACCAACGCCGAACGACGCATCTCCCGCGTGCGCAAAGTCATGGAGCCGCTGGGCGGCAAGGCCGACTGGGAAGGCACCGTAGCCCTGGCCAACGCCCTAGGCTACCCGATGAATTACCAGCACCCGTCGCAAATCATGGATGAAATCGCCAGCCTGACGCCGACTTTCACCAACGTCAGCTACGCCGAACTGGACCGCCATGGCAGCCTGCAATGGCCGTGCAACGCCGAGGCACCGGACGGCACACCGACCATGCACATCGAAGAATTCGTGCGTGGCAAGGGGCGCTTCATGCTCACCGGCTACGTGCCTACCGAGGAGAAGGTCAACAGTCGCTATCCGCTGCTGCTGACCACCGGGCGCATCCTCAGCCAGTACAACGTCGGCGCCCAGACCCGGCGCACCGACAACGTCGCCTGGCATGACGAAGATCGCCTGGAAATCCATCCGACCGACGCCGAGAGCCGTGGCATCAACGAAGGCGACTGGGTCGGTATCGGCAGCCGCGCCGGCCAGACCGTGCTACGTGCGCGGATTACCGAACGGGTCGCCCCGGGCGTGGTGTACACCACCTTCCACTTCCCGGAGTCGGGCGCCAACGTCATCACCACCGACAACTCCGACTGGGCCACCAACTGTCCGGAGTACAAGGTCACCGCCGTGGAAGTCAGCCGCGTCTACCACCCTTCGGAGTGGCAAAAACGCTTCCAGGAATTCAGCGATGAACAACAGCGTCTGCTCGACGCACGTCGCCAGGCACGCGGGACCAAAGCCGAGGTACGCCGATGAGCACGGACAACCTGATCAAGATGGCCAACCAGATTGCCCAGTACTTTGCCAGCCAGCCGGACCAGCAACAGGCGGCGCTCAGCGTGCGCAATCATATGCAGATGTACTGGGCGCCGAGCATGCGCAGGGAATTGCTGGCCTGGCAGACGGAACATCAGGGGGCGGACTTGCACCCTTTGGTGCAGGCGGCGGTGACTGGGGCGGGTTGGGAGGCTTAGCCTTGGACAATTGCCCACGGACTGCTGGCTGAACAAAACCTGTAGGAGCGAGCTTGCTCGCGAAGGTCGTCAACGATAACGCGCGAATCCTGGATAAGCGCGGTGTCCTTGAGAGCTTCGCGAGCGAGCTCGCTCCTACACACCCTTGCGTGTCGCCGTCACCGTCACTTCAATCGCCCGGACACTGATCGCCGCGAACGTCGCGGTCATCAGCACGCCGTTGAAACCCAGCAACACTGCCAGCACTCGCGAGACGCCCAGTTTGGGCACCAGTTCTCCATAGCCGATGGTCAGGCCCGTCACGAAGGCGAAGTAGACACCGTCATCAGGGCTCCATCCTTCCAGTTGGGCGATGATGAGGCCGAACGCAATGATCACTAACAGCAGTATCGAGAAGATCGGCCAGACCACTTTGAAGTAGAACCAGACGGCTTTGTAGAACTCGTGGCGGACGTTTGATGCGCGGGTGAAGTTCATGTCGTGGGCTTCCTGGGATTTGACTGACCGGCAATTGAATACGCGGCGGTTCAATACCCCGTTCAGCTTGGCACAAGTACTGAAAACTGCGACCAACGGGGCGTTATCTTTGGCGAGGACTATGACAAAGATGACGCCAACCGGGCTATCCAGAAACCGCCCGCTGCTGGACTCGTTGTAGGAGCGAGCTTGCTCGCGATGGATTCGAGAACGCGGCGTTTAACCAGTGAGCACGCGTTATCGTTAACGACCTTCGCGAGCAAGCTCGCTCCTACAACAACAACAACAACAACAACAACAACAACAACAACAACAACAGTGGCAGGCTTATCCCTCAGTTCGTTTCCGTTTCCCGAATCAGCTTCTTGTTGATCTTTCCGACGCTGGTCTTGGGGATTTCGGCGACGAATTTGAACTGCTTGGGGATCGCCCATTTGTTGATGCGCCCGCCGTCGACGAACGCTTGCAAATGCACCTCCAGAATCTTGCGGTCGAGGTATTGCCCCGGTTCGCAGACGACCATGGCCATCGGGCGTTCGCCCCATTGTTCGTCGGCAATGCCCACGACGGCGACGGACATCACGGCCGGGTGTTCGCTGATCAGGCTTTCCAGTTCCAGGGAGCTGATCCACTCGCCGCCGGTCTTGATCACGTCCTTGATGCGGTCCTTGATTTCCACGCCGCCCAAAGCGTCGATAGAGGCCATGTCGCCAGTGTGCAGCCAGCCGTTGTGCCACAGCTCCGCGCCTTTGTCCGGGGCTTTCAGATAGCCCTGGGTCAGCCACGGAGCGCGCACCACGATCTCGCCCAGGGACTCGCCGTCATGGGCCACGTCGTTGCCGTCGGCGTCGATGATCTTCAGGTCGACCATCGGCACCGGTGTGCCGGTCTTGATGCGAATCGGCAGTTGCGCTTCGGCGGACAGCTGCAAGTCTTCGTCGCGCAGGTAGGTCAGGCACAGCAACGGGCAAGTCTCGGACATGCCGTAGCCGGCGTGCACCACCATGCCTTTGGCACTGGCTTCGCTGGCAACGCCGAGGGTCAGCGCACTGCCACCGAGGAGCATTTTCCAGCCGTCGAAACGGGTCGCCTTGCCTTCCTCGCAATTGAGGATCATCTGCAAAATGGTCGGCACGCAGTGGGAGAAGGTCACCTTTTCTTCGCGGTACAGCCGGACCAGGCTGTTGGGCTCGTAGCGGCCGGGGTAGACCTGCTTGATGCCCATCAGGGTCGCGACATAGGGCACGCCCCAGGCATGCACGTGGAACATCGGCGTGATGGGCATGTACACGTCGTCGGAGCGCAACAGCGGCGCACCTTGATAGACGCCCAGAGTGCCGACGGCATTCAGGGTGTGCAGGACCAGTTGCCGGTGGCTGAAGTACACGCCTTTCGGGTCGCCGGTGGTGCCGGTGGTGTAGAACAGCGTGGCGACCGAGTTCTCGTCGAAATCGGGGAAGTCGTACTGGTCCGGGGCCAGGGACAGCAGGTGCTCGTACTCGCCCAGCACCGGTAGCGAGGTCGCAGTCGCCTCGTCATCGGTGAGCTGCAGGTAGCCTTTTACGGTGTCCAGCCGTCCGTGGATCTGCTCGACCAGGGGCAGGAAATCATCATGCACCAGCACCAGGTCATCCTCGGCGTGGTTCATGGTGAACAGCACCTGCTCCGGCGACAGGCGAATGTTCACCGTGTGCAGCACCGCGCCGATCATCGGCACGGCGAAGAAACACTCCAGATAACGGTGGCTGTCCCAGTCGAGCAGGGCCACGGTGTCACCGGCCTTGACCCCGGCCGCCGTCAGCGCATTGGCCAGGCGGCGAATACGCTTGTTGAGGGTCTCGTAGCTGTAGCGCAGCTTGTCGGCGTAGACGATTTCCCGGCCCGGCTGGTAGCGCACGCCGGACAGCAGCAGTTGCTTGATCAGCAACGGATAGGCATAAGCGCCGTCGGCGGGCGGGATTATTTTTGTCGCCATCATGATTAAGGTTCCTTGTCCTTTCGATCAGAACTGATCGGCTTGCAGCTCGTAGAGGCAGTCGCTGCCGGCCTTGGCCGATGCGCTCAACGAGTGGATACGCGGCAGCAACCGGGCGAAGTAGAAACGCGCGGTGGCCAGTTTGCTGGTGTAGAAATCGTCCTCGGCATCGCCGCTCATGACGACCTTGGCCATGCGCGCCCACATGTAGGCGTACGCGGTGTAGCCGAACACGTGCAGGTACTCGACCGAGGCCGCGCCGATTTCGTTCGGGTTGTTTTGTGCCCGGTCGAGCAACCACGCGGTCAGTTCGTCGAGGGTGTCCACGGCGGCGTTCAACGGCTGGGTGAACTCGCCGAGGTCCGCGCAGGCAGTGGCCGTGAAACTGCGGATTTCCGAGGCGAACAAGCGGTAGAGCGCCCCGCCGCTGCCGACGATCTTGCGCCCGGCCAGGTCCAGGGACTGGATGCCGTTGGTGCCTTCGTAGATCTGGGTGATGCGCACATCGCGCACCAGTTGCTCCTGGCCCCATTCGCGGATGTAGCCGTGGCCGCCAAAGACCTGCTGGCCGTGAATGGTGGTTTCCAGGCCCATGTCGGTGAGGAAGGCCTTCGCCACCGGGGTCAGCAGCGATACCAGGTCCTGCGCGCGCTGGCGTGTCGGTGCGTCTTCGCTGTACTTGGCGATGTCCAGTTGCAGGGCCACGTAGCTGGAGAACGCACGGCCGCCTTCGTTCAAGGCTTTCATGGTCAGCAGCATGCGGCGCACGTCCGGGTGCACGATGATCGGGTCGGCCGCTTTGTCCTTGTGCTGCGCGCCGGTCGGTGCACGGCTTTGCAGGCGGTCACGGGCGTAGGCGACGGCGTTCTGGTACGAACGCTCACCCTGGGCCAGGCCCTGGATGCCCACGCCCAGACGCTCGTAATTCATCATGGTGAACATGGCCGCCAGGCCTTTGTTCGGTGCGTCGACGATCCAGCCGGTGGCACCGTCGAAGTTCATCACGCAAGTGGCGGAGGCCTTGATGCCCATCTTGTGTTCGATGGAACCGCAGGACAGCGCGTTGTTTTCACCCAGCGAACCGTCGGCATTGACCAGCACTTTCGGCACCAGGAACAGCGAGATGCCTTTCGGTCCGGCCGGCGCATCGGGCAGTCGCGCCAGTACCAGATGGATGATGTTTTCGGTGAGGTCGTGCTCGCCACCGGTGATGAAAATCTTGCTGCCGCTGACCTTGTAGCTGCCATCGGCCTGGGGTTCGGCCTTGGTGCGAATCAGGCCCAGGTCGGTACCGGAATGGGCTTCGGTCAGGCACATCGAACCGGTCCAGGTGCCGGCGTACATGTTCGGCAAGTAAGCCGCTTTCAGTTCTTCACTGGCGTGGGCCTTGATCGACAGGCAGGCGCCGGCGGTCAGCATCGGGTACAGGCCGAACGACAGGCTGGCCGAGTTGACCATCTCCTCGACCTGAGCGGAAATCGCCTTGGGCATGCCCATGCCGCCGTACTGCGGATCACCACCGACACCCACCCAACCGCCCTCGGCGAAGGCTTGATAGGCCTGGGCGAAACCGTCCGGAGCGGTGACCGCGCCATTGCTCCAGGTGCAGCCCTGTTCGTCGCTGGCGCGGTTCAGTGGCGCAATCACTTCACCGCTGATCTTGCCGGCCTCTTCGAGGATGGCGGCGGCGGTCTCTTCATCGATCACGTCGGCCAGGCCGGGCAATTGCGCCCAGAGCCGGGACACCTGGAAAACCTCGTTGAGTACGAAGCGCATGTCGCGCAGGGGAGCTTTGTAATCAGACATCTTGGCTTTACTCGGAAGTGGTCACGACATGGGGCATGCCGGGACGTTCAGTGGATTCAGTGGTTTCGCCTGCCGAAACAGAACCGGGCTGCGGTGCCCGTTCGCGCAACAGGAACCAGGACAGGGCCGGGATCAGGATCAGCGCGCCGAGCATGTTCCACAGGAACATGAAGGTCAGCAGGATGCCCATGTCGGCCTGGAACTTGATCGGCGACCAGACCCAGCACACCACGCCGGCGGCCAGGGTGATGCCCACCAGCCCGACCACTCTGCCTGTGAACGACACGGCATTGCGGTAAGCCTGGGACAACGGCAGGCCCTGACGCTGGAAGTGCAGTTGCACGCTGAGCAGGTACAAGGCGTAGTCGACGCCAATGCCCACGCCGAGGGCGATCACCGGCAGGGTCGCGACTTTCACGCCGATGCCCATGGCCACCATCAAGGCTTCGCAGAGGATCGAAGTCAGCACCAGCGGCAACAGCGCCACCAGCGTGGCGCGCCAGCTGCGGAAGGTGATCAGGCAGAACAGCGTCACTGCCGCATACACGTAGAGCAGCATGGTGCGGTTGGCTTCGCGCACCACGATGTTGGTCGCGGCCTCGATCCCGGCGGTGCCGGCGGCGAGCAGGAACTGGCGATCCGCGGTACTGTTTTCCTTGGCGAACTTGTCGGCAATCGCCACCACGGCATCGAGGGTTTCGGCCTTGTGATCCTTGAGAAAAGTGATCACCGGCATCAGCGAACAGTCGGTGTTGAACAGCTCCGGGGAGTTGACCGAGGCTTGTTGCGCGGCGTAGTTGAGCACGTCCTGGTTGCGCTGGATGCTGTTGAGCTTGGGGTTGCCTTCGTAGGTGCCGGCGGTGATCTGCCGTACGGCGTTGACCAGCGAAGCCGTGGCCTGCACCCCCGGGTACTGTTGCAGCTCCCAGGCCAGGCGGTCGGCGAGGACCAGGGTCTTGTAGTTCAGGCAGCCTTCCGGCGCCGTCTTGATCATCACCGCGAACAGGTCGCTGGACAGCGCGTAATGCTGGGTGATGTAGGCGTTGTCGCGGTTGTAGCGCGAGTCGGCGCGCAACTCCGGCGCCCCGCTTTCCAGGTCGCCGATCTTCAGGTTCAGGCTGACCATGAAACCGCCGATGCCCATCAACACCGCAACCAGAACGGCGCCCGTGGCCCATTTGGCGGTGGTGAAGCGATCGAGCGCGTCCCAGAGTTTGCCGAAGCCTTTGTGCTTCTCTGCGCGGTTGTCGATTTTCAGCGCACGCTCGGCCGCTTTCGCGCCCACACCGACATAGGACAGCGCCACCGGCATCAGCAGCAACGAGGTGAAGATCAGCACCGCGACACCGATGCTAGCGGTGATCGCCAGGTCCTGGATCACCGGAATGTCGATCAGCATCAACACGGCGAAGCCCACGGCGTCGGCCAGCAGCGCGGTGACACCGGCGATGAACAGACGGCGGAAGGTGTAGCGCGCGGCGATCAGTTTATGGGTGCCACGGGCGATGTCCTGCATGATGCCGTTCATCTTCTGCGCGGCATGGGACACGCCGATGGCGAAGATCAGAAACGGCACCAGCACCGAGTACGGATCGATGGCATAACCCAGCCAGGCGACGATGCCCAGTTGCCAGACCACCGCGATCAGCGAGCAGCCGACCACCAGCAGGGTGCTGCGCACGCAACGGGTGTAGGCGTAGATGATGATCAACGAAGTGGCCACGGCCAGGCCGAAGAACATCATCACCTGGATCAGGCCGTCGATCAGGTCGCCCATGAGCTTGGCGAAGCCGATCACCCGGACCTTGTAATGGCCGGTGCCTTCGACCCCGGATTTACGCGCATCGTTGTCGCCGGCGTATTCGATCTTGTCGCGCAACTGCTCTTCGAGCATCTGCGAGAAGGCGTGGTAGTTGATGCGTTGACCACCGGCGGCGGCTTTGTCCATCAGCGGCACGACCAGCATGGTCGACTTGAAGTCGCTGGCCACAAGACTGCCCACCAGACCGGCGCGGGAGATGTTCTGGCGTAATTGTTCGATTTGCTCAGGCTGACCCGAATAGCTGTCGGGCATCACCGGGCCACCCTGGAAGCCGTCCTCGGTGACTTCGGTCCAGCGCACCGCCGGGCTCCACAGCGACTTCATCCAGGCACGGTCGACGCCTTCGGTGAGGAACAACTGGTCGTTGACCTGCTTGAGCACGTCGAGGTACTCGGGGTCGAAAATGTCACCCTGGGTGTTCTCGACCACGACGCGCACCGAGTTGCCCAAGCCGCGCAGCGAAGCGCGGTTTTCCAGGAAGTTCTGGATGTACGGCTGGCTCTGGGGAATCATTTTTTCGAAGCTGGGGCGCAACTCCAGGCGAGTCACGGCCATGAAGCCCAGCACCACGGTGGCGAGCGCCATCAGCAGCATGAACAGCGGACGGTAGTTGAACACCAGCCGCTCGAGGAGGTTGCCGGAGCGACGATCGAAATCACGCAGATCGCGAATCACCGGCATGGCGTCTTGTTTGATATTGCCCATGTCTGGGTTCTCGCTCTTAGGGTTCGAGGGCTGGGTCGGCGGACAGCGTCCGGGCACCACGGCTGCCTGCCAGCACCAATGCGCCATCGGCGGACTGGGTGGCGCCGGCGACCGGGGTCGGTGCCGGTTGCTGCTTCAGATGCAACTGCGCGCCCGTCCCTTGGCTGACCAGCATCTGCCCGCCCTGGGTGAACAAGCGATAATTGCCACGGGCATCGATCAGACCCGCGGTGATGCTGACGTGCAGGCCGCTGTCCAGCGCAGTCCAGCTCTGGCCGCCGTCGGTGCTGCGCAGCACGTTGCCGCGCAGACCGTAGATCAGCACTTCGCCGGGCTTGCCGAGCACGCCGAAGAAGCTGCCTTGATAAGGCGTTGGCACGGCATTGAAGCGCTGGTCGCTGTCGTCCCACTTGAGCAACAGGCCTTGCTCGCCAGCGATGTACACACCGTCGCCGGTGGAGGCGATGGCGTTGAGGTGAAAACCCTGGGGGTTGTCGGTGCGGTCCTGGAATGGCGTCCAGGTCAGGCCACCGTCGTCGGTGCGCAGGATCAGGTTGAACACGCCGACTACATAGCCGGTTTTGTCGTTGGCGAACCAGACGTCGAGCAGTGGTTTGTCCGCGCCCTGGTCGGCTAGCTTCTGGCCCTCGGTGACCAGCAGCGGCCATTGCTCATTGCCCGGTTCAGCGCTGGCCAGCGCCGTGTAGTGCTTGACCAGCAAGGCGCCGATCTGACGACCGTCGAGCTGTTTTTGCCAGGTCGCACCGGCGTCACTGCTGTGCAGCACCACGCCGTCATTACCCACCGCCCAGCCTTGGGTGGCAGTCGGAAAGTTCACCGCAGTGAGGTCGGCGCTGGCCGGCACGGAGGCCTGCTGCCAATGCTTGCCGGCATCATCGGAAAACAGAATATGGCCACGCTGGCCGACGGCGATCACGCGCCCGCCGGCGCGGGCCATGCCGGACAACGGGCTATTGATCGCCAAGGCGCTGACCCTGGCAGGCAGGTCCAGCACATCGACGTACTCGGCCGCCTGGGTGACGCCCTGCGACAGGCCGAGCACGACACCAAACGCCAGCCGCAAAATATTATTTTTATACGAACACATACTGCGTCCTCTTCGGAAAACCGCGCCACACCTCGCGCCGTGCAGCTCATGCCGCTGTAGGAGCGAGCTTGCTCGCGATGGTCGTGAACGATTACGCGTGCTGTCTGGATGCCCGCGTCGCCCTCTGGTTCATCGCGAGCAAGCTCGCTCCTACACAATGCGTTTGGCTTAGCGAATGCCGGCGCCGGCGAGGGATTCCGACGACCACTGCGCCTTGGAGAGCGGCTCGATGTACTTGATGCCGCCGTAAGGGCCGACTACGCCGTTGATGTTGTACGAACCACCGACCAGGTCGTAGATCATGAAGGGCGTCGAATCCGGCACCTGCTTGTCGTAGCTCTGGCTCAGGAAGGCAAACGAACCACGATAAAGCTGACCACGGGCGTCATATTGATCCGAGGCCAAAGCGGTCCAGCTGTCTTCGTCGAGGTAGAAGCGGCGCTTGGCGTAGATGTGACGGGCACCGGCCTTGAGGTTGCCTTCGACGACCCACACGCGGTGTTTTTCCCAACGCACGAAGTCCGGTGACAGGTGATTGGCCGTGGTCAGCGACTTCGGATCCTGCACGTAGGTCAGCTTGTAGGTGTTGTAGGGCACGATCATTTCCTGCTTGCCGACCAGTTTCCAGTCGTAGCGATCCAGTGCACCGTTGAACACGAACACGTCATCGTAGGTGCCCGCACCCGCGGTGCCCGGGTTGGGCGTGTCGTAGGCCAGGCTCGGCGCCAGTTTCACTCGACGCTGCCCCGGCAAGTACTGCCAGGCGCGGCGCGGTTGCTGCAACGGATTGGCGGCGTCCTTGAGCATGATCGCCTCACCGGCGCGGCGCGCAGGGCCGGTGTACGCCAGCTTCATTTGGTAGTACACATCGGCGCTGCTGATCGGCTGCGAGAGGTTTTCATAGATCGGGTAGGAGATGTTCGCCTGCCCGGTGGTCGCCAGGCTAGGAACGCCCGCGGAGTCAACGTTCCAGGAGTCGTACTTGGAGCTGATGCTGACGCCTTGGTAGCGCAACAGGAAGTTCCACATCGCTTCGTTGCCCGACTGCGGAATCGGGAACGGAATGCCCGGCAGGACGTTGTCGATGGCCAGGCCACCTTCCAGGGACTTGGCGCCACTGGCGTTCTTCACGCCGTTATCCAGAATCGCCTGGGGCAGCGACACAGTGCGGTGCGTCGGAAACACGTCGACACGGAACGTCGGGAAACGCTTGGCCAGTTCTACCGTGGTCGCCGTGAGCAGGCCCTTGTACTGATCGACGTTCTTGCCGTCGATCACCAGTACCGGCTTTTCACTGGCAAACGGGTCCGGGCGCATGCTGTCACCGGCTTTGAAACTGGCCGGCGGCGTGGTCAGGCCACCGTTGTAGGCAGGAATGGAACCATCAGCGTTCCCGGCTTTTTCAGCGCCTGCCTGTGTCAAGCTGGTGCCCAGTTTGGCAGCTTCCTGGGTTGAAACAGCGGCCTGTGCCTGGGCGGCAAGGACCATGGCCAGCGAAGCGGCCAACACGGTTTGTGCGAATTTCATCTTGTTATTCTCCTGCTTGCATTGAGCAAATCAGTGGTGAATCAAAAGGTTGTTTTCATCGTCAGGTACACCGCGCCACGGTCCTCAGTCGTGGCACCACCTCCGGAGAAGGACGAGTAGCCACCGGCGAAACAGGCGTAGTTTTCGTTGCCGCTAAAGGCGTTCGGGGTGGAGCCGTCACCGCCGGTCGGGCCGGTACTCACACCGCTGGTGTTGCACTTGTCGGTCTGGCCAAAGGAGTCCACGTACTTCAGGTCAACGAAGTATTTGTTGTACACAACGGCACCGACGCCCACGGCATAGTTGCCGGTGTCCTTGGCACCGCCACCGGAGACCGGTGACACGCCGGCGAGACCGACGTTGACCGACATCGGCGCGTTGAGGTCGACACCGGGAAACACCTGGTACCAGGTCGGTGTGAAGTTGACCGCGATGCCCCAGTTGTCCCGGGTCGGCGCGTCGATACCGCGATAGCTGTCCTTGCCCTTGTAGAGAGCTTCGTTCTTGCTATCGAGCTTGAGCAGGTTGCTGTAGTACAGCTCGGCAAGCACGGTTGCCTGATCGAACACCGGCGTTTTCGGCAGGGTCATCAGACCGTTGAGCGTCCAGTGCAAGGTGTCACCGGTGGCGCTCATGCTGTCGCCGCGGCTCGGGGTGTCGTAGACCACACCGGTGGCGTCGGTACGAGCAGGCAGCAGACCAAGCCCTTGCCCCAGGCCCAGCGGGCTGCGGGTACTGACGATCGCCGGGATACTGGCCAGCGGCATGTTGTGACGGATGTTCAGGTCCGAACCGACGCTGATCCCGCCCACGTCCTTGGACAGGCTCAGGCCGACGATCTTGATGTTGTCGGCATAGGCCATCTGATAGGTGGCGGTGTCCAGCGAATTGAGGGTGTTGATCACCGCCGGCACTTGCCCTGCCGGCCGGGTGCCGTTCGGGTTGGCCGAGGTGATGCCCCTGGCGTCCAGAAAGGCTTGCGGCAGGATTTCCGAGGTTTCGCGGTAGTAAACGCCGAGGGTGCCATCCAGCCAGGCCGGTGACCACTTGGCCATGATGCCCCAGTCGCCGCTGCTGCCCGGTGTCAGGTCATGGCCGCGACGCACGTTGGTCAACGCGTTGCACGGCGCCAGGCCACAACCCAACGGACTGCCAGGCACCACGCCGTTGGTGTTGCCGAGCAGGAACGATTGCGCACCAAAGCCGACCAGGTCGGAACCACCGTAGTAAGTACCGGCTTCCGGCAGACGCGCGGCGTCCCAATCGAGGAAGTACTGGGCACCCACGGTCAACTCGGGATTGACGGTGAACGACATCGACAACTGGTTACGCGGAACAAACAGTTCCTTGGCTTCGGTGCCCGGCGACGCGGCCAGCTTGGCCAGGTCGAGGCCGGACTGGCCGTAGCTGACCGAGTGCACCGGGTTGAGAATGGTCTCGCCCCAGAACACGTTGTGCTGGCCGGCCTTGACGCTGAGCATCGACTCCTCGCCCACTTCGGTGCTGTAGAACACGAAGGCATCGAGGATTTCGCCCGAAGGACCGCTGTAGTAGCGCTGGGCATAGTTGCTCAGGTGCGAGCTGCCATTGCCGACGTTGTCATGGGTGACCCCGGCCAGGCGCGGGTCGTTGGCGATCAGGCCCGAACGCGCATCGTTGCCGTTGACGAACGGGTTGGAATTGGAACCAGTGTTGTCATAGGCCTTGTCGTACCAGCTGGCGGCGCTGACGCGAAAGCCCATGGCGTTCTTGTAGACCACGTCCATTTCGGTCAACAGGTCGATACGGTTGGTGATGTTGGTGCCGGCCTTGCGGAAGTTGTAGTCGCCGTCGTTGTTGTTCGGCGTTCCCAACATGCGTTTGTCGGCGCTTTCGGTGCGCACGCCGTAGTTGTACTTCACGGTGTTATCCAGACGCGCGGTCCAGTCCGGATTGCCCAGATCGAGCTCGAACCCATGGGCCGCCGGCGCGATGACAGCCAGAATGGCCGAGGCCAGCAAGGTGTAGCGCGCTACGGTGCAGCCGTGACTCTTATTGTTGTGCATTGCGTTGTCTCCGCCTTTTTGTATTTGTTTTAAGCGCAGCCGCCCTCGCGCAAGCCTCTCTGGGTTTGCGTTTAAGGAATGAGGGCAAATGCCGGTGGCGTACTGCCAGTCCAGCTCCTTGTACTAGCGATCCAGCTCCAGGATGAGTGCTTCGGCTTGCTGCCAGTGGCCAAATCCTGCGGCCGGATTGAGATGGCCGACATCGCCCAGATCGAGCAATTCGGCGCCCCAGCCTTCTGCCATGCGGGTGACCGCAGCAAGACTGGCAAGGTGATCGTTGGTGCTGCCGGCCACGATGCTGCGAAATGGCAGCGGGCCTTGTGGCAGAGGATTCCAGCCCTGGCTACGCAGGGTTTCGGAAGAAGGATAGTTTGCCGGCCAGACCGCATCGAGGTCCGGTGGCGCGGCCAGCAAGGCGCCCTTGATCGGACGGCTGTAGTGCGCAGCCCAGTGCGCGACCATCAGCACGCCGGCGCTGTGGGCCACCAGAATCACGGGCCCGTCGATCTGCTCGAGTTCGTGTTGAATCGCCCGGACACGGGCCATGCAGTCGAGCTTGTCGGTCGTAAGCGGCGCAACACTGCGTACGTTGCTCAGCCTGGCTGCAAGCAATGTTTGCCAATGTTCGGCCACGTGCTCGCGCAGACCCGGAACGATCAGAATGGTGGCGGCAGTTTGCAGTTTGTCCACGGTCAACACCTTCGCTTTCTCGATAACTCGACTGGCTGTTTTCGCCAGGGGCTTTTTGTAGGGTCGACATTAAAGAGCGCCCACCCTAAGCGCTTTACATTGGACGTCAGGCACTTTTCTTTTGATGACAAATTGTCGGACACTCGGTCGCCGCGACCGCTGGTCGAGAAATCCCCCAGGTTGGCGCAAGGTCACTGTAATCAACGGATGAGCGCTGATCGCTCCCTGCAGCGTAGAGGATGGGTGGCCGGACAGCACGAAATCCATCAACGACATGACAACTGTTCAACTGTTGATACGCTGGATATAGTCGCCACGCTCACGCCAACCGCCATCGGCCCAGGGAAGACTTTCGCATGACCAAGCTTGTTCGCGCCGCTGTCTTGACCAACTACCTGGAGGTCACCCAGTACCTGGGTTTCAACCCGCGCGACGTGCTGGCCGCTGTCGGCCTGAGCAGGGCCCAACTGCAAGCCCCTGAACACCGCATCCAGATCGATGCCGCCGTGCGGTTGCTGGAAGACTCGGCCGCCGCCAGCGGCTGCCAGACCTTCGGCCTGAGCATGGCCGAGTCGCGCCAGCTCTCGGACTTCGGCGTGGTCAGCCTGCTGCTCAGCCACCAGCGCACCCTGCGCGATGCCTTGCAGGTCGTGGTGGATTACCGACACCTGATGAACGACTCGCTGGCGATCTTCATCGAAGAGGCCGGCAAGATGGTGATCATTCGCGAAGAGGTGGTCACCGAAACGCCCATGCCCAGCCGCCAGGCCACGGAGCTGGCCATCGGCGTGATGTTCCGGTTGTGCTCGGCCCTGCTCGGCTCGCACTGGCACCCCTACAGCGTCAACTTCATGCACCAGCCACCGGACAACCTGCACCTGCACCGCCGCCTGTTCGGCTGCAACCTGGAGTTCGGCAGCGAGTTCAACGGCATCGTCTGCCCGGACGTCAGCCTCGACATGACCAACCCCAATGCCGACCCGGCCATGGCCCGCTATGCCCAGGGCTACCTCGACTCGCTGCAGAACCACGAAGGCGCCTCGATGCTGTTCGAGGTGCGCAAGGCCATCTACCTGTTGCTGCCCATGGGGCGCGCCACCATCGAACAAGTCGCCCAAAGCCAGGGCATGAACGTGCGCACCCTGCAACGCCGCCTCAAGGATGACGGCTGCGCCTTCAACGACGTGATCAACGACGTGCGCCGAGATCTGGTGCTACGTTACCTGGACAACCCCAACTACTCCCTCAGCCGCATTGCCGACATGCTCGGCTACTCGATGGCGAGTTCGTTTACGCGGTGGTTTATCAGCCAGTTTGGTATGCCGCCGGCGACGTGGCGGGCGCAGAAACAGGCGGGGACGAAGCCGTCCTGACAGCCCGGCAAAAAAAAACGGCGACTGCTGGTACAGTCGCCGAAAAGAGCGAATTTGGAATTGAGTCCCTTGTGGGAGCGAGCTGTGGCGAGGGGGCTTGTCGGAACGCCGCACCGCCCCGTTGGGCTGCGAAGCAGCCCCAAAATTTCCGACGTATCGAAGATCTTGTGAGTGCTGCGCACTCAAACGGGGGCAAGCCCCCTCGCCACAGCTCGCTCCCACAGGTTTCGTGATGCCTAGAAACCCCAGCGCAGCAACAACAGCACCAGCACCACCAGGAACACCGTCTCCCCCACCATCAGCAGAATCGGCTTGATTCCGACCGCCGCCAGCTCCCTGAGCCGGGTCTTCATGCCCAGGGCACTGATGGAAATCACCAGGCACCAGCGCGACAGTTCGTTGACCGATCCTTGCACCGCCGGCGCTATCCAGCCGGTGCTGTTGATGCAGGCCAGTATCAGAAAGCCGACGGCGAACCACGGCAACAGCGGCGGGCGCTTGCCGGTCGGGTCGGCGCCTTGCATGCGGGTGATCATCGCCGCGGTGACGATCACCGGCAGCAGCATCGCAACTCGCATCAGCTTGACCACAGTGGCGGTGTCACCGGTCTCGGTCGACATGCTGTAGCCGGCGCCGACCACCTGGGCCACGTCGTGGATCGTGGCGCCGAGGAATACGCCTGCGACCTGCGGCGACAACTCCAGCCAGTTGGCGATCATCGGGTAGACGATCATCGCCAGAGTCGACAGCGCCGAGACGCCGATGACGGTGAACAGTGTGGCGCGTTCTTTCTGCGGATGGTTCGGCAGCGCCGCCGCCAGCGCCAGGGCCGCCGAGGCGCCGCAGATGGCCGTCGCGCCGCCGGTGAGCATGCCGAACAGGCGCTGGAAGCCCAAAGCCTTGGCGGCGATCACAGACACGCTGATGGTCACCACCACCAGGATCACCACCAGCGCTATCGGCTTCCAGCCCAGCGCCGCCATTTGCTCCAGGGTGATGCGCATGCCCAGCAGCGCCACGCCGATGCGCAGCACCGTGCGGGCGGTGAACTCGATGCCGGCCTTGCACGGCCCGTCATCGGCGAGAAAATTCAGGGCCATGCCCAACAACAAGGCGAACAGCATGACCGGCGCACCGTAGTGCTCGGACAAAAACGACGCGGCGGCCGCCACGATCAGGCTGACGATAAGCCCCGGTGCCAGTTCGCGCGTGCGACTGTGGATGCGGGTAAGAGCAATGGCGCTCATGGCGCGTTCTCCTCGGATGCAATGACGATAAACGCCTGGCCGTCGATGGTCTCGACCGGGTAGTGGGTGACTTTGACCTGGGTGGAATTGAGCATGTAGCCGCTGCGCAAATCGAAGCGCAAACCATGGGCGAGGCATTGAATCACCCGCCCCTCAAGACGCCCGCCACACAACGAGGAACCCTGGTGCGGGCAGCTGTCGTCAATGGCGAACAACTGCCCGTCAACGTTAAACAGCGCCAGGCTTTTGTCTTCGAATTCGAACAGCGCCCGGCCGCCGGCCTGCGGGTGTTTGCCGGCAGGTACGGGAATACGCCGGGTCATGCCGGTTGCCGCTCGCGATCACTTTCCTTGAGGGCCTCGTTCATGGCCCCGAGCAGCGCCTGAGCAGGCTGTGCGCCGATCACCGTCATGCGGTTGTCGAACTTGAAGCTCGGCACGCCACTGGTCGCGTCGGGGGATCCTTCAAACGGCGTGGCATCGCCCTTCAGGCAATCGAGCAGCCCGTCCGGGGCGATGCCGCAGGAGTGAGCAATGGCGAGCAAGGTCTCACGACAGCCGAGATTTTCGCGCCTGAGGAAATAAGCGGCGAACAGCCGTTCGAGCAACATTTCACGCTGACTGGCGTTGCCCAGTGCGCTGGCACGCTCGAACAAGCGATGGGCGTCCGCGGTGTTGGGCATCGTCTCGATACGGCTGAGGTCGATGGCCAGTCCGACTGCACTGGCAGCCTGCTGTACCTGGTTCTGACGCATGGCCACCGCGTCGGCATTGCCCAGACGCTTGCGGTAGAAATCGGCGAAAGGTTCACCTTCTACCGGTATCTGCGGCAGCAACTGCACGCCATGCCACACCGTAGTGATCTGCACGTCCGGGTGACGACTGCGAAACTGCACCTGCGCATGTTCGAGTTGGCGTTTGCCGATCAGGCACCAAGGGCAGATAAAATCGAAAAACACATCAATACGTAAACGACGACTCACAACTTCACCTCTATCCCGACTGCACTGACGGGCTCAGGCACGCTATGACCCTCAAGCCGGGCAATATCTTTGTGGTAATGACACTTGGCATAAAAGAACACCGCCGCCGCCGCGAGGCTGACCAGTGGCACCAGTTGAAACGCGGCATGCAGACCGATGAGGTCGGACACGCGGCCAGTCAGGAACGGCCCGGGGGCCAGCCCCAGCAGGTTATTGGCCAGGGTCAGCGTGGCGAACGCCGTACCGTGGACGGAGTAATGGGTCAGGTTGGCAACCATCGCACCGGCGGGGCCAGTGGTGCCGGTGGCAATCGCCATGCCCAGACAGATCAGCGCCAGTTGCACAGGCCCTGCCGACAATGCGAACGCTGCCGACAGCAGCAGGCAACTGCCCAGGCAAAAACCAATGGCCAGGCTGACCTTGCGCTCCGGCGAGTTGCGACACAGACGATCACTCAACATGCCGCACAGAATCATCCCCGCACCGCTGCACAACACGATGATTGCCGCCATGCCGCCGGCCTTGTCGGTGGGCATGTCGTAGTAGCGGTTGAGGTAGCTGGGAATCCACACCATCACCGTACCGCCGACGAACAACTGCAAACCGCTGGCGATGTAGGTCGACACCACCGAACGGCTGGACCACAGCGTGCGCAGCGGACGCTTGACCGCCGCAGCCGTCTTGTTCGCAATCTGCGCGGCACGTTGTGGCGCAATGCGCGCTTCCTTGACGATGAGCGGGTAAAGCACCGCCAGAAACAGGCCAAACAGCGACATGCCGGCGAACGACCAGCGCCAGCCCAGCTTGGCGGCAATCGCACCGCCCAAAGCCATGCCCAACACCGAACCGAACATCCCGCCAGCCATGAAGGCACTGGCCAGGGTGGCGCGCATGTGTTTGGGGAACACCGAAATCACGACCGCGATGCCCACGCTGCCGTAGGCGGCTTCGCCGACGCCGACCATGAACCGCGCGATGAACATCTGCTGGTAGTCCTGAGCCAGCGCGCAACCCAGGGTCGCCACGCTCCACAGGAACGCCATCAGCGCCAGGCTCTTGACCCGGCCGAAACGGTCGGCCATCAACGACAGCGGAAACGTCAGCAGGCCGACCATCAGGGCAACGATGCCGCTGAGCAAACCGAGCTGTCCGTCGCTCAACGCCCACTCAGTCTTGAGCAGCGGGAACACCGCGTTCAGTACCTGACGCGACATGTAATCGGAAATCAACAGGCCGAACGTCAAGGCAAAGACGATCCAGGCATATTGGCGCGCAACGCCGACTCCGCTGGAGTCGTCATCGTCAGCGGCTATTGGGTGAAAGGCCATGCAGCCTCCTCAAGAGCTTTGTTTTATTTTTGTTATCAAGCGTGTAACGGTCGGGCGGACGAGAGGTCACGGCCTCTCGTCCCGACCCTCAGTCAGCCGCGTTGTGGCGTACCTTTCTGCCCAGCCTTGCGGTTGGGGGCCATGCCGTTGGCCAACAGGGTCTCTTCGATGGTTTCGTACTGCACGCCGATGCGGTAGATCTCGCGGGCTTCTTTGCCGGTGGCGATTTCACGGCCCAGTTCATGGGCAATACGCACGGTTTGCTGGATCTGCGCAACCGAGCCGAAACGATCGCCCTTGTGGTCAATGATAGTGTCTTCATTGCCCACGCGCGGGTGCATGCCCATGGCCATCGACATGGTGTTGAACGGCATGACGTTCTTGAGCAGCGATTCGGAGGTCAGGGTGCAGCCGTCCGGCGCGCGGTGGATGAAGTTGAAGAAGTTGAACGGGTTCGGGCCGTCGAAACCGCCGCCGATGCCGATCCAGGTCAGGTTCAGCGGGCCCTTGTAGACGCCACGGCGCACCAGGCGCTCGAGGGTTTCCATGGCGTGCATGCCGGTCAACTGGAAGTGTGGCTGGATGCCGTTGTCCATCAGGCGCTTGAGGTGCTCGGCAACCCAGCCCGGACCTGCCGGTACGGTCATTTCGCTGTAGGCGGCGTGGATCAACGGGTTGTCCAGGGAAGTGCCTTTCAGGTACTCCGGGTACAACAACTCCATGATGTTCATTTGCGTGGTGTTGATCGCGACCGTGACCTGGTCCGGCTTCGGCGTCAGCTCGGCCAGCATGTGGCGAGTGTCGTCGGACAGCCACTTGGCCGCTTCGCCATCGCTTTCCGGAGCGAAGGAAATCGAGCCGCCGACCTGGATGATCATGTCCGGCACGGCTTCACGCACACCGGCGATCAGTTCGTTGAACTTCGACAGGCGCTTGGAGCCCTTGCCGTCCAGTTCACGCACATGCAGGTGCAGCACGGTGGCGCCGGCTTCGTAGCATTCGACCGCTTTCTGGACTTGCTCATCCATGGTCAACGGGATGTCTTCCGGGAAGTCTTCGGGCATCCACTCCGGGCCGTACGGGGCCACGGTAATGACTACCTTTTCCATGTTTTCCGGGTGCAGGGAATCGTCGAAGAATTGCATGGTTACTCCAGTTCTTATGCCAGTTCTTATGATTGTTCCGTCCACCCGGGGTCGTGCCGGGCGGACATGTTTACGAATGCAAATGCTACGAGTGCGAATGCTGCGAGTGCGACGCAGGTGGCGTTCGATCAGAACGTCTTGTCGCCGATAATCCCGGCACGCTCCATCTTGCGATGGCACGGCGGGTAATCCATGACGGCGTAGTGCTGGGTACTGCGGTTGTCCCAGATGGCGATGCTGTTGGGCTTCCAGCGCCAGCGCACCTGATACTCGGGGATGTATGCCTGGCTGATCAGGTAGCGCAGCAACTCGCCCGCGCCGGGGTTGGCGTCCTGGCCGAAGCGCACCCGCTCAGGGGTGTGGTAGTTGCTGAAGTGGGTGGTGAAGGCGTTGACGAACAGCACCTTCTCGCCGGTTTCCGGATGGGTGCGCACCACCGGGTGCTCGGCGTCCGGGTACATCGCCTTGAGCGCCAGGCGTTTTTCAATCGGCATGGCGGCACCGAAGCTCGCTTCGATGCTGTGACGGGCGCGCAGGTCAGCGATCTTGACCTTTACGTCTTCCGGCAAGTTCGCATAGGCCTGGACCATGTTGGCCCACATGGTGTCGCCGCCCACTGGCGGGCATTCCACGCAACGCAGCACGCAACCCATCGGCGGTGCTTCGCGCCAGGTGGCATCGGTGTGCCAGGCGTTTTCGTAGCGGTCCATCGGCTGGTCCGGATTCTTGTAGATCCGCACCAAACCCGGATGATCCGGATCGCTGCCGGCCACCGGATGATCTTCCAGCTCGCCGAAGCGCCGGGCGAAGGCCACGTGCTCGGCGCGGGTGATGTCCTGGTCTCGCAGGAACACCACGCGGTGCTTGAGCAACTGGGCACGAATCTCGGCAAACAGACCGTCGTCATGCACCGCGTCGGCCAGGTTGACGCCGATCAGTTCGGCGCCAATGCTGCAGGTCAATTGTTCGACTTTCATGGCTGGCCGCTCCTTAAACGACGAAAATCGAAGAGCCGGTAGTCTTGCGAGATTCAAGGTCGCGATGGGCCTGCACGGCATCCTGCAAGGCGTAGTGCTGGTTGATCTCGATCTTGATCCGGCCGCTGCCGACGTGGTCGAACAACTCGCCAGCCAGGGCGGCTTTTTCGGCCGGGTCGCTGATGTAGTTGGCCAGGGCCGGACGGGTCAGGAACAGCGAGCCTTTCATCGCCAGCATCACCGGGTCGAACGCCGGGATCGGGCCGGAAGCGGTACCCACGCAGACCATCAGGCCACGGGGTTTCAACGAATCCAGCGAACCCATGAAGGTGTTCTTGCCAACGCTGTCGAACACCACGTTGACGCCCACGCCGTCGGTCAATTCGCGAACGCGAGCGGCGACGTCTTCATGGCTGTAATTGATCGTATGGTCGCAACCGTGAGCCCGGGCGATTTCCGCCTTTTGCTCGGTCGACACCGTGCCGATCACGTTCAGGCCCAGCAACTTGGCCCACTGCGAAACGATCAGACCGACACCGCCGGCGGCGGCATGCAACAGGATGCTGTCGCCCGGTTTGAAGTCGTAGATGCGGCGCATCAGGTACGAGGACGTCAAACCGCGCATGGTCATCGCGGCGGCGGTCTCGAAGCTGATGGTTTCCGGCAGCTTGATCAGCGGCGCGGCCGGAATCAGGCGCTCGGTGCTGTAGGCGCCGAGGGTGTTGAGGAAACCGGTGTAGGTGACGCGATCACCGACCTCGACGTTGGTGACCCCTTCACCAACGGCCTGGACTACCCCAGAGGCCTCGACACCCATGCCGTTGGGCAACGGGATCGCATAGGTACCGTTACGGAAATAGGTGTCGGCATAGTTCAGGCCAACTGCCACATGACGAAGCCGAACCTGGCCGGGACCGGGTTCGCCGACTTCGACGTCCTCATAACGCAGGACTTCGGGACCACCGGTTTCGTAGAAGCGTACGGCTTTTGCCATTTTTCTTATTCTCCAATCTGCCATATGGGCGTGTTGCATCGAATTGCGTTGATTGGACTGTAGGACGAGGCCTGTCAGGACGCTTCTCATCAGACGACAATGGCTTTTCATTTGGTGACAGGCAGAAACGGGATCGCTCCAGCCAGTCCCGCCGCCACCTGCGCTATCATCGCCCGCCACGCCCCAAGAGTCTTGAAGCCGGATGTCCGACACGCTGCCACTGCCTGATGATAATGCCCTGCCCCCGGTCCTGGCGGGCCCGCTGTTGCGGCGTCTAGAGCCCACGCGGCTGGTACTGTGGCTGGTGGGTTCCCGGGCACTGGCGCTGACCTTGCGCTTGCAGGGCGTCGGTGATATCCGTCTCGATGCGGGGCAATGCACGGTAATTGCAGTGGGTGCACATGCCTATGTGCACTTGATCGATGTGCAACTCGATTGCGCCCTGCCCCGGGACGAGTCGATCGACTATGACCTGCTGATCGATGGCACAGAAAAAGGCATCGCCGACTGGGCGCCGCACCTGATGTATGGCGATGCCCGTTGCCCGAACTTCGTCCTGCGCGCACGGGTCGATCAGTTGCTGCACGGCTCTTGCCGCAAGCCTCATCACCCGGCGGCAGACGGCTTGCTCTGCGTCGACCAGTTGCTGGCGCAAGAACACAGCGCCAAGGACCGCCCGGCACTGCTGATGATGACCGGCGATCAGGTCTACGCCGACGATGTCGCGGGGCCGATGTTGCGGGCGATTCACGCCTTGATCAAGCGTCTGGGTCTATTCGGGGAACACCTCGAAGGCGCGGTGGTCAGCGACAGCGCCAGGCTCTACGAGCATCCGGCCAGTTACTACCACCGCGCCGATCTGCTGCCGGCGCTGCAAAGCAATGAAACCCTGCGCGAGCGTTTTTTCGGTGGTGCACGCAAGCCGATTTTCACCAGCAGCAGCGCCGACAATCACCTGGTGACCTTCGCCGAAGTGATGGCTATGTACTTGTTGGTCTGGTCGCCAGTGCCCTGGACCCTGATCGCGCCCCAGGCACCGACGCTGACGCCGGAAAGGCTCAAGCGCTACGACCTTGAACAGACGCGCATCGATGCTTTCAAGGCAGGCCTGGGCAACGTCGCCCGGGCACTGGCGCATCTGCCGACGCTGATGATTTTCGACGACCACGACATCACCGATGACTGGAACCTTAGCGCGCAATGGGAGGAAACGGCCTACGGCCATCCGTTCTCCCGGCGCATCATCGGCAACGCGCTGCTGGCGTACATGCTGTGCCAGGGCTGGGGCAACAATCCGGATGCGTTTGGTGCCCTGCTGGAAAAGGCCGGTGCGTTGAGCACCAGCGCACACCAGAGTCACCTCGACAGCACGGTTCAGGATGATTTGATCAGTGATCTGCTGAAGTTTCAGCACTGGCATTACGTGCTGCCAACCACCCCGGCCATGGTGGTGATCGACACCCGCACCCGGCGCTGGCGCAGCGAAATGAACCTCAAGCAGCCTTCCGGTCTGCTCGACTGGGAAGCCCTGAGCGAACTGCAACAGGAACTGCTGGACCACCCGAGTGCGATCATCGTTTCGCCGGCGCCGATCTTCGGCGTCAAGCTGATTGAAACCGTGCAGCGAATCTTCAGCTGGTGCGGTTATCCACTGCTGGTGGACGCGGAAAACTGGATGGCCCATCGCGGTGCGGCACAGGTGATCCTGAACATTTTCCGCCACTCGCGCACACCGGGTAACTACGTGGTGCTGTCGGGCGATGTGCACTACTCCTTCGTCTACGAAGTGCTGATCCGCCACCGCAAGGCCGGGCCGCGCATCTGGCAGATCACCAGCAGCGGCATCAAGAACGAATTCCCGGCCACCCTGCTCGAGTGGTTCGACCGCCTCAACCGCTGGCTGTACTCACCACGTTCACCGCTGAACTGGCTGACCAAACGACGACGCATGCGCATCGTGCCGCATGTGCCCGAACACGCCGAAGCCGGTGAACGGCTATGGAATTCGGCGGGGATTGGGCAGGTGTTCTTTAATGAAAAAGGTCAGCCGCAGGACATTTTTCAGTACAACGCCAATGGCTCGCCGAAGACGCGGATGATGGCGCCGGAGAGTGAGGACTAAAGGTATAGCCCCCTGTGGGAGCGAGCTTGCTCGCGATGGCGGTGTATCAGTCGACATCAATGTTGGCTTTGAGTCAGTCATCGCGAGCAAGCTCGCTCCCACAGTGATCCTCGTCAGGCACATAGGCAGAGGCAACTCGATATGGACCTCACCCGAACCCTGATCATCGGTAATTCCGGTTCCGGCAAGAGCTGGCTGGCGCAGCGGCTGGCCGAGCAACTGCGTGTGCCCTGGACCGATCTCGACCGGATTCACTGGCTGTCCGACGAACACAGCATCCCCCGTCCCCGCGCCGAAGCATTGGCCATGGCGCGGATTGCGGCGGACCAGGAGCGCTGGGTGATCGAAGGCGTGTATGGCTGGATCGCCCGCGAAATCCTGCCACAGGCGACTGCGCTGATATGGCTGAGCGTCGGGGACGAGGATTGCATGGCCAACATTCGACAACGTGAGGCCGGGCGTGATGAGCAGGACCTGTTGCTGATCGCCTTGCTTGAGTGGGCAGGCAGTTATCGCCAGCGGCAGGGGTCAAGTGGGTTTGCGGCGCATCAACGACTGTTCGAGGAGTTTTGCGGTGCGAAAATCCGTCTGCGGGATCGGAAGGAGATCGCGGCGATGGTTCATCACTCGTAAATATTCGCAGCTGCGGTCGGACAATCCTGATGGATGGCGTGTAGCTCAGAATGGGATTACATCAGTCACGGAAACGTCCTGAGGAACATTCGGCGATACTCGATACAAGCGTGGATGCACTTTCCACGTAACAACCACTCGTAGGTATCGCCTTGCCAACATGTACTCATTTCTGTACGTTCTCTGCATCAAGCGAGGACAATCACATGGAAACCATCAACTACACCAACGCTCGGGCTCACCTGGCGCAAACCATGGACCGGGTGAATGAAGATCGCGCCCCGCTACTGGTAACGCGTCAGAAAGGCGAGCCGGTGGTGATGATGTCATTGGCTGAATACAACGCTCTCGAAGAGACGGCCTACCTGCTCCGCTCCCCCGCCAATGCCGAACGCCTGATCAAGTCCATCGCCAACCTGCGAGCGGGCAAAACCAAAACCAGGCAACTGATTGAAGAATGAATATCGAGTTCACTCCTGAAGCCTGGGACGATTATCTCTGGTTCCAGCAGAACGATAAGGCAGGGCTCAAACGTATCAACCTGTTGATCAAAGCTATCCAGCGTGAGCCTTTCGACGGTCTGGGAAAACCCGAACCGCTCAAGCATAACTTGAGCGGATTCTGGTCACGCCGGATTACGGCCGAACATCGACTGGTCTACGCCGTTGAAGACGGCGAAATACGCGTCGTTATGTGCCGATACCATTACTGAGCAGAGCCTCAGCCCGCTTTCACCACCCGACTCACCCCCCTGACAATCATTTCCACCTCCCGCTCATCAATGGTCAGCGGCGGTAGCAGGCGAATGGTTTTGCCCCGCGTGACGTTGATCAGCAGGCCGTGATCCCGGGCGGCGATCAGGCTCAGGTCGCGGATCGGTTGCTTGAGTTCGATGCCGATCATCAGACCCTGGCCGCGGATTTGCGAGACGTTCGGGTTGCCCGCCAATTCTGTGCGCAATCTTTCGAGCAGGCGTTCCCCCTGAAGCCGGGCGTTTTCCAGCAGGCCTTGTTCCTCAACTATATCCAGCACGGTGCATCCGACCCGGCAGGCCAACGGATTACCACCGAAGGTGCTGCCGTGGCTGCCCGGCGTAAAAAGCTCGGCCGCCTTGCCACGGGCCAGGCAGGCGCCGATGGGCACGCCGTTGCCCAGGCCTTTGGCCAGGGTCATGACGTCCGGGACGATGCCTTCGTGCTGGAACGCGAACCACTGGCCGGTGCGGCCGATGCCGGTCTGGATTTCATCGAGCATCAACAGCCATGAGCGCCGGTTGCACAGTTCGCGCACGGCCTTGAGGTATCCCGGTGGCGCCAGCTGCACGCCGCTTTCGCCCTGGATCGGCTCCATCAGGATTGCCACGATCCGCGAGCCGTGGGCCTGTTGCACCTTGTCCAGCGCATTGAGGTCGCCGAACGGGACTTTGACGAAGTCCCCCGGCAGCTTGTTGAAACCCAGGCGCACCGCCGGGCCATCGCTGGCAGACAAGGTGCCGAGGGTACGGCCATGGAACGCGTTCTCCATGACCACCACCAGCGGCTGCTCGATGCCCTTGTGCCAGCCATGCAGCCGGGCGATTTTCAGTGCGGTTTCGTTGGCTTCGGCCCCGGAGTTGTTGAAAAACGCCCGGTCCATGCCCGCCAGCCGCGTCAGTTTTTGCGCCAGCCGTTGTTGCCAGTCGATGCTGTAGAGGTTCGACGTGTGCAGCAGCAACCCGGCCTGTTCAACGATGGCGGCAACGATTTTCGGGTGGGAGTGGCCAACATTGGTCACCGCCACACCGGCGACCGCATCCAGGTATTCGCGACCGGCCTGATCCCACAGGCGAGTGCCCAGGCCCTTGTTGAAACTCAAGGCCAAGGGTTGGTAAGTGCTCATCAGGCAGGCGGCGGTCATGACATCAAGCTCCAGCAAGGGTCGGTGTTTTTGCAGTATGGTTAGCCACCAGAGCTGGATAAACACCGTAAAACTTCAATCATTTAAAAGCCGAGCTTGATAATGGATCTGTTCCAGGCAATGACCGTCTACGTGAAAGTGGTGGAGACCGGCAGCATGACCGCCGCCGCTTTGCAGTGCGAAATGTCCACGACCATGGTCGGCAACCACCTCAAGGCCCTGGAACAACGGCTGGGTGTGCGCCTGCTCAACCGCACGACGCGGCGCCAGCGGCTGACCGAATTCGGTGCCGCGTATTACCAGCGCTGTCTGGAAGTGTTGGGGTTGGTTGCCGATTCCGAGCGCCTGGCCGAGCAGGCGCTGGACGAACCGAGCGGCATCTTGCGCATCACCGCGCCCTTGACCTTCGGTACCGAACGCCTGGCGCCGGCACTGAGCGAGTTCAGCCGGCTAAACCCACGGGTGAAACTCGACGTGGTACTGACCAACCGACGCCCGGATCTGCTGGAAAACGGCCTCGATGTGGCGTTTCGCCTCGGCGCGCTGGAACCCTCCAGCCTGATCGCCCGCCCGCTGATCGACTACACCCTGACCATGTGCGCGTCACCGGAGTACCTGACCCGTCGGGGTACACCGCAAACGCCTGAAGACCTGCGTCACCATGACTGCCTGTCCTTTGCCTATCCGGCCGGCGATGACTGGCAATCGGTGCAAAAGGAATGGCGTCTGGCCGGTCCCGATGGTGAAGTCAGCGTGGGGGTCAGCGGGCCGATGCTGATCAACAGTTCGGCCGGACTGCATCAGGCAGCGCGAACCGGCATGGGCATCGTGATGATGCCCGATGCCTTGGTCGAACAGGACCTCAAGGACGGAAAGCTGTTGGCCTTGATGCCCGACTACTGCCCGCCCAGTCGGCCGATGCACCTGGTCTATGCCCAGGATCGCCACCGTTTGCCGAAACTGCGGCGTTTCGTCGAATTCGCCGTACAGAGGTGGGGCAAGCACTAGCCGACCGAACGGGCCATGCAGTCGCTGATCGCCATTTACATCCCCGCCTTCACCAGCACCGGTTGTTCCTGATAACGATTCGGGTACAGCTGCTTCAACTGCGCGACCTTCGGCAAATCGTTGATCACGATGTATGGATAGGTCGGATGCTCGGTCAGGAAGTCCTGATGTTCCTCTTCCGCCGGGTAGAACCCGTTGAAGGTTTCGAGTTTGGTCACGATCGGTTTGTCGAAGGCATGGACGGCGTCGAGCTGGGTGATGTAGGCCTGTGCGACCCGTCGCTGCTCAGTGCTTTTGGTAAAGATCGCCGAGCGATACTGGGTGCCGCTGTCCGGCCCCTGGCGGTTGAGTTCGGTCGGGTTATGGGCCACTGAAAAGTAGATCTGCAACAAGGTGCCATAGCTGACCTGAGATGGATCGAAAGTGACTTCGACCGATTCCGCATGGCCGGTATTGCCGCCGCTGACGCGCTCGTATTGCGCGGTATCGGCCGCCCCGCCCGCGTAGCCGGAGACGGCATTCTTCACGCCTTTGACATGCTGGAACACCCCTTGAACGCCCCAGAAGCAGCCACCGGCGAACACGGCAGTTTCGCTGCGGGCCTGGGTGGTTTCGTCGAGGGCCGGCGGTGGAATGACCACCGCCTCTTCAGCGCCACCGAAGGAGAAGGCCGAGCATTGGCTGATGATGCCGGCAGCCGCCAGCCCCAGCAGGGTACGGCGCCAGGTAAAGAGTGTTTTCATGGGGCGAACTCCTGAAGCGTTGGAAAGTAATCAGCCGAAGGTGAAGGCGTAAGCCGACGCACCCGGATCAAGAAACTCGATACTGAAGGTCCGGTCGGTCACGCCGCCGCTCTGGCGCACCAGTTGATACAAGCGCTGGTCGGTCACGGTGCCGCTGCCGTCGGGGGCCACGTCCATGCCATGGGCATCGCCGGGGGCCTTGCCGTCGATCAGCACCTTGAAGCGCACCGGTTTGCCATCGGCGCCAGGGCCGAGCACCAAATGCAAATCACGGGCGTGGAAGCGATAGACGATGCGGCTGGCCGGTGCGCTGGCGGTGGCCCGCTCCGGGCCGACATGCCATTGGCCGCCCAGGCTCCAGTCGTTGAGGGCCAGTTGCGCCGGCGGGTTGTAGGCCGCGACCTTGTCTGGCACCAGTGCGGTTTCCGGCACGAAGTGCTCGGCACGCTGGTAGCCGACGTAGGTTTCCGGCGACTGCACTTCGTTGTCGTCCGGGGCCATTTGCACGCCATCGGCCTTGGCGTTGATCAGCCCGTCCGCGACCTTGGTTGCACCCGCCTCACGCAGCAATTGCTGGATGACTCGCTCCGACTCGGCGTACTTGCCTTCGCCGAAGTGGTGATAACGAATGCGTCCCTGGGCGTCGGCAAAGTAATGCGCCGGCCAGTACTCGTTGTTGAAGGCGCGCCAGATCTTGAATTCGTTATCGATGGCCACCGGGTAGGTGATGCCCAGATCCTTCATGGCTTTGGTCACGTTGTTGACGTCGCGCTCGAAGGCAAACTCCGGCGCATGCACGCCGATCACCACCAGGCCCTGATCGCGATATTTCTCGGCCCAGGCTTTCACATAGGGCAGCGCGCGCAGGCAGTTGATGCAGGAGTAGGTCCAGAAATCCACCAGCACGACCTTGCCTTTCAAGGCCTGGGCGTCGAGGGGTGGCGAGTTGAGCCATTGCACGGCGCCCTCCAGCGACGGCAGGTTGCCTTCGACCGGCAAGCTGCCCGGGGTTTGCTCGGCCACTTGCACCGTGCCCTCGGAGGTCGTGTTCGGCGTAGCGCTGTTACGCGGTAACTTGCCGCTCAGTTTTTCCACCAGCGCTTGCTCGATTGTGCCGGTCGACGCTGTGGAAAACCGCGCCAGAACCCCCGTGTCCAGGCCCAGGGCAATCGCCGCCACACCGGCCAGCATCGCCGCGCCCAGGCCGCGACGCAGCCATTCGCCCGCGCCGATGGAGCGTTTCATCGCGCTGAAGACTTTGCCGCCCAGCAACAAGGCCAGCGCGAGGGAAGTGGCAGCACCCGCGGCGTACGCCAGCAGCAAAAAGGTGGTTTGGATACTTGCCCCTTGCAGTGCCGCACCCGTCAACAACAGGCCCAGAATCGGCCCGGCGCAGGGCGCCCACAGCAGGCCGGTGGCCACGCCGATCAGCAACGAAGCACCGGGACGTGGCCGCGCATCGGCGCCCGCCGCTTCCGACAAACGACTGCCCGCCGCCACCAGCGGCCGGGTCAGGCGTTCGGCCAGTTGCGGCAGCAACAGCGTCAGACCGAACAGCGCGACGAACACCAGCGCCAGCCAGCGCCCGTACTGATTGAGTTGCACCACCCAGCCACCACCCACCGCCGCCAACGTGGCGACCAGTGCGAAGGTCAGCGCCATCCCCACCAGCAGCGGCAATCCGCTTTTGACGAAGGGTTGCCCGGTGCGGGCGAAGACAAACGGCAACACCGGCAGAATGCACGGGCTGACAATCGTCAGCACACCACCGAGATAAGCGAGGACCAGCAGCCACATGGCGATTACCTGCAAAAAGTGAGAGGAAGGGAATCACACCGTCTTCGGCACGAATTTCATCGCCAAGCCGTTCATGCAGTAACGCAGGCCGGTGGGTTTCGGGCCGTCGTCGAAGACATGGCCCAGATGCCCGCCACAGCGCCGGCAGTGAACCTCTTCGCGGACCATGCCGAACGCACGGTCCTGGCGGGTTGCCACGGCCTTGTCCAGGGGTGCCCAGAAACTCGGCCAACCGGTGCGGCTGTCGAACTTGGTGGCCGAGGAAAACAGCGGCAGCTCGCAACCGGCACAGACGAAGGTGCCATCGCGGTGCTCGTTGTTCAGCGGGCTGCTGTAGGCCCGTTCGGTGCCCTCTTCGCGAAGGATGTCGTACTGTTCGTCAGTCAGGATCGCGTGCCATTCGCTGTCGCTGTGGGTCACTTCGAATACCTGCGCTGCGCTGGCCTCGCTGATCAATGCCGCGCCTGTGGAAAACTTCGGCAACAGGCCGATCGCCAGGGCCGTCATCCCCAGCCCGCCGCTCGCTACAAGAAATTGCCGTCGTGAAAACATGCTCGTCTCCCAAAAATCCAAGGGTGTTTCATGGAATACAGCCTAGGCTTTGGGTGATCGCAAAATCCTCACGGGAAGTTAAACAATTCGTGATAACTCGGACCCCGAAAAACCCGCACAATGCCTATGCAAATGTAGGAGCGAGCCTGCTCGCGATGGAGGCCAACGATGACGCGGGATACCTGACGCCCTGCGGCGTCCTCAGGTTTTTCGCGAGCAAGCTCGCTCCTACAGTGGCATTACGCACAATGCGCCCATTGCACCGAAGGATTGACCTGGATGGAACAGACCAAACGCGTCCTGGTGGTCGAGGACGATATGCACATTGCCGACCTGATCTGCCTGCACCTGCGTGACGAGCAGTTCGAGGTGGTGCACAGCGCCGATGGCGATGAAGGCATGCGCCTGCTGCAGCAAGGCAACTGGGACGCACTGGTCCTGGACCTGATGCTGCCCGGTGTCGACGGCCTGGAAATCTGCCGCCGCGCCCGCGCCATGGCGCGCTACACGCCGATCATCATCACCAGTGCGCGCTCCAGCGAAGTGCACCGGATTCTCGGCCTGGAACTAGGGGCCGACGACTACCTGGCCAAGCCCTTTTCCATGCTGGAACTGGTGGCCCGGGTCAAGGCGCTGCTGCGCCGGGTCGATGCCATGGCGCGCAACCTGAAGATGGATGCCGGCAGCCTGCTCACCGACGGTCTGGCCATCGACCCGATCACCCGCGAAGTGTCCCTCGACGGCCGTCGCCTGGACCTCACGCCCCGGGAATTCGACTTGCTGTACTTCTTCGCCCGCCAGCCAGGCAAGGTGTTTTCGCGCATGGACCTGCTCAATGCCGTGTGGGGCTACAGCCACGAAGGCTACGAGCACACGGTCAACACCCACATCAACCGCCTGCGCGCCAAGATCGAGGCTGACCCGGCGCAGCCGGTGCGTATCCTCACGGTCTGGGGCCGCGGCTACAAATTCGCCACTGGTGAGGAGCCGCAGCCATGAGGCTGACCCTGACGCAACGCCTGTCCCTGGTGTTCGCCGTGCTGCTGCTGGTGTGCTGCGGCACCTCGGCGTGGTTGCAGGTGCGCTCCAACCAGATGCATGAGCAGGAAGTGGTACAAGGGCTGTCCCGGGACCTGGCGCAGCACATCGCCAGTGACACGGTGCTGATGGACACCCAGGGCCTGATGCCCAACGCCGTGCGTGACCTGTTCAGCAAACTGATGCAGGTCAACCCGAGCGTCGAGGTGTACCTGCTCGACTCCGCAGGCAAGATTGTCGGCAGCGCCGCGCCCGAAGGCCGGATCCGTCGCGAACGGGTCGACCTGGCGCCAATCCAGCGCCTGCTGCGGGGTGATGCCCTGCCCATCCTCGGCGACGATCCGCGCAGCGTCGATGCGCGCAAGGTGTTCAGCGCTGCACCGCTGAAGGTTGATGGCAAGCCGGCCGGTTATCTCTACGTGGTGCTGCTCGGTGAAGATCACGATCGCCTGGCTGAGCGCGGTGCGACCAGCGCGGCGCTCAACACAGCGCTGTTGTCCATCGGACTGGTGGCGCTGCTGTGCCTGATCGCCGGTCTCACCGCGTTTGCCCTGATCACCCGGCCGTTGCGCCGCCTGACCGAAACCGTCAGCCAGTTCGACATCGATGGCGTACCGGTCACACCGGCCCTGCCCGTCGTGGTGGAAAAAGCCGCCAGCCACGATGAAATCGCCGTGCTCGATGCAGCGTTCCGACAGATGCAGGCACGCCTGGGCGAACAATGGCGTTCGTTGACCCGCCAGGATCAGGAGCGCCGCGAACTGGTGGCGAACATCTCCCACGACTTGCGCACGCCGCTGGCCTCGCTGCACGGCTATCTGGAAACCCTGTCGCTCAAGGACGCCACCCTGTCCCCTGCCGACCGCCGTCGCTATCTGGGCATCGCGCTGGACCAGAGCCGCAAGGTCGGCGGTCTGGCGCAGTCGCTGCTGGAACTGGTGCGCCTGGAACATGGCTTCGTGCAGCCGGTGCTGGAGCGCTTTTCCCTGACTGACCTGGCCCAGGACATCTTCCAGAAATTCGAACTCACCGCCGAAGCGCGCAAAGTCGAACTCAAGGCCACGTTCGCGCCGAATGCCTCGGCGGCCTGTGCCGATCTCGGCTTGATCGAGCGGGTGCTGACCAACCTGTTCGACAATGCCCTGCGCCATACCCCGCCAGGGGGCGAGGTCGAACTGGACCTGCGCCCGCAAGGGTCATTCATCGAAGTCACGGTCAGCGATACCGGCCCCGGCATCGCCCCGCAACTGCGCGAGGGGTTGTTCCTGCGACCGTTCAATATTGGCGGCGCACGGCGTGATGGCGGGCTGGGGCTGCGGATCGTGCATCGCATCCTGCAATTGCACGGGCGCGAGATTCAGTTGATCGATGTGCCTGGGCGCGGGGCGACGTTTCGTTTTTCGTTGCCGATCGATGAGGAGACAGCGACTGCGTTGGCGGCTCGCCCGATGAACCTCAATACACCGCGGCAGGCCTGACAGACCGCGGCGCCTGCATCGCGAGCAGGCTCGCTCCCACAAGGTAAGTGGATGTACGCAATATCTGTGAACAGCCAAAAACACTGTGGGAGCGAGCCTGCTCGCGATGGTCTCAAGCGCACCGCGCTCATCCAGAATGAACGCGTCATCGTTAACGTCCATCGCGAGCAGGCTCGCTCCTACAGTGTTCCGGTTTATCCAGAACGAACGCGTGATCGTTAGCGCCCATCGAGGGAGCAAAAAAATGACCAGCCGCCTGTTGATCCGTGACAACGCCGCCCCGGTCCAATAGATTAGTCGGCCTGAAAAAGCCCCCGGGCTTTCTCGCCCCTATTCAAGTTCAAAGAAGTAGTGAAATTTCAATGTCCGATTCCAACACCGCTGAATCCGTAGTCACCCTGTCGTCCAAAGCGGAATACGAAAACTCCATCAATCTTTCACAGCACGTGCCCCAGGCCAAGACCATCAGCGAGATGGTGCTGGACGCTTTCCAGTCCACCCGCGAAAGCGACCAGATCCGCGAACTGCGCGCTGCGATCCGCCAGGCCCACGACAGCTTCGACGATGACAAAGCCTACGAACTGATGGGTCAGCTCAAGCAGCTCAAGGACGCCGAAGCCGCCGACATTGCTGCCCTCGAAGACCTGAGCAGCAAATTCCCGATCAGCCGCATCCTGTCCAGCTTCAAGGACGACCCGGCGTTCCAGGAAATCGTCTACGGCCTGGCCCTGAAAGTGCTGAACCAGACGCACCAGGCCATCAGCAACCCGAGCGGCGGCAAGAGCAAAGCCGCCAAGGCCAAGAAAGAAGTCGAAGTGTTCACCATCAGCAAGGACGGCATCAGCGTCACCTTGCCGTTGCGCACCCCGCGCTCGCGCCTGAACGTCGACCGCGAAGCCCTGGAGTTCCTCGGTTTCACCTTCGTGGGCGAAGGCGAAGAAGCGGAGCTGGAAAGCGAGACGTTCCTGGACAACAGCGGCGCCGAACAAGCGGTCAACCGCAAGAACATCATCACCGCCCTGCAGCAGCAGACTGCGTTCGATGGGTACAGCATCGCCGCGCAGTAAAAAGTCAAACCCTCATTCATGATGAGGTTTACCTGTGGCGAGGGGGCTTGCCCCCGTTGGGCAGCGAAGCGGCCCCATAACCAGCCATAGGGTCCTATCAGATACATCGCGTTCACCGCTTTTGCGACGGCTTCGCCGCCGAACGGGGGCAAGCCCCCTCGCCACAAGGTCCTCAGCGACTGACTCAAGAGCCCCGCCATCAGTGTGGGGCTTTTTATTGCCCGTGATTCGGGCAAATCCGCGATTACTCTTCCAGTATCGACGCAGTACACCACTTCCCTTTACCCATGAGCACCACGGGTCCGCCTGCGGGGAGCGTCAACTCACTTTCCAGCCCAGACCTCGGTGGTGCAACTGCTGAGGTCATCGTGAACACAACCCCCTTATATCGCCAGTTAGCCAACCATTACCTGGACGCTATCCGCAGCGGCACCTTGAAAACCGGCGAACGCCTGCCCTCGATCCGGTTGATGATGGAAAAACACGCCGTCAGCCTGTCGACCGCCGTGCAGGTGTGCCGGGAACTGGAAGACTACGGAGTGCTGGAAGCCAGGCCGCGCTCCGGCAACTACATTCGTCAGCCCGACACCGTGCCCAGGCCCGCCCCGATTGCCTTGGCGCCAGCGCTGGATACCCGCGCGTTTGTTGGCATTCATGAACAGGTCTGCGCGGTACTCAAGGCCAGTCAGCACGCGACGATCAAGGTCAACTTCGCCAGCGCCTACTGCGCACCCGAGCTGTATCCGCTGAAAACCTTGCAAGACAACATGATCAAGTCGCTGCGCTACAACACCGGCCTGATCGGTACCGCGGGCTCAACCTGCGGCAACAGCGCATTGCGCAACATCCTGGCCCGACGGGCACTTGCCAGCAAGACCCACCTGGCCCCCGAGCGGATCGTGATCACCAACGGCGCCACCGAAGCGATCAATCTGGCCTTGCGCGCGGTCACCCGCCCCGGCGACACCGTGGCCGTGGAGTCGCCGACGTTCTACGGTCTGCTGCAAATTCTCGAAAGCCTGAACCTGCGGGTACTGGAAGTCCCGGCCTCAGCCCACACCGGGCTCAATCTGGCGGCCCTGCAACGGCTGCTGCAAGGCCCCGAGCGGATCAAGGCATTGATCGTCATTCCCAACCTGCAAAACCCGCTGGGCAGCATCATGCCCGACACCAACAAGGCACGTCTGGTGAAACTGTGCGCCGAGCACAATACCGTACTGATCGAAGACGACACCTACGGCGACCTGGTGGACAGCGAGCAGCCGCTGTCCACGCTCAAACATTGGGACCGCACTGACAACGTGATCTATTGCGCCTCGCTGAACAAAACCCTGGCACCGGGCATGCGCCTGGGCTGGATCAGCGCCGGCAAATGGCACGATCGCGTGGAGATGCTCAAGCATGCGCAGTCGCGGGGGTGCGAGGTGTTATCGCAATTGGCGGCCAGCGAGTTCATGCGTACACCGTCCTACGAGCGTTACCTGCGGCGATTGAGGAAAACCCTGACCCAACAACGTCAACAGATGAGCGAGGCGATTACTCGATATTTCCCGCTCGGCACCCGCGTGACCACCCCCCAGGGCGGCACGTTGTTATGGGTGGAACTGCCTCGTCGGCATTCATCCATGGCGTTTTTTCATGAGGCGCTGAAGGTCGGCATCCAGTTTTCACCTGGGGATATCTTTTCCAATACCCGGCACTTTGATCACTTTGTGCGGATGGGTTGTGGGGCGCCGTATTCACCGCGGATTGATGAGGCTTTACAGACCTTGGGGCGCATCCTCAAGAATCAGGGTTAACCACGATCCTGTGGGAGCGAGCCTGCTCGCGATAGCGGTACATCAGACACATCAATGTTAAATGCGCTGCTGTCATCGCGAGCAGGCTCGCTCCTACAAGATTGACGGTGATCTGCAGACCGGGGGTTGGTGCAGGCAAATAATGTGCGGGTCGTCATTCCAGTGCGGGAAACGCTCGGCGATCAACGGGTCGTGGCCGGGGATGACGTGGTCTTCGCTGTCGGCCAGGCGATCGATTTCGGTGAAGGCTTCGAGGGTTTGCGCCAGGTCATCGAGAATCGGAAACGGGCTGCGCTCGCGAATGTTGACCCACAAATGCGCGGCATCCGAGGCCAGCACAATCCAGCCGCGTCCGGTGTTCACCCGCACCACCTGGCTGCCCGGTGTATGTCCGGCTACCGGATGCAAGGTCACACCGGGCACTACCTCGACAACACCGCTGTGCAAACGCATCCGCCCTTCGAACAGCGGTGGCAACGCCGACATCACATCCTCGACCTCGTAGGTTTTGTTCACCGTGCGATGGGCCATTTTCGGCCCGGTGCAGAAACGCAGTTCCGCTTCCTGCAAATGCACGGTCGCCTTCGGGAACAGCCCGAGGTTGCCGGCATGATCCCAATGCAAATGGGTAAGGATCAGGTGCTCGACCCGGGCCGGATCGATGTCCAGTTGCCGCAGGGATTCTTCCGGCAGGCGATACATTTGGCGATTGCGCCGATCCGCCGTGGCCGGTTGGAAACAGGTGTCGACCACGATCACCTGTTGCTCGTTGCGGATGACCCAAAAGTAGTAATCCAGTGGCATCGGCGCATTCGGATCACCGCAGCAGGCGTCATAGAGAAAGTTCTCTTTGGCAGTGCGTTGGGCGTTTGCACCGACACGGATAGCGAACACTTCGTACTCGGGAACTGACATGGACACCTCCGGGCTCAGGCGGCCGCTGTGGTTTTGAGAGTCGGACGAAAATCGAAATCGATCTGGTCACTGATGCCCAGGTCCTGTGCCAGCTTATGCAGGCCACTGTAGTCACGCATGATGGTCGCATTCTTGTTGCTCTCGCGGGTGTCGGCAATGATCAGCGCCGCATCCTCGACCCCAAGCTGCGTCAGAATCGCCTCCCACATGGAGTAGTCCTGGGCGATAAATGCACTCAGCGCCACCGACAGGTTGCGTGCGAAAAACTCCCGCTGGATGGGCTGCATGTTCGCGTACATGACCTTGGCCACTTCAGCCAGCACCTTGCTGTGGGCGTACTCGTCACGGTTGTGCAGCTCGGCCACGCGGCGGTTTTGCGGCTGGATGGTCTGGTCGTCTGCCAGCAAGTCGAGATAGGCATTGACGCTGATCTCAGCCACCACCGCAAAGGTAATCGCCGCCAGATCCCGCTGCCATTGCTCGGGCAGCTCTGCATGCAAGGCCTTCAGGCGCAGGTAAGTGACGGACGGAGGCAGATCAAGCTCCTGATCCAGCGCCCGATCCAGTTTGGTCCGCTCGATGGCGCGCAAGTGCATCAGCGTATGGTAGTGCTCGTCAATCAGGGTCTGTTGCATGGCCTCGCGGAAGTGCCAGTCATCCTTGCCCAGGTACTGATTGGCGATGACGCTCAGCGCCGGGTTGACCACATGCTCCTCGGCGGTGACGGTGCGCAGGTTGTAGCCGATCCAGCCCCAGGTCACCACGCTGCTTTTGAGCTCGTCGCTCAAGGCCTGGAATTTCGGATGATGGAAAAACGGCACCATGCACTCCGGGTAATCCGGGCGCGCCGGGTCGAATGCTTCGTTGACTTGGCCCCTGTCCGGCGAACACACCGTGGCGCGCTTGGTCCAGGCCTGGTTGAGCCGCACGATCAGTTGATGGTCGACCTGGGCGATCTCGATTGCTGTTTGCATGACGCGATACCTGTAAGGCGCGTACCCGCCAAGGGGTACGCCAAAAGAAGGAAGGGCGACGGAAAAATCAGGCCAGCCAATAGCGGGTCAGGTGGCGCGCCGGGTCAGTGTAACGACTGCGCGCGTGGATCATTCGCCAGTTGTCCCAAATCAGCAGGCCTCCGTCGGGAATCAGCACCGGAACGTTGTGCTCGACGAAGTACGCTTCGCCGAGCACGGCAAACCTGGCCAGTGGCGAGGTGCTGTTGGCGACCAGGGATTGCTGCAGGGCTGCCTTGGACGGGTTCACGTCGCCGTAGTGAAACTGGTTGTAGCTGAAGCGGAAAATATCCCCGTCCTCTGTAGGCGTGAGGATGTATTCCTTGACCCGCCGTTGTTCCGGTTCGCCCGGTTTGGCGGTGGCGACAAACTCTACCGGCGTGTCCTTCAGCCACTCACGCAGTTGCGGTTCGCTGTGTTCGAGGGACTTGAGAAATTCGTAGCCGTCCACCAATCCGGTGTGCCCGCCACCGCATGTAGCCTGTTTATGGCAATGCAACGCCAGGTAGCGCGGCGGCGGCCCGTACACCGGCGCTTCAGTGTGCGGGCCGATGCCGTTCATGCTCTGGGAATACGGCAAGTCTTCGTAACCCGGCTTGCGGGTAATGGGAAAGGCCATCTGGCCGTTGAACTGCGGAAGGATCGGACCGAACTCCAGCAAGGTGCCTACGACATCATCGGCAAACTCCTCGGGGGTCAGCACAGTCCAGCCCAACGTCGACAGTTCTTCGTGATGATGGCCGAGTGAAATGCAAGGTTGAGACGCAACAATCCCTTGGTCTGACATGGTGAGATTCCTGGCGGGTTATCCGGCGTTGACGGTTGAGGTGTACGCAGCGATGACGTCGCGGCAGGCATCACCCGGTCGATAGTGCTGCGCGTCGATGCTCTGCACCGGGGTGATTTCGGCAGCAGTGCCGGTGAGAAAACACTCGTCGAAGTCGCCAAGCTCCGTAGGCAAAATCGTGCGTTCGACGACCTGGTAGTCCAGCACTTTGGCCAACTCAATGACGGTCTGCCGGGTAATGCCATTGAGAAAGCAGTCCGGGGTCGGCGTGTGCAAAGTCCGGCCTTTGACGAAAAACACATTGGCGCTGGTGGCTTCGGCAATATGGCCGCGCCAGTCGAGCATCAGCGCATCGTGGTAACCCGTGTTCTCGGCGTCATGCTTGCTCAGCGTGGCGATCTGGTAATGCCCGGAGGCCTTGGCTTCGAACGGGCTGCTGCTCGGTGGCGGGCGACGCCAGGTCGCGGTTTTCAAGCGGATGCCGGCCATGCGCGCCGCCGGGTCGAAATAGCTCGGCCACTGCCAGCACGCGATGGCCACGTGCACACGGTTGAAACGCGCCGAAGTGGAAATCATCTCGCTGCCGCGCCAGGCCACCGGGCGCAGATAGCCGTCGACGACCTGGTTGCGTTGCAGCAGTTCGTGGCTGGCCGCCTCCAGTTCAGCCAGCGCATAGGGGATGGCAAAGTCCATCAGTTGCGCCGAGCGATACAAGCGCTCGCTGTGTTCGCGCAACTTGAAGATCCTGCCGTTGTAGACCCGCTCGCCTTCGTACACGGTGCTCGCGTAATGCAGGCCATGGGTCAGCACATGCAACTGCGCCCGGGACCACTCGACGAACTCGCCGTCGAGCCAGATAACGCCCTCGCGCTGATCAAACGGGATACTGCTCATATCCATATTTCCCCATTATTCATGAAATTTCCTACGCCGTTTCCAGCAACACGGGTATCAATTCCGGCACGGCGGTGAGCTCGGTCTGAAAGAAGAACGCACGCTCGCCGAAGGCCGGTTGCAGGTCGTCGAACCAGGTCACTTGCGGATCGAAGCGCGCGTAGAACGTGCGCAGCGCCCATTGCGGATTGCGTGCCTGGAGGAACTGCAAGACGAAGACTTTTTCCCCGGCGACGGTCTCGATGCCGTTGATCAACACCTTGCCGTAGAAGGTGCTCATGGATGGCCCGCGCACCGTGCGCGCAAGCCCCGACACCGTGCGATACGCCGCCTGGAAGATCTCGAAGGCCCGGGCCAGCGGCATCGCGAAGTAGTGACTGGGGCCGGTGTCACGCTCGACGAACATGTAATAAGGCACCGCCCCGAGCCGCACCCCTTCGGTCCACAGCGCGGCCCAATCGGCGGGGTTTTCGTTGATGTGGCGGATCACTGGCGCCTGCATGCGCACCGTCGCGCCCGTCGAGCGAATGTGCTCGATGGCCTGGCGGGCGATGGTCTGGCGGATCTCCACCGGGTGGTTGTAGTGGCCCATGATCGACAGGCTTTTCCCCGCCGCGACGATGCGTCGGAATAGCTCCAGCAGCTCGGGCGCATCCTTGTCGCTGACAAAACGCTGCGGCCAGTACGCCACGGATTTGGTGCCGATGCGGATGTTCTTCAGGTGTGGCAACTCCAGCAGCGGTTCGATGTAACCGGCCAGCGAGCGGGTGTTCATGATCATCGGGTCGCCGCCGGTAATCAGCACGTCGGTCACTTCGGTGTGCACCTTCAGGTAACTGACCAGCTCCCGGGATTCACGGGCGTTGAACTTGAGTTCTTCTTCGCCAATGAACTGCGCCCAGCGGAAACAGAAGGTGCAGTACGCATGACAAGTCTGCCCGGCACCGGGGAAAAACAGCACGGTCTCGCGGTACTTGTGCTGGATGCCCGGCAGGACTTTGCCATTGAGGGTGACACCGTTGTGGGTCAACTGCCCGGCCGGATGGGGGTTCATGCGCCGCCAGATCACCTCGATCCGACGCTTGATCGCCGCGCTGTCATCCTGCTCGATCAGGTATTTGAGCGAGGCATACTCCTCCACCAGCAACATGTCCTTGTGGGGGAAGGTCATGCGGAAAACCGGATCGTCCGGGATATTGTTCCAGTCGATCAGCGTGCCCAGCACGTATTCGTTGGTGCGAAACGGCATGACCCGGGCTACCACGGTCATGGCTTCCTGCAATGCCGGGGTCAACTTGTCCCACCAGGGCGTGTCGCGAATGGTGCGTGCGTTATAGGGTTTGTATCTTTCCTGCTCCGACATTCCTTGCATGGCAGCGCTCCTGATGGTCGTTTACGCGATGGCCGGCGCTTTGCGCTCTATGTCCATCCACGCCCGGACGCTGTCGCGATCCCACTGGCGACGCACATACGCCGCGAGCCGTGCCGGCACCGGGTCACCGTTGGCAACCAGTCGGTTGAGCATGATTGCAAGGTCGGTGTCGGCAATGCTCCAGTCACCGAACAGATGCTCGGCGCCCTCTTCCAGCAAACGGTCGGCCACATGGAACAGACGGTCGGTAGCAGCCCGGGCTTCGTCGGACAGCGGCGTGTCCTTCTTGCCGAAATACACCAGATCAAACGGACGCTCTTTGCGCACCACCAGCAGATCGCTGCGCAGCCAGGCCTGCAGTTGACGGGCACGGGCACGCTGCTTGATGTCTTGCGGGTAAATTCTTTTTGAAGCAGGAGCGAGTTCTTCCAGATACTCGGCAATGGCTGAAGATTCCGACAGCGCAAAACCTTCGTGAACTAATACAGGAATTTTGCACGTCAGCGAAAGATCGCGGTAACTTTCCAGATAGTTTTCACGCGACTTTAAATCCAGCGTTACCAGATCAAAGGAAAGTTGCTTTTCCTTTAAAGCCACAAAAGCCGACATGGCAAAGGCACTGACATAGTCCGCCCCCAGATACAGCTTTAACTTCGCACTTCCCATAGAACACTCCTTTTGCACTAAACACATTAATCCGTTGCATGTGAAGCGATCGTAGTAAGTTGATTAAGCGCTGAACAGATACAGAAATTATCTATTTCTATCGATACAGAAATCAGAGCGTTAAATCGCCAGAGGGCATTTTTCAGGTGCGCAAAAACCAAAAAAGGGAGTCAGCGTATGCGGACTCCCTGGTGTGCAGCAGAAAGGAATTTACAGCGGGCGGGGGATCAGCCCAACGTTGTCGGCGTGGTTGGATAGCAATGCCATCTGCGGCATGTTGCTGAGGTTGAGCATTGCCAGCGGCTCGGTGGCGCTGGTGTTGACGAAGCCGTGACGGGTCCAGGCCGGTACCAGCAATACATCCCCGGGGCCGACGTTTACCTCGTCTGCATCGCCCAGTGACAAGGCGCCGCTGCCGGACTGGATGACGAACAGATGCCACCAGGCATGGGCATGACCATCGAGTGTTGAACCCGGCACCAGCCATTGCATGGACACCGCCATGCCGGGCGTCAGTTGGCAACCTTCGAGAGTATTATCGTGGGCCAGCGCAATAATATCGACGTCGCTGGCCTCAAGGGTCTGGCGCATATCGCTAAGTTCGGCACCTTTCCACACGCGAGGTTTGATCGGCTGCTGATCCAGACTCTGGCGAAAATCCTTATATGAAAAAAACGCACCCTGAACGTTATTCACTTTCTGCTTCCAACTTATTCTGCCGAATGGAGTTACCCGACCTTAGGCGAACCCTTCAACAGTGTAAAGCCGGACAACTTCATTTATAACACCGACGGTCGCAACGCCACGATCATATCAACTTCAATCGCCGCATTTTTCGGCAACTGATAAACACCGACTGTCGTGCGTGTATGTTTCCCGGCATCGCCCAGTACGTGACTGAAAACATCCGATGCGCCATTGGCGACTTCACTGAGGTCGACAAAGTCTTCCGTGGATCTCACATACACCGTGACCCGAATCAACGACTTGATCTTGTCCAGCGAACCAATGGCATCAACGATCAGCGCCAATCCGCGCATCGCACTGATGCTGGCGGCCGCTTGCGCATCCGCCATGTCGAGGTCCAGTCCTACCCGCCCCGGATAGTGGATTTTGCCGTTCATGCGCGGCACCAGACCGCTGATATACAGTTCATCGTGATGACGAATCAGCGGCGCGTAGTGTCCGCCAGCGGTGTTCTCGCCGTAGATGTCATAGTTGAATTCCCGTGCCAGAGCGATGAAGCGCTCATCACAGGTCATGTGTGCATTCATTTACGTAACCCTCTTGATCAATACTGCAAAAAACATCGATCGCTGCTGCTTGATCCACGACTCAGCCCACAGCCCTCGCCGGCGCTGCCAGGCCGGTGATCCCGACCCTTGATTCAATGGCCTCGGCCAGACGCGTCAGGTCCAGGCTGAGGCGTTCGTACTGCTCGTTGAACAACACGATGTGGCCGATGAACGAGAAGTTGTCTTTCACCAGTGCGCTGACCGAATCACCGATGCGCTTGGTCAGCACCGCTTCCACCAATTCGATGTTCAGCGACCGGGCCAGGGCCTGGATGTCCGGTACGTCCCGCAGGATGCCGCCGGTGTTCGCTCGCAACAGGCGTATGCCGCAGTAACCGCGTGGTACTGGATCATGGTTGGCGATGTTGCCTTCCACGGCCCAGCGGACCCAGCGCTCCCACGGATCGAAGTCGATGAACGCCTTACGGGCCAGGTCCCAGATGTGCATGCCACCGGGGCGCATGTTGGTTTCCACGGCCGAAGTGCGGTGATTGGCCCTGTGGAAAACTTCGTTGTGCCAGGCTCCGTTGTCCTGCGATACCAGCCCCGCCATGTGTCGGCCGGCGGCCATCAGCCGCGCCTGTGCGTCCGCCGCCAAGGGCGCGGGCACCACTTGCTGGATCTCGGCGCGGTAGGCGCCATCGGTGGTGGTTTTTTCGGTGATCCAGGTACTTCCCGCAACATAGTCCCAGCTGTATTCGCGGGCGTTCTGGATCAGTTCTTCAAGCACGATGCCGCCCTCGCGATAGGGTTTGAGGGCCTGCCATGCCTCGTCGCATTCGGACGGGTGCCGAATGACCCGGCAGCCGCGGCTGGCGCCTTCGCAGGCAGGCTTGATGAACGCCTTGCCGCCCAGTTCGATCACGCGCTGACGCAGTTCCGGCAGGCTCTCGATCCGGGTGGAAACGATCGGCCGGTAATCCTCGGGTGCCGCAGTGGCAGTCGCTTCGAGTTGGCGGAAAATCTGTTTGTCCAACCCCGCTCGCGCCTCGGCCGGGGTAATGCCGGGCAGGTCGAAATGGTTGGCCAGCGCCGCACCGAGCAGCACGCCGCGATCCGAAAACGGCAGCACGCCGATCAGTTTCCAGCAATCGGCATTCAAGCAACCGATCACCAGTTCGAGAGAGGCCGGAACGTCTTTCTCGGCCAGCGATGTACTGCAAACGTGATCAGCGACCTGATCGTCCTGGGGCTGAATCTGCTCGACCAGCAGGATCAGCCTGGCGTTGTACAGCGACTTGCACAGATCGCGCAGCTTCTGGACATCGTGAACCCGACTGCCGTTGTACCCAACCACTACTACGCACGAAGTCGTATTCATAAAACCCCCGACTTGCAAAGTGAAAACCGAAACGGCGATGACTCAGTCATGCAGCGACGCGATTGATTTACGGTTGAGCCAGTACCAGACCAGAATCCCGCCAGCGCCAATGGCTGCCAGCACCAGCGCGTTGTAGGGAGGTGGCATGACCCGCATGATCAACACGGTCAATCCGGCGCCGACGCCCAAAGACACTTCCTTGACGAACATGTTGTTCTGCTTGACCGAGAAGTAATCGAGGTGACTGAACGCGCACTCGGCAATGGACAGCAGCGCCACCCAGACCAGTGCGCCGGCCAGGGTTTCGACGTGGAACGCAGCCGGTGAAGACAGCACCGCAAAACCGCCGACGATGATCCCGATGACCGTCAACACCTTGAAGCGCCCGGTGCTCTCGATCAGTTTCATCACCGGCACTTGCGCGAATACCACCACGGCGCTGTTGAGGATCAGCATCAGGCCGTACCAGGCCGGCAGTTCGCCGGTCTGGAGCAGGATCGCTTGCGGCAGGATCGAGAACACCCCAAACAGCTTGATGCCCATGATGACGCCGGCGATCACCCACGGCAGTTTGTTGCGCCAGCCGCTGCCTTCCTGGCTGGCAGGGCGTGCCACCGCGGCTTCGGTGGTGAAGGTCGCCCCCATGGCGATGGGCAGACACAGCAGGACAAAACTGGCGGCGCCGAGAAAGAACATGGTTGGGGTCAATAGCGGCGACAGCAGGATCAGGCCAGCCAACAGGCTGCCCATGTTCATGGCCACGCGGTTATAGGCCGCGCCTTCCTTGGTCTGCGCCGCTTCGCTCTTGATCAGGTAGCCGGCAATCGCAATGCCGTAGGCAAACAGCGCCGCGGCAAACATGACGACGCCCTGGTTGCGGGTGACCGCCAGCAGCACCAAGCCCATGGCGGCACACAGCAGCGTGACACTCAAGGAGCGGCGACCGAGTACCAGCAACGTCAGCGGCAGCAGTAACAACAAGGCCCGATAACCCAAGGCCAGCATGCTGTTGGTGGCGGTATCGAGCCAGACGTTGGCCTTGCCCAACACCGCGAACAGCGCCACAGCCGTGATGATTCGAATGGTGAACAACCGCAGGTTGATCACCGGTTTCGCCACGACGGCGGTTGTTTCTAAACTCATGCAGCACCTCATGAACCTTGGCGACTGAACGACCGGCAAAAGGTCGACAATCCGAAAACACTCCAGAGCGATAGTAGAAAGAGATGTTTGTCTTGGTCAGAGCAAGTTCGTATAGAATCAAACGAACTTTACTGCCGGAGAGACCAGTAAAATGCAGGCTCAGCGAGCAGTGATCGCCGCTATCGAGTTCCAGCCGGGTGTGCCGCTGGTCCAGCAGATCGTCGATCAATTAACGGTGGCGATCAGTCAGGGCGGCCTCCCCCACGGCTCCAGGTTGCCGCCGATTCGCGAACTCTCCGACTTGATGCACGTGGGCAAGTCCACGGTGGTCGACGCCCTCGACCGCTTGCGGGCCAAGGGCCTGGTGGTTTCACGCCAGGGTTCCGGGCACTACGTGCACCGCTCCAGCACCACCCTGCCGGCCAACGCCGGGCCGGACCTGCTCCCGCAAGACACCCTCAGCGTGGTCCGCCGCGCGGTGCTGCTGGACAATGGTGCGCTGCGACCGGGGGCTGGTTTTTTGCCGTCCTCGTGGCTGCCTGCCGAAGAATTGCTCAAAGCCGTGCGCGGCACTCTTCGCGCGACAACCTTACGCATGGGTGAATACGGCAACGCCAGCGGTTACCTGCCATTGCGCCAGGCTTTGCGAGTCAAGATGTCGACCTTGGGCATCGAGGCGCCGGTGGAACAGATCATCACCACCGCCAACACCGTACAGGCCATCGACATGCTGATGCGCCTGCTGGTCAAACCTGGCGACACGGTGCTGCTCGACGATCCGTGTTACTTCACGATGCACACCAACCTGGCCTGGCATGGCGCCAAGGTCATCACCATCCGACGCGACTGCGACGGCATGGACCTGGACGCGTTCGAGCAACTACTCATCGCCCATCGTCCCGTGCTCTACATGACCAACAATGCCCTGCACAACCCGACCGGGCACTCGTTCACCTCGGCGCAGGTTTACCGCTTGGTGGAGCTGAGCCATCGCTACAACTTCCACATTCTCGAAGACGATTTGTACTGCGACATGCAGCAACGCCGAACGCCGCGCCTGGCCGCGAGCGGGCTGGACAATGTCTCTTACGTCTCCGGGTTCTCCAAGACCCTGACCGCCAACAGCCGCGTCAGCTTCGCGGTGCTGTCACCGCTACTGGCGGCGCGGATGGTGACGCTGAAAATGGCCTGCGGCGGCATGACCTCGGAAATGGCTGAGCAGATTATCTGCACCATGCTCAGCGACGGCAGCTACGCCAAACACATGCGCCGCACGGTGGACCGGCTCTACGAGTCGAACAGCCGGGTGGCCACGTGGCTGAGCGAGGCCGGGTGTTCGGTGTCGTCGTTGCCGGGGGAAGGGCTGTACATCTGGACGCGATTGCCGCAGGGGTTCAAAGCCGAGTGCCTGGCCAGAAAGGGTCTGGAAATCGACCTGGTACTGGCACCGGGAACCTTGCTCAGCAAAGCGGCGGATGCCAACCAGTTTCTACGATTCAACGTGGCGCACAGTGATCATGTGCAGGTGCGGGAGCGGTTTTTCCGGTTGCTGGACAAGCCACAAAAATAACTAATCACCGCCAACCCCTGTGGGAGCGAGCTTGCTCGCGATGGGGTCGTCACATCCAGCATCAATGTCGCCTGACACACCGCCATCGCGAGCAGGCTCGCTCCCACAGGGGATTGCGGTGTCCAAACACATCCCGGCCAGCACAAAGCCACGATTGTGCATTCCGATACCCACACGCTAACTTTCGCCCCGTCGCTGCCAATTCAGCGACCGGGCCTGAGAACTCGAACTTGATATAGGCACAATTGGAGTTCTCTTTATGCATGCCCGCAGTCCGTTCAAAATTAATTCTCTTGCACTCAGCACCTCCCGACCAACAGGAGGTAAAGCCCCATGACCAATCCCCAAGACCTCGAAACCATCGGCCTCACCCCTTTCGCCTATCACACCAATCAACCGCTTTTCCGTATCAACCGTGGAGTCCCGATCATTCAGGCCCTCTCCCACGCCTCCGACCTGCTCCACCTCGCCAAACTGCTCGCCTCAGACGCCGCCATGGTCCGCGACTCCGACCGACACGCCTGGGCCTCTCATTTTTTGCAGGACATGAGCAAGGCAATCATCGATGACGTGGTGAAAGTACTCGACGCACCGTGTAACAACCGCGCGTAAATGAAAAAGCCCCACCATTCTCTCGAAGGGAGGGGCTTTACGCTGCAGGCCGTTCCAGCTGTTGGACCAAACGATGCGACCTCTTCGCTGCAACCAGCGTTCAGGAAAACATGGCGCGTTGCTCAGCTTCGTAATGCCGGGTCTGGAAAGGCATGAGGGCTTGGGCTTTCAGGCCGAGGCCCTCACTTAACCCCCAAGAGACAGCGAGTTCATCACGGCGTCGACGCAATGGCGTGACGGCTTGTAGTGTCACGGCTTGCACGCAAGTCGAATGTGCAAAAAGCTCGAGGACATTGAGAGTTTCCGACACCCGGAGATCGGACAAGCAAGTAAATCGAGTGAATCGCTCGAGCAGATAGCCAGCGCGCCGAACCTCCACTTCGTCAGAATGACGATTCAAAAAAACGCTTATCTCGCTTTCAAGATTTGAATCCGAGTACCAGACAGCTTTGGCGGCGCTCACCAAGGCAGCGTCATCCGCTTGATTCAAAGGTCTTTTTACCAGCGTGTCCAAGGCGGATGAGAGGACGTGGCCGCTATGGGGCTTCGTCATCTGTGCTCTCCAGATAATCATGCAAAATATTAGTGAGAACGGAGAATGGTGGCTCCTTGTTGCCAACATATACATCAATCGCCTGCAATGCCAGTCGACGAAACTCGCTAGTCAGGATGAAACCAGCCCTGAGAAGTGCCTTGATATCACCGATGTCCTGATCGGTCGCTCTGCCCAGCTTGGAAATGGCAATGTCGACAGGTGCCGCGATATGGACGTGCAGCGGGGACTCAACCGGAAACTCTGTAAAGGGAAGGCTCCGTTCCCAATAGTCCTCATGAATTGGGCCAAAACTGGTGTTGTATTGCAGGTCGTAGTTCAGCTCCATCAAGCGACCAGATCGCTCATCAACAAACTGTTCGGGTATCTCTGCGAGCATTGTTTGTAAGTGAAGACCTTCGGGAACATTAGCCTCATAAATTTCTGCATCGACGTCGGTGGAAACGCGATGATGGGTATAAAGGTGAACCGCGCAGCCACCGAACAGGATAATTTTGACCGCCCCTGGTCCTGCGTTCTCAAGCTCCAGTTCCGCTTCGACAGATTTGAACATTGAAATCAAAGCCTGCCCCAACGCTGTATTCGTATTAACACGCGGGGTGATTACCTCTGGCAGTTCCATCGTAGATCCTCTGGGATGCTTGTAATAACGGCATCCCGAGGCTAGATAGGCAACCTCCGACCCTCAACCTGAAAAACTCGTGGGAAAGTTCAGGCAAATCCGTAGGCATTTTTGCCGGTCAGGTCGCCCTATCGTAAGCGAGCTTGGTCGCGATGGCGGCAACGGACGAAACACAGGAGATGGAAACCCAACGACAAATCCCCCCAAGACCTCGGAACCATCCGCCTTACCCCATTTATTGGGTCTGACCGCGCATTTTTTCTTAAGTGGGCCAAGAAAATCTTAATAATTTGGGATTTTCTCAATTTTTTCTTAAGCGGACAGATATCGAATTCGCCTGTTAGTCCGCGTCGCGGCCATCGCGAGCAGGCTCACTCCTACAGGGATCGGTGTGCACTCAATCCAATGTAGGAGTGAGCCTGCTCGCGATGGTGGCAACTCGGTCCAGCAGAAAGCACCCAACAAAAAGCCCCGCTCTTCTCTCGAAGGCGGGGCTTTTCTTTACAGCATCCGACGCTTAAGGCGCGTACGTCAGCAACAGCTCGGTCGGCACTTTGAAGTCCAGGGACATCATCACGCTCAACGCGGTAATGGTGAAGATCGAGAACACGAACAGCTTGCGTGCCCAGACCGTGTCATCCACTGCCTTGTAGCCGGTCCAGGCCATGTACAGCCAGTACATGCCCATGGCCGCAGCGACGGCGAGGTAGCTCATGCCGGCGTAACCGCTGAAGGTCAACATCAAGGTCGCCACGAGGAAGGCCAGGATGTAGATCAGGATGTGCTTCTTGGCCACCTGGATGCCGCGCTTCACTGGCAGCACCGGAATCGATGCAGCCAGGTAATCGTTGAAGCGGAAGATCGCGATGGCGTAGGAATGCGGCATCTGCCACAGGCTGAACATCACCAGCAGTGTCAACGCGGCCATGTCGAAGGTGTTGCTGACGGCGACGTAGCCAATCACCGGCGGCATGGCGCCCGACAGACTGCCCACCAGCGTGCCGTGAACCGACTTGCGCTTGAGGTACAGGCTGTAGAAGCCGACGTAGATCACGAAGCCGATGACTGCGAACAGCGCGGCCAACGGGTTGGCCACCTTGTACAACAGGGCAATGCCGGCGACACCCAGGACAGTCGCATAGATCAGGGCCAGTTTCAGGGAGATCAAGCCCTGGACCAGCACCCGGTTCTTGGTGCGTTCCATCTTGATGTCGATGTCGCGGTCGATGCAGTTGTTGAACACGCAACCGGAGGCAACCACCAGGGACGTGCCGATCATGGCGGCCAGGAAAATGGCCAGATCGACATGCCCTTTGGAGGCCAGGAAAAATCCGCCTGCCACAGAAAGCACGTTACCGAAAATGATCCCCGGTTTGGTGATTTGGATAAAGTGCTTGAGGGACATGCGGACTTACCTCACTTCGCCATCATGAACGTGTGGATGCTGAACATGATCCACAGCGACAGGCCAACCAGCAGGACGATCACGATCGCGGCGAAGACAAACGCAATCACGTTGTTACGCTGCGCGGCCGAGCGGTCCAGGTGCAGGAAGTACACCAGGTGCACCAGCACCTGGATGACTGCGAACGCGACGACGATCATCAGGGTGATCGACTTCGGCAGCGTCGGGTACATCACCAGACCGAACGGAATCAGGGTCAGGATCACCGACAGGATGAAACCGATGCCGTAGGACTTGACGCTGCCGTGACCGGCGTCGTGGCTGTCATGGCCATGGCCATTTTGGGAATGAGCTGCGTTAGCCATTTACATAGTCCCCATCAGATAAACAACGGTGAATACGCAGATCCACACGACGTCCAGGAAGTGCCAGAACAGGCTCAGGCAGCTCAGACGGGTCTTGTTGGTCGCCGTCAGGCCGTTTTTCTGCACCTGATACATCATGATCGCCATCCAGATCAGACCGCTGGTCACGTGCAGACCGTGGGTGCCGACCAGGGTGAAGAACCCGGACAGGAAGCCGGAACGGCTAGGGCCGTAGCCTTCGGAGATCAACATGTGGAACTCGTTGATCTCCATGCCGATGAAGCCGGCACCGAACATGAAGGTCAGGGCCAGCCAGCCCAGGACCTGCTTCTTGTTGCCACGGAAGAACGCCAGCATGGCGAAGCCGTAGGTGATCGAACTGAACAGCAGCAGAGCGGTTTCGCCCAGTACGTATGGCAGTTCGAAGATGTCGTGGCCCGACGGGCCACCCGCTACGTTGTTAACCAGTACCGCGTACGCCGCGAAGATCGACGCAAACAGAATGCAGTCGGTCATCAGGTAGAGCCAGAAACCGTATACGGTCATCTCGCCCGAGTCGTGGTGATGGTCATCATGCCCATGTCCGTCGACATGGGTGTGTCCAGCATTGGTCACTAAGTTCGACATGGTTTAAGCCTGTTCCAACGAGGTTTCAACACGGGTGGCGGTGGCCGGGATTTTCCCTGCCGCTACCAGACGCTTGTGCTGCTCGGCTTCGATGCGCTCGATCACGTCGACCGGCACCATATAGCCTTGATCATCACGGGCCGCGTGGATCACGAAGTAGATCACGGTGCCGGCCAGGCCAGCGATCGCCAGCCACCAGATGTGCCAGATCATCGCGAAACCGAACACGGTCAACAGTGCGCCCATGACCACACCGGTGGCGGTGTTGTTTGGCATGTGGATCGGCTCGTACCTGGCCGGGGCCTTGTACGCGGTGCCGTTTTCCTTGGCTTCGGTGAACGGATCAACAACATCGGCTTTCGGCAGCACGGCGAAGTTGTAGAACGGAGGTGGCGACGAGGTCGACCATTCCAGGGTGTGTGCATTCCACGGGTCGCCGTGTTCGCACATGTTTTCTGGCTTGTTGCGGTCACGCACGCTGACGTACAGCTGGATCAGCTGGCAAGCGATACCCACGGCGATCATCACCGCACCGAACATGGCGACGTACAGGTACGGCACCCACTCAGGGTTGGTAGTGGCGTTCAGGCGACGGGTCATGCCCATGAAGCCCAGTACATAGAGCGGCATGAACGCGACGAAGAAGCCGGTGATCCAGAACCAGAACGCGGCCTTGCCCCAACCTTCGTGCAGCTTGAAGCCGAACGCTTTAGGGAAGTAGAAGCCAAAGCCTGCGATGTAGCCGAATACCGCACCGCCGATGATCACGTTATGGAAGTGCGCGATCACGAACAGGCTGTTGTGCAGAACGAAGTCAGCACCCGGGATGGCCAGCAGTACGCCGGTCATGCCGCCGATGGCGAAGGTCACCATGAAGCCCAGGGTCCACATCACCTGACTGGTGAAGCGCAGACGGCCCTGGTAGATGGTGAACAGCCAGTTGAACAGCTTCACACCCGTCGGGACGGAAATCAGCATCGTCGCCAGACCGAAGAAGGCGTTGACGCTGGCACCCGAACCCATGGTGAAGAAGTGGTGCAGCCAAACCATGAAGCCCAGGATCGAGATCGCGCCCGATGCGTAGACCATCGAGTGGTGGCCGAACAGTTTCTTGCCGGTGAAGGTCGAGATGACTTCGGAGAAGATACCGAACGCTGGCAGGATCAGGATGTACACCTCGGGGTGACCCCACGCCCAGAACAGGTTCACGTACATCATCGGATTGCCACCAAGTTCATTGGTGAAAATGTGGAAATCCATGTAACGGTCAAGCGTCAGCAGTGCCAGGGTAGCGGTCAGGATCGGGAACGAAGCCACGATCAGGACGTTGGCCCAGGTGCAGGTCCAGGTGAAGATCGGCATGTCCATCATCTTCATGCCAGGGGTACGCATTTTCAGCACGGTGGCCAGGAAGTTGACCCCCGTCAGCGTTGTCCCAAGACCCGATAGCTGTAGCGCCCAGATGTAGTAATCCATCCCCACGCCAGGACTGTATTGCAGGCCCGACAGCGGCGGATAGGCAACCCAGCCGGTCTTGGCGAATTCGCCGACGCCCAGGGACAGGTTGATCAGCACTACGCCGGAAACCAGCAGCCAGAAGCTCAGGGAGTTCAGGAACGGGTAGGCAACGTCACGCGCGCCGATCTGCAGCGGCACTGCAAGGTTCATCAGGCCGGTGAAGAATGGCATCGCCATGAAGATGATCATGATCACACCGTGAGCGGTGAAGATCTGGTCATAGTGTTCAGGTGGCAGGTAGCCAGGCGAACCCTCGGTGGCCATGGCCAACTGGGTACGCATCATGATGGCGTCGGCAAAGCCGCGCAGCAGCATGACCATGGCGACGACGATGTACATCACGCCGATTTTCTTGTGGTCGACCGACGTCAGCCACTCGGTCCACAGGTAGGTCCACTTCTTGAAGTAGGTGATTGCGGCGAACAACGCCAGACCACCGAGCGCGATCATGGAGATGGTCACCATGACAATCGGCTCGTGGAACGGGATCGCTTCCCAACTTAATTTACCAAACATCGTTTACTCCTCTGCCCCGGCAGCTGAATGCGAACTCATGTCCATCCCTTCCATTTGGGCCACTTCTTTCTCTGCTTTCTCGTGCTTGACCTTAGGACCCGGTTTCATGCCTTCGTACTTGTCGACGATGGCCTGGAACATGCCTGGGGTAACCGAGGAGTAGAGCTCGACTGGGTTGTTCTGGCTTGGCTTGGAAAGGGCTGCGTATTCAGCTTGTTCAAGCTGTTTAGGTGCCTTTTTGACTTCACTTACCCAGGCGTCGAAATCTTCCTGGGAAGTTGCGATCGCTTTGAATTTCATACCGGTGAAACCAGCGCCGCTGTAGTTGGCGGAGATACCGTCCATTTCAGCGTTCTCGTTGGCGATCAGGTGCAGCTTGGTCTGCATGCCCGCCATCGCGTAGATCTGGCCACCCAGAGCAGGGATGAAGAACGAGTTCATCACGGCGTCGGAAGTGATCTTGAAGTTGACCGGGGTGTGCGCCGGGAACACGATCTTGTTGACCGTGGCGATGCCTTGTTCCGGGTAGATGAACAGCCACTTCCAGTCCAGCGCGACCACTTCGATGGTCACAGGCTTCACGTCGGATTCCAGCGGCTTGTACGGGTCAAGGGCGTGGGTCGACTTGTAGGTGACGTAACCCAGGGCAATGATGATCAGCACTGGAACAGCCCACACCGCGATCTCGATCTTGGTGGAGTGGTTCCATTTCGGGGTGTAGGTGGCGTTCGTATTGGACGCGCGGTATTTCCAGGCGAACAGGAAGGTCATGACGATGACCGGCACCACGACCAACAGCATCAGCAGCGTTGCGGTGATGATCAGGTTTCGCTCGTCCAGACCAACCTGGCCCTTGGGATTGAGCAAGGTCATGTTGCAGCCTGACAGCAACAACGTGCCGATCAGCGGCAATAAGCCTAGTAGTCTGGGGTACCTGTTTTTACTCATCTCACGACCTCTAAAGCAGCTTGCGCAATGCAGTTGGGTTTTGATCGCCAACACTTCACCCTGCCAAGGGTTGGCATTTTTCTTGGATTGAATAAGGGCATGCCCGTCATGCGTCAGACGCTTTACGACAAATCCCGGGCCTGCGGTGAGTTCTTATTCGAATTCGTGGTCAAAGGCCTTGTTACAGACCAATTCCATTTGGTGCGGGTAGTTGGAGACTCCGACACCTGGGCATCGCATGAAGCCACCAGACCTCTCGACACCCTGTTTCTGCTCACGTCTGGTTAAGATTTGAGCAGTGCCGGGGATTCAGTGCGGGCGATTGTAGATATGTAACGCCCTATAAACCATGTCTCATCCCGAAATAATTTTTATCCGAACCGGCAACAATCATTAACCGTTTTCGCAAAAGTGGCGCATCTTATCGAAATTGATTCTCAACAAAAACACCACAATAAGTAGGTCTTCCACCCACAGTTCAGACAGTATCGGGCCCCTCTTCACTGCCCTTTACCTTGCCCGAGGCCCGATATGACGGGGGCTCCGGCCGTTCGTCAGACCCTGTTAAAACTGCCTGCTCGCGTTCGGAACGGAAAATACCGGAAGCCTGAAAAACAGCCCAATTTCGTTACGTTTCCATGTACCAATCCGGCTTCCTCGAACACCCTGCGACACCGACTCTGTGACAACATGTCGCACATGTGTCGCACCCTTGATTGCCACCCGTCACAGTCTTTTTGCCCGACCTCTGAAATGTGCTCTGCACGACAAAAAAGCCCCGGTCTTCTCTGTGAGGACCGGGGCTTTTTTTGTCCAACAATACGTGCCGACAGTTGAACTCAGCGCAGCGCTTTGCGGTTACGCGACGTGAGCAAAGGCACCAGCACCACGATCAGCACGAATGCCACCAGCGCCCACTGCGCCAGCGACAGGCCGAGGATCGGCGGGTATGGCGTGGAGCAGAAACCGTCGACCTGGAAGCCCAGCGGGAAGATCTTCGCCAGCGGCAAGTCATCGACAATCGGTTGCAGCACATCGATGCCGCAGCTGACCGCCGGATAGAACTGCGTGAAGACGTGATGCCCGGCGACGCCTGCACCGGCCAGCGCACAGATCACCACCAGGGTTTCGAATACCGTGATGATGCGACGGCTGCGCATGGTCGCGCCGATGAAGGCAAAGATCGCAATCAGCAGCAATGCATAACGTTGCAGGATGCACAGCGGGCAAGGCGCCTCGCCCAGGACAATTTGCATGTACAGCGCGCCGCCGATCAACGCCAGGCAAATGATGCCCAACAACACCAGGTAGCGCCGTTCACGCCCCAACCGCATGGATTCATCGCTCATCGCGTTTCCCTTGAAGATTTCGAGTGCCCGCCAGTCTACACGCTGGCCTGATCTTTGAGAGCTGGCGCGTAGCAAGGGGGATGTCGCAGGGAATAGACGATAGGACGGTTAAGGAGGGATTAACTTTTAACCAGAAAGATCAAAAGATCGCAGCCTCCGGCAGCTCCTACATCGGAATGGATTGCATCCCGTAGGAGCTGGCGAAGGCTGCGATCTTTATTAGGGGTTACTCCAGCGCCGCTGCCGGCCCGAAGAACTCATAGCGGCTTTGCTTTTCCGGTACGCCCAGTGCCTTGAGGTGACGCTTGACAGACGCCATGAAACCCTTCGGTCCCAGGAAGTAAGCATCCAGGTCACGCTGCTCCGGCAGCCATGCATGCAACTGCTGCTGACTCAACAAGCCAACCTTGTGCGCCGCCGGGCTCACACCGTCATCCTCGGCGTAGCAGTAGAAGCGCTTGAGTTGCGGGTGACGCTCAGCCAAACCATCGATCCAGCCGCGGAACGCGTGAACGCTGCCGTTGCGCGCGCAGTGGATGAAATGCACCGGCCGCTGAGTCTCCAGCGCCGCTTCGAGCATCGCCAGGGTCGGGGTGATGCCGACGCCGCCACTGATCAACACCAGCGGCTTGTCGCTGGCGGTCAGGGTGAACTCGCCCGATGGCGGGAACAACTGGATGCTGGCCCCGACATGCATCTGGTCATGCAGGTAATTCGAGGCGCGGCCACCGGCTTCACGCTTGACGCTGATGCGGTATTGGCCTTTGTTCGCCAGCGCCGACAGCGAGTAGTTGCGGCGGATCTCTTCGCCGTCAAGGATCAGTTTCATGCCTATGTACTGGCCGGGTTCCGCCATCAGGATCGGGCCTTTATCCGCCGGTTCGAAGTAGAACGAGGTGATCTCGGCGCTCTCCTCGACCTTGCCCGCCACGATGAATTCCCGCGCCCCGCGCCAGCCGCCGGGGGCCTGCTCCTTCTGGTCGTAGATGCTGGCTTCGGCACCGATCAGGATGTCCGCCAGTTGGCCGTAAGCCGCGCCCCAGGCCGCAATCACTTCCGGAGTGGCGATCTCTTCGCCCAGCACTTCGGCGATGGCCCGCAGCAGGCAGGTACCGACAATCGGATAGTGTTCCGGCAGGATCTGCAGGGCCACATGCTTGTTGATGATCTTGGCCACCAGGTCGCCCAACTGGTCGAGTTGGTCGATATGGCGCGCATACATCAATACGCCGTTGGCCAGGGCACGCGGCTGATCACCGCTGGTCTGGTGGGCCTGGTTGAACAGTGGGCGGACTTCCGGGTATTCGGAGAGCATCATGCGGTAGAAGTGGGTGATCAGCGCTTCACCACCGCTTTCGAGCAGTGGCACGGTGGACTTGACGATGGCACGATCTTGAACGCTCAGCATAAGGTGACTCCTGGTCTTCTTGGATTGCTAACGGATTACCCTATGCCTATCAGCTTCCATGCCAACTATTTAGTCTTTATAAATCAATAAGTTAATAACTTAATAGTCATTTAGACACTGTCTGATTTATAGTCATACCGACTACACGGAGTCACTATGACTGCAAAACCCCTGCTCACCGCCCTGCTGCCTCTGGTCTCCGACCTGTCCCGCGAACTGCCTGAAGGCGAGCGTTATCGCCGCCTGCTGGAAGCCATGCGCGCCCTGCTGCCATGCGACGCCGCCGCTCTGCTGCGTCTTGATGGTGAATGGCTGGTGCCGCTGGCCGTCGACGGCTTGAGTACCGATACCCTCGGTCGGCGCTTCAAGGTCAGCGAGCACCCGCGTTTCCAAGCGCTGCTCAGCGGCCCTGGCCCGACCCGTTTCGCTGCCGACAGCGACTTGCCTGACCCCTATGACGGCCTGGTCGATGGCCTGGATGATCATCTGGAAGTCCACGACTGCATGGGTTGCCCGTTATTCATCGACGAGCGCCCATGGGGTCTGTTGACCCTCGACGCCCTCGATCCGGAGCGCTTCGAGCCCATCGAGCTGGATGCCCTGCAAGCCTTCGCCAGCCTCGCGGCCGCCACGGTCAACGCCGCCGAGCGTATCGAGCGCTTGAACAACCGGGTCGAAGATGAGCATCAGCGCGCCGAGGTCTACCGCCAGGCCAGCGGCCAGCAGACTCGCGAGATGATCGGCCAGAGCAAGGCCCACAAGCGCCTGGTCGAAGAAATCAGTCTGGTGGGCGGCAGCGACCTGACCGTGTTGATCACCGGCGAAACCGGGGTCGGCAAGGAGTTGGTGGCCCAGGCCATCCATGCCGCCTCGCCCCGCGCCGACAAACCGATCATCAGCCTCAACTGCGCCGCGTTGCCCGACACATTGGTGGAAAGCGAGTTGTTCGGCCATGTCCGCGGCGCCTTCACCGGGGCGATGAACGACCGCCGCGGCAAGTTCGAACTGGCCAACGGCGGCACGCTGTTTCTCGATGAAGTCGGTGAGTTGTCGCTGACCGTGCAGGCCAAGTTGCTGCGGGTGTTGCAGAGCGGTCAACTGCAGCGACTGGGTTCGGACAAGGAGCATCAGGTCGACGTGCGCCTGATCGCGGCGACCAACCGCGACCTCGCCGAAGAAGTGCGCAGCGGCCGTTACCGCGCCGACTTCTACCATCGCCTCAGCGTTTATCCGCTGCTGGTACCGGCCCTGCGCGATCGCGGGCGCGATGTGCTGCTGCTCAGCGGTTACTTCCTGGAGCAGAACCGCTCGCGCATGGGCCTCAATAGCCTGCGCCTGAACAGCGACGCCCAGGCCGCGCTATTGGCCTACGACTGGCCCGGCAACGTGCGCGAGCTCGAACACTTGATCGGCCGCAGCGCCTTGAAAGCCCTGGGCAATTGCAAGGAACGGCCAAAAATTCTCAGCCTGAGCGCCGCCGACCTGGACTTGCCCAACGCCAGCGTTGAAGCCGCTGCCGAACAGCCGGCTGCCAGCGTCACGCAACTGGTGGCCGGCGATTTGCGCGAAGCTACCGAGCGTTATCAGCGTCAATTGATCGGTGCCTGCCTGGAGCGGCACAACCACAACTGGGCAAGCGCGGCCCGTGAACTGGGCCTGGATCGGGCGAACCTGGGGCGGATGGCCAAGCGGTTGGGGATGAAATAGCGTCGCTATAGGGTGAGTGGAGTTTTTGTGGCGAGGGGGCTTGCCCCCGTTGGGTCGCGAAGCGGCCCCTGGCTTTCCACGGTCAAACCGAGTCGCTAGATTTACGACCGCTCCGCGGCCGAACGGGGGCAAGCCCCCTCGCCACAATGGTCCTGTGTTTGGTCCGAGATGGGTATTCACCCTAAAGCCTGCCCCCGACAAGTCGATAACCCGGCATCGAAGTTTTTGGCGATCCCGGGATTGCCCGTCACCTTTTTCCAGAGAAGGTTCCTATGTCCTCCACCAAAGCCCGCGCAGACTCACTTTCGCTTCTGCTGTTTACCTTGCGCAGCGGCAAGCTGATGGCGATCAACCTGCTCAAGGTCAGTGAAATCATTCCCTGCCCGCCGCTGACCCGGCTGCCGGAGTCGCACCCCCACGTCAAAGGCATCGCCACCCTGCGCGGTGCCTCACTATCGGTGATCGACCTCAGCCGTGCCATTGGCGAGCGCCCGCTGGAAGACCCGAACGGCGGCTGCCTGATCGTCACCGACGTCAGCCGCTCCAAGCAGGGCCTGCACGTGCAAGCCGTGAGCAAGATCGTCCATTGCCTGACCACCGACATCCGCCCGCCGCCCTTCGGCCCCGGTGGTTTGCGCGCCTACATCACCGGCGTGACGTCGGTCGATGGCACCCTGGTTCAGGTGCTGGACATCGAAAAAGTCATCCACGGCATCGCCCCGGCACAAATCGAAATGGCGCCGACCGAACTGAGCATGGAAGACGCCGAACTGCTCGGCAACGCGCGCATCCTGGTGGTCGATGACAGCCAGGTTGCCTTGCAGCAATCGGTGCACACCCTGCGTAACCTTGGCCTGCAATGCCATACGGCCCGCAGCGCCAAGGAAGCCATCGACTGCCTGCTGGACCTGCAAGGCACCGCGCAGCAGATCAACCTGATCGTCTCGGATATCGAAATGTCAGAGATGGACGGCTACGCCTTCACCCGCACCCTGCGGGAAACTCCGGATTTCGCGCATCTTTATGTACTGCTGCACACCTCGCTGGACAGTGCGATGAACGCAGAGAAAGCTCGACTGGCGGGGGCGAACGCGGTGCTGACCAAATTCTCTTCGCCAGAATTGACCCAGTGCCTGATCACCGCGGCCAAGGCTGTCGCCGAACAGGGTTATTGAGTGTTGACCGAAGATTACTGCTGGCTGATGCGACGCGACCTCTCTGTCGTCGTGCCGCCCCCCGATTGGCCGGTCGGCCTGCAACTGAGCGAATACCGCCCCGAACTGGGCGCCGCCGTGCACCGGCTGATGGAGCTCGGTTATCTCGACGGCGGTGGGCGCGTAGCCACGCTGGACATGTGGCAACGGCAGTTCGAAACCGATCCGGAATATGACCCGGCCCTGTGCTTCATTGCCCAGGATGCCGAAGGTGTGGTGGGTGTGTGTCAGTGCTGGACCAGTGCCTACATCAAGAACCTGGTGGTGCATCCGCGGTTTCAGGGCCGGGGGTTGGGCCGTGCGCTGTTATTGCAGGCGTTCAAGGTATTCCAGCAGCGGCGTGAAGGCTTCGTGGACCTGAAGGTACTGGAAGACAACCTTCGGGCGCGGCGCTTGTATGAAAGCGTCGGGATGCATGCAGTCCGACGGGAGCCGGTTCCGCTCTGACATGCCGCCTTCGCTGGCGAGCCAGCTCCTACAGGAATCGCGCCCTACACATGTTTTGTGATCGGCTCGGTCACTGGACTGACCCCAAAATGTTGGACGGTCTACTGCCACAAAACCCTCTGGCATACTCCAGCCTTGGCCACTCAGCCCAAGGAAGCCTGAACCATGAAAGCTGCGCCCCTGATTCTGCTCTGCCTCACCGCCCTTACCGTCCAGGCCCACGCCTCCAGCCCCGACGCCTGGGCCACCTACGAAAAAGCCGTACTCGCCAGCTGCACCAAAACCAGCGGTCTGAAGGACAGCAAACCAGTCGGCACCGCCGTGCAGTTCGATGACCGGGTCGGCTACACCGCGCTGCTGCTCCAGGGCCAGTACCCGCAAAAACACATGAAAGGCGCGCAAGGCACTGAATTGTGTCTCTACAACAAAAAGAGCAAAACCGCGTACGTCACCGAATGGGACTCCATTCGCCCGGCCGGCGAGGCCAACTGAGTGGCGCATAATTTGCTTCGATAGCGGCTTTTGTGGCGGCATTCTGTCGTCGTTTCATGCTCTGTGATGCGAACGAACGCTCGATGAATACAACGTTTTCCTGCGTAGGCTGCGGCAAATGCTGCAACGACCACCATGTGCCCCTGACCCTGAGCGAAGCCCGGATGTGGGCAGCCGACGGCGGTCAGGTGATCGTGCTGGTGGAAGCGTTTCTGGACAACGGCCTGGGCCTGCCGGTGCAACAACGGGAGCATGCCGAACGCCGTTCGGCGGCGGTGCGCAGCGGCGAATCCGACGCGTACGTGGCGATCACCTTCGCCGCCTACAATGTCGGACCCTGCCGAAATCTTGACGAAGACAACCGCTGCCGCATCTACGAACACCGGCCGCTGGTGTGTCGCATCTATCCGATGGAAATCAATCCGCACATTCTCCTGAACACCACCACCAAGGAGTGCCCGCCAGAGTCCTGGGAAACAGGGCCAGAGCTGATTGTCGGTGGCAAATTGGTCGACCGAGCGTTATCGGAATTGATCCAGCGTTCCCGTCAGGCGGATCGTGATGACATTCTGATGAAGGATGCACTTTGTGCGTTGCTGGGGATTCGCACGACGGCCCTGAAGGGCGACGGGTTTACCGCATATCTGCCGGATATGACGGAGTTTGCTGCGATCGCCGACGACCTGGCTGGGCAAACGTTGCCTCAGTGGGACAGTGAATGGCAGTTTCATGTGTCGGGCGATGATATTGCGGAGCAAGTGTTGGCCGCAGGTGCGCAAGTGGCGGCGGATGCGCCGGCAAATTACTCGTTTATTTCGTTGCGGGCGACTTGATCCGGGATTTGAGGTGTTTGTTCCGACCCCTTCGCGAGCAGGCTCGCTCCTGCAAGGGATCTTCAGTGAACATGAATATTGTGCACGACATAGATCCACTGTAGGAGCGAGCCTGCTCGCGATGAGGCCAGTCAAGCACCGCAGCATGAAGGCCTAGCGCTTACCCATCGATCGACGAGTTCCCGGCGGCGCCATGCCCGGTGTCTTGGTGTGGCCGTTCTTGGCGCCGTTCTTGTACCACGGCTGGTTGGAGCCCTTGGCGGCCGCCAGTTCGCCCGGTTTGAACGGGAACTTGAAGGCCGGGATTTCGGCTTTGGTTTCGCTGTCGGCGCTGGAGTCGACGCTGTCTGGCAGCTCTGCCTGCACGTCGCTCAAGGCGTCGGCGACCGGCGGTTGTTTCGGGGAAGTCATGAAAGCTCCGGGTGGTGCATGAAGTGTCGGGCCCGGTGAGCGAGCCGCATGCCACAGTATAAGAAGTGCCGCAGTATAACTGGATGACGCACCGCAAGCTGCAAGCTTGCATTGACCGCCTGACGACTCGCACAAATCCCGCGAAGAATGTTAGCGTGCTCATCATTCTTCACCGCCCGACGAGCCCACCTCCCATGAAAAAGACTGTCCTGGCCTTCAGCCGCGTCACCCCGGAAATGGTCGAACGCCTGCAACAAGACTTCGATGTCATCGTGCCGAATCCGAAAAACGGCGACATCAATGCCCAATTCAACGAAGCCCTGCCCCACGCCCACGGCCTGATCGGCGTCGGTCGCAAACTCGGCCGCGCCCAGTTGGAAAACGCCGCCAGGCTGGAAGTGGTCTCCAGCGTCTCGGTGGGCTACGACAACTATGACCTGGCCTACTTCAACGAACGCGGGATCATGCTGACCAACACGCCGGATGTGCTCACCGAAAGCACCGCCGACCTGGCGTTTGCACTGTTGATGAGCAGTGCGCGCCGCGTCGCCGAACTGGATGCCTGGACCAAGGCCGGGCAATGGCAAGCCAGCGTCGGTGCGCCGTTGTTCGGTTGTGATGTGCATGGCAAGACATTGGGAATCGTCGGCATGGGCAACATCGGTGCCGCCATCGCCCGGCGTGGCCGCCTGGGGTTCAACATGCCGGTCATCTACAGCGGTAACAGCCGCAAGACCGAACTGGAACAGGAACTCGGCGCACAGTTGCGCAGCCTCGACCAATTGCTGGTCGAAGCTGATTTCGTCTGCCTGGTGGTGCCGCTCAGCGAGAAAACCAAACACTTGATCAGCCATCGTGAACTGGCGTTGATGAAGCCAAGTGCCATTCTGGTGAACATTTCCCGTGGTCCGGTGGTGGATGAACCGGCGCTGATCGAAGCGCTGCAAAACAACCGCATTCGGGGTGCAGGGCTGGACGTGTACGAAAAAGAACCGCTGGCCGAGTCGCCACTGTTCCAGCTGAAAAATGCCGTGACCTTACCGCACATCGGCTCGGCCACCCATGAGACCCGCGATGCCATGGCCAATCGTGCCCTGGCCAACCTGCGCAGTGCCCTGCTGGGCGAGCGGCCGCAGGACCTGGTCAACCCGCAAGTCTGGAAGGGTTAACGCAAAACGGGCAGACGTGACAAGCGCCTGCCCGTTTGAAACAAAAAAGTCACTCTCAACTTATTAAACAACTCTCTGAATACACACCCTGCAATTCAGTCAACAACCAAACAATGATACCAAGCTATAGACTCTCTTACTTACCCAGACACCACGGGGAACAATAAAGAGGATCACTAACTTGAACAGACTCACAACAAATCAAGTCATTCGACTCAGCAAAGCCACACTGATGTTATTTATTAGCCTCTTTGGATTGCTGATGCTACACAACCACTTCACGGATTACTCGACCAACTATGAATACATTGGCCATATCCTGAGCATGGACACCACCAATGATCAACACAAATACAGACACAGGGCTATCACTTCAACCATACTGCACCACCGCATTTACTGGCTGATCATTACACTTGAAGTGGTCTACACCCTATGCTGCCTACTTGGAACCTATTACCTTTACAAAAACATCAACTCCAACCGCGAACAATTTCACGAAGCTAAAAAACCTGCACTTATAGGGTTGCTGATCGCCCTTTTTCTGTATTACGTTGGTTTTCAAGTGATCGGTGCCGAGTGGTTCAACATGGATGAGTCGAAGACCTGGAACTACCAGGACAGGTCTCGATATATCATTGATTTCATTTTTCCGCTCTTGATATACATCGCGATGAAAATCGAGCGCTGAGTCACTCAGCACTCGCCCCCTCAAGCCAGCTTGCCGTTGCCCAGCACTTGCGGCGCCTTGGGCTTGCGAAACACCAGTACGTTCCCCGACATCACCAACACCAGCCCCAACAGCGCCGGCACCGTCCATTGATAGCCCTCGGCGAACGCTGACACGTTGAGCGCCACCACCGGAAATAGCACCGTGCAGTACGCAGCCCGCTCAGGCCCCATGCGGCCGACCAGCGTCAGGTAGGCGGTGAAACCGATCACCGACCCCGGAATCACCAGGTACAACAGTGACCCGATGTAACGCGCGCTCATTTCCATGTCGAAGGGAATGCCCTTGACCAGACACCACACCGAGAGCATCGCCGCCCCGTAAGCCATGCCCCAGGCATTGGTGGTCAGCGGTTTGAGCCCGGCCTTCTGTTGCAGGCTCGAGAGCATATTGCCCGCCGAGAAACACAAGGTGCCGCACAGGGCCAGACCGAGACCGAGCAGGGTTTGCGGGCTGGCGGTATGCCCGGCCAATTCCGGCCAGAACAACAGGCCCAGCCCAAGCAGGCCCAACGCGCCGCCCATCAGCACATTGCGGGCGATTTTCTGACCGAAGAACACCCGCGCGTTGAGGGCATTCCACAGGGTGGCGGTGGAAAACACCACAGCCACCAGGCCGCTGGGGATCCACTGGCTCGCGGTGAGGAAGCACATGAAGTTGACGCAGAACAGGCACAAGCCCTGAGCCAGGCAGATCAGGTGCCCGCGACGGTTCATCACTTGCAAGCGTCGGCTGAGCAGCAGGATCACGAACAGCATCAGCGCAGCGAGACCGAAGCGATAGACGATCGACACGGGAATGGCCACCACGCCGAGTTGCCATTTCAAGGCAATCCAGGTGGTGCCCCATATCAGCACAGTCAGCAAGTACAAAGAAAGGTTCATGACAAAGGCTCCTCGATAGGTGCCCAGTGTCCGGCGTCACGTCCAGGCGCACTTGCATAAACTTGCGCTTTTGTCTGGCGACCGCTGGCAGGCACGCCTCTACGGAGTAGGATGCAAGGCGTTGGATGCAGGTGTTAGAGAGCAACGATCATGGCTGCACTGGATACCCTACAAGTCTTTCAAGCCCTCAACCGCTCGCCGAATGCTCGCCTCGAGCACAGCGCCGAGCTCGGTGACGGCTTGTCTGCAGCCTTGTGGAGCAATCACCACGACGCCCAGGAATACGAAGCGCCCAGCCACCACACGTTGTCCTGTTACATCGCCGGCGGCACCGGCACCTTTCGCCGCGACCAGCCCGGCAACAAGGGGGGGCCGGATAAACTGTGCATCCTGCCGGCCGACCACCAGTCAGGCTGGGTGATCAATGGCAATATTCGCCTGGCGCACCTGTATTTCAGCCCCGAACAATTTGCCCTCGGTTGCATCACCCTGCTGGATCGCGAGCCACGGGAAATGCAACTGCGCGAGCAGACCTTTCTCGATGATCCGCAGCAGGCGCTGCGCTTTCGACAATTGATCACCCTGAACTGGGACGAGCCGGGCGAGCGCGTGCTCACCAGCAGCCTGGCCCACGAACTGCTCAGCCATGCCCTGCTCAGCCAGGTGAATGCCCGGCAAGGCCTGCGCCTTAAAGGTGGGTTGGCCGCGCATCAGCGCCGACATCTGGTGGAGTACATCGACAGCCATCTGGACGAGGCCATCAGTCTCGGTCAGTTAGCGGCGTTGTGCGCGTTGTCCGAATACCATTTCGCACGGATGTTCCGCGAAAGCTTCGGCTTGCCACCCCATCAGTATGTGCTGGCACGACGCCTGAACCGGGCGCAGGAGTTGCTGCTCACGACCTCGCAGCCACTGGGGGAGATTGCGCTGGCTTGTGGTTTTTCCAGTGCCAGCCATTTCACCAACCGGTTTCGCCAGGCCCAGGGCGGAACGCCCGGCGAGTATCGACAGGCGCTTTTGCGCTAGCCCGGCATACTTCAGGTTTTCGTTGCCTGCGATACCGCCTTCGCGGGCAAGCCACGCTCCCACAGGATCGCGGTTGCCCGCGGATTTTGCATCCGCCCACTGACCCTGTGGGAGCGTGGCTTGCCCGCGAAGAACGATGACCCGGTTTACCGTTAAAACTCCAAGGTGCTCGACAACGTCACCTGCCGCGAATCGCCCATCGACACAAAGAACCGACTCGCCGCCGAGGTGTAGTAAGTACGGTCAAACAGGTTCTTCACGTTGAGCTGGAACTTGACCTTCTGCCCTTCGACTTTGGTGTCGTAGGTGGCGAACGCATCGGCCACGGTGTAGCCCGGCAGGTCGAAATCGTTCACCGCGTTGCCCGCGCGCTCTCCCACATAACGCGCCCCGGCGCCGACCCGCAGTTGGTCGCCGCCGACGATGGTGCCGAAGTCATAGACGGCCGACAGCGAGCCGCTGTTCTTTGCCACGTTTTGCAGTTGATTGCCCTTGTAAACAGGGTCTTCGGTGACTTCGGCATCGGTGTAGGCGTAGCTGCCGATCATGCTCCAGCGATCAGTCAGCTGACCGCTCAAGTCCACTTCCAGGCCACGGGAACGCACTTCGCCGGCGGCACTGTAAATCGTCGTCGGGCCTTCGGCGTTGGCCACCAGCACGTTGCGTTTCTTGATGTCGAACAGCGCGATGTTGCCAGTGACGCGGCCCGGCAGATCGAGCTTGGCACCCAGCTCCCAGGACTTGGCTTCTTCCGGCGCGATGCCACCGTCAAGCACGGTGCTGCTGCCGCTCAACGGTGCGATGGTCGAGTTGGGTTTGAACGACTCGGTGTAGCTGCCGTAAAACGACAAGGCATCGGTGTATTTGTACACAAGACCCACGCGCGGCACCCACTTCTGCCCGTTGCTGTCGGTGTTGGCGTGGAACGGCACACCTTTGCCGGCGTACTGGTCGTACGCCTGGAAGCGCGCGCCGGCCACCAGAATCCATTGGTCGTTGAGGTGGATGGAATCTTGCAGGAACACCGAATCGCTACGCAGTTCATCGGTCTGCGCGCTGTCGGCGGCGCTGACAGTGGTGCCCGGAACTTCCTGGCCATAGATCGGGTTCACGTAGCTGAACGTGGTGCGACTTTTCTGGCGGATCAGGTCTTCGCGGAAAATCTTGCGGTACTCGTCATCGACGCCGAACAGCAGGTCATGCTGCATGCCGAACACATCCACGTTGCCTTCGAGGCTGGCGGTGGTGAAGCGGTCGGTGCTGATCGCATTCCGGGTGCCGTCCATGCTGCGGGTCAGGGTGCCCTTATTGGTGTCGATGGCAGTCACACGCACCTGGCTGGCGTCGTAGGTTTCGCGGTTCCAGCTGTAGCCGAAATGGGCCTTCCAGTTGTCGTTGAGCTCGTGATCGGCCTCGAAGTGATAGAGGTCCGAACGCCCTTGCATGTTGTTGAACGGCTCGTCGAGACGCTCGTTGCGCGAGATGTCCAGTGGATGGTTGGTCCGTGGATCGATCAGAGTGCCACGGTCGAACGGCGTGAGGAATTCGCGGTGCTCATAGGCGAACAACAGCTTGGTGCTTTCGCCGTACCAGGCCAGCGACGGTGCGATGAGGCTCTCGCGATGCACACCGAAGTTGCGCCAGTATTCTTCGTCTTCGTAGTCCAGAACCATGCGGTAGGCCAGCCCGGAATCGCCGAGGGCACCGGTGCTGTCGAGTCCGCCACCGCTGCCATTCTTGCCGTCGCCATAGCTGGAACCGCGCGCAGTCAGCGCGTTGTACTGCTCAAGCTCGGGCTTCTTGCTGACCATGTTGACCACGCCGCCCGGATCCTGGATGCCATAGAGCAACGAGGCAGGCCCCTTGAGCACTTCGACCCGGTCGACGCTGGCGTTGAGACCACGACCCTGCACGATCGGCATGCCGTCGCGCATGATCGAGCCGTTACGGTTGTCGCCAAAGCCGCGGACCATCACCGAGTCCTGGGTGCTGCCCAGGGTGTTGGCCTGGGTGATGCCGCTGACATTGGCCAGGGCGTCATCGAGATTGCGCGGAGCCTGGTCGCGAATGACCTGGGCCGGGACGACATTGATGGTCTGCGGGATTTCCTGAATCGGGGCCGAGGAGCGCATCACCGAAGAAGTCGGTGGCGGCTGGTAACTCATGGACTCATCCATCACCGAGGTAATGGTGGTTGCGCCCAGGTTCAACGCACCTTCGGTCGGCCGTGGTTCCAGTGCAATGGTGTGCCCATCGGTGCGGCGGAACGTCAATCCCGAACCGGTGAGCAGACGTTGCAGGGCCTGTTCGGCGCTCATCTGGCCATTGACCGCTGGCGCATTGAGGCCGTACGGCGCTTCATCGGTGTAGACGACGCTGATGCCGGTCACCCGGCTGAAATCACTCAGGGCCTGGGGCAGCGGTTTGGCGGCCAGTGCGAAATTGAATTGCCCACGCGACTGACTGCTGCCCGCCTCTGCGGCCAGCGCCACGCTCAGCGGCAACAACGCCAATGCCGAAAAGCTCAACGCAGACACACCCAACCATTGTTTGACCGACCCCGATTTTGCCCTGGACTTCATGACTCATGACCTGTGTAGAACCGCAACGGATGCGAATGACTCGCAGTTTCAGTCAGTACACGGATGGCAGTCGGGTTTACCTCACAACAATTTGAAAATATTTTTATTCAGGGTGATGGGGTGATTGAACTGGCCTCTTCGCGGGTAAACCCGCTCCCACATTATTTGGAATGCATTCACCTGTGGGAGCGGCGGTGCGACGATTCGACTTGCTCGCGAAGAGGCCGGCCGGATCAACGCAAAATAATCAGATGCCCCAACACCTGATGCTGCTCAAACCCCAACACCCCCTGCAACGAACTCAACACCGCCTGCGGGTTCCTGCTCGGAAAGCTGCCACTGACCCGCCGCGTCGCCAGTTCATCATTGAGCAGCACGATCCGCCCTGGGTAATAGCGCGCCAAATCCAGCACCACATCGGCCAATGTCGCCTTGTAGTAATTGAGCCAGCCCTGGCGCCATGCCAACTGCGCTTCGCTGTCCACGGCGTGGAGTTTTTCCGCCGAGCCTTCGCCGTAGGCGACTTGCTCGCCAGCGGTGAGAATTTGCTGTTCGGCGTTCTGGTCCGCCGTCACGCCAACCCGTCCCGACAGCACCGTGACCTGTGCACCGTGGGGCTGCAAACGGACCTCGAACTGCGTACCCAGGACCCGCGCCTGGCCTCTCTCGGCGTCCACCACAAACGGCTCGCCGGTGTGGGTGACACTGAAAAAACCGGCGCCGCGACGCAGTTGCACATGCCGCTCACCGCGACTGAAATCCACGGCGATGGCGCTATCGGCATCCAGTGTCACCTGCGACTGATCCGCCAGGGTGACGGTGCGGATCTCTCCTGGCGCCGAGACGTAATCCGCTCCCAGGTCATCAATCCAGCGCATCGGCTGCCAGCCTGTGCCGAGACTGATCATCAACAGCAGGCACGCGGCCATCGCCAGCACACCGGACCAGCGCCCGCCCCTGCTGCGTCGTGACTTGTCCATGGCGTTGAGATACCCCTGCAAGGCAAAGGCGTCTTCATCGGCGAGTGCGCGCGCCGGTCCTTCGCTCAACTCCCACATGACCTGCGCCTGGGCATAGGCTTCGGCATGGGCGGGGTCGGCTTGCAACCACTGGCTGAACGTCGCCTGGTCACCACTGCTGGGCTGGTCATGCAACAGGCTCAGCCAGGCCAACGCGGCCTGCTCCTGAGCGGGCGTCGGAATGACGCGTTCGAAGTGGTTCACGGTGCTTTCCCTGGCGTACGCGATTCTGGTTCCCGAAGGCTGGCCTTGCAGGCTTCGAGGGCGCGCATCATATGTTTTTCCACGGCACTTTGGGACAAACCCATGGCCGTGGCGATCTCGGCATACTTGCGGCCGTGAATGCGATTAAGCAAAAAGATCTGCCGCGTGCGCTCCGGTAATGCGCGCAACGCCGCTTCAACGTGGCGCAAATCGTTGCCCGCCTCCAGCGCCGCTTGCGGTCCGCTGCCGTGGCTGTCCGGTGGTTCCACCATCAAGCCTTCGCTGGCCCGGACCCGCGTGCCTTCACTGCGCAAATGGTCGATGGCAATATTGCCGGCGCAGCGCAGCAGATAAGTGCCGAGCTCCTCGACCTGCACCAGCGGCCGCCGCCAGAAACGCAGGAACAAGTCCTGCACCAGGTCAGCCGCCGTCGCCCGGCAACCGACGCGCCGACTCACCAGCGCTTCCATTTGTGAACGCCGGGAGAGAAACACTTGGAGAAAATGCGCACGGTCGCCGCGCTGTTCGTCGCGTTCGATATCGTGGGGGTCGGGGGGCAGAGTGATCATCGTTCATGTTTCGACCTGAAAACCGGGGAGGCCACGACAGTGTCAGGGGGCCGGCAAGGCCGCAATATTAATGATAAATATTCTCATATGCAAAAAGATCGAGTGCAGCCCGCTATTACGCCCGTTGGTTGCACCGCAAACCTGGCTGCCCCCACAGCCAGCCAATGGCCATGGAATCCAAAAGCCACCGAAAACAAAACGGGCCTGCAATGCAGGCCCGTTTTCATGGGAAGGTAATAAAGTGAATCAGGTGTCAGCCGTTAAGCGCTGCCTGTTCGTTCTCAAGAAACTCTTCTTCCAGTAGATGGTCGGCATGGGCGCCACTCTCGATGGGCACCACATTGGCGCGTTTGCCGCGCAATTTGCCGAACATATGCTCCAGCGCATGTTCAAGTTTGACGGCTGCACCGTCGATAGCCTGCTCCATGGTGGAGGCTTTATGGGTGACGGAAACCGGTTGATGGCCTTTCGGCCGCGCCTCCAGTTGGCAGCGCATGTCGTGGGGACCCGGCTTGTCGCCGTTCTCGTCCCGCAGGTGAACCTCGACCCGTGTCAGGTCCTCTTCGTAGCGTTCGAGCGTGCTCTCAATGGTCGTACGTACCCACTCCTCCAGTCGTTTACTGCCTTGAATATGGTTATCGCTATTGACTTGGATTTGCATAGTTCATCCCTTATTTCAGCTAGCTCGCGAGAGGCCGGTCAGCTAAGCCCTTGGGCGTCATCACCGTGACCTCTTGCTTACACAATCGGTCTGTACGCTGAACAATTCAACCCCTGAAAAAAGATAAATATTCATACGCAAAAAAAACCGGACAACGAGCAAAAGCACTGTTACTGTCGGGAGTTGGGTCGCCCTGCTTATCGGTCAAAATTCCTTACATCTGCCGCTCCCCCAACGGGTGCAGGCTGCGAAAAATCCCCGCCTCTTCCACCAGCCAGTCATGTACCGCACGCACGCCGGGATGGCTCAACGCCCCTGGTGCGTAAAGCAGCATGTAGCGCTTGTGATTGGGCACCGCCAGCCCGAACGGCACGATCAACGCCCCACGCTCCAGCTCATCGTTGAGCAGTGTCCGTCGGGCAATCGCCACCCCCATCCCGGCGATGGCCGCTTCGATCGTCAGGTGATTGCGATTGAAGGTATGCCCGCGTCGCACATCCGCCCCCTCGAAGCCGATGGCGTTGAGATAAAACTCCCATTCCGCGTACTCATAGCTGCCGCGCCAGGCGGTGATGTCGTGCAGCAAGGGAAAGTGCATCAGGTCTGCCGGACCGTGCAGCGGCGGACGACCGCGCAACAGGCTCGGCGCGCACACCGGAAAAATCTGCTCATCGAGCAAGGCTGTGGATAACAGACCGGGGTAGCTGCCGTCGTTCAGGTCGATTGCCAGGTCGAAGTCGCCTTCATGCAACGGCACGCTGCTGTCCTCGGCTACCAGGCGCAACTGAATATCCGGAAAACGCTGCTGCAAACGCGGCAGGCGCGGCGTCAGCCATTTGCTCAGGAACGACGGAATCGAACGTACCCGCAGAATCCCGCTGATCATGCCCGCATCCAGACGCCGCAATTCCGCGTCGATGCTGCCAAAGGCCTCGTTGACGGTAACGGCCAGGCGCTGGCCCTCGGCGCTCAGCTCGACTCCGCGGGCACGGCGGTGAAACAGGCGAAAACCCAGGCGTTCTTCCAGCTGACGGATCTGCTGGCTGACCGCCCCCGGTGTGATGTGCAGCTCTTCGGCGCAGCGGGTAAACGACAAGTGCCGCGCGGCACAGGCAAACACGTTCAACCAGACATAGGTCTGGGCGTGCAATTGACGACTCATCGTTTAGTCCTGCTAAAGGATGTCTTAGGAATTTTCGTTGGTCACGTAGGACCTTGAAGGGCAGTATCGCCGACATTGCGCTTGTCCTACAAAAATGGCGGCGACTCCTCTTCCATTTCATGTAAAGGCTTTAGCATGGCTATCAGTGTTTTCGATCTTTTCAAAGTCGGCATCGGCCCGTCCAGCTCCCATACCGTCGGTCCGATGCGCGCCGCCGCAACCTTTGCCCAGGCACTGGTCGATCAGGGTTTTCTGGTTGATGTGCGTCGCGTGGAAATTCGTCTCTACGGCTCTCTTTCAGCGACCGGCGTCGGCCACGCATCGGACCGCGCCTGCGTCATGGGCCTGATGGGCGAATGGCCCGACCGCATCGATCCCACCACCATCGACAGCCGTATTCACACCCTGCGCGAAACCGGCAAACTGTGCCTGGCAGGCGTAACGCAAATTGCCTTCGACTGGCAACGCGATCTCCTGCTGCTAGACGAAAGCCTGCCCTACCACCCCAACGCCATGTCTCTGACAGCCTTCAGTGAAACCGGCGAACTGTTCGAGCAAACCTATTACTCGGTGGGCGGCGGGTTCATCATCGAAGCGGCCGAAGCCGAATCCGGTATCGCACCGGCTGGCGATGTGGTGCTGCCTTACGATTTCTCCAGCGCCGCCGAACTGCTCAAGCTGTGCAACGAGCACGGGCTGCGGGTGAGCGAACTGATGATGGCCAACGAACGGGCATGGCGTGGTGATGCCGAGATCCGCCAGGGCCTGCTGAATATCTGGTCGGTGATGCGTGAATGCGTCGAGCAAGGCTTGCGCCACGAAGGCGTCCTGCCCGGCGGTCTGAATGTTCCACGTCGAGCGGCGAAACTGCATCGCAGCCTGCAGGAAATCGGCAAGCCGAATGTCATTACGTCCACTTTGTCGGCAATGGAATGGGTCAACCTGTATGCCCTTGCCGTGAACGAAGAAAACGCAGCCGGCGGGCGCATGGTCACGGCGCCTACCAATGGCGCGGCAGGGATCATTCCGGCGGTGCTGCACTACTACATGAAATTCAATGCCGATGCGTCTGACGACGACGTAGTTGCGTTCTTCCTGGGTGCAGCGGCCGTCGGCATCCTGTGCAAGAAAAACGCATCGATCTCCGGGGCCGAAGTCGGCTGCCAGGGTGAAGTCGGCTCCGCCTGCGCCATGGCCGCCGCCGGCCTGGCAGAGGTGCTTGGCGCCACCCCGGAGCAGCTGGAAAACGCCGCCGAAATCGGCCTGGAACACAACCTCGGCCTCACCTGCGACCCGGTTGGCGGACTGGTGCAAGTGCCGTGCATCGAGCGCAACGCAATCGCCGCAGTGAAAGCCATCAACGCCACGCAAATGGCCCTGCGTGGCGACGGCCAGCACTTCATTTCCCTGGACCGGGTGATTCGCACCATGCGCGACACCGGCGCCGACATGCACGACAAATACAAAGAGACGTCGCGGGGCGGACTGGCGGTGAACTGGGTGGAATGTTGATCGCTTTGGAGGCACGTCGAGGTTTATTGCCCTGAAACGTGCAGAAAACGCGGCCCCTGTAGGAGCGAGCTTGCTCGCGAAAAAAACCTCAGGCGCCACGAACCATCTTTTTTAACGCGTTATCGTTCACGACCATCGCGAGCAAGCTCGCTCCTACAGAACGGGTTTTTTGTCCGACATTTTTTCCGGCATGAGCCTTGCTACTACCTTGCTGGAACAATGATGGCGAGATGGCCGGTGGTCAGGCATTGCGAACCAACCCGATCACGGCCGGTCAACAACTGCACGTTCAATCAGGCGGTGACGCATCATGGACAACCCTTTCCAGCTCATTACCGATGCTTTTGCAGCGGATTACCAGATCAACCTGAGCATTCAGGGCCTGGACGGCAGCATCATGCTGACCCTGTCCAACAGTGGCCGCGTGGTGGCCAAACGCATGATCAGCGCCGAACAACGCAATGACCCCCAGCGTCTCAGGCGTCTGGTTCAAAGCATTCAATTCGGCATTGCCATCGAACAAGGCGACAGTGCCGTGGCCATCCTCGAATCCATGACCGATGGCGGCACGCGCAACCTGCCGCCACCCTCCACCAAAGGCCGGCCCCGACCCGCCATTGGGCTTTAAAGCTCGCCCTTTTCTACTTCCGGATGCTCACTGGAGCCCGCACCTGTTTTGCGGTGTGGGTTCTCGATCTTCACCGAAGGAAATTGCGACGAAGCATAACGCACCACCAGAATCGCAAACGCCAGCAGCAGAATCCCGCCGCACAGGTAGATGATCCCCAGGTCCGGCGGGTTGTGGTGCGAAACGTTGGAGATCAGCAGCCGCGTCAGCGCGGTGATCGCCACGTAAATCAGGAAGCGCACCGGCATGTGATTGGTCTTGAAGTAAATCCCGACCATCGCTCCCAGTTCCAGATAGATGAACAGCAGCAAGATGTCATCGATCTTGATGTGCCCCTCTTCGATCATCCCGAGGAATTCCATCACCGCCGCCCACGCGGTCACCGCACCAATGGCGAACAGCGCCAGGTAGTGGAAGGTTTCGACGAACAGATTGCCCAGGGACTCGGCCAGTCCATGCACGTTCTGCCGCAGTTTTTCGGCCCAGTTGATTTTCACGATGCTGCTTCCTTAGGTCGGCTCGACCGGATGATGCGGGTTGGACGTGACGGTTTTTCTGCATGCAGAAAAAAGGCCAGAGGCTATCGAGTGAGATGAGGATGGTCTGCTGCTGGACACTTTTGTGGCAATTTCACCGGCCTCTTCGTCGGAACGCCGCCCGGACCAAGCCCGCTCCCACAGGGAACAATGCAAATCCGGATATCCGGTCTACATTAAAAAGCCACTACCCAAAAGACAGGGATTCGCTTATCCTTTTAGCTGTATAAAAATACAGTAGTCGAAATCGACAACCAATGTGAAGGCATGTGAGGTGGTGAATGGCCGTCGAAGTGGTATACCGCAGCAGCCGAGATCTGGAGCGCTTGTTCATGGATAAAGCCGAAGCTGACCGTCATGACAAAATGCTCGAGCTGGCCGAATTGCTGGCTGAAGTATTGCAAAAAGCCGTTCCGTCCCTGACCGAGCAGCAAGTGGAAGAAGCTGGAATCTACATGGCGAAGAATCGCGAAGTGTTCGCCAAGGCGTTCAAGAGCCAGCCGGACGCTCTGTCCGAATTGCTCAGCGCACCGGTTGAAGTCGCAGCGCCTGTCGCAGTGCTCGAGGTCGTTGAAGCCGCTGAGCCGATCGCCCCGGCCAAGCCTGCCAAGGCCCCCAAAGCCGCCAAGTAAGCAACGCGCAAATTGAGCAGGCCCTGAGTCGAATGGCTCAGGGCCTTTTTCATGCCTGTGGAAAACTCATGCCTGATTCACCGGTACAACACTTTCTCCGCCAGTTCGTCCGCCACCCGGGCCGGTGAGCGTTTTTCCGCTTGGGCGTGGGCGAAGACTTCGGTGAGTCGCGAACTGATTTTCGACAGGTGCGCGGTGATGGTTCCCAGTTCTTCGCCCCGATGTTTGAGCGAAACATAGATCAAACCGCCGGCATTGATCACGTAGTCCGGCGCATACAGGATGCCCCGCCGTTCCAACTGATCGGCGACGTCCAGATGGGTCAGTTGATTGTTCGCCGAACCGGCCACTGCCGAGCAGCGCAGTTGCGTCACGCTGTGGCTGTTCAGCACTCCGCCCAAACCGCAGGGCGCAAGGATATCGCAAGGTGTGCTGAGCAGCGCTTCGTTGGCGATCGGGTGCGCACCGAGTTGCTCCATGGCCAATTGCACCTTGCCGTGATCGATATCGCTGACCAGCAGTTCGGCACCGGCGGCGTGCAACTGCTCCGCCAGGGCATAGCCGACATTGCCCAAGCCTTGAATCGCTACGCGCAAACCTTCGAGATTATCGCTACCCAACCGCGCCATGGCAGTGGCGCGAATGCCGGCGAATACGCCCATCGCCGCATGGGGCGCCGGGTCTCCCGCCGACGTGGTGCTGGTGACGTGCTGGGTATGTTGGGCGATGCAATCCATGTCCGCTACCGAAGTGCCGCTGTCGATGGCGGTGATGTAGCGACCATCAAGCTGATTGATGCAGCGCCCGAAGGCTTCGAACAGCGCGCTGCGGTTTGCAACATGGGCCGGGCGGACAATGACCGCCACACCTCCCCCCTGCGCCAGCCCGGCCAGTGCAGCCTTGTAGCTCATGCCCTGGGCCAGGCGCACAGCATCCTCGATCGCGGATTCGTCGCTGGGGTAGGCAAGGTAACGACAACCACCCAGGGCAGGCCCCAGCCGGCTGTTATGAATGGCAATGACCGCCTTCAACCCGGTGACCGAGTCGACGCTCAGATGCAGCGATTCAAGGCGGGTGCTTTGCATGAGAGCGAACATCGTAAGGCTCCCGAATCACTTCTTGTAGACGCCAGTATAGGCTTGCGCCCAAAAATTGCAGAAGCGCACCGGAATAAGCACGGCCACGATCCAAGCTTTAGGAAATAACCTGCATCCGACCTTGTACGGCACTGGACGAACGCCAGAGAGGGGGCTAAAACGAGGCATTGCCCGGAGATTTTGATGACCCCGCGCCAATCGTTTTTCGCCTGCCTGCAACGTTCACCGCCCGCGCTGTTCGAGGCGGCACTGTGGATTGCGGTCGAGCACGACAGCGAGGTGGAGCCGCAAGCACTGCTGGCCGATTTCCAGGCGTTGCAGCAACGGGTCAGTGGCGGCTTGCCGATGCTGCCGGTCAGTGAACTGGCCCAGCCGCTGCTGCGGCGCATGAACGACCTTGGCTTTGCCCAGGACGATTTCACGCCGTTGCGCCCGCAAGTGGCCCTGTTGGACAAGGTACTGGAACGCCGAAGAGGGCAACCCTTGACGTTGGGGCTGATTGCGCTGGAGTTGGCCAGGGGCCTGGAAATTCCCCTGGTCGGGGTCAACTTCCCCGGGCATTTCCTGCTGCGGGTGCCGGGCGCCGATCATTTGCTCGATCCCTGCGGCGGTCGTCGTCTTTATCCGAACGATTGTCGGGAGTTGTTACAGCGCCAGTACGGCCCGAACATGAAGCTCAGCGCCGAGCACCTGGTAACCGCCGAGCCGGTGCAGATGCTGCAACGGCTGTCGCGCAACCTGCGCCAGTTGTACCTGTCCCACGACGATTTCATCAATGCCTTGATCGACGCCGATCGCGTCCTGGAACTGGGCGACGCCAGTGCCTCCGACTATCTGGCCCGGGCCAGCCTGTACCAGCGGCTGGATTGCCCGAACGCCGAGCGTTTTGACCTGGAGCATGCACTGCTGCTCAGCGACGATCCGATCCAGCGGATTCGCCTGACGGAACGGTTGGGGCATTTGCCGCCGAACGCCATCGTCCATTAAAAGCAAAAGATCGCAGCCTGCGGCAGCTCCTACGAGGCTGCGATCTTTTGATCCTGCTTCTGACTCAAGGCGTGTCTGGCTGGTTCGCCGGATGCGCCTTGATGAACGCCGGGTGCGTCGCCGCCAATGCCGCCACTCGCCGGATTCGCGGATAAGCTTCAAGAGAAACATTGAAACGCTCGGCCGCGTACAGCTGCGGGATCAAGTAGACGTCCGCCAACCCAGGCTCGGGGCCGAAGCAGTAACCGTCATCACCGATCAACTGCTCTACCGTGGCCAACCCTTGGCCGATCCAGTGGCCGATCCACTCCACCACCTGCGGTTCGTCGTAGCCCGACTGGCGCAGCCGATTGAGCACGCTGACGTTGTGCAGCGGGTGCACATCGCAGCCGATCACTGCCGCCACGCCGCGTTCGTGAGCACGGGCAGTCAGGTCCCTGGACAGCAGTGGCACTTGTGGATAACGCTCCTCCAGGTATTCGATGATCGCGGGAGACTGAATCAGCAATTCGCCTTCATCCGTGCGCAAGGCCGGCACGCGGCCCTGCGGGTTGATACCCAGATAAGGTGGCTGCCGATGCTCCCCCCCCTGTGGTGCGATCAGGTTGACTGGCAAGGATTGATAATCCAGGCCCTTGAGCGCCAACGCAATACGCACCCGGTACGAAGACGTCGAACGGTAGTAGGTATAGAGTTCCATGCACCGCTCCTCTCAGCGTGCCGGCAGCACTTTGCCGCGGCATTCGCCAAAGCCGATGGACGCAAAACCGTCACGGCGGCAACGTCCGCGCAGGATGATTTCGTCGCCGTCCTCGAGGAATTTACGCACCTCGCCCGACGCCAGCTCGATCGGTTTTTTACCACCCTCGGTAATTTCCAACAGACTGCCGAACTGGCCGTTCTCAGGACCCGACAACGTGCCCGAACCGAACAGATCACCGGCCTGCAGTTGGCAACCGTTGACGCTGTGGTGCGCGACCATTTGCGCCACGGTCCAGTACATGTATTGGGTGTTGCTCAGGGTCAGGCGATGGGCCGGCAGGTTCTGATCACGCATGGCCTCGGTGAGCAGCAGCACTTCCAGTTCGATGTCGAACGCGCCAGCGGCCTGATCGCGCTTGTCGAGCAGGTACGGCAGCGGCTGCGGATCGCCTTGCGGACGCGCAGGCTGGGCACGACGGAATGGTTCCAGCGCTTCAGCGGTGACGACCCACGGCGAGATACTGGTGATGAAACTCTTCGACAGGAACGGCCCCAGCGGCTGGTATTCCCAGGCCTGGATGTCCCGTGCCGACCAGTCGTTGAGCAGGCAGAAACCGGCGATGTGATCGGCGGCGTCGCCGATGGCAATGGAGTCGCCCATGTCGTTGCCTTGGCCGATCCAGATGCCCAGTTCCAGTTCGTAGTCAAGGCGCGCGCAAGGGCCAAAGGTCGGCTCGGTTTGACCGGCCGGCAATGTCTGGCCTTTCGGGCGGCGGACGTCAGTACCGGATGGGCGAATGGTCGACGCGCGACCGTGGTAGCCGATTGGCACGTACTTGTAGTTCGGCAGCAGCGGGTTGTCGGGACGGAACAGTTTGCCGACGTTCTGCGCGTGCTCGATGCCGACGTAGAAATCGGTGTAATCGTTGATTTTCGCCGGCAGGTGCATCTCGCAATCCACCGCCAGCGGCAGCAGTTTTGCGCCCTGGGCTTCGATCTTGCCGTGCAGGGTGCTGCCTTCGGCGAACAGTTCCAGCAAGCGTTCACGCAGGGCCACACGGGCCTCGCGGCCCAGTTCGAAGAACGCATTCAACTGGCCGCCACAAGTAGCCTCTACCGCAGCCTTCGCGGCGCCATCGAACAACCCGACTTCAAGGGCTGCTTGCAGATCAAAGATATGCTCGCCGATGGCCACGCCACTGCGCGGTGCCGAACCATTGAGGCTGAACACGCCCAGCGGCAGGTTTTGCAGCGGAAAATCAGCATGGCCGTTGGCGGATGCAACCCAGCTGCGAGTGATGGAAGTCTGCGTCATGGGTTATCTCCGGGTCGGGTCGAAAGTGGCGGGCAGCGCAGCCCAGCAGGCATCGTAAGTGTTTTGCAGTTGTGGGCAATCGAGGGCGAAACGGCTTGGGCGCAACACCTGGCTGGTCTCGAACATGAACGCCATGGTGTTGTCGATTTTCGCCGGTTTGAGGTCAGCGTTGATCGCTTTGGTGCAAGTCTCACCATCGGGACCGTGGGCGCTCATGCAGCTGTGCAACGAAGCACCGCCGGGCACAAAACCTTCAGCCTTGGCATCGTATTCGCCCTGGATCAACCCCATGTATTCGTTCATCAGGTTGCGATGGAACCACGGCGGACGGAAGGTTTTCTCGGCCACCATCCAGCGCGGCGGGAAGATCACGAAGTCGAGGTTGGCCAGGCCGTGGACGCTGGTTGGCGAGGTCAATACCGTGAAGATCGACGGATCAGGGTGATCGAAACTGACGGTGCCGATGGTGTTGAAACGGCGCAGGTCATATTTGTACGGCACGTTATTACCGTGCCAGGCGACCACGTTGAGCGGCGAATGATTAAGCTCGCACGCCCACAACTGGCCGAGGAATTTCTGCACCAGCGTGGTGGGTTGTTGCAGGTTTTCGTAGGCCGCCACCGGGGTCAGGAAGTCCCGCGGATTGGCCAGGCCATTGCTGCCAATCGGCCCCAGGTCCGGCAGACGCAGCGGCGCACCATGGTTTTCGGCGACATAACCGCGGGCTTGCGGGTCGAGCAGTTCGATGCGGAATTTAAGACCGCGTGGCAGGACGGCAATTTCCAGCGGTTCCAGTTCAAGCACGCCGAGTTCGGTGGCAATGCGCAGGCGCCCCCGTTCAGGCACCAGCAACATCTCGCCGTCGGCGTTGAAGAACACGCGCTCCATGGAACGGTTGGCGCAGTAGTTGTAGATGCTGATCCCGGCCGGTTTTTCCGCGCCCGAGTTGGCCGCCATGCTCACCAGACCGTCGATGAAATCGGTCGGCTCGGCAGGAATCTCCAACGGGTTCCAACGCAGGCGATTGGGGGTCACGTCACCCAGCGGGCCGCCGGCCAGTTGCCGGTCCAGTTTGACGAATGCCGGGTGATTGGCCGACGGCTGAATGCGGTACATCCAGGTGCGCCGCGCCTCGCTGCGCGGCATGGTGAACGCCGTGCCGGAGAACAGTTCGGTGTAGAGGCCGTACGGGGCTTTTTGCGGGGAGTTCTGGCCGACGGGCAGTGCGCCGGGCAACGCTTCGCTGCTGAATTCGTTGCCGAAGCCTGACAGGTAGGCCAGCGCTGGCGTCGTTGAATCGGAGTTCATGGAGCCTCCTGAACAGGGAGTCGGCAATGCCGGTCACCTTTTGAAGAGTGACTGGCCTGCCTCGGTTATTTTTATCGTAATTCGATTACGCATAACGTAATTTGATTGATGTTGACCGTCAAGCTATAAAGACGCCCATTCGTTACAGGATCAAACCGCCACCATGGAAAAACCTACCAGCGACAGCAACGGCAAACAGAAAGTCCGCTCGGCCGAGGTTGGCACCGACATCCTCAAGGCTCTGGCCGAGTTGTCGCCCTCGACTTCGCTGTCGCGCCTGGCAGAACACGTGCAGATGCCGGCGAGCAAGGTTCATCGCTATTTGCAGGCCCTGATCGCCAGCGGTTTTGCCGAACAGAACGCCGCCACCAACCATTACGGTCTGGGCCGCGAAGCCTTGCGCGTAGGGTTGGCGGCACTCAACAGTATGGACGTGCTGAAAGTTGCCGCCCTGCCCTTGGCCGAGTTGCGTGACGACTTGAACGAAACCTGTTTTCTGGCGGTATGGGGTAACCAGGGCGCGACCGTGGTGCATATCGAACCGGCGGTGCGTGCGGTGACGGTGGTGACACAACTGGGCTCGGTGTTGCCATTGCTCAGTTCTTCGACAGGACTGGTATTTGGCGCCTACCTGCCCAGGCGTGAAACCGTGGACCTGCGCGACCAGGAGTTGCAAGGCAGCGCCACCCACAGTTTGGCGGACGATCAGGCGTACACGACGACGTGCGAACAGATCCGCCAACGGGGCCTGCATCATGTGCATGGATTGTTGATGCCCGGTGTAGATGCCTTGTCGGCACCGGTATTCAACGCCATGGGCAAGATTGCGGCAGTACTGACCGTGGTCGGGCCGACCTCGCTGTTCCATGCCGATGAAAACGGTCCCGCGGCGCAGCGTTTGCTGTCTGCCACACGAGCAGTGAGTTGGCGCATGGGCTATCAGCCGGACGCATTGACAACCTGAATGCAACGGCGCTGATCACACGGGCAGGATCAGCCCCAGCTTCTTGCCCATCGCCACGGCTTGCGTCCGACGCTCAACCCCCAATTTGCTGTGGATTCTCCGTGCGTGGGTTTTCACCGTATGCAAGGAGATGAACAGTCGCTCGGCAATTTGCTGATTGGAACTGCCTTGGGCAATGAGACCCAGCACCTCAATCTCCCGGGTACTCAGCGGGCTGACATCGGCGAGCATGGCCGTCACCGACTCTTCCCCACGCAAACGGCTGAGCAAGTTCGGCTGGCGCAGCCCCAGTTCACGCAACGCCTGTTGCCCATTACAACGCTCCACCAGCGCCAGGCCCGCCTCCAAAGCCGCCTTGGCCAGCCTGGGCTCAGCGGCCAGGTCCGCCACTTCGCTGATCACCAAATGCAATTCCGTTTCCAGCGCCAGCATGGCATGCCGTTGCGCGTGATCGAGCAACGCCTGCAGCCGATCCAGCGGCTTTTGCGTCTGTTGCAAATGCATCTGCGCCAACACCAATTGGTACTCGATACGGGCAATCAGCTGAAGCGTGGCCGGTGGCGCCTGACGTGCGCGAGGCCCGCGATAGTGACGCAAGACACGGGTCAGCGCTTCACAGGCCAACTCCGGTCGCCCTTGCTGCAACCAGAAATGGCTGCTGACTTGCAGCAGCACCCCTCGATACACCGTATCGGGAATCTGCCGCTGCTGCATCACGCGTTCGGCTTCGCGCAAACGATCAAACGCAAGGGCGTAATCGCGCTGATTGGCGGCCATCTGCGCTTGCCCGAGAAAGCCATACAGCGCGTGTTTGTCCTGGCTTTTCAGGCAGTCCTCCAGGCCGGACTGGAAGAAACCGGCGGCCAACTCATCTTGTCCCTGACAGAGGGCCAACCGCCCTCGTCGCAGGGCAATTCGCCCCAATAGCGGCGTCGGTCGATCAGCCTGTCGGGACAACAGGGCAAAAACTTCAGCCAACAAGCTCTCGGCGCGTCGGGGCGCTCCGCGCATCTCCAGCAACTGCGCGTGATCGAGTTCAAGCAGCCCTTCGAACAATAGCGAGCCTTGGGCGCGCGCCAGACACAGCGCCTCACGATTGAACGTCTGCGCCGCATCGAGTTCGGCGTTGAGCAAGGCCTGCTGGGTCAAACCCGACAGGCACAACAATCGCACCGGCCAGGCATCGACGCTCAACTCGGCCAGCGCGTCGAGAAAGTGCGCGCGGGCCGCCTCCATGCGACCTTGCAAATGCAGCAACCAGCCCTGTTGTGCCTGCCAGCGTGCCAGCAGTTGCCGTTGCAGCGCCTGCGTAGGCTGTGGGGCAAATCGTGCCAATTGTTCGATGCACGCGGCGGCATGATCGAAGCGCCCGGCAAACAACAATGCCGCGCTAACCAGTCCCACCAGTTGCGGTGTAACGAGGGTCAGCTCGGCCTGTTGACGCTCGTGCAGACTCAACAACAGACAGGCATTTTCGCGCCGGAACAAATGTTCGAGGCTGAAGTGCTGCAGCAGGCTGACCGCAACTTCGAACTCCTGCGCCAACAGAGCCTGCTCGAACGCACCTTGCCAGTCTTCTTCGGTGCTGAACCATTGGCACGCGCGGCGATGCCAGGATCGCCCGGCCGGGGTCGGCTCTTCACACATCGCCCGGGCCAATGGCTCGAAGATCCGCAACCACTCGACAGAGTCTTCCCAGGGTTCAATGAAGCAACCCATTTCCTGCAACGCGTGCAACCACCGCGCGCCCTCACCGGTACCGAAAAGATGCTCGCACAGGCTGGCGTTGAAGCGTGGCAGATGAACCAACACCTGCCAGACCTCAACCAACTCCGACGGCAAGGTGTTGAACAACTCGTGTTGCAGATAATCGAGCAATGTCGCCGAGCGCCCCTGCTCACCCGACCACGGACAACCATTGAGTAACGCGATCCGCACGCCAGCGCACCAGCCACCGCTGCGCTCAACTACCCTTTTGGCGGTTTGTGCCGCGAGGGTCGGCTCGACATGACCGAGCAACTGCCCGACTTCGGCCTCGGTAAATGCCAGCGTCCGGCCTTCGCACTCGTACAACTCATCATCCAGCAGCAGCCGCGGCCAGTTGCAGGGTGGTCGTCGACGGGAGCTCAACCACCAGGTCAGCGCCGGGCTGGCGACGGCCAGCAGGCGATCGAGCATCCGGTCGAGCTCCGGGTTGGGTGCGCGGCAGAAATCGTCGAGAAACAGCCAGGTGGGCGTCTGCAATCGCGCCAGATGCGCCAGCAGCCCTGGCTCATCCGCCGAGGGCAACCCCAACGCTTGCGTCAGGCGCAACAGAAAATCGGCCGCGCTCAACGAAGCCCCTGCCAACGGCAGCCAACAGACCCGATAGTGCTCCGGTGCACGCAGCAGGCATTCGCTGAGCAACGCGCTCTTGCCACTACCGGCCGGTGCGCAAAGCAACTTCACCCGCGCAGTCGAGACCAGCATTGGCTCGATCAACCGCTCGCGGGACAGATGATGGGACGACAGTCGGGGCAGGAAACCGGGGCGGTCCAGACAGTGCGTCATTGCAGTCATAGTGATGCGCCTTTTTTTATAATTCTGGCGCCACCCTAGCCCCCTCCCGAGCGCTTATTGAAGAAGTATTCAACACACTGATCCCCCCCTATAAAAAGGTGACCATGAAGTCACCTTTTTGTGCAGAAGCCTGTAGGAAACTTACCGGACCCCTGTACTACGCAAGGCCGCTGGCGTGTAGTCCCCCGCTTTTGCATCGATGTTGAATTCGAAGCTGCGCTTCTCTTCGTTCTTCATTCCCAGGGCGATATAGCGACCGGCGATCAGGTCATACAGCGCTTCGACGGTGTAGGCCGGCACCTGGTGATCGTAATAGAACTGGGCATGCCCTTCGGCGACGCGCCAGAGCTGGCCACGCCCATCGTAGTGGTCGGCCAGCGCTACTTGCCAGCTGTCTTCGTCGATGTACATGTGGCGCTTGGCGTACACATGCCGCTCGTTCGGCTTGACCGTGGCGACGACTTCCCAGACCCGGTGCAGCTCATAGCGGGTCAGGTCCTGATTGATGTGCCCGGCCTTGATCACATCGGTGTACTTGAGATCTGGCGAGTCGAGCTTGTAGCTGTTGTAGGGGATGTACATCTCCTTCTTGCCGACCAGTTTCCAGTCGTAGCGATCCGGTGCGCCGGAAAACATGTCGAAATTGTCGGTGGTGCGCAGGCCATCGGACGAGGTGCCGACGCCGTCATAGGCCACCTGCGGCGCACGCCGTACCCGCCGCTGGCCAGCATTGTAGATCCAGGCCTTGCGCGGTTCCCGGACCTGGTCGAGGGTCTCGTGAACCAGCAACACGTTACCCGCCAGCCGGGCCGGGGCGGTCACTTCCTGCTTGAAGTAGTTGAGGACGTTTTCATCGGCGCCCGGTTTCAGATCGCCGAGCAACGAAGGCACGGCGACCTCGTCCTTGAAGCGGATCACGGTGAAATCGCCATTGGACTGCGGTGTCGCCTGGGTGACGGTGCGCCGCAGATTGCCGCCGTGGTAACGAGTGACGTGGTTCCAGATCACCTCCACACCATTCTTCGGAATCGGGAACGCGTAGTAGCGATTGCCGGTGAAATTTGCCAGACCGTTACCGTCGTTGATCGGTGTTACGTTCAGAGCGCTGCGTTTGGCCGACTCATAGATTTCAGCCGGTAATGCCACGGTACGGTGGCTGGGATAGACCGGAATTTTATAGGTGTCGGGATAGCGCTTGAACATTGCGATCTGGCCGTCGGAGAGCTTGTCCTTGTACTTGTCGACGGTCGCCGCGGTGATCACGAACAACGGCTTTTCGTTGGCGAACGGGTCAGCCAGGAAACCTTTGCTGTCCACCGCGCCAGCGTTTTTCGGGATGCCGCCGGTCCAGGCCGGAATCGAGCCATCGGCATTACCGGCCTTCTCGGCACCGAGCGGTGTAAGGCTGGTGCCGAGTTTGCCGGCTTCTTGCGGCGACACCGCAGCCATCACGTTGGCAGCCAGCAGACTCAGGGTCAGAACGGCGCCCAATTGCAGAATCATCTTGCGCATTGAATTCATCCTTTTCAGCCAGATCAGAAGTTCACACCAAAGCTCAACGCCACGAAGTCACGGTCAGTGAGGACGTTGTAGTCCCCGCCGAAAAAGTCGGTGTAACTCAGGCTCGCGGTGTAGGTGTTGCGATAGTCCGCGTCAACACCGAGGCTGATGGCCTTGGCGCCTTCGTTGAACAGACCGTTGGGGCCAAAGCCGGAGACGTCGTGGGACCACGAGAGGTTGGGTCTGAAATTGATCCCGGCGATGAGGTTGTTGTAGTCGAGGATGGCCCGGGCGCGATAACCCCACGACGTCGAGGTCACGAAGCCATTGGTATCACCGCCGAAACCATACTGACCGAACACCGAGTCGCGGCCGTAGCGCAGTTTGGTGCGAGGCTCCAGCCCACCGACCCGAACCACCGCCGCCTCGCCCACCAGGGTCAGGCGATCCGCACCTGCGACCTGATCGATGAAATGCGTCAGGGTGCTCTGGATTTGCGTCACCTCCTTGCGACGGTAGCCTTTGTTGTCGGCCCCCGGTGAAGTGGCGATGGGCGATGCCGCACCACCTGCAATCGGATTGAGCATGGCCAGGGTCAGGTCATTGGTGTTGACCTGCACCGGGAGGTTGGGGCGGTAGCTGATTTCCCCGCTCCACGCGGTGCCGGTGGATAACGTGGTAGCGAAGCTCGCACCGTAGAGGCGGATGTCCTCCGGATATTCGAGGTAATACTGGCCGCGGCCGAGCATCACACTTTGGGCCAGGCCCGAACCACTGCCGGGGGCGATGCGATTGGCGGCGGCAATGATCCCCGGAAGGCTTGCCAGCGTACCGGGCCCGGCGGTGGTAGTCCCGACGTTCGGGCTGCGGCTGTGGTAGTTCATGAAATACAGGCCGTATTCGGTGTCGTCCCCCAGCCAGCGCAATGCCGTCCCCCACTGCCCTGAGTCCCGGGCATCGCGGTCGCCACCACGGGGAACGATCACCCCCTCCTTGCTGACTTCGAAGCCCTGGCCAAAGGCAGCGGCAATCGGCTGCAGCGGTGCAATGGCCGGGCTGGCGACGGTGTAGCCCTTGTTGCAGCCGTCCGCCACTACATCGACGCCAAAGAAAGTGCCGCAGTTATCGACAACCGTCTGGTCCCACTCCAGTTGATAGAAGCCTTCGACCGTCAATTTGTCCGTCAGCCCCTGGGAGGCAAACAGCATGTTGACCGGAATCAGGCCTTCCTTGATCTCGGCCCCCGGTCGACGGAACGCGGACACGTCGACCGGGTTGATGCTGTTGATCGAGTTGCCGATGAAAGTACTTTCGCCCCAACTGACCACCTGCTTGCCGGCGCGCACAGTGCCCGGCAAATCGGCGAGGGAGTAGTTGTGATAGACGAAAGCGTCGAGGATTTGTCCGCCTGAAGACTTGGCGCCCTCTTTGCGATTGTGATCGCTGATGTCCTTGAACGGCCGGCTTTCATCCTTCAGTTCAAAGTCGTACCAGTACTTGCCACGCACAAACGCACCGGTGTCGCCGTACTTCAGCTCGAGGTCGTGAATGCCCTTGAAGATCTTCGAGAAGGTTTCGCCCTTCTTGAAATTCAATCGCCCGTCGTCACCGGTCGAAGCCTGGCCGGAACCGCCGTTGACAATGCCCACCAGGGCGTTATCCGCATCACGCACGCCCCAACTCGCGCCGACCGACAGCGAGGAATCGAACGTCCCCTCGATTTCCCCAATGTTGAACGAAATGGCCTGTGCCTGGGCACAGCAACCCAATGCAACCGCAGCCGCCAGCGCCTGTGGTGTGAAGATGGCGCGCATTGTTGTTTTTGTCATGCGTCTTCCCCGGTGAGTGACAGAAGGCCTCACCCTACTGCCGGGCACCGGGGTCGATAAGCGCACCAAGGAGGTATTCGTGGTGTACCTCTAAAGGATGACTGGCACAGGGTCACCACCCAGAGGACGAGCAGCGCAATACTGACTGTTGCCGTAGTTGCAACAGTGCATGTCCGTAATTGGTATTTTTCCTACGGCACCAAGGGCTTATTCTTACCTGGCTGTCACGGTAAACCACTGCAGGCCCCATGTACCCACCTGCGCCGTGATGAAAGATTTCAGATGAATTGAGGATTCGGTTCATCACCTCGTGTTCACTGACGTTGATTTGTAGCTCCTGATCCAACGTCTTACCTTGGCCGCTGCGTTTGCAGCGGCCTTTTTTATGGTTCTTCACGCAATCCCGGGAAACTGTAGGAGCCAGCTTGCTGGCGAGGGACTCAAGTACGCCGCGTTTATCCGGTTCACACGCGTTATCGTTATCGACCATCGCTGCGCCGCAGCTCCTACAAGAGAGCGTGCCCACGCTTTTTTATGGGCGATGGTTTTTTGATGAGTAACAGCCGCCAGTCGGTAACCCCTGACCATCCAGGCAAGACTTCGAATACCTACATTTCTTTCAGAAAGTGCCTACAAGCATAGGTAAACACCAAAAGCGTTCGAGCCATTAAGTTGAACAGCAAGTCGGCGCACGACTTTTATCCTCGTCCGGCTTCAAACTTACTTAATGCGAGTGCAATTATGAAACCCATCAACTACAACCAGTATCGTTCAATCAGAAGTTTCAACAGTCGAATTCGTTTTCTGGTTCTTCACTACACGGCCGCAAACTTTTCAAGTTCTGTCAGTGCCCTGACCGGCCCGTATGTCAGCGCGCACTATCTGATTCCAGATATCACTGACCCCAGTTACCTGAAAGCCGGCCATACCGTGCAGGAAGTTTTCAGCCTGGTGGATGAAACCTGTCGCGCCTGGCACGCAGGTGTCAGTCAGTGGGGTAACCGTAGCAATCTGAATGACACGTCCATCGGCATTGAAGTCGTCAACCTGGCGACGGACAACAAAGGCGAATTCACCTTCCCGCCGTATCACCCCGAGCAGATTGCTGCGATTGAACAATTGGCGCTGAACATCCTCAAGCGCTACCCGGATATCACACCGACGCAGGTTTTGGGCCACTCCGATGTTTCGATCGGCCGCAAGAGTGACCCGGGGCCGATGTTTCCCTGGCAGGCGCTGTACTTGAAAGGCGTCGGCGCCTGGTTCGATGAAAGCACTCGGGGCGAGTATCTGCGCCAATACAAAAAATGCGGCGTTCCAGTGCGAAGCGAATTGCTTGGGCTGTTTAAAACCTATGGATACGATGTTTCAGGCGCGTCAACGGAAGGCGGTTTTCAACAGTTGGTGCGAGCATTCCAGATGCATTTTCGCCCGGACAATTACGATGGGCTGATAGACGCGCAGACAGCCGCAAACCTGGCCGCGCTGGTACACAAGTACTTCCCTCAACCACCTGCGAAAACCGGACTGTGATCCGACATTGAAAAACCGGCAAGGTCACTGAGCGTGACCTTGCCGACACTGGAGAAGCGAATAGCTCTACCCATTTCACCATTTTAATTGGGCTTCTTACAGAATTTGGCAAACCGCTCGTACAAAACGCCTCCTGTAACCACGTAAGAAATTTCCATTTTTTAAAGAGAAATAATTCTTACCCTCGGAACTTTCCTCAATTCTTTACGTAATTACTCACAATATTCTCAGGCCATTTAACCGCAAGTCTGCTGTAAATTAAAACGCATCAAGAATTCGCGGGTGACACGGGCATAACTACCCGCCGCTCTCGCGCATTTAATGCTCAGCGATTCATCAAGCACATTCAAAAAGGACATGAATATGCAGAAGCCTCCACCATTGGTATTAACTGAAGCTATCCATACCACAGCAATAGCGCCTCCCAACAGACCCATAATTCACAGAACATCCACAACCCTCCCTCACAGTGGAATGTTTGGCATTCCCCATAACGTAGTAGCTAACTCACTGGAATATAAATCTCACAGCATGACAACTGATCGGGAGTTTCAAACGCGCACAGAACAAATAGCTCAATCCATAGAGCACGACCTGGCCGCAACGCGGTTAGAAGGCCCCACTCACCCCCTTCCTCCTGCGCAGGCAATAATTCGAGAATTAGGAATACGCAACACACTAATTGCCAGGAAAACCGCTGAAGCTCATCAAAAAACGCTACTTTCCCACCAGTTCTTTGGAGATACCCCACTCAATAAAGACTTTCATGATTACTACCGAAAAGCACAGAGCATCGATAGTAAGGTTAGCCCGAAAGGAATTGCGATGCAGGCTTGGGCCGCGTCGTACAGAGCTGCCCACGAAGCGAATTTGCTAACGCTATCAATCCAGATGCTCAACCAGCAACAAGTTGAAGTATATAAGTGGTTGACCACCGTACAGGCCAATGATCATGAGCAAGCAGCCGCAGCGGCAGAAGCCCAACGAATCGCTGCTGAACAGGCACGAATCAGGGCGGAATCTGAAGCACTCGCCCTTGCGCAAGAGCAGGCCCGGTTAGCCGCATTGGCAGAAGCCGAACGAGTAGCCGCCGAGCAAGCCCGGATTGCCGCTGAGGCCGCCGCACGGTACATCGCGGCGGAACAGGCTCGTCGGGAAGCAGAGGCCGAAGTACAGCGTCAAGTCGAGGAGCTGCGCCTGGAAAATCAACGGCTAGCCGAGGAAGAAGCCCGCCGCAATGCAATAGAGTCGCTGAACACCGCACAAGGCATTCGCCCGTTTCCCGTATCGGGCGCGGCGGCGGCAAGCGGTCCGGTGTTCACTGCAGCAGCGGGAACGTTAGCGGTCGATGCGGCAACCACCCTCGCGATCAGGACTGCTGTGCGTTCGGCCGCCGCCGCTGCAATCACGGCTTTGGCAGCGGTCGTCGGAACAGCTTCAGGCGTTGTGATAGTTGTTGGCGTTGCAGCACTGGTTTACTACGCGCTACGGGATAACAAAGAACCGTACGCCTTGAGCGTGCCGCTCTCGGATCTCACAACGTACGACGCCGAGCAACTACGTGACATCGCCCAGGCCAACAGGGAAATCGAACTGCCGGTCGCGATCGGCTCCCGAACTGTGGATAACACCACAGAGTTTTTCGTCGCTGCCACAAACGGCACCACCGTGCCTCGCAAAGTACCGGTGCGTCTCGCCATCTACGATCCAGTTCTAAACCTTTACAGGAGCGAGAGCCCGGACGCCCAGTCCCCCGGCATGATATGGACGCCAATTATCAGCCCGGGCAATGCGTCAACGGCTCTTCCTGTGACACAACCGGTCGCTGCCCCCTACACCGGCGCAACCGCCACCGCCCTCGAAGGAAGGATAGATACAAACCCGGAGCTGGATCTATACAGTTTTGGCGGATCTATTTACATATTTCCGACTGAGTCGGGTATTCCGCCACAATTTGTGATGTTCAGGGATCGGCGGAGCGAACCCGGTTTATCTAGTGGTGCTGGAAAGTTAGTATCTGAAAATTGGATGGGGACTGCCTCAATGCCCGAAGGTGCACCGATTCCCGCGCAGATTGCGGATAAGCTCCGAGGACGGAGGTTTTCGACATTTAAAAATTTCCGCAGTGAATTTTGGAAGGCTGTGAGTAACGATGAACTACTGAACGGCCAGTTTACAAAACTAAGGCAAATGGACATGAAGCAGGGCCTCGCTCCAACTACCTTCCCTCAAGATCAAGTGGGTAGGAGAGTCAAGTATGAAATACACCATATCATCCCAATCGGGGAAGGTGGCGAAATCTACGACATGGACAATCTTCAAATCATGACGCCTAAATCGCACATCCAAACTCACGCAAAGACAAAAGGAGTAAAAAATGATTCTTAAAAGCAAATTAGAGGAATACACAGAAGCCGAATACATGGCTTTAATCGAGCGCTTGTTCGAGGGCAACTACGCTTCTGAAGAAGAACACGATGCAATTGTTGAAAACATTGTTGCCACTTCAGAGCACCCCGATGGCACAGGAATCTTGTATGACCCTAGAGAGGGTATTGAGGACAGCCCGGCAGGTGTGATAAATGCAATAAAACAGTGGCGCTCAGATAACGGAAAAGCTGGCTTTAAAGCCTAAAACAGGCAAATAAAAGAGGAGCAAGCACCTAAGCTTTCTCCTCTTTTAAACTTTCTTTACAAAGAATACTTCTTCAAATTCCCCATCATTTCCTTCAACGCCTCGATGTTGTCCTTCGGATGCGCCGCGCCTTCGAAGTCGCAAATCTGCTGCCAGTGCGCCGCCACGTCTTCCGGGGAGAAACCCGTCCGTGGATCGAACCCGGCACCGAGGCTGCGCTCCCAGCGGACCTTGCCCATCCAGCCGCCGCCAACTTCGAACAGACCGGAGGTTTCCTGGCAGTTCTCGCTGGCCAGGTACACCACCAGCGGGCTGACCAGTTCCGGCTTGAGCTGTTCGAAGACTTGCGGCGGGATCAGGCCTTCGGTCATGCGTGTGCCGCCGGTGGGGGCGATGGCGTTGACCAGGATGTTGTTCTTGCGGCCTTCGATGGCCAGGGTGCGGGTCAGGCCATAGAGACCAAGCTTGGCCATGCCGTAGTTGGACTGGCCGAAGTTGCCATAGATGCCTGAGGTCGACGCGGTGAAAATCACCCGGCCGTAGTTTTGCTCGCGCATGTGCGGCCAGGCGGCGCGGGTGACTTTGTAGGCACCTTCGACGTGGACGCGGTAAACCAGGTCCCAGTCGGCGTCATCCATTTTGTGGAAGGTCTTGTCACGCAGGATCCCGGCGTTGTTGACCACTACGTCGACTCGACCGAAGACGTCCAGGGCGTGCTGGACCAGTTTGTCACCGTCAGTGACCGAGTCGTGGTTGGCCTGGGCGATGCCACCCGCCTCGCGAATGTCCGCCACCACGCGGTCGGCGGCCGAGGCGTTGGCGCCCTCACCCTGGGCCGAGCCGCCAAGATCGTTGACCAGCACCCTGGCGCCCTGTTTGGCGAACAGCAGTGCATGCGCCCGTCCCAGGCCGCCACCGGATCCGGTGATGATCACGACTTTATCTTCGAAGCGCACAGACTCATTCATGGGGAACTCCAGCAGGCCAAGGGACAATGCGTCCGAGTTTCAGGCACGGCGCGGGAGGTCACAATGAACACGGGGGAGGCTGAATAGTGCGCGATAAGGCTGGGGGATGATGATCGCGTCGGACAGGATGACGCGATCCTTGTGGCGAGGGAGCTTGCTCCCGTTGGGCCGCGAAGCGGGCCTTCTTTTTCCCTACAGAGCACGGGACTGCTACGCAGTCCAACGGGAGCAAGCTCCCTCGCCACAGAAGCAGAACAGGTTCAACGCTGCGAATCAGGAACACGCCACCTTGCGCGGCGCCAAGAGCAGTTGATCGCGAAACACCAGGTAGTGCTTGAGCACCTCGCAGGGCGCCTCGATCTGTGGGTAGTGGCCAATGTCGGGCAACACCACCGTGTCCGCCTCCGGGATCAGCTCCCGGTAACGCTCGACCATGTGCGCGCCGGAAACCGGATCGACCCCGCCATCGATCACCCGCAGCGGCACTTCACCGCGTTGCATCGCGCTCACCCAGCGGTTGCGCCAGACGCGTCGCTCCGGGATGTAGGCGATCAATTTATGCATGATCCGTGGTCCGCGATGGCTTTCGACCAGGCTCCAGAAGTCATCCATCTGGCTTTCACTGGGGCGGGTTTGCGGACCGAAAATCTGCCGGAAGCTTCTCACCAGACCATCACGGCTGAAGGCGCGGCCAATCATCCAGCCCAAAGGGCTGAGCAAGAGTTTTTGCATCAATACCGGGCGATGGGTTTCCGCAAACAAACCGCCATTGAGAAACACGCAACTGGCCAGCTCCACCCGCGACTCGTAATGCCGGGCCAGCAGTTCCTGGGCCACGCTGTCGCCGTAATCGTGGGCAAACAGGTGCACCGGCTGTTCGACATTCAGGTGTTCAAGCAGTGCCTGTTGCAGATCCGCTTGCTCCAGCAGGCTGTATTCGTGATTCGCAGGTTTGGCTGAATCGCCGAAGCCCAGCATGTCGCAAGCGATCACGCGAAACCGCTGACTCAAAGGCTGCCACAAGTAATGCCAGTCCCAACTGGCGGACGGGAAGCCGTGAATGAGCAACAGCGGCTCACCCTGCCCTGCTGTCCAGTAACGGATGCTCTGGCCATGGAATACGAACGTCTGGCTGCGTTTGCGCCAGACACACAGAGGGATCTCGGCGAGTTCCATCAGAGTTTATAACCCGGGTCCAGTTTATCGAGTTTGCGCAGCAGCGCCGGCCAGGCCAGCGCTCCGCCCATGCCTTGAGCACTTCGGGTGACACCCGCGAGCATGGCTTTGGCGCCGGCCAGAATCTGCGGTTCGATGGCGATCAGCTCAGCGGCACCGTTCTGCGCCATGACCTGAATGTCGCAGGCACGCTGGAAGGTAAACATCATCAGGAACGTATCGGCGATGGTGCTGCCGCAGGTCAGCAGACCGTGGTTATGCAGCATCAGGAAATTGTTTTCACCGAGGTCGGCCTGCAGCCGCACTTTCTCATCATGGTTAAGCGCCACGCCTTCGTAGGCGTGGTAGGCCAGGCTGGAAAGCACGAACAACGACTGTTGGCTGATCGGCAAAACGCCCTGCTTCTGTGCCGACACCGCCACCCCTGAAGCCGTGTGGGTGTGGAGCACGCAGACGACATCGTGACGAACTTCATGCACGGCGCTGTGGATGGTGTAACCCGCCGGATTGATCTCGTAAGGACTGTCCATCAGCTTGTTGCCGGCCTGATCCACCTTGACCAGGTTCGACGCGGTCATTTCATGAAACATCAACCCGAACGGATTGATCAGGAAGTCTTCGGTGCCGGGCACCTTGGCGGAGATATGGGTGAAGATCAGGTCATCCCAGCCGTGTTGAGCGACCAGGCGATAACAAGCCGCCAGGTCGACGCGGGTCTGCCACTCGGCAGCACTGACCTGGTGTTTGACACTGTGAGGCGATTGGACAGGATCGACAGTCACGGCAAGGAACCTCGGTTTTTTTATGATGGAGTGTTTCCTATGTTTACCGAGTCTAGTCACCCCTTGAGGTTCGTGTACTTGCATTCGCAGCCAGCTTGGTGACCCTGCGAGTCAGTCCCCCGGCCACCCTGGATCCATGTCAAACGACCGGCGCCAGCGATGGTCTGACAGGCGGTTTTTTACCGTACTGTCAGAACCCTGACTGGCATGGGTGCCGGGGCAACGATCAGGTGCGCAGTGCGTTGATCAGGTCCGACAGCCAAGGCTCGGCGTCTGTTTCGGGGGTCACACTTTCGCTGGCATCCAGGCGTAGCATCGGCAGTACTTCGCGAATGCCCAGTTCACCGAACAATTCGCGCATCTGCTCGCCGCCGCCACAAAAGGTATCGCCATAACTCGCATCACCCAATCCGATCACCGCGCCTGGCAAACCGCGCCAGGCCGCTGGCAATTGGTCGCGAATGGTCGAATACAGCGGTTGCAGGTTGTCCGGCAGCTCGCCCATGCCGGTGGTCGACGTCACCACCAGAAAGGCTTCGGGGCCATACGCCTGGATTTCGGCGAGGGTCGCACGCGGGTTGTGAAAGGTTTCGAAACCGGCGGCTTTCAACAGGCTGGCGGCGTGGCGGGCAACTTCTTCGGCCGTGCCGTACACCGAGCCGGAAATGATGGCGACTTTCATCAATCTGATCCTGAATCCGAGTCAAAGACCCGGATATTAACAGCACGGTCGTGATTGTTCTTTTAGAATGCAATCGACAATCAATCAGGAAAGGATACTCCGATGATTAATGCACAACTGCTGCAAATGGCGATCAACACTTCCAACGACGAGCGGTGAAAAATCCAGCGGACAGGCAAACCTACTTTGTCGGCGTGCAGAAAGATGTCACCGCGCAGGTCAAGACACTACAGCGCGTGACACAGCTTGAAGCGCAGTTGGCTGAACTCCAGGCCGAACTGACGGCGCTCAAGGCGACGAACGGCAAAAACCAAATCCAGAATTAATGGTCAGTAACTAGAATCACCGCTGGCTTTGTAATTATATCTTTCGGGCTGACCATGCAACGCGACGCACTCCTGACCCAGGATGAGCTGGATTTCATCCAGAGCATGCAACACAACCCGCAACTCAATGTGCGGGACGCGACGTCGAGCCTGCTCGTCAACGGGGGATCGCAAATTCGTGACCTGCTCACCCGCCTGGCGGCCCATGAGCAGGTCACCATTCAAGCCTGCTTCGAAAACCAGCAAATGACCTTCCCCCTGCACCTGGTGGAAGACGAGTTCCATGCGCTGCACCTGCGCCTCGGCGTGCCGAGCATCTATGAAGACGGACCGATGGTCCGGCCTTGGCGCCTGGTACTGGACGAACCGGTAGCACTGGAAAACGCCAAGGGTCAAACCGGCACCCTGTGGGTGCACGAAGTATCGTGCAAAGGGGTTTTGCTGGAGGTTCGCAACAAGACCAAGCCGCCGAAGCATTTCGCCTTGTGGTTCAGCCCGTCAGGTTATGAGCGGATTGCCTTGCGTGGCACTTTCGAGAAAGAAAACGAACAGGGCTTCTATGCCTATCAACTGAGCCAGAGCGATACGGACGAAACCGAGCGCCTGCGCCAGTTCATCCTGCAACAGCATCGGTTGACTCATCCCGCGCTGCATCTCTGAACCTCAAGTATCCAGGCTACCCGCCAGGAACTGCTTCAGACGCTGGCTCATGACCTCCCCCTCATTGCCCAGGCATCCGATCGATGACCCGGCCAGGCTCTCCTGTACCAGATCGCAAGCATCACCGGCCAACAACAATCGGCACTCCAGACTCATGGCCAGGCGATTCAAGCGCCGCGGCAACTCGGGAGCCGGCACATGATTGGAAAACAGCACCAGCGCCAAGGGCTTGAGCCTTTCACACGTCAGCGCCAGCTCATCGAACGGCTGACCAATGTTCAGCACACGAACGGCCACTGGCCCGGCACTCAGGAACAGGGCGGCGACCAACAGTTCCAGCTCGCGACAATGGCCAACCAAGGCACAGATGACCACCCGACGTGGCTGTTTGTCTCGCAGCAACAATAGACGCTGCACCACCCGGGAACGCAAAAAACCATCCAGGAATAGCCACTCGCTGGTACCGCCGAACTGGTCCTGTCGTTGCAACAATTGCTTCCAGACAGGGATCAGAATGTCCTGAAACACCACCGGCAGGACGTAACTGGAAAAGATTTGCCCGTAGACCTGCTCCAGCCGAATGTCGTCAAACCCGTTGACCGCAGCAAGAACCTGCTGCTGCCACTGTGCATAATCGGCTTCCACGAGGTTGTTGGGGATAATGTGCGACAACGCCTGGAGCGGCTGGGTTTTGGCGAGGATCCTGCCGATCTTGCTGACGACTACACCGCGCTCGACCCAGCCGAGGACATTGCGGACCCGCTCGATATCGGTCAGCGAATACAGGCGATGCCCACTTTCGGCGCGCATTGGAACAATCAGGCCATAACGTCGCTCCCAGGCTCGAAGCGTGACCGGATTGACGCCTGTCAGGCGCGCCACCTCGCGAATCGGATAGAGCTGTTCCTGCTCAAGGGAGACAGCCCGCGGTACACCTGAAACTACGTCAGTAAGGACAGGCATCTAGGATTGTATGTCCATGTGCAGATGGGATCCCATTTTTACTCCGCTACCCCACAACGATTCAAGTTCACAATCGAAAAAAACCGATCAAAGGTGAAACCGGCAGAATGAGGAATAATCCTTGCTTGTTTCAAGCTGCAGCCCACTACCCCGGCGCTGCGCCTGGCGAAGTTCCTATCCGGAGCGACGCAAATGTCTTACGGAGATGCACAATGTCTACCCCTCCCGTCACGCTGATGGTTGCGCGCCGCGTTGCCAATGGACGTTATCAAGACCTGATCGCCTGGCTGCGCGAAGGCGAACAACTGGCCACCGACTTTCCTGGCTACCTTGGCTCCGGCGTACTCGCACCGCCGCCCGGTGATGACGAATTCCAGATTATCTTCCGCTTCGCCGACGAGCAGACCCTGCATGCCTGGGAGCATTGTGCTTCGCGCAGCGCCTGGCTCGGACGCGGCAGCGAGTTGTTCGCCCACCCGACGGAACATCGGGTCAGCGGCATCGAGGGCTGGTTCGGTGCCGTCGGTCAACGCCCGCCGCGCTGGAAACAGGCCGTGGCAATCTGGTTGGCGTTCTTTCCGGTTTCCCTGCTGTTCAACTTTGCGCTGGGGTCGCTGCTGAGTGAGATGGCGCTGCTGCCCCGCGTGCTCGTCAGCACCCTGTGCCTGACGCCGCTGATGGTTTACCTGTTCATTCCGTTGTCGACGCGTTTGCTGGCAGGCTGGCTCAACAGCGCGCCGGCACGTCCATTGCCCACGACCTCAGTACCGCAAAACCGCTAAAAGATCGCGGGCTTCGCCAGCGCCTGCAAATCGGTAACAGATGGCGGCCCGTAGGAGCTGGCGAAGGCTGCGATCTTTTCCGAGACATCTCGCGACTCCTCGCTGGTATAGTTTTGTTCTCACCGCGACGCGAGCCGTTCATGACTTCTTCCGCAGCTCCCATCCTCATTACCGGCGCCGGCCAGCGTGTCGGCCTGCATTGCGCCCGGCGACTGCTGGAAGATGGCCAGCGCGTGATTTTCAGCTACCGTAGCGAGCGTCCCGGCGTACAAGCCCTGCGCGACCTGGGGGCCACCGCGGTGTTCGCAGACTTCGCCAGCGAGGCCGGGATCCTCGCCTTCATCAGTGAACTGAAAACCCACACCGACTGTTTGCGGGCGATTGTCCACAACGCCTCCGAATGGCTGGCCGAAACGCCGAACACCGACGCCGCGGCATTCACCCGCATGTTCAGTGTGCACATGCTGGCGCCTTACCTGATCAACCTGCATTGCGCCGACCTGCTGCAACGCTCAAGCCCCGCCGACATCGTGCACATCAGCGATGACGTGACCCGCAAGGGCAGCAGCAAGCACATCGGCTATTGCGCCAGCAAAGCCGGGCTCGACAGCCTGACCCTGTCCTTCGCCGCCAGGTACGCGCCGGCCATCAAGGTCAACGGAATCGCCCCGGCCCTGCTACTGTTCAACCCTGAAGACGACGCGGCCTACCGCACCAAGGTGCTGGCCAAGTCCGCGCTGGGCATCGAACCCGGCTGCGAAGTGATCTACCAGAGCCTGCGCTATCTGCTCGACAACCCTTATGTCACCGGCACCACCCTGACCGTCAACGGCGGACGGCACATCAAATAAGTGTCCCGCGAGGATTTTCCATGACGTTATCCCTGCCCCAGAATTATCGAGAGATCCTCATCGGTCTCGGTGAAAACCCCGACCGCGAAGGCTTGCTCGATACGCCGATGCGCGCGGCCAAAGCCATGCAGTACCTCTGCCATGGTTACGAGCAAAGTGTCGAAGAGATCGTCAACGGCGCGCTGTTCGCCTCCGACAACGATGAAATGGTCATCGTCGACAACATCGAGCTGTACTCGCTTTGCGAACACCACATGCTGCCCTTCATCGGCAAGGCGCATGTGGCTTATATTCCGACCGGCAAGGTGTTGGGCCTGTCGAAGATTGCGCGACTGGTGGACATGTTCGCCCGGCGCCTGCAGATCCAGGAAAACCTCACCCGGCAAATCGCCGACGCGGTGCAACAGGTGACCGGCGCGGCCGGTGTCGCAGTGGTCATCGAAGCGCAGCACATGTGCATGATGATGCGCGGCGTCGAGAAACAGAATTCGACCATGAACACCTCGGTGATGCTCGGCGCCTTCCGCGAGTCGAGCAACACCCGCCAGGAGTTCCTGCAATTGATTGGACGGAGCAAGTAGCAATGCCACAACTTCAGCCAGGCATGGCACGCATCCGGGTCAAAGACCTGTGCCTGCGTACCTACATCGGCATCAACGAGGATGAAATCCTCAACAAGCAGGATGTGCTGATCAACCTCACCATTCTGTACGCAGCCCAGGAAGCGGTACGGGACAACGACATCGATCACGCGTTGAACTACCGCACGATCACCAAGGCGATCATCGCCCATGTGGAAGGCAACCGCTTTGCGCTGCTCGAACGCCTGACCCAGGAAATTCTCGACCTGGTGATGGCCAACGCATCGGTGCTCTACGCCGAGGTCGAGGTCGACAAGCCCCACGCGCTGCGATTCGCCGAGTCGGTGTCGATTACGCTGGCAGCGAGCCGCTAGCTTCAAGCTACAAGCGCCAAGCTGTAAACTTGCAGCCACCGCCATCCAACTTGCAGCTTCAATCGTGCCGTTTGAAGCTGTCTCGCAGAGACCGCCATGACCGATCAACAACGCCTGGAACTCGAAGCCGCCGCCTTTCGCCGGCTGGTGGCCCATCTGGACAGCCGCAAGGATGTGCAGAACATCGACCTGATGAACCTCTCGGGCTTCTGCCGCAACTGCCTGTCCAAGTGGTACAAGGCTGCGGCTGACGAACGCCAGATCGAAGTCAGCCTCGACGAAGCCCGCGAAGTGGTTTACGGCATGCCGTACGCCGAGTGGAAAGCCCAATTTCAGCAAGAAGCCAACGCCGAACAACAGGCGGCGTTCGCCAAAGGAAAACCCAATGAGTGATTTGAACACCCTGCGCGCCAGCCTCAACAGCGGCGAACACGCCTTCGCCGAGACTCTTGCGTTCATTGCTGCCGGTTACGACTACCAGCCTCAGGCTTTCAACAATGGTGGCGTGGAAAACGCGGCCGGGCAGAACGAAGGCTCGTGCAAGACCCTGGGTCTGGCGCTGCTCGAAGGCTTGAGTGATGCAGAAGCCCTGCTGGCGTTCGGTGAGCATTACCGCTCGGTGCTGGCGACGCCGGAAGGCAGCGACCATGGCAATATCCGCGCGTTGATTGCTCACGGCCTGGCGGGTGTGAAGTTCGCTCAGCAGCCGTTGACTCGCCGCTGATACCAAAAAGATCGCAGCCTTCGGCAGCTCCTACAGGGCATCACACCTCAATGTAGGAGCTGCCGAAGGTTCGGGCCGCGTTCAGACGATCTTTTGATCTTTGCTGTTTCGCCCTGCACATTCCGACTTTTAAGATTGACCCGGCAACTTTATTTCGTTTGCCCCGTACCACCGCTCACGGCTTAGATAAAAAGAAGTCCTCCTTCTTCCGAGCCGGTCATCCATGCGCAGCGAATCCATCAGCCAGTCGATCAACATCGTTCATCCTGTCACGCTCAGCCACGGCAAAAACGCCGAGGTCTGGGACACCGATGGCAAACGCTACATCGACTTTGTCGGCGGCATCGGCGTGTTGAACCTCGGCCATTGCCATCCGCGTATCGTCCAAGCCATCCGCGAACAAGCCACCCGACTGACCCATTACGCGTTCAACGCTGCGCCCCATGTGCCTTACCTCGAACTGATGGATCGCCTCAGCGCGTTCATGCCGGTGAGTTACCCGGTCAGCGGCATGCTCACCAACAGCGGCGCGGAAGCAGCGGAAAACGCCCTGAAGATCGTCCGTGGCGCCACCGGCCGCAGCGCGGTCATTGCCTTCGACGGCGCTTTCCACGGCCGCACACTGGCCACCCTGAACCTCAACGGCAAAGTCGCGCCCTACAAACAGAAAGTCGGCGTGCTGCCGGGGCCGGTATTTCACCTGCCCTTCCCCAGCCAGGACAACGACGTCACCTGTGCCGAGGCCCTCAAAGCCATGGAGCGCCTGTTCAGTGTAGAAATCGATGTCGAAGACGTCGCCTGCTTTATCGTTGAACCGGTGCAGGGCGAAGCGGGTTTCCTGGCCATGGAGGCCGAGTTCGCCCAGGCGCTGCGCAAGTTCTGCGACGACAAGGGCATTGTGCTGATCGCCGATGAAATCCAGTCCGGTTTCGGCCGAACCGGCCAGCGCTTCGCGTTCTCGCGACTGGGCATCGAGCCAGACCTGATCCTGCTCGGCAAAAGCATCGCTGGCGGCGTGCCGCTGGGTGCGGTGGTCGGGCGCAAGTCGCTGCTCGACAACTTGCCCAAGGGCGGACTCGGTGGCACTTACTCCGGCAACCCCATCGCCTGCGCTGCGGCACTGGCAACCCTCGACGAAATGACCGATGCCAACCTGCACGCCTGGGGCACGCAACAGGAAGAAGCGATTGTCGGCCGCCATGCAACCTGGCGCGCGAACAAGCTGACGCCGTACCTGGGACGCCTGACTGGCGTCGGCGCCATGCGTGGCATCGAGCTGATCAACGCCGATGGCTCTCCCGCACCGGCACAATTGACCCAATTGCTGGCACTGGCGCGGGACGCGGGCCTGCTGCTGATGCCCAGTGGCAAATCACGGCACATCATTCGCTTGCTGGCGCCGTTGACCATCGAGGCTGCGGTGCTGGAGGAAGGGTTCGATATCCTTGAAGCCTGCCTTGCAAAACTGACTCAAGCATAACGCCCCCCTGTAGGAGCAGCCTTCGGCAGCTCCTACAGGGTTGAACGCATTGTTCGTGGACACAAAAAAACCGGCCGAAGCCGGTTTTCTTATTTCGACGAAAGCAGAATCAAGCGTTCTGCAGGTCGTCGAGGTAACGCTCCGCGTCCAGTGCGGCCATGCAGCCAGCGCCAGCCGAGGTGATGGCCTGACGGTACACGTGGTCAGCCACGTCACCAGCGGCGAAGATACCTTCCAGGTTGGTGGCAGTGGCGTTGCCGTCACGGCCGCCCTGCACAACCAGGTAGCCGTCTTTGAGGGTCAACTGGCCTTCGAACAACGAGGTGTTCGGGGTGTGGCCGATGGCGATGAACACGCCGTCGACTTTCACTTCGTCGAAGCTGCCGTCGTTGTTCTTCAGGCGCGCACCGGTCACACCCATGTTGTCGCCCAGCACTTCGTCCAGGGTCGCGTTCAGCTTCAGCTCGATCTTGCCTTCGGCAACGCGCGCGTTCAGCTTGTCGATCAGGATCTTCTCGGCGCGGAAGGTTTCGCGACGGTGGATCAGCGTGACTTTGCTGGCGATGTTGGCCAGGTACAGGGCCTCTTCGACAGCGGTGTTGCCGCCGCCGACCACGGCAACCGGCTTGTTGCGGTAGAAGAAACCGTCGCAGGTCGCGCAGGCCGAAACGCCTTTGCCCATGAAGGTTTCTTCGGACGGCAGGCCCAGGTAACGAGCGCTGGCGCCGGTGGCGATGATCAGGGCGTCGCAGGTGTAAGTCGCGCTGTCGCCGGTCAAGGTGTACGGCTTGGCAGCGAAGTCCACGGCATTGATGTGATCGAACACGATCTCGGTTTCGAAACGCTCGGCGTGCTCGCGCATCCGCTCCATCAGCGCCGGGCCGGTCAGGCCGTGGACGTCGCCCGGCCAGTTGTCGACTTCGGTGGTGGTGGTCAGTTGACCGCCGGCCTGCATGCCGGTGATCAGCAGTGGCTTGAGGTTGGCACGGGCGGCATAGACCGCGGCGCTGTAACCGGCAGGGCCGGAACCGAGAATAATCACTCGCGAATGACGGACTTCAGACATGACCTGCTCCTGTTGACCGGCCCGGAACACCTGGCGCGGAACGCCGGATTGCCGGCTGGAATAAAAAAGAACGGTTGAAAGCACTTGGGGAAGGCTTGAACCCGACCGTCCTGTAAAAAGATTGGGTGCAGCGTATCGAGGGGGCGAAGATTAAGGAAATACGGATTAACAATCCAGCTCATAGGTGGTCTCTATGCCATCTGACCGACGATATCGACGTCTTTGTTACAGTGAATGTCGATACCACTGCCGCGCTTTCGCACGTGAAGCAAAGCCGGTAAGGTCGGCGCGATTCCCCTCTGCCCGGAGCCTCTTATGCCCGCCCCCGTTCTGTCCGGCCCGCAATACCTGCGCGAAGGCCTCAAGCTGGTGCTGAGCCCCAGCCTGCGTTTGTTCGTGTTGTTGCCGCTGGCGATCAACCTGGTGCTGTTCGTCGGATTGATCTACCTGGCCGGCCATCAATTCAGCCTGTGGGTCGACACGCTGATGCCGTCCCTGCCCGACTGGCTGAGTTTTCTCAGCTACATCCTCTGGCCGCTGTTCGTGGTGCTCGTCGTGCTGATGGTGTTCTTCACCTTCACCATGCTCGCCAACGTCATTGCCGCGCCATTCAACGGCTTCCTCGCGGAAAAAGTCGAGGTGGTGGTGCGCGGCACCGACGACTTCCCGACCTTCAGCTGGGGCGAACTGATTGCGATGATTCCGCGCACCCTGGCCCGGGAAATGCGCAAGCTCGGCTACTTTCTGCCCCGGGCAATCGGGCTGTTCATCCTCTCGTTCATCCCGGTGGTGAACATCATCGCCGCACCGCTGTGGCTATTGTTCGGGGTGTGGATGATGGCGATCCAGTACATCGACTATCCGGCGGACAACCACAAGCTGGGCTGGAACGAAATGCTCGCCTGGCTGCGACAGAAGCGCTGGCAGAGCATGAGCTTCGGCGGCAGCGTGTACCTGGTGCTGCTGATCCCGGTGGTCAACATCCTGATGATGCCGGCCGCCGTGGCCGGGGCAACGCTGTTCTGGGTGCGTGAACGCGGCGCGGAAAACCTGGTGGCGCAGCGCTGAGCCATCAGCGCCGATACCGCAGTCACAAATCCATCATCCCGACGTCACACTGACGACATGGCCCCGGCCGACACTGGGGTCATGACGACAGCTCTGCATATCACTCTGATCACCGAAACCTTCCCTCCGGAAATCAACGGCGTGGCCAATACCCTGGGTCGCTTGTGCGACGGTTTGCGCGCACGCGGGCATCAGGTGGAACTGGTGCGACCACGTCAGGGCTGCGACCAGCAGTTGGGCAGCGACGATGAACTTCTGCTGTGTCGCGGCTGGCCGCTACCGGGCTATCCCGGCCTGCAATGGGGTCAGTCGTCGATGCACAAACTGCTACGGCGCTGGACGCGTCATCGCCCAGATGTGCTCTACATCGCCACCGAAGGGCCGCTGGGTCTGTCGGCCTTGCGTGCGGCACGGCGACTGGGAATTTCCGTGGTCAGCGGTTTCCACACCAATTTCCAGCAATACTCCAACCAGTACGGGTTTGGTTTGCTCACGCGCCTGCTGACTCACTACCTGCGCTGGTTCCACAACCGCTCGACCATGACCCTGGTGCCCAGCGTCAGTCAGCGCATGGAACTGGAGCGACGTCATTTCGAACGACTGGCGTTGCTGTCCCGAGGCGTCGACAGCGAACTGTTTCACCCGGCCAAACGCTTGAATGCCCTGCGCGAGCAATGGGGACTGGCCGAGGCAGACATCGCCGTCATTCATGTCGGCCGCCTGGCCCCGGAAAAAAACCTCGGCCTGCTCAAGCGTACCTTCAATACCCTCAAGGCGAGTTATCCCAAGCGCATCCTGAAACTGATCGTGGTCGGCGATGGCCCACAGCGCCAGGAACTGGAAAACGAAATCCCCGAGGCGATTTTCTGTGGCACCCAACGGGGTGAAGCCCTGGCGTGTCACTACGCGTCGGGCGATGTGTTTCTGTTTCCGAGCCTGACCGAAACCTTTGGCAATGTAGTGCTTGAAGCACTTGCCTCGGGGCTCGGCGTGGTGGCTTACGACCAGGCGGCAGCCGCCCAGCATATTCGTCATGGCTACAGCGGCGTGCTGGCGATGCCGGGAGATGAAGAAGCGTTCTGCGATGCAGCGGCATGGCTGCTGGAGGACAGGGAAGCCTTGCGCAATGTGCGGCTCAATGCGCGCCAGCATGCCAGTCGCCAGGGCTGGGCGTCGATCATCGAGCAGTTCGAAGGGCAGTTGCGCGGGGCTTGTGCCGGGGAGATGGTGGTGCCGAATGCACCGACTGTTCCCTGATTTTGTAGTGCTCTTTAGTCAGTCTTCGCGAGCAAGCCCGCTCCCACAGGTAACCGAGTTATCTCAGAGAGATGAGGTCACCTGTGGGAGCGGGCTTGCTCGCGAAAGCGTAAGTCCAATCGCGGCTTAAACCAGCGTCATCAACGCCTCACGGCTGAACGGCAGAATGTCCTCTTCATGACCGTCGCGCACTTTCTGCGCCCAGTCCGGGTCCACCAGCAACGCACGACCGACCGCCACCAGGTCGAATTCGTCGTTGTTCAGGCGCTCCAGCAGTTTTTCCAGGCTGGCCGGTTGTGCGACCTTGTCGGTGTTGACCATGAACTGCAGGAACTCGCCATCCAGGCCGACGCTGCCCACGGTGATGGTCGGCTTGCCGGTGAGTTGACGGGTCCATCCGGCCAGGTTCAACTCGGAACCGTCGAACTCAGGCTCCCAGAAACGGCGGGTCGAGCAGTGGAAAATATCCACGCCCGCATCCGCCAGCGGCTTGAGGAACTCGCCCAAGGCTTCCGGTGTTTGCACCAGACGCGCGGTGTAGTCCTGCTGCTTCCACTGGGAGAAACGGAAGATGATCGGGAAACCTTCACCGACCGCGGCACGCACGGCCTGAATCAATTCAATGGCCAAGCGCGAACGGTTGGCCAGGCTGCCGCCGTATTCGTCGGTACGCCGGTTGCTGCCTTCCCAGAAGAACTGGTCGATCAGGTAACCGTGGGCACCGTGGATTTCCACGCCGTCCATGCCGATGCTCTGGGCATCCTTGGCGGCCTGGGCAAACGCGGCGATCACGTCCTGGATGTCCTGTTTGGTCATGCCGTGCACCACGACCTGACCTTCCTTCACTTTTTCCGAGGGGCCATAACCCGGCACGCTGGCGTCCGGCTCGGTGCCGATACGACGTACGCTGCCCACATGCCACAGCTGCGGAACGATCTTGCCGCCTGCGGCGTGAACGGCATCGACGACTTTCTTCCAGCCGGCCAGTGCCGCTTCACCGTAGAAATGCGGAACGTTCGGGTAGCCGTTGGACGCCTTGTGACCGACGGTGGTGCCTTCGGTGACGATCAGGCCGACGCCCGCAGCGGCGCGGCGACGGTAGTATTCGATCACTTTGGAGTTGGGCACGCCGCCCGGTGAAAAGGAGCGGGTCATCGGCGCCATGACGACGCGGGTCGGCAGTTCAAGGGTGCCGAGGCGGAACGGTTTGAACAGGGCTTTGACGGGCATGGGACGCTCCACGGAACATAGACTTTATGACGGCGATAATATGGAGAGCACCAAGCATTGAACAGCACTATTGATTTCAGTGATTAAGGATTAGAAACGAAAAGATCGCAGCCTGCGGCAGCTCCTACATGGGAATGTGAACACCTGTAGGAGCTGCCGCAGGCTGCGATCTTTTGATCTTTCTTTTTAGCTCAGCGCTTTTTCGATCGCATGAACGATGGTCGGATCATCCGGCGCCGTTCGCGGCGAGAACCGCGCCAGCACGCGGCCGTCCTTGCCCAGCAGGAATTTCTCGAAGTTCCAGGTAATGTCACCGGGAAATTCAGCGCCCTCGCCCGCCAGCAAGCGGTACAACTGATGACGATCATGCCCGTTGACTTCCAGCTTGCTGGACAACGGAAAGGTCACGCCATAGTTGAGGCTGCAGAAATCCTTGATCTGCTGCTCGGTCCCCGGTTCCTGCCCGGCAAACTGGTTGCACGGCAAGCCCAACACGCTGAAGCCTTTGGCCTTGTATTGCTGGTAGAGGTTTTCCAGCGCCGCGTACTGCGGAGTCAAGCCGCATTTGGAGGCGACGTTGACCACCAGCACGACTTGGCCTTTGAAAGGCGCCAGAGGTAGCTCCTGTCCATCCAGGGCTGTCAATTTAAGGTCATGAAAAGCACTCATGGCGTACTCCAGATTCCCGTGTTCTTCTCGAAACAGCCACTTGGCGGTGTCGTCAGGGACAGCCGCAGACTAAAAAGGCGCCCTCGGGGCGCCTCTCCAGTTATGAGCTTAGCGCAGAAATCAGTGGTGATGGCCACCTTCGCCATGGACGTGACCATGAGCGATTTCTTCCTGGCTGGCGTCACGGATGTCGATGATCTTGACCTGGAAATTCAGGCGCTGACCGGCCAACGGGTGGTTGCCGTCGACGGTCACGTCGTCGCCGTCCAGATCACGGATGGTCACGATCTGCATCTGGCCGTCCGGAGCGGAAGCGTGGAACTGCATGCCCACTTCCAGTTCATCGACGCCTTCGAACATGCTGCGGCTCAGGGTGCTGACCAGTTCGGCAGCGTATTCGCCGTAAGCGTCTTCCGGTTCAACGGCTACGGTCAGCTCGTCGCCGACAGTCTTGCCTTCCAGGGCCTTTTCCAGGCCCGGGATGATGTTGCCTGCGCCTTGCAGGTAGACCAGCGGCGCGCCGCCGGCGGAGCTGTCGATGACCTCACCAGCGTCGTTGGTCAGGGTATAGTCGATGGAGACAGCCTTATTGGCGGCGATCAGCATGGGGCGAGACCTTTTGCATAAGAAGATTGAAAGGCCAAGTTTAGCGAAGCAATCGTCCGAAAGCGAACACAACCCGGACAGACGGAATTCGACGGTCACAGGCTTCCGTCAGGACGAGGACGGACACTGGGTGGTCGAGCTTTCCTGCGGCCACACCCAACACCTGCGGCACCAGCCACCCTGGCAATCGCGCGCCTGGGTCATGGACCCTGCGCAGCGCCAGGAAAAAATAGGCCAGCCCTTTGATTGTGGTTGGTGCGCACAAGGCTCGGTTAGCGATAACCTTGGCGACTGAATTTCGGTAGACGACCAGCTATAGGTCATCACCTGGCGGCCCGTACGGCTTTTGCGTCAGATCAAATTCGGATGCCTGAAATCCATAGCCAAGGCGCCGCGACGAGTCATAGCGCGCTATGGGGAGGAGCGGCAACGCAGGATATGGATTTCAGACGCCGAATTTGACTGACAGCAAAGACCGCACGGGCTGCCCACATGCACCTTTAGAGAATCCGCATGCAAACTTTTTTTATCGCACCCACCGATTTTGGTGTGGGTCTGACCTCCATCAGCCTCGGGCTGGTGCGTACCCTTGAGCGCGCGGGCCTCAAGGTCGGTTTTTTCAAGCCGATTGCCCAGCCGCATCCGGGTGACACGGGCCCGGAACGTTCCACCGAACTGGTGGCGCGTACCCACGGCTTGAAACCGCCCCAGCCCCTGGGCCTGGCCCATGTCGAGCGCATGCTCGGCGACGGTCAGCTCGATGAACTGCTCGAAGAAATCATCGCCCTTTATCAGCAGGCTGCCATCGGCAAGGACGTGCTGATCGTCGAAGGCATGGTCCCGACCCGCAGCGCCAGTTACGCCGCGCGAGTCAACCTGCACCTGGCCAAGAGCCTCGACGCCGAGGTGATCCTGGTCTCGGCACCGGAAAACGAAGTGCTGACCGAGCTCTCCGGTCGCGTCGAGTTGCAGGCGCAATTGTTCGGCGGCCCGAAAGACCCGAAAGTCCTCGGCGTGATCCTCAACAAGGTCAAGACCGAAGAAAGCATGGAGGCCTTCGCCACGCGCCTGAAGGAGCATTCGCCGTTGCTGCGCAGTGGTGATTTTCGCTTGCTCGGCTGCATTCCGTTCCAGCCGGAACTGAACGCCCCGCGCACCCGCGACGTCGCCGACCTGATGGGTGCGCAAGTGCTCAACGCCGGTGATTATGAAACCCGGCGCATGACCAAAATCATCATTTGCGCCCGCACCATGCGCAACACCGTGGAGCTGCTCAAGCCCGGCGTGCTGGTGGTGACCCCCGGCGACCGCGATGACATCATACTCGCCGTCAGCCTCGCGGCCTTGAACGGCGTGCCGCTGGCCGGCCTGTTGCTGACCAGCGACACCCTGCCCGACCCGCGCATCATGGACCTGTGCCGCGGCGCCCTGCAGGCCGGATTGCCGGTGCTGTCGGTGAGTACCGGCTCCTATGACACCGCCAACCTGCTCAATGGCCTGAACAAGGAAATCCCCATCGATGACCGCGAGCGCGCCGAAATCATCACCGATTTCATCGCCGGTCATCTCGACGCCAACTGGCTGCACCAGCGCTGCGGAACACCCCGGGAAATGCGCCTGTCGCCAGCCGTTTTCCGCTATCAATTGATCCAGCGCGCCCAGGCGGCCAACAAGCGCATCGTGTTGCCCGAAGGCAGCGAGCCGCTGACGGTGCAAGCCGCTGCAATCTGCCAGGCCCGCGGCATTGCCCGTTGCGTATTGCTGGCGAAACCGGCGGATGTCGAAGCCGTCGCCCGCGCCCAGGGTATCGAGTTGCCGCCAGGGCTGGAAATCCTCGATCCAGACCTGATCCGCGAGCGTTACGTCGAGCCGATGGTCGCCCTGCGTAAAAGCAAAAGCCTCAACGCACCCATGGCCGAGCAACAACTGGAAGACACCGTGGTGATCGGCACCGTGATGCTGGCGCTGGATGAAGTCGACGGGCTGGTGTCCGGAGTCATTCACTCCACCGCCAACACCATCCGCCCGGCCCTGCAACTGATCAAGACCGCGCCGGGCTGCACGCTGGTGTCTTCGGTGTTCTTCATGCTGTTTCCGGAAGAGGTGCTGGTCTACGGCGACTGCGTGATGAACCCGCATCCGAGCGCCAGCGAACTGGCCGAGATTGCGTTGCAAAGCGCCGACTCGGCGGCGGCATTCGGCATCACTCCACGAGTGGCGATGATCAGTTACTCCAGCGGTGAGTCGGCCAGCGGTGAAGAAGTCGAGAAGGTGCGCGAAGCGACGTTGCTCGCCCACGAACAACAGAACTCATTATTGATCGACGGCCCATTGCAGTACGACGCCGCTGCCAACGAAACCGTGGCCAGGCAACTGGCGCCGAACAGTCAGGTGGCCGGTCGTGCCACGGTGTTCGTGTTCCCCGACCTGAACACCGGCAACACCACCCACAAGGCCGTGCAGCGCAGCGCCGACTGCGTTAGCCTCGGGCCGATGCTGCAAGGCCTGCGCAAACCGGTGAACGATTTGCCGCGCGGCGCGCAGGTCGATGACATCGTCTACACCATCGCGTTGACCGCGATCCAGGCTGCCAACCGACCTATGGATGTATAAATGCTGGATTTTCTACCTGCTGCGCTGCGAGGCGTGATCGCCTCGCTGCTGTTGGCACTGAACACGATTTTGCTCTGTTCGTTCCTGTTCTGCGTGGCACTCGTCAAGGCACTCCCGTTCGCCCTCACCCAGCGCCTCGCGCACTGGCTGATGAGTCATACCCATGAAGCCTGGATCAGTATCAACAAAGGCTGGATGAACCTCGTCCGCCGCACCCGCTGGCACATCAGCGGCCTGCAAGGCCTCGACTATCGGCACTCGTACCTGATCACCAGCAACCACCAGAGCTGGGTTGACATCCTGGTGCTGCAATACGTGCTCAACCGGCGCATCCAACCGCTGAAGTTCTTTCTCAAGCAGGTGCTGATCTGGGTTCCGGTGATCGGCCTGGCCTGGTGGGCACTGGGCTTCCCGTTCATGAAGCGCTACTCCAAGGCTTATCTGGAGAAGCATCCGGAAAAGAAAGGCAAGGACCTGGAAACCACGCGCAAGACCTGCGCGAAATTCCGCGACAACCCGGTGGGCATTTTCAATTTCGTCGAGGGCACGCGCTTCACCAAGGGTAAGCATGCCCAGCAGCAGTCACCCTTCAAGTACCTGCTCAAGCCCAAGGCCGGAGGCATTGCCTTTGTGCTGGATGCGATGGGCGAACAGCTTGAATCCCTGGTCAACGTGACCATCCACTACCCCGCCGGGCGCCCGGGTTTCTGGGACTTGCTGTGTGGGGAGGTGGCGGATGTGGTGGTGCACTTCGAAGAACTGAATATCCCGCCGCAATTCATCGGCAAGAATTACGACCAGGACGGTGAATACCGCCTGCAGTTTCAGGGCTGGATCAATCAGTTGTGGCAGGACAAGGATGCGTTGCTGGAGCAACTGCATCGGGAATATCCAAAGAAGTAAGATCAAAAGATCGCAGCCTTCGGCAGCTCCTACATTGGTTCGGCGTACATCCCGTAGGAGCTGCCGAAGGCTGCGATCTTTTGACGATCTGAAAGACACAAAAAACCCGTCGATGATCACTCATCGGCGGGTTTTTCATTGGCGGCCAAGGCTTAGATCGCACCACGCTCACGCAGCAGCCCCAGCACTTGCTTGACGCCGTCTTCCAGCGAAACGGAACTCGGTTCCAAGCGATGCAGCTGACGATTACCCACACACCAGCGCACTCTTAAGTTCAGCTTGACTAGGGCTTGGCGCTTAAGACTGTCGAATATCCAGTTGGTTTTTACTGAAAATCTGAAGACAAAAATGAGGAACAGATAGCTTATATATGGGTTTCGCTACACATAACCATCACTTCCCCCAGTACAGCATCCATACTCATCACCGCTATCATCTGCGCCAGCATTTTTATTGCCAAACTCAAGGGGACCGATGGTGACTGTTGGAACTATCTCAGGAGGATGAGTCGGAAGCACCGGATTTGTGGGCGGGATAAAGCCTCCACCCCCACTATTTTCACTGACTGTAGAAAATGCCGAAGGCACCAACTCCCCGGTCTCAGGCGACCAATTAAATGAAAGCATATAATTGTTATATGACGCCCCCAGGATGTCTCTATGCACAAGTTTCATATCGGGCGTCCAGACATAGTCAACGTAGCTATCTGCAGGGTTATTCCTAAAGAAGTCCGCAGCACTCTTCGCTAGATTTTCAACCATTTTTGATACACCAATAGAATACAGGCCAACTGCTATTGATACAACACTTGCAGTACCAACGACTACGAACGGTGCGGCGGCTAAAACAGCCATGGTGGCGATCGCGCCTGCTACATTACCCACAAGACTAATAACATCACCTTCTTTAAATCCTGCACCATCCCGGATATCCACACCTATTTTTAGAAAGGTAATGGTACCTGCAACTACATTGGCTGGCATACTCACAATCGGCACATATGGACCTGCCAGCTTTGTGACTGACGTCACGCTGGCTATTACGGCCCCCGTTTGCGCAGCTTGGTTCAACAACACCATCCCATTACCGTTAACCAAGAACTGGTCTGATATCGCAGTTGCACCCGAACCTACAGTCACTCCATCGTTTACGACACCTACAAATATCTCGGCTTTCCCAGCCATATACTACTCCTTAATCACAGTTTTAAACGCAAGTGTCATTCTTACCTGATCACACTTCACGGAAGGTGATCGTGCAGCATGTGGAATTCGTCCATCGAAAATCACTATGCGACGAGACTTTGGTAGCACAGCCTTAATGATATTTTCTTTCGTATCATCATAGAAAACGAGTTCCCCTCCCCAAGACGTCGGCCAGTGCTCGTTACAGAAAACGATCACGGTCAATCCTGGGTGCGTCTTGTTATCACGGTGTATAATGGTGTCCTGCCCGAACGTCTGCCCGTTTGCATAAACACCTAACAATGTCATGTTAAAATTATGTAAGGCTGAAAATCGCTCCCAAAAACCGATCAGAAAACGCCATGATTCATTGCTGTTCAATTCTTCTAAACAGGACTGCCGCTCAGGACGACCTTTACCCGCAATAAACACGTGCCAACAGGGCCTAACGAAGGGGAGTTCTTCATAATTCGGCCAGTTGTATCTCCAGACAGCCCCCTTAAGCTGAAGATTTATACCAACCTCTTCGCTTTCCGTGAGGAAATCGTCAACTACATATATCTCATTATCAATCCGCTCGACTTTCATGCGCTTTCCTTTTCGCTACAACTCTATTCCAAACTCCGTTCCGAACAATTATCAGAAACAAATACAAGGACGAAACAGCTCCCAAAATCGCCACAAAATAGTTCCTACTATTGTAGCGCCTTATCCAATCCAATATCTCTTTACGACTGATAATCAATTTGTTATCAAAATCATAAACCCACCAAACAAACCGCTTACTCCGATCCGAGTCTACAGCGACCCACAGCTTTCGTGACTTCCTCAAATCCAAATGCCGAAGATCACTACTACGAGCCACAATAGTGTAGTTATACGCATCATCATCCAGCCCGACCTTCAGAGACAAATATGACTCACTCTTTGACTGCGAAACGTCTCTGTATATGTAAGCGCTCTCCATAACCAGGCTTTCTGGCAAGGGAGGAATCTCCTTTACGTCACCGAGCATATAAGTCGATGCAAAAACCAGAAAAGAAAACACAATTACACAAAAAACAACTTCACCAGCACCTGCAACATACCCAGGAGGGATATATAAATCTTTTACACGCATACAACCTCCCGTGAACGTTGATCAACAACATTACACACCTAAGGCTTGAGTGTTTTCTGAACCGATCAACATTCAACCCTTACACACTCTGTAGCGCGACTTTGTTAAAACGCAACGCCCAGAATAATTAACGCGCATACCAAGGGTACTTCTCTACCTTGGATATCTGCCTATGTGCAATCGACCTAACATAAACCTGAATATGCTTCTACCCTGCATCTGCCAAGGACAATATCCCCCTATGCAAACAAATATAACTTACCCATTTCCGATATCTCTGTAGTCCATTTCCCAAGTGCTAATGGTGCTGGAAATTCACGCGTAATTGCCGACCGCTTACACGGCGCGCATTGGGAATACCCAGCCAGCAAGCGAGCGAGCTGGCTGCAAGGGCCTCTTCGCGGGCAAGTCGGAACAACCACAAAAAGCCCGCAGACACAAAAAGCCCGCAGACAATCACTTGTCTGCGGGCTTTTTCTTACAGCTTGAAGCTAGAAGCTTGCCGTTGCTCCGGCCTTAGATCGCACCACGCTCGCGCAGCAGACCCAGCACTTGCTTGACGCCTTCTTCCAGTGAAACGGACTGGGTGTCGATCACCAGGTCGGCATCCAGCGGCACGTCGTACGGGAAGGATTCGCCCGGGATGTTATCCCCGGCCGCTGCGTACAAACCTTGCGGATCACGCTCGGCGCAGACTGTCGGCGAAGCCTGGACGTAGACCGTCAGCAGACGCTCCTTGCCGATCAGTTCCCGGGCCTGTTCACGACCTTCGGCACTCGGCGCAACGAACGCTGCCAGGGTCAGCAGACCGGCTTCGTTGAACTGACGCGCAACGTGTGCGGCACGACGCCAGTTCTCGGTACGCCCGGCGCGATCCTGTGGCAGACCTTTGTTCAGGTCGTGACGCAGGTTCTGGCCATCGAGCACAAACACTGCACGGCCCATGTCGAACAGCTTGCGTTCAACCGCGTAGGCCAGCGTGCTTTTGCCCGCGCCGGACAAGCCGCTGAACAACACGGTGGCCGGTTGCTGGCCGAAGCGCTGGGCGCGTTCTTCGGTGGCGACGTGCGCGAGTTTGCCGTGATGCGTGCTACTGCCGTGCGCCACTGGTTGAGCGATGATCATGCCGGCGGCGACGGTGCCATTGGTCAAACGATCGATGACGATGAACGAACCGGTGGTGCGGTTGCTCGCGTAACCGTCCAGCGCGATGGCTGCATCGAGGCTGATCTTGACCCGACCGATCTCGTTCAGCTGCAAGGCACTGGCAGGGCCTTCTTCCAGGGTGTTCACGTCAACGCGGTTGACAATGCTGGTGATCGAACCCGGCACGTACGTCGTAGCGCGCTTGATGTCGTATTTCTTGCCCGGCAGCATCGGCTCTTCGGCCATCCACACCAGCATGGCGTCGAAGCCGTCAGCCACTTGCGGCAGGTTGTCGGCATGCACCAGCAAGTCGCCGCGGGAGATATCGATCTCGTCTTCCATGGTCAGCGTCACCGCTTGACCAGGACCTGCATGCTCCAGCTCACCTTCGAAGGTGACGATGGATTTCACGCGACTGCTCTTGCCCGACGGCAGCACCACGACTTCGTCGCCCTTGTGCACGACGCCACTGGCCAGGGTGCCGGCGAAACCACGGAAGTTCAGGTTCGGACGGTTGACGTACTGCACCGGGAAACGCAGGTCGCTGTAGTTGCGGTCGCTGGCGATCTCGACGGTTTCCAGAATTTCCATCAACGACTGGCCGGTGTACCACGGCGAACGTTCGGACTTGTTCACCACGTTGTCGCCCTTGAGCGCCGACATCGGCACGAAGGCCATGGTGGTCGGCTTGAAGGCGATGCCTTCGGCGAACTTCAGGTAATCGGCCTTGATCGACTCGAAGACTTTCTCGTCGAAACCGTTGAGGTCCATCTTGTTGATGGCGACCACGATGTGCTTGATGCCCAGCAACGAAGCAATAAAGCTGTGGCGACGGGTCTGGGTCTGCACGCCATAACGGGCGTCGACCAGAATGATCGCCAGGTCACAGGTGGACGCACCGGTGGCCATGTTGCGGGTGTACTGCTCATGGCCGGGGGTGTCGGCGATGATGAATTTGCGCTTGGCGGTGGAGAAGTAGCGGTAAGCGACATCGATGGTGATGCCCTGTTCCCGCTCGGCCTGCAGGCCGTCGACCAGCAACGCCAGGTCGATATCATCACCGGTGGTGCCGACTTTTTTCGAGTCGCGGGTAATGGCTTCCAGGTGATCTTCGTAGATCATTTTGGAGTCGTGCAGCAGACGCCCGATCAGGGTGCTCTTGCCGTCATCGACGTTGCCACAGGTAAGAAAGCGCAGCATTTCCTTGCGTTCGTGCTGGCCCAGATAGGCGAGGATGTCCTCGCTGATCAAATCAGATGCGTGCGACATGACAACCCCTTAGAAATAACCCTGACGTTTCTTTTCTTCCATCGAGCCTGCGCCATCGTGATCGATGACCCGGCCCTGGCGTTCGGAAGTTCGCGTCAGGAGCATTTCCTGAATGATGTCGGTCAGGCTGGTAGCCTCGGACTCGACCGCACCGGTCAAGGGGTAGTCGCCGAGTGTGCGGAAACGGACCTTCTTCTTGACGATGCGTGCCTTGTCTTCATCGCTCAGGTGATTGAGCAGGCGTTCATCGTCGATCATGATCCAAGTACCATTCATCTCGATAACGTCGCGCTCGGCGGCGAAATACAGCGGCACGATCGGGATCCCTTCCAGGTAGATGTACTGCCAGATGTCCAGTTCGGTCCAGTTCGACAACGGGAAAACGCGGATCGATTCGCCCTTGTTGACCTTGCCGTTGTAGACGTTCCACAGCTCGGGACGCTGGTTTTTCGGGTCCCAGCGGTGCTTGGTATCGCGGAAGGAATACACGCGCTCTTTGGCACGGGACTTCTCTTCGTCACGACGGGCACCACCGAAAGCAGCATCGAAACCGTACTTGTCGAGGGCCTGCTTGAGGCCTTCGGTTTTCATGATATCGGTGTGCTTGGCACTGCCGTGGGTGAGCGGGTTGATGCCTTGCGCGACGCCATCGGGGTTGACGTGCACCAGCAGGTCAAGGCCGAGTTCTTCGACCATACGGTCGCGGAACGCGTACATTTCCTTGAACTTCCACTGGGTGTCGACGTGCATCACCGGGAACGGCAGTTTGCCCGGGAAGAATGCCTTGCGCGCAAGGTGCAGCATCACGGCGGAATCTTTACCGACGGAGTACAGCATCACCGGGTTATCGAACTCGGCGGCCACCTCGCGGATGATGTGGATGCTTTCCGCCTCCAGCTGTTTCAGATGCGTCAGTTTATCGACCATGGCTACTCACGAAAGCTTTCTTATGAACGGCCAGCGGGCCGTGTTCGAGCGAGGATCCTAGCACAGCGACCTCTTCTAATCAGGACGCCAACTAGATCGAAAGAGCATATGAATATGCCTGCCCGTTTGGGCAATCGACCCCTGTAGGAGCTGGCTTGCCAGCGAAGAGGCCCTCAAGACTTGCGCTGCTGATGAGGACGCCTTCGCCGGCAAGCCGGCTCCTACAAGGTAGCGACGCGCCTGCGATAACGGTCAGATCGGATTCGGGCAATCGATGAAGATGTGTTCCAGCGCAAAGCGCCGCGCCAGGTAATCCCCCAGCGCCTGGACGCCGTAGCGCTCGGTGGCATGGTGACCGGCGGCGATGAAGCTGATGTCGTTTTCCCGGGCGCTGTGGAAGGTTTGCTCGGAAGCCTCGCCGCTGAGGTACAGATCGACGCCTGCCAGAATGGCCTGGTCGATGTAACCCTGGCCACCACCGGTGCACCAGCCGACACGGCGGATCATCGCGCTGCCTTCGATCAACAGCGGCTCACGGCCCATGACTTCCTGGACGCGGCGGGCGAAATCCCGGGGCGTCATCGGCTCATTCAGCGAGCCGACCAGGCCGACAATCTTCAGGTTGTCCGGGTCCAGCGGGCCTTCGACGGTGATGTCGAGCTGCCGTGCGAGCTGCACGTTATTGCCAACGTCCGGGTGCAGATCCAGCGGCAGGTGATAGGACAACAGGCTGATATCGTGCTTGAGCAGAGTCTTCAAGCGGCGCTGTTTCATGCCGGTGATGCACGGGTTCTCGCCCTTCCAGAAGTAGCCATGGTGCACCAGCACCAGGTCGGCATTGGCCTCCACTGCAGCATCGAGCAAGGCCTGGCTGGCAGTGACGCCACTGACAATGCGCATCACTTGCGGACGGCCTTCGACCTGCAGGCCATTGGGGCAGTAATCGGCGATTTTGGCGCTGTTGAGGTAACGGTCGGCTTCTTCGACCAGGGTGCTCAGGGCGACGGCCATGAAAGACTCCTAAATATCCCGTTCAGAGGCGCGTGCGGCCTCGTATAATGCGCGTCATTATGAGCGGTCTCATACCGCCTGCAACTCTCTCAGGAAGTGCTTAATGCTCAAGGCGCTGCGTTTTTCCGGCTGGCCGCTGTTGGCCGGCGTGCTTGTCGCTCTTTTGATAATCCAGCGTTACCCGCAGTGGGTCGGGCTTCCGAGCCTCGACGTCAATCTGCAACAAGCGCCGCAAACCACCAGTATGCAGCAGGGCCCGGTGTCTTATGCCGAAGCGGTATCCACCGCGGCGCCGTCGGTGGTGAACCTGTACACCACCAAAGTCATCAACAAACCCAATCATCCGTTGTTCGAAGATCCGCAGTTCCGTCGTTTCTTCGGTGATAACTCGCCCAAGCAGAAACGCATGGAATCGAGCCTCGGCTCCGGTGTGATCATGAGCCCGGAAGGCTACATTCTGACCAACAACCACGTGACCAGCGGCGCCGACCAGATCGTGGTGGCGCTCAAGGACGGCCGGGAAACCCTGGCGCGGGTGATCGGCAGCGACCCGGAGACTGACCTCGCGGTGCTGAAAATCGACCTGAAAAACCTGCCGTCGATCACCGTGGGGCGTTCTGACAACATCCGCATCGGCGACGTCGCGCTGGCCATCGGCAACCCGTTCGGCGTCGGCCAGACCGTGACCATGGGCATCATCAGCGCCACCGGTCGCAACCAACTGGGCCTGAACAACTACGAAGACTTCATCCAGACCGATGCGGCGATCAACCCCGGCAACTCCGGCGGTGCGCTGGTGGATGCCGTCGGTAACCTGACCGGTATCAACACGGCGATCTTCTCCAAGTCCGGCGGCTCCCAGGGCATTGGTTTCGCGATCCCGGTGAAGCTGGCGATGGAAGTGATGAAGTCGATTATCGAGCACGGCCAGGTGATTCGTGGCTGGCTGGGTATCGAAGTGCAGCCGCTGACCCAGGAACTGGCCGAATCGTTCGGCTTGTCCGGGCGTCCGGGCATTGTCGTGGCGGGAATTTTCCGCGACGGTCCGGCACAGAAGGCCGGCCTGCAACTGGGTGATGTGATTCTTGCCATCGATGGCGAACCGGCCGGTGATGGCCGTCGCTCGATGAATCAGGTGGCGCGGATCAAGCCGACCGACAAGGTCGCGATCGAGGTGATGCGCAACGGCAAGGAACTCAAGCTGATGGCGGAAGTCGGCCTGCGGCCGCCGCCGGCTCCGGTCAAGGATAAAGAAGAAGAGTAAGCAGCTGAGACAAGCCCCTGTAGGAGCGAGCTTGCTCCTACAGGGGGTCAGTGGTGGTTTAGAGGTCGCCTAGTCCATCGATCAACGCCTGATTCTGCTCTGGCGTGCCGATGGAGATCCGCAGGAACTGGGCAATCCGCTCCTGCTTGAAGTGCCGGACGATCACGCCCTGCTCACGCAACTTCGCCGCAAGCCCCGCCGCATCGTGTCGGGGGTGACGGGCGAAAATGAAGTTCGCCGCCGATGGCAGCACTTCAAAACCCTTCTCCTCCAGCTGCGCAACGACCTTCTCGCGATTCTCGATCACCAACCGGCAGGTCTTGTCGAAATACTCGCGATCCTCGAACGCCGCGGCAGCGCCGACATTTGCCATGCGGTCCAGCGGATAGGAGTTGAAGCTGTTCTTGATCCGCTCCAGCGCCTCGATCAGGTCCGGATGACCGACCGCCAGACCCACCCGCAGGCCGGCCAGGGAACGGGACTTGGACAGGGTCTGGGTCACCAGCAGGTTCGGATAACGGTCCACCAGGGTGATTGCCGTCTCGCCGCCGAAATCGATGTAAGCCTCGTCCACCACGACCACCGAATCCGGGCTGGCCTTGAGAATCTGCTCCACCGCCTCCAGCGCCAACAGGCAGCCGGTCGGCGCGTTCGGGTTGGGGAAGATAATCCCGCCGTTCGGCCTGGCGTAGTCCGCCGGGTTGATCCGGAACTGCTCGTCCAGCGGCACCGCGTCAAACGTGATGCCGTACAACCCGCAGTAGACCGGGTAGAAGCTGTAGCTGATGTCAGGGAACAGCAGCGGCTGATCGTGCTGCAGCAAACCGTGGAAGATGTGCGCCAGCACTTCATCGGAACCGTTGCCGAGGAACACCTGATTGCCTTGCACGCCGTAGTACCTGGCGACGGCCTGCTTGAGCAGATCGCTGTTCGGATCCGGGTACAGACGCAGGTTGTCATTGAGTTCGGTTTGCATCGCCGCAAGGGCTTTTGGCGATGGGCCGTACGGGTTTTCGTTGGTGTTGAGCTTCACCAGTTTTGCCAGCTTCGGCTGCTCACCCGGGACGTAAGGCACCAGATTCTTGACGAATGGGCTCCAGAATTTACTCATGTTCAGTTCCCCTGCTTGTCGTCAACGATGCGATATTCGGCACTGCGAGCGTGGGCAGTCAGCGACTCGCCACGGGCCAGCACGGAAGCGGTTTTGCCCAACTCGGACGCACCCTGCTCGGAGCAGAAGATGATCGATGAACGTTTCTGGAAGTCGTACACACCCAGCGGCGAGGAGAAACGCGCGGTGCCGGAGGTCGGCAACACGTGGTTCGGGCCTGCGCAGTAATCACCCAGGGCCTCGCAGGTGTGACGGCCCATGAAGATTGCACCGGCGTGGCGGATTTGCGGCAGCCAGGCTTGTGGATCGGCAACGGATAATTCGAGGTGCTCCGGCGCGATGCGGTTGGCCACTTCGATGGCCTGTTCCATGTCGCGCACCTTGATCAGTGCTCCACGGCCATTGATCGAGGTTTCAATGATCGCGGCACGCTCCATGGTCGGCATCAGCCTGGCGATGCTGGCGGCGACCTTGTCGAGGAACTCGGCGTCGGGGCTGACCAGAATGGCCTGGGCGTCTTCGTCGTGCTCGGCCTGGGAGAAAAGATCCATGGCGATCCAGTCCGGATCGGTCTGGCCGTCGCACACCACAAGGATTTCCGAAGGGCCGGCGATCATGTCGATTCCGACCTGGCCAAACACGTGGCGCTTGGCGGTGGCGACATAGATGTTGCCCGGACCGACCACCTTGTCGACCTTCGGCACGCTTTCGGTGCCGTAAGCCAATGCGGCAACGGCCTGAGCGCCACCAATGGTGAACACACGGTCGACACCGGCGATGCAGGCGGCGGCCAGTACCAGTTCGTTGATTTCACCGCGCGGGGTCGGCACGACCATGACCACTTCGGTGACGCCAGCGACCTTGGCTGGAATCGCGTTCATCAGCACCGACGACGGGTACGACGCCTTACCGCCCGGCACGTACAGACCGGCGCGGTCCAGCGGCGTGACTTTCTGGCCCAGCACGGTACCGTCGGCCTCGGTGTAGCTCCAAGAGTCCTGCTTTTGTTTTTCGTGGTAACTGCGCACACGAGCTGCGGCGACTTCCAGGGCTTCGCGCTGGGCCACGGAGATGCGGGTGAGCGCCAGTTCCAGACGCTCACGCGGCAGGATCAGGTCGGCCATGGACTTCACGTCCAGGCCGTCGAACTGCCGGGTAAAGTCCACCAGTGCCGCATCGCCACGCTCACGCACGGCCTTGATGATGTCCAGCACCCGCTGATTGACCGAGTCGTCAGACACACTTTCCCAGCTCAGCAGATGATCCAGATGATGCGCAAAATCCGGGTCAGCAGCGTTGAGTCGGCGAATTGCAGTCGGTGCGGTCATAGCGAGAGCCTCATAGGAATGGCAAAAACTCAGGCGCCCTAACTTAGCAGTCGTTTCCGCTTGGGCACCTGAGAATTCTGGCTATGAGGCGGATAGACGGGCGCGACTTAACGTCGCGCAGGTGAATCAGCCGCGGTGTCGAGACTCCACTGCCTTGCGCAGGGTGTCGATCAACGCCTGGATACGGGCGTGCTGCATCTTCATCGAAGCTTTGTTGACGATCAGCCGGGAGCTGATGGCAGCAATGAAATCCTGTGGCTCCAGGCCGTTGGCCCGCAGCGTGTTACCGGTGTCGACCACGTCGATGATCTTGTCCGCCAGACCGATCAGCGGCGCCAGCTCCATCGAACCATAGAGCTTGATGATGTCGACCTGACGGCCCTGTTCGGCGTAGTAGCGCTTGGCAACGTTGACGAACTTGGTGGCGATGCGCAGGCGGCCCTTGGGCTCGACCGCGCCGACCTTGCCGGCAGTCATCAGCTTGCACTGGGCAATTTGCAGGTCCAGCGGCTCGTACAGGCCCTGGCCGCCGTATTCCATCAGCACATCTTTGCCGGCGACGCCGAGGTCAGCAGCACCATGTTCGACATAGGTCGGCACATCGGTGGCACGCACGATCAGCAGGCGTACATCTGCCTGGGTCGTGGGAATGATCAGCTTGCGGCTCTTGTCCGGATTCTCGGTCGGCACAATGCCCGCTTCAGCCAGAAGCGGCAAGGTGTCGTCAAGGATGCGGCCCTTGGACAGTGCGATGGTCAACATGGGAAACGTCAGTCCTTATCAAGGTACTCATGCCCGGTCGCAAATGGCGCCGGACACACATCGAGCCGGAAACCGACTCGACTTCAACAATTCAACGGGCATGTCCTTATGCCCATGCAGCAGGTACTAGCCCGGAACGCGACGGATCTTCGCACCCAGCATCTGCAGTTTTTCTTCGATGCACTCGTAGCCACGGTCTATGTGGTAGATGCGGTCGATGAGGGTGTCGCCTTCGGCGATCAGTGCCGAAATGACCAGGCTGGCCGAAGCACGCAGGTCGGTCGCCATCACTGGCGCACCCTTGAGTTTTTCGGTGCCGGTGACGATGGCCGTGTTGCCCTCGACCTGGATCTTGGCGCCCATGCGGTGCAGCTCATAGACGTGCATGAAGCGGTTTTCGAAGATCGTCTCGATCACGGCGCCCGTGCCTTCGGCAATGGCGTTAAGGGAGATGAACTGCGCCTGCATGTCGGTCGGGAACGCCGGGTACGGAGCGGTCCGCACGTTGACGGCTTTCGGCCGCTTGCCATGCATGTTCAGCTCGATCCAGTCTTCGCCGGTGTTGATTTCGGCACCGGACTCCCGGAGTTTTTCCAGAACGGCTTCGAGGATGGTCGGATCGGTGTCCTTGACCTTCACACGGCCGCCGGTCACCGCCGCCGCCACCAGATAGGTGCCGGTTTCGATACGGTCGGGCATCACTTTATAAGTGGTGGTGTGCAGACGCTCGACGCCATCGATGGTGATGGTGTCGGTACCGGCGCCGGAAACCTTGGCGCCCATGGCGTTCAGGAAGTTCGCCAGGTCGACCACTTCAGGCTCGCGAGCGGCGTTAGCCAGGACGCTGCGGCCTTTGGCCAGCGCTGCGGCCATCATGATGTTTTCGGTACCGGTCACACTGACGGTATCGAAGAAGAAGTGTGCACCGCGCAGGCCGCCTTCAGGTGCCTTGGCCTTGATGTAGCCGCCTTCGACGTCGATGACTGCGCCCATGGCTTCCAGGCCACGGATGTGCAGGTCAACCGGACGCGAACCGATGGCGCAACCGCCAGGCAAGGCAACTTCGGCTTCACCGAAACGGGCAACCATCGGGCCCAGCACCAGGATCGACGCACGCATGGTTTTAACCAGTTCGTACGGTGCGACCAGGGTCTTGATGGTGCGCGGGTCGATTTCGACGGAGAGTTTTTCGTCGATCACAGGCTCGATGCCCATGCGGCCGAACAGCTCGATCATGGTGGTGATGTCGTGCAGGTGCGGCAGGTTGGCCACGGTCACCGGGCCATCGCACAGCAAGGTGGCCGCCAGGATCGGCAGGGCAGAGTTCTTTGCCCCGGAGATGCGGATTTCGCCATCAAGACGAACGCCACCGGTAATAATCAATTTATCCATAAGAATCTCGACGCCCTTGGGCTCAGGTGCGCTCGGCCCAGGCCGTGCTGCTGAAAAATTTCATAGTGACCGCATGGATGCTGCCATCGACGATCCACGGGTTCAAATGGGCATAGACCTGCTGCTGACGCTTGACCGGGCTCAATGCCGCCAGTTCATCGCTAATCACGTTCAGCTGGAAATTGCAGCCTTCGCCCTCGACTTCTACTTTCGTTCCGGGCAGCTTTCCTTCAAGAAAGCTCTTAACTTCGGTGGCCTGCATGCTCAACCTCATTCGGCGCCCTGTGCGCGCGGGTCGGACATCATACAAAAAAGCCCCGCGCCTGCGAACCCCGCCAAGCAGGACTCGGACGGGGGGCTTCTTTATAGATGCGTGTCAGGGGTGCGCCAACAGCTCGGTCATCTCGCTGACCTGAGCGATTTCACGCATGTCTTCCGGCATCCCACGGATGCTCAGGGCCTTGCCGGCCACCTGCGCATCGCGGATGAAGCACAGCAGCAACGACAAACCGACACTGCTGGACTTGGTCACCGCCGAGCAATCGACCACCAGCGCCCCGGCCGTGCTGGCCTTGATCAGCGCCTTGCCCCGCTCACGCAGGCCAGGACCGGTGCGGTAATCCAGCACGCCACTGAGTCGCAGCTCGCCCGCTTCGTCCATCTGGACTGCCGACTCACTCATTGGGTTGACTGCCCTGGTTTCTTGTCGGTGGCTTCCTTGGCCTTGGCGACTTCCCCGGCCCAACCATTGATGGTCTTGTCCAGGTCATTGCCATTGCGCTGCATCGCATCGGCGAACTGATCGCGGAACAGCTTGCCGATGTTGATGCCGTTGATGATGACATTACGCAGCTTCCACTCGCCGTTGATCTTCTCCAGCGTGTAGGACACCGGATAGATCGCGCCGCTGCTGCCCTTGACGGTCATGCCAACGCTGGTACGGTCGCCCGACTCGTCCTTGGCCGGATCAACGGTGATGCCCTGGTTGTTGTACTCCAGCAAGGCATTGCCATAGAACTGGAACAGACCCTTCTTGAAGTTTTCTTCGAAGGTCTTCATCTGCGCCGGGGATGCTTTCTTCGAGTATTTGACCGTCATGATGCTCTTGGAAATACCCTCGGCATCCACGACCGGCCCGACGATGGTATTCAGCGCCGCATAAAAGTCTTGCGGATCCTGCTTGTACTTTTCTTTGTTGGCCGCCAGATCGGCCAGCATCCGATTAGTGGTGTCCTGTACCAGATCGTGCGCGGAAGGCGCCGCCACGGCGTGGGACACCAACGGAAACACCGCGAGTATTACCAACAGGCCACGTCGCAAGGTAGAGATCATTTAACAGTTCCTCATTTAGCTTCTTTGCTAACGGTATTGAGCAGGAATTTACCGATCAGGTCTTCGAGCACCAGCGATGACTGCGTGTCATGGATGGTTCCACCATCCTTGAGCAGGGTGTCTTCCCCGCCCACGCTGATACCGATGTACTTTTCGCCCAACAGGCCAGCGGTCAGGATAGATGCAGTAGAGTCCGCCGGAAGATTATCGATGCGTTTTTCCAGCTGCATGGTCACCCGACCGGTAAAGCTGTCGCGATCCAGATCGATGGCCGTGACCTTACCGATAGTCACACCGGCCATGGTCACTTTAGCTCTGACCGTCAAACCGGCGATATTGTCGAAGTAGGCGTAAAGTTTATACGTATCGGTGCTCGGGCTCGGGGACAGGCCACTGACCCGCAACGCCAACAAGAGCAAAGCCAGGATGCCGGCCAGCAAGAAAAGGCCGACACCGATTTCCAGGGTGCGGTTTTGCATCAGAAATCTCCAAACATCAAGGCGGTCAGAATAAAGTCCAGGCCGAGTACTGCCAACGAGGCATATACAACGGTCTTGGTAGTGGCACGACTGATCCCCTCGGAAGTGGGCTCACAGTCATAGCCTTGGAATACGGCGATCCAGGTCACGACAAAGGCAAAGACGATACTTTTGATGACCCCGTTGAGCACATCCTCGGTGAACGTCACGCTGTTCTGCATGTTCGACCAGTAGGAACCTTCATAGACTCCCAGCCAGTCGACAGCTACCCACGAGCCGCCCCAGATACCCACCACGCTGAAAATCATCGCCAGCACCGGCAAGGAAATGAAACCGGCCCACAAGCGTGGCGCGATGATGTACTTGAGCGGGTCAACCCCGATCATTTCCAGGCTGGACAACTGCTCGGTGGACTTCATGTTGCCGATTTCGGCGGTCAACGCGGAACCTGCGCGCCCGGCGAACAGCAGGGCAGTTACCACCGGCCCCAGTTCACGCAGCAGCGTCAGCGCCACCATCTGCCCGACTGCCTGCTCCGAACCATAGCTGGAAAGTATGTTGAAGCCCTGCAGCGCCAGCACCATGCCGATGAACACCCCGGAGACCACGATGATCACCAGGGACATCACGCCCACCGAATGCAGCTGCTTGACCAGCAGCCCAAAGGCACCACCGATACCGCCCCGGCCGAGCAAGGCATGGAACAGGAACAGGCTCGAACGCCCGAACACCGCCAGCGCATCGATGCCGGCCTGGCCGAAGCGGCGAACGCGTTCTATCAATGAAATTCTGCGCATCAGCGCTTCCCCAGAAGATCTGCGCGGTAATCCGTCGCTGGAAAGTGGTACGGGACCGGGCCGTCGGGTTCGCCGGTCATGAACTGACGAATGCGCGGTTCATCCGAGTTCATCAACTCGTCCGGCGTCCCCTGCCCCAACACCTGGCCATCGCCCACCACATAAATGTAATCGGCAATGCTCGCGGTCTCGGCCAGGTCATGGGACACCACGATACTGGTGATGCCCAGCGCATCGTTGAGCAAACGAATCAGGCGCACCAGAACGCCCATTGCGATGGGGTCCTGGCCGACAAAGGGCTCGTCGTACATGAGGATCTGCGGGTCGAGCGCAATCGCCCGGGCCAGCGCAACACGGCGTTTCATGCCGCCGGAAAGCTCGTCGGGCATCAGGTCGATGGCACCGCGCAAGCCCACAGCCTGCAGCTTGAGCAGGACGATGTCGCGGATCATTTCATCCGGCAGTTGCGTATGGACCCGCAACGGAAAGGCGACGTTCTCGAAGACATCGAGGTCAGTGAACAGTGCGCCGCTCTGAAACAGTACGCCCATATGCTTGCGCGCATCGAACAGGTCGCTGCGCGACAGTTTTGGCAGATTCTGACCGTTGACCCAGACTTCGCCCCTGGTAGGCCGCAACTGGGCGCCCATCAGACGCAAAAGCGTGGTCTTGCCACACCCGGAAGGCCCCATGATGCCGGTGACCTTGCCGCGCGGGATACGGATATCGACATTATTGAAAATGCTGCGCGCACCGCGCTTGAAGGACAGTCCCTTCAGCTCGACCGCGTAGGCGTTATCGGCACTCATCTAAACTCCTTGCGATGCAGCCTCTCTCTCGGACGCCTGGCTTCCTGACGAAAGCACAAACCTCCCGGGCAGGCCGAACTGGCGGCGAACTATATCACTGCAAAGGCTGCGCGCCCAAGGCCAAAGCCGGGGCTTGTTCAACTGTATGACCGGTTGAAAGCCCCCTTTTAGAAGGTTTCCCGTAACAGGTAATGACAATGCGCAACGAACTTGCGTGAGGGATTCGATCATTACCGTTATAATCGCCGACTTTTCATCAGGCTATACGATTTCTGACATGAGCCAATCCAGCGACCTGATTCGATCAGCACAACGCACCATCCGCCTCGAGATAGAAGCCGTGCAAGGCCTGCTGCCCCATATCGATGCTGATTTCGTACGCGCTTGCGAGATGATTCTGGCCAGCAAAGGCCGCGTGGTCGTAGTCGGCATGGGCAAGTCGGGGCACATCGGCAACAAGATTGCCGCGACCCTGGCCAGCACCGGCACCACGGCATTTTTTGTGCATCCGGCTGAAGCCAGCCACGGCGACATGGGCATGATTACCCGCGACGACATCATTCTGGCGCTCTCGAACTCCGGCTCCACCAATGAAATCGTGACCCTGCTGCCGCTGATCAAGCGCCTGGGCATTCAATTGATCAGCGTGACCGGCAATCCTGATTCCGCGCTGGCCAAGGCCGCCGAGGTCAACCTGAATGTTCACGTCGAGCACGAAGCCTGCCCGCTGAACCTGGCACCGACCTCGTCGACCACCGCCGCCCTGGTCATGGGCGACGCCCTGGCAGTCGCGTTGCTGGAAGCCCGTGGCTTTACCGCCGAGGACTTCGCCTTTTCCCATCCAGGCGGCGCCCTCGGCCGACGCCTGCTGCTGAAAGTGGAAAATGTCATGCACGCAGGCCAGGAACTGCCGCAGGTCCAGCGCGGCACCCTGCTCAAGGATGCCCTGATGGAAATGACCCGCAAGGGCCTGGGCATGACCGTCATTCTGGAAGCCGACGGCAAACTGGCCGGAGTCTTCACCGACGGCGATTTGCGCCGCACGCTGGACCACAGTGTCGACATCCACAACGCCATCATCGACCAGGTCATGACGGCCCATGGCAAGACCGCGCGCGCCGAGATGCTCGCCGCCGAAGCGCTGAAAATCATGGAAGACCATAAAATCAACGCATTGGTCGTGGTCGACAGCGAAGACCGCCCGGTCGGCGCCCTGAACATGCACGACTTGCTGCGTGCAGGAGTAATGTAATGAGTGCGGACCTGTTGCAACGCGGCAAACAGATCAAACTGGCGGTGTTCGATGTCGATGGCGTGTTGACCGATGGCCGCCTGTACTTCCTCGAAGACGGCAGCGAATTCAAGACGTTCAACACACTCGACGGTCAGGGCATCAAGATGTTGATGGCCGCCGGCGTGCAGACCGCCATCATCAGCGGCCGCAAGACCCCGGTGGTGGAACGGCGAGCCAGGAACCTCGGCATCCCGCATCTGTATCAGGGGCGCGAGGACAAACTGGTGGTACTCGACGAACTGCTGGCCCAACTCAACCTGAGCTATGAACAGGTGGCTTACCTCGGCGACGACCTGCCGGACCTGCCGGTGATTCGCCGCGTCGGCCTGGGTATGGCGGTGGCCAATGCCGCCAGTTTCGTGCGTGAACACGCTCACGGCATCACCCTCGCCCGTGGTGGTGAAGGCGCCGCTCGCGAGTTCTGCGAACTGATCCTGCGTGCCCAGGGCCGCCTCGATGCGGCCAATGCTGCGTACCTGTGAGCCCATTATGCTGAGCAAAAAGTTTCGCAATACCCTGATGTTCAGTTGCATCGCAGCGATATTCGCCGCGGTAGGCTACTGGAACATCAGCCCGGAACGCTTCCTCGACAAGCCGGTAACGCCGATCGATGAAAGCGCGATCGACTATTACGCCATCAACGCCCACAGCGTGCAGTACCTGCCGGACGGCAAGCTGCAATATGATCTGGTGTCGGACAAGGTCGAGCACCTGAAAGCCACCGAGGTGACATTGCTGACCAACCCCGACCTGAATGTGTTCCGCGGCACTGAATTCCCGTGGCACGTCCAGAGCTTGCACGGCGAGGTCAACCCTGATGGCACACAGGTCGAACTGATCGATGACGTGCGCATCACGCGCTTCGACGAGAAAAACCGCAAGACCCTGATCACCAGCACCCGCATGACCGTGTTCCCGCAGCAGCAATATGCGCAGACCGAGCAAGACGTTAGAATCGACGGCGCTGGCGGTGTATCGACTGGCAAGGGAATGAAAGCGTATTTGAAAGAAAGCAGGATACACCTGCTATCGAACGTAAGAGGACAGTATGAGGCTCGTTAAAACCCTCCCGATTTTGCTCAGTCTGGGCGCAGCACTGGGAAGCGTGAGCGCCTGGGCTCTGCCGGAAGATCAACAGCAGCCTATCCGCATTCAGGCCGACGATGCCCAACTGGACGACAAGCAAGGTATAGCCACCTATAAGGGTGACGTGATCATCACCCAGGGCTCGATGAAGGTGACCGGCAACACCGTGACCATCACCCGCACCCCGACTGGCGACATCGACGTAGTGACCTCGGTGGGCAACCTGGCGTACTTCGAGCAATTGCAAACGGCTGGCGATACCAAGCCTGTTCAGGGCTGGGGCGTGACGATCCAGTATCACGCCGCGCAAAACCGGGTCGTACTGATCGACAAGGCCAAAGTTGTCGATAAGGACAACAACGTCACCCAGGGCGAAAAAATCGTCTACGACACGGTCAAGAAGCTCGCCAGCGCCGGTCGCGCCACGGGCAGCAAGGTCACCGAGGCACGTCCGCGCATCGACATGGTGATCCAGCCGAAGAAGAAAACCGACGAGAATAAGGCCCGGTAATGGCAACTCTGAAAGCTCAGCATCTGGCCAAGAGCTACAAGAGCCGCCAGGTCGTGCGCGACGTCAGCCTGTCCATCGACAGCGGTCAGATCGTCGGCCTGCTTGGCCCGAACGGCGCCGGCAAGACCACCTGCTTCTACATGATCGTCGGCCTGGTGCAAGCCGATCAGGGCCGCGTCCTGATCGATGACCTGGACGTCAGCCACCAGCCGATGCACGGTCGCGCAAAAGCCGGTATCGGCTACCTGCCGCAAGAAGCATCGATCTTCCGCAAACTGTCGGTGGCCGACAACATCATGGCCATCCTCGAGACCCGCAAGGAACTCGACAAGGCCGGTCGTCGCAAGGAACTGGAAAGCCTGCTGCAGGAATTCCACATCAGCCACATCCGCGACAACCTCGGCATGAGCCTGTCTGGCGGTGAGCGCCGTCGCGTGGAAATCGCCCGAGCCCTGGCCACCAACCCGAAATTCATCCTCCTCGACGAACCCTTCGCCGGCGTGGACCCGATTTCGGTCGGGGACATCAAGCAGATCATTCACCACCTCAAGGCCAAGGGCATTGGCGTGCTGATCACCGACCACAACGTTCGTGAAACCCTGGATATCTGCGAAACCGCCTACATCGTCAATGACGGCCAACTGATCGCCGAAGGTGACGCTGAAACCATCCTGGCCAATGACCTTGTGAAGGAAGTATATCTGGGCCACGAATTCCGCCTGTAAGGCACCGAGGAACCAGAGCAGTCGACGGGCGCTTGTCTCGATAGAAAATCAACTCTTTTTTATTGTTACAGCGCTCTAGGCAAACACTTCAGTTTCAGGCATATAATTTGCTTAAGTTTGGCGCCCCGGCGCTCTGTAGTGGATGGCGCGTGTGCGCCGGCGAATAAGGTGTTAAGCCCCTGCCATGAAACCATCGCTAGTCTTGAGAATGGGCCAGCAGCTGACGATGACACCGCAGCTGCAACAGGCTATCCGCCTGCTCCAATTGTCGACCCTGGACCTGCAACAGGAAATCCAGGAGGCCCTGGAGTCCAATCCGATGCTCGAACGCCAGGAAGAAGGCGACGACTTCGATAACACCGACCCCTTGGCCGACAACGCCGAACAGAAGCCCAACACCGACATCCAGGAACCTTCCTACCAGGAAAGCGCCCCGACGGTCGATAACCTCGATGAGGGTGACTGGAACGAGCGCATCCCCAACGAACTCCCCGTCGACACCGCGTGGGAAGACGTTTACCAGACCAGCGCCAGCAGCCTGCCCAGCAATGACGACGACGAATGGGACTTCACCACCCGCACCTCGGCCGGCGAAAGCCTGCAAAGCCACTTGCTGTGGCAACTGAACCTGGCCCCGATGTCCGACACCGATCGCCTGATCGCCGTGACCCTGATCGACTGCATCAACAACCAGGGCTACCTGGACGAAACCCTCGAGGAAATCCTCGACGCCTTCGATCCGGAACTGGACATCGAACTGGACGAAATCGAAGCGGTCCTGCACCGCATCCAGCAATTCGAGCCCGCCGGCATCGGCGCCCGCAACCTGGGCGAATGCCTGCTGCTGCAATTGCGCCAGCTACCCGCCAAGACCCCTTGGCTGGCTGAGGCCAAGCGCCTGGTGACCGATTACATCGACTTGCTTGGTAGCCGCGACTATAGCCAGCTGATGCGCCGCATGAAGCTCAAGGAAGATGAACTCCGCCAGGTCATCGAGCTGGTCCAGAGCCTCAACCCGCGCCCGGGTTCGCAGATCGAGTCCGCCGAAGCCGAGTATGTCGTTCCAGACGTTATCGTGCGCAAGGACAACGAGCGCTGGCTGGTGGAGCTCAATCAGGAGTCGGTGCCACGGCTGCGGGTCAACGCCCAGTACGCCGGTTTCGTGCGCCGCGCCGACACCAGCGCCGACAACACGTTCATGCGCAATCAGTTGCAGGAGGCCCGCTGGTTCATCAAGAGCCTGCAGAGCCGCAATGAAACCCTTATGAAGGTTGCCACCCAGATCGTCGAGCATCAGCGTGGTTTCCTCGAATATGGCGACGAAGCCATGAAGCCGCTGGTCCTGCATGACATCGCCGAAGCGGTCGGCATGCATGAGTCGACGATTTCACGGGTGACCACCCAGAAGTTCATGCACACCCCCCGGGGCATTTATGAACTGAAGTACTTTTTCTCCAGTCATGTCAGCACCTCCGAAGGCGGAGAATGCTCGTCCACGGCGATCCGCGCGATCATCAAAAAACTGGTTGCCGCGGAAAATCAGAAAAAGCCATTGAGTGACAGCAAGATCGCTGGTTTACTGGAGGCACAAGGCATTCAGGTGGCTCGCCGCACGGTCGCCAAGTACCGCGAATCCCTCGGGATCGCGCCTTCGAGCGAACGCAAGCGGTTGATGTAGGGCCACGCCACAGCGTTCCAGTGGCAGATCATCTGATCTGCCGCTTTATGCACTGGCAACGAAGGAGAAGCTGTATGCAAGTCAACATCAGTGGACACCAACTGGAAGTGACCGAACCTCTTCGCACCTACATCGGCGAAAAACTCGAACGATTGGAGCGACATTTCGACAGGATCACTAATGTGCAGGTCACGATGACCGTCGAAAAACTGAAGCAGAAAATCGAAGCCACGCTGCATATTCCCGGGAATGAAGTGGTCGCCAACGCGGAACATACCGATATGTACGCCGCGATCGACGCACTCACCGACAAGCTGGATAAACAACTCAAAAAGCATAAGGAAAAGACCCAGAGCCTCCTCCAGGGCGCAACCGGTCGTTAACACTCCCAACCCATGATCCGACTTGAAAGTATCCTGACCCCCGGCCGTTCCCTGGTGAACGTGCCGGGCGGCAGTAAAAAGAAAGCCCTCGAACAAATTGCCAATCTGATCGCCCGCGAAGTGCCGGCTCTGGAGATGCAAGATGTCTTCGAGGCGCTGATTGCCCGTGAAAAACTCGGCTCCACCGGTTTTGGCAACGGCATCGCTATTCCACACTGCCGACTCAAGGGTTGTGTTTCACCCATCAGTGCATTGATGCATCTGGACGCCCCTATCGACTTCGACGCCATCGACGGCGCGCCGGTTGACCTGCTGTTCGTATTGCTGGTCCCGGAAGCCGCCACCGATGCGCACCTTGAGCTGCTGCGACAGATCGCCAGCATGCTCGACCGCAAGGAAATTCGCGAAAAACTGCGTAGTGCTGCAAGCAACGCAGCCCTGTATCAGGTTGTCCTGGACGAGCAAAACGGTCAGTAATCATGCGCTTGATCATCGTCAGTGGCCGTTCCGGCTCAGGTAAAAGTACCGCCCTCGACGTTCTTGAGGACAACGGCTACTACTGCATCGACAACCTGCCTGCCGGTCTGCTGCCGGAACTGGCCGAACGAGCCTTGATTCATACCGAGCTGCTACAGCCGCTGGTCGCCGTTTCCATTGACGCGCGCAACCTGCCCAGCCACCTGTCACGCTTCCCCGAGCTGCTCGAAGAAGTCCGCAACCGCCACATCCAGTGCGATGTGCTGTACCTGGATGCCGACGAAGAAACCTTGCTCAAGCGCTTCTCGGAAACCCGCCGACGTCACCCCCTGACCAACGCCAACCGCTCGCTGGCCGAAGCCATCAGCGTCGAGAGCGACTTGCTCGGGCCGATTGCCGACCTCGCCGATCTCAAGATCAACACCACCAGCCTGAACCTGTACCAGCTGCGCGACGCCATCAAACTGCGTCTGTTGAATCAGCCCGAGCCGGGCACTGCGTTCCTGGTTGAATCCTTCGGGTTCAAGCGGGGCATGCCGGTGGACGCCGACCTGGTATTCGATGTGCGTTGCCTGCCCAACCCTTACTGGAAACCGGAATTGCGCGAGCAGTCCGGGCTCGATCAACCGGTTGCCGATTACCTGGCGGCACAGCCGGATGTCGAAGAGATGTTCCAGGACATTTCCACATACCTGCTAAAGTGGCTGCCTCGTTTTGCCGCCAGCAACCGCGCCTACGTCACCATTGCCATTGGCTGCACTGGCGGACATCACCGCTCCGTCTACCTGACCGAGCGTCTGGGGCAGGCGCTGCAAAAATCCCTGAAGAATGTCCAGGTTCGCCACCGCGACCTCAGCTAAAGGATTCACATCGCGATGCCTGCTCGGGAAATCGAAATCATCAACAAGCTGGGCCTGCATGCCCGTGCTTCTGCAAAATTCGTCGGGGTCGCCGGCCAGTTCAAGGACTGCACGATCAGGGTAGGACGCACACCTGAATCCACAGTAGATGGCAAAAGCATCATGGCCATGATGATGCTCGCTGCCGGTAAGGGCACCAAAATCCATCTGAGCACGGAAGGCGAGCAGGAACAGGAAGCGATGGACGCGCTGGTAGACCTGATCAATCGCTACTTCGACGAAGGCGAATAAACATCAAAAGATCGCAGCCTTCGGCAGCTCCTACACGAGCCCAATGTAGGAGCTGCTGAAGGCTGCGATCTTTTGATCCACAAAAAAAGGCGCGCCACCCATTGGGTGGCGCGCCTTTTTTGTGTAACGGCGAAGCTTAGCTACCCGCCACCGTCATCCGCTCGATCAGCACGGAACCCGTGCGAATGTTGCTGCGCAGTTCCAGATCGTTACCCACAGCAACGATCTGCTTGAACATATCGCGCATGTTGCCGGCGATGGTCACTTCCTGGACCGCGAACTGGATTTCCCCGTTCTCGACCCAGTAACCCGCCGCGCCCCGGGAATAATCGCCGGTGACCATGTTCAGCCCCTGGCCCATCAACTCGGTAACCAACAGTCCGCGTCCCATGCGCCGCAGCAAGGCCGCCTGGTCTTCATCACCATGGGTGACGAACAGGTTGTGCACGCCGCCGGCGTTGGCCGTACTTGGCATGCCGAGCTTGCGGCCGGAGTAGGTGCCGAGGATGTACGACACCAACTCGCCTTTTTCGACGAACGGTTTGGCGTAGGTTGCCAGGCCATCGCCATCGAACGCCGCGCTGCCCAAGGCCCGCATCAGGTGCGGACGCTCGTCGATGGTCAGCCATTCCGGAAACAGCTTCTGGCCCAGTGTGCCTTCAAGGAACGACGACTTGCGATACAGGCTGCCGCCGGAAATCGCAGACAGGAAACTGCCGAACAGCCCCCCGGCCAACTCGGCGGAAAACAGCACCGGCACCTCGCAAGTCGGCACCGGCCGCGCGCCCAGACGGCTCGCCGCCCGTTGCGCGGCACGCTGGCCGATGCTGACCGGGTCGGCCAGCAGATTGCCCTGGCGGTTCACGTCGTACCAGTAATCGCGCTGCATCTGGCCGTCCGCTTCGGCGATCATCACGCAGCTCAAGCTGTGACGAGTCGATGCGTAACCGCCGATAAACCCGTGGCTATTGCCATAAACGCGGCAACCCTGATGGGTACTGAGGGTGGTGCCGTCAGCGTTCTTGATCCGGCTGTCGGCGGCAAACGCCGCGGCCTCACAGGCCAGGGCCTGTTCGATGGCCTGCTCCGGCGTGATGTCCCATTGGTGGAACAGGTCGAAATCGGGAATATCCCGGGCCATCAGTGCGGCATCTGCCAGGCCCGAGGCTTCGTCTTCCGAAGTGTGCTTGGCGATGGCCAGTGCAGCGGCGACGGTTTCGCGAATCGCTTCCAGACCACTGGCCGACGTGCTGGCCGAGCCTTTGCGCTGACCGACGTACAAGGTGATGCCAAAACCCTGATCGCGGTTGAATTCTACCGTTTCGACTTCACGCTGACGCACCGTGGTCGACAAGCCCTGCTCCAGTGACACCGCCACTTCACAGGCGCTGGCCCCTTGGCGCCTGGCTTCAGCGATGATCTGCTCGACTTGCTCCTGCAGTGCCGGCAACGCTTGTGGGCCGACGCTTTCAACTGCACTCATGCTGTTCTCCACTCAAATTCTGCTTTCGGTAACGGTCATCGAGCGACCGGGCCGGACAAGCGGCCCCCGACTGGTTATCATGGCGGCGTTTCTTTGCGGACGGCCACCATGGTTGATTCTTACGACGACTCCCTCGATACGGGAGAAAAAAGCAAATCCCAGGTTAAACGCGAGCTGCATGCTCTGGTTGACCTTGGCGAGCGCCTTACAACACTCAAGCCTGACTTGCTGGCAAAACTGCCCTTGACCGACGGAATGCGTCGGGCTCTGGCCGATGCGCCCAAGCACACCGCGAACATCGCGCGTAAACGGCACCTTCAGTTCATCGGCAAACTGATGCGCGATCAGGACACTGCCGCGATTCTGGTTTTGCTCGATCAACTCGATGCCTCCACCCGTCAATACAACGAACGCTTTCATAACCTGGAGCGCTGGCGCGATCGTCTGATCGCTGGCGACGATGCCGTTCTGGAAAAATTCGTCGTCGACTACCCGGACGCGGACCGCCAGCAATTGCGATCCCTGATCCGTCAGGCCCAGCATGAGGTTGCGCAAAACAAGCCTCCTGCTTCCAGCCGTAAAATCTTCAAGTACATCCGTGAGCTGGACGAGACTCAACGCGGTCTGCGCTGAGTAACGCCAATCCTCTGTAGGAGCAGCCTTCGGCAGCTCCTACAGAGGATGTCTTCATCCTTATGCGCCCGTGCCACCCACGGTGATCGCATCAATCTTCAGCGTTGGCTGGCCGACACCCACCGGCACCGATTGCCCATCCTTGCCACACGTGCCCACGCCGCTGTCCAGCGACAGGTCATTACCGACCATCGACACCTTGCTCATGGCTTCCGGCCCGTTGCCGATCAGGGTTGCGCCCTTGACCGGAGCGGTGATCTTGCCGTCCTCGATCAGGTACGCCTCGCTGGTGGAGAACACGAACTTGCCACTGGTGATGTCCACCTGACCGCCACCCAGGTTGGCGCAGTAGATGCCGCGCTTCACCGAGGCGATGATTTCCGCCGGGTCGCTTTCACCGGCGAGCATGTAGGTGTTGGTCATGCGCGGCATCGGCAGGTGCGCGTAGGATTCGCGACGGCCGTTACCGGTACGCGCCACGCCCATCAGGCGCGCGTTGAGCTTGTCCTGCATGTAGCCCTTGAGCACGCCGTTTTCGATCAGCGTAGTGCACTCGGTCGGCGTGCCTTCGTCATCGACACTCAATGAACCACGGCGACCGGCCAGGGTGCCGTCATCGACAATGGTGCAAAGCTTCGATGCGACCATCTCGCCCATGCGCCCGCTGTAAGCCGAGCTTCCTTTGCGGTTGAAGTCGCCTTCCAGGCCATGACCGACGGCTTCGTGCAACAGCACGCCCGACCAACCGGAACCAAGCACCACCGGCAAGGTACCGGCCGGCGCCGGAATGGCTTCAAGGTTGACCAGTGCCTGACGTAACGCTTCACGGGCATAGCCCATGGCGCGGTCTTCGCCGAGGAAGTAACGATAATCGGTCCGCCCGCCACCGCCATGGCCACCGCGCTCGCGGCGACCGTTCTGCTCGACGATCACGCTGACATTGAAACGCACCAGTGGCCGCACATCCGCCGCCAGACCGCCGTCGGTGGAAGCCACCAGAATCCGCTCCCAGACACCGGCCATGCTCACGGTGACTTGCTGGATGCGTGGGTCGAGGGCGCGGGTCGCGGCGTCGACTCGCTTGAGCAAATCGACTTTCTCGGCACGGGTCAGCACTTCCAGCGGATTGTCCGGCGCATACAACTGAGCGACGTCCTGGCTGGTGAACGCCTGTACGGTGCCGTGCTGCCCGGCCCGGGAAATCGAACGGGCGGCACGCGCCGCCGCGCCCAGGGCTTCAAGTGTGATGGCGTTGCTGTAGGCAAAACCGGTTTTTTCACCCGATTGCGCGCGCACGCCGACACCCTGGTCAAGGTTGAAGCTGCCTTCCTTGACGATGCCGTCTTCCAGCGCCCAGGACTCGGAGATCTGTCCCTGGAAATACAGGTCGGCGGCATCGATGCCCGGCCCGGCCAGATCGCCAAGCACGCCTTGCAGGCTCTCGATCGTGACGCCACCGGGCGCCAGCAGGTGTTCACTGACTGAGGACAACAACTCGCTCATATGCTTTACGCCTTAAATTCGTCGTTCTGATGCAGGTCGCTGGGCGCCCTGCGAGAAAAATCGCCGGTGACTGGACACCGGCATCCGCGCCCGGATGGACGCCTGTTCGCTGCTGTCGCGTTCGGCCAGCAGTACGGCCTCACCTTGATCCTGTTGCGCCAGCACACGCCCCCATGGGTCGACGATGGCGGCATGGCCAAAGGTTTCCCGCGGCCCCGGATGCGTCCCACCCTGGGCGGCCGCGAGCACATAACATTGCGTCTCGATGGCCCGCGCACGTATCAGCACATCCCAATGCGCCGCGCCGGTCACCGCGGTGAAGGCCGAAGGGGCAGTAATCAGTTCCGCGCCGGCGGCGCGCAATTCACTGTACAGCTCGGGAAAGCGCAGGTCATAGCAGACCGTCAGGCCAACCCGGCCGACGGGCGTGTCCGCCACGACCACTGCATTGCCATAAGCATAGTCATCGGATTCACGATAACGGCCACGATTGTCCGCCACGTCCACATCGAACAGGTGCAGCTTGTCGTAGCGCGCCACCGTATCGCCCTGGTCATCGACCAGCAACGAACAGGCATGGGCTTTCGCCGTCGGCTGATCCACCGGCGGCAACGGCAACGTGCCGGCCACAATCCATAACTTGAGGTCGCGTGCGGTCTGTTTCAACCAGGGCAGGATCGGGCCTTCGCCCAAGGCTTCGGCGCGCCCGATGTCGGCAACGTCGCGCCGGCCCATGGCGGCGAAGTTTTCCGGCAATACCGCGAGCTTCGCGCCACCGGCGGCCGCTTGCTCAAGCAGTCGACGGGCCTGGGCCAGATTAGCCAGCACATCGCTCTGGCTGACCATTTGAATCACCGCTACAGACATGGCGCACTCCTGGAATCGTATGCGGCCATGCTACTCCATAGGCTTGCCGAGTGCCTTTTGAAAAAGGACCTCAAAACGCCTTGTCGAAGGTGATTTTCGGTTCTTTCCACGGCCCTTGAACCGTGTACTTCACACTGGCGAAACGGGAGACGCGGTCACCGATCAGCTTGTCGATCAGGAACAGCGCTCCGCCGACCGCGGGTGCACCGACGATCAGTGCGGCAATCGGCAGGTTATTGGTCACCGGCAAGGTCACCAGCAGTTTCGCATCGATCTGATCGGCCACCATGTTCAGGGTGCCGTCGAGTTCAATGGTGCTCGAAGGGCCCGTCAGCCGGATCGGCTCACGGGTGACATACACGCCATTCGTCCCTATCAGCAGCCCCTTGACCCGGTCATAACTCAGACCTTTGCCGAACAGGTCGGAGAAGTCCAGGCGCAGGCGCCGGCCGATGGAGTTGAAGTTGAGCAAACCAAATACCCGCAACGCCTGGGCACTGCCTTCGACCTCGACGAACTGGCCCTGATTGAGCGTCGCATCGAGCGAGCCGGAGAAGCGTTTGGTCGCCACCCAGGCCGGCGAGCCGGGCCAGCGGCCATCGACATCCATATAAAAGTCCTGGCTGGTGACGCTCGGCGCAAACCCCCACCCTTTGAGCACATCGGCCAGGTTCTTGCCGCTGATGCGCCCCTTGTACCAGCTGTTGCTGGCGCCGGGCACGCCTTCCCAACCACCGCTGCCCACCAACAGTAGGCCCTTGAGGCCCAAGTCCAGCGAGTTGAACACGATGCCCTTGGGCGAAGGACGAATCTTCAGCGACCAGCCCCCTACCAGATCCTGTCCCTGGAATAACTGATTGATGGTGATGTCCATCGCGGGGATTTTCGTCGGGTCCACCGACGCCAGCGGATCCGGCGAGTTTTCATCGGCCAGCACGGCCGGGTCCGGTGCCGGCAGGCGCACGGTTTGCAGATTGATCGTGATCGGCGTGGCTTTCGCATCGGGCAGATTGGCACTGCCCTTGATCTGCTGGCTGTCGAGTTGCAGCGCCCAGGCGGAAGGCTTGCGCGCCAGCTGAATCGAGGCCTGGTCGAGCGTGGTGCCGACACCGCTAAGCTTGTCCACCTTGAAGTCCGCGCCGCTGAGCAATTGCCTGGCGCTGCCGCCGGGGTCCTCTCCGGCGTATTTATCCGCCAGATCCTTCCACGGACCAACGTCCAGCTCCGACAGTACGCCCCGTATCCGCAGGCCTTTGGCGCCAGGCAACACGGCTTCGCCGGAACCGAGGAACAATTCCCCGCGACCGTCAGCGAAATTGCTGGCCGGGGCCGCAAACGTGAAACTCGCCAGGTCCCCGTAGTTGACCCAATAACGCCGCTCGTCGCCCTGCAAGGTCATGCGCAACGTTGTGTCGCGCCCGGCATCGGCGGCCATGCCGAACGGTGCAGGCAAATCGACGGCTACGCCCTTGAGGTTGGAATTGACCAGCAATTGGCTGTCGGCGTCATTGAGGGTCAGTTGCAGTTGATAAGGGATCACGCCACTCACCGGCAGAGGCTGGGTCACCTTCAGCCAGTCGGTCAGTTTCCTGACCTCGACCTGGCCCGACGCGGTCACCCGGGTATTGAGCTTACCCGGGCTGCCGTCGGCAAAAATCCGTGCGGTGACCGGCTTGTCGAACGCCCGTGCGCTGATGCTCTGTCCACTCAGGCCCTTGGCACTGTCGAAACGGAAATCACCTTTGAGTTGGGTCAGCTCCAGCACAGGTTCAGCCAGTTTCAAGCGTGCCTTGGCGGTCTTGAAATCGACGAGGATCTTCGGCTCCTCGCCTTTGGCCAGCGCAATATCCAGCTTCAACTTGCCTTGCAGATCACCCTCGCCTTCCCATCCGGCAAAGGTTGCCCCAGTACCGATCGGCGCTTCCTGGAGGATTTTCAGGCCATCGCCCAAACCGCCGGCAAATCCGCCATCGAGGAACAAATGAACGTTCTGTCCGGCAGGCACATGGGGAATGTTGACGTAAACATCGTTGACCTGGGTATCGAGCAACTGGCCCTTGCTGGCCAGAATCCGCACGCCGCTGTCTTCGACAAACACATCGCCGCTGACCTTGCTGACATGGGGCCAGCCCGGCTGGAAGGCCAGTTCGGCATCGTGAACCTTGAAGTACAGGCTGATGCTGCGATCCTCTTCCGCGGCACCATGGTTGAGCGACCCTTGATACTGGAAGAAGCCTTGGTCCACCGCGCCCTTGAGAATTGCGGTACGCAGCCATTCGTCCAGCGCCGGGCTGAGGACTGTCGGCAAGTACTTGGCGGTGTAGCGACCGTCTCCGTCCACCATGCCAACCCGCAGGTCCATGTAGTCTTCCTGGGTGTGATCGAAATGCAGGCGAATCAGGAAGTCGCCGGCGATTTTGCCTTCCTCGCCCAGCACCTTCAGGTACGGCGCGATCAGGGTGAAACCTTCTTTATCGAGCTTCCAGGTCAGCCGCGCATTGGCCTGAATGTACTGCCATGGCTTGGCGAAAATCGGGTCCAGATGCAGCATGAAATCCTTGCTGTCCATGCGCAATTCGCCGCGACCCAGGTCACCACTGATGCTGCCGCTGACATTTCGCGCCGCCGGCGCACCGTGATAGGCATCGAAGCCTACCTGGTCGAGATTGGCGGCAAAGCCGAACTTGCTGTCGTCTGTCGCGTTGGGGCGCAAGTCGACCAGCACGTTACGCAGGCTGCCCGTGACTTTGAGCCGCTCGACGACCGTGGCCAAACCTTCTGGCAACGGCGCCAGAGCGTTGAGCAGCGGGGTCAGCGGAGTGAGATCGACCCGGTCGGCTTGCAGGTGCCAGAGCTCTTCGGTTTTATCAGTGGCCGCGTTTTGCTTGAGTTGCAAATGCGTTTCCCAGCGGGTCTCACCGAGGTTCATCGCCAGGGAATCGAGAGTAACCGACGCGCCTTCGGCACTGCGCTGAAAGTAGCCGTTCAGGGCCAGATTGTTGATCTGGATCTGCTTGCGCTCAGCGTAGGCACCCTTGAGTTGTGGTGCATTCAAACGGACCGCAGCACTTTGCAGGGCACCTTTGCCCCAGGTCAGCCAAAGCTCGCCGCCGGCTTTGATCTCAGTGAAACTCCACTCCTGGGTCACTCGCTCGGGCAACCATTTCGACCAGTCGCTTTGCGGCAGGCTCAGGTAGACCTCGGCTTCACCGTCCTGCCATTGACTGGCTCGAATGCGGGTGCGCAGACTCATCGCCACCGGCTGCCCGTCAGGCAGCGTCAGCCGCGCGTCGAGTCGCTGCCGCGACGCCCCGGTTTTCAGATTGAGGCCGACATAAGTCAGGGTCAGCGGCGACTGTGCAAACGGCTGCAAGGTCACCTGGCTGTCGAGCACCGACAGTTGCTGGATCATCTGCATACGATTGAGCAACTGTTCCGGATCGGTTGGTTGATCCTGTTGCACTGGCAAACCTTCCAGTGCCCATTGACCGTCGTTACCCTCCTTGACGCTGATCTTCAGGCCGCTGAGTTCCAGATGAGCGATGCGTACCTGTCGCGCCAGAAGACTGGCCCAAAGGTCCGGCACCGCACGCACCTGATCCAGGTGCAAGGCATTGGCACCCTCGCCGACCGTCACGTCGTGCGCCATCAATATGGGGGCGAATCCACTCCAGTTGCCTTCAAGCTCGCCGATCTGCAACGGCATGCCCAAGGCATCGCTGGCTTTGGTTTCGATGTCGGCACGGTACTCGGCGATTAACGGCGTCAGCTCCCGGCCGAGGCTGACGTAGAGCGCCATCAACACCAAAACCAACGCGCACAGGCCCAGACCCCAGCGGGTCAGTGCGGCCAAAATGCGTGTCAGACGGTCCATGTCAGGTGGCCCCCATGGCAAAAGTTTTGCAAAAAGCTGAGGCCAGCCATTGTCGAATAATCAAAGCGATAGGCTTCAGAGCAGCACCACGTCGTATTGTTCCTGGGAATACATGGTTTCGACCTGAAAGCGGATGGTGCGCCCGATAAACCCTTCCAGTTCGGCGACGTTGCCCGACTCTTCGTCGAGCAGGCGGTCCACCACTTTCTGGTTTGCCAATACACGATAGCCTTCCGCCTGATAGGCGCGTGCTTCACGCAGGATTTCGCGGAAGATTTCGTAGCAAACGGTTTCCGGGGTCTTGAGCTTGCCGCGCCCCTGACAGGCGTTGCACGGCTCGCACAACACTTGTTCAAGGCTTTCGCGGGTGCGCTTGCGGGTCATCTGCACCAGGCCCAGTTCGGTGATACCGATGATGTTGGTCTTGGCGTGATCGCGCTCCAGTTGCTTTTCGAGCGTGCGCAACACCTGGCGCTGGTGTTCTTCATCTTCCATGTCGATGAAGTCGATGATGATGATTCCGCCGAGGTTGCGCAGGCGCAATTGACGAGCGATGGCTGTCGCGGCTTCGAGGTTGGTCTTGAAGATGGTTTCTTCGAGGTTGCGATGGCCGACGAACGCGCCGGTGTTGACGTCGATGGTGCTCATGGCTTCAGCCGGGTCGACCACCAGGTAACCGCCGGACTTGAGCGGGACCTTGCGCTCGAGTGCCTTCTGGATTTCGTCTTCGACGCCATACAGGTCAAAAATCGGCCGCTCGCCCGGGTAATGCTCCAGACGGTCGGCAATCTCGGGCATCAATTCGGCGACGAATTGCGTGGTTTTCTGGAAGGTTTCCCGGGAGTCGATGCGGATCTTCTCGATTTTCGGGCTCACCAGATCACGCAGGGTGCGCAGCGCCAAACCGAGGTCTTCGTAGATCACGCTGGGCGCGCTGATGGTTTTGATCTGGGCGCTGATCTGATCCCAGAGCCTTCGCAGGTAGCGAATGTCCATGAGGATTTCATCGGCGCCGGCGCCTTCGGCTGCCGTGCGCAGAATGAAACCGCCAGCTTCCTTGATCCCTTCCTTGGCCACGCAATCGGTGACCACTTGCTTGAGGCGTTCGCGCTCGGCTTCGTCTTCGATCTTCAGGGAGATGCCGACATGGGCCGTGCGTGGCATGTACACCAGGTAACGCGAAGGGATCGACAGCTGAGTGGTCAGGCGTGCGCCCTTGGAACCGATCGGGTCCTTGGTCACTTGCACCACCAGGCTCTGGCCTTCGTGCACCAGTGCACTGATGCTCTCGACCGCCGGGCCTTCGCGCAGGGAAATTTCCGACGCATGAATGAATGCGGCGCGATCCAGGCCGATATCGACGAATGCCGCCTGCATCCCCGGCAATACCCGCACGACTTTGCCTTTATAGATGTTGCCGACGATCCCGCGCTTTTGCGTGCGCTCGACGTGGACCTCTTGCAGGACACCGTTTTCGACCACCGCCACGCGCGATTCCATCGGCGTGATGTTGATCAGGATCTCTTCACTCATGGCAGGGTCTCGTTCAGGCATGTTCACGATAATGGCCGCATCTGTTCAGGACGACGCTTAAAGCGCGTTCCGGGGTTGCCAACAGGGTATGCCGAAATGGCCGAGCAGTTCCGCGGTTTCGCAAAGCGGTAGTCCGACTACCGCTGAATAACTTCCATTGAGTCCGGCGACAAACACCGCACCCAGTCCTTGAATGCCATAACCGCCCGCCTTGTCCCGTGGTTCGCCGCTGGCCCAGTAGGCCGCGGCTTCATCGCGACTGATAGCACGAAATCGCACCCGACTGGTGACAATCCGGGACTCGCAACGTTCGCCATCGAGCACGGCAATCGCGGTCAGGACCTCATGCTCACACCCTGACAGCATCATCAGCATGGCGCACGCATCCGCTTGATCAACCGGTTTGCCGAGAATTTTTCCGCCCTGTACCACGGCGGTATCGGCGCCGAGCACGCAGAACGGTTCGTCAGACACGACGACGCCGCGCCCGGCCTCGGCCTTGTCGCGCGCCAGGCGCTCGACATAGGCCGATGGGGATTCTTGAGCTAAAGGAGTTTCATCGATGTCCGCACTGACGGCGGAGAACGGAACGCCGATCTGCGTGAGCAATTCACGCCGACGCGGCGAGCCAGAGGCGAGGTACAACCGTTTCATCAAGACCTCTCCCTGTCTAATGCCTGAGCGAATTAATTGATTTTGTAGCGTCGACGCAATCCGCGCAAACCGAAACTGATCCAGGGCCAGAGCAACGCGCTGACCAGTGCCGGCAGCACCAGCGCCAGCGTCGGCTGACGATTGCCGGTCAAGGCACTGAGCCATAGTTGTACAAGCTGGGCGAGGCCGAAGATCACCAGGATCACCAGGCTCTGTTGCCACATCGGGAACATCCGCAGACGTTGCTGCAGCGCCAGCACCAGATAGGTGATGAGCGTCAGGATCAAGGCGTTCTGACCCAGCAAGGTACCGTAGAGCACGTCTTCAGCCAGCCCCAGGCAAAACGCCGTCACCATCCCGACGGTTTGCGGCAGGTTCAACGCCCAGAATGCCAGCAACAAGGCCAGCCACAGCGGGCGCAGGATTTCCATGAATTGCGGCAGAGGCGAAACGCTCAGCAGCAGACCGACGGCGAACGTCAGCCAGACTATCCAGCCGTTTCGGGATGCTTTTACACCGCCCATTATTCTCTCCCCACTGGAGTGGCCGGCGCGGAGACTGGCGGTTTGGCGGCAGGCTTCGCGGCAGCGGGTTGCGCCGCTGGCGGTTTAGCCGCCGCAGGATGCGTGGCCGCAGGCTTGGCTGGCGTGGTGGTTGGCTTGGCTGGCGTGGTGGTTGGCTTGGCTGGCGCAGTGGCCGCGGGCGCCACCGTGGCAGGAGCGGCTGGTGCGGCGGGGGCTACCGGGTTGACCAGTTTCGGAACTGTCGCCGGAATGATCGGGCCACCGCCCTGTGCATCCAGGCTTTCCTGAGCCTGGGCGGCATCGTTGGCGCGCTCTTCGGCCGTACGGTTGTCGCTGAACACCAGCAGCAGGTAACGGCTGCGGTTCAAGGCAGCGGTCGGAATGGCGCGGACAATGGCGAACGGCTGGCCGGAATCGTGAATGACTTCCTTGACCGTCGCCACCGGATATCCGGCCGGGAAACGCTGACCGAGGCCGGAGCTGACCAGCAAATCGCCTTCCTTGATGTCGGCGGTATCGGCCACATGCCGCAACTCGAGACGTTCCGGGTTGCCGGTGCCGCTGGCAATCGCCCGCAACCCGTTGCGGTTCACCTGCACCGGAATGCTGTGGGTGGTATCGGTCAGCAGCAAGACGCGGGAGGTGTAGGGCATCAACTCGACCACCTGGCCCATCAGGCCACGGGCATCGAGTACCGGCTGACCGAGGACCACGCCGTCGCGCTCACCTTTATTGATGATGATGCGATGGGTGAACGGGTTGGGGTCCATGCCGATCAACTCGGCCACTTCGACCTTCTCGTTGACCAGGGCCGAGGAGTTGAGCAACTCGCGCAGCCGAACGTTCTGCTCGGTCAGGGCGGCAAGCTTCTGCATGCGCCCCTGCAACAGCAGGTTCTCGGTCTTGAGTTTTTCGTTTTCGGCGACGAGCTCGGTCCGGCTGCCGAACTGACTGGCAATACCTTCCCACAGTCGTCCAGGCAGGTCAGTGATCCAGTAGGCGTCCATCAGCACCAGCGACATCTGGCTGCGTGCAGGCTTGAGCAGACTGAAACGGGCATCGACCACCATCAGCGCGACCGATAGCACGACCAGCACCAACAGGCGCACGCCCAGTGAAGGGCCCTTGGTGAAAAGCGGTTTAATAAGCCGCTCCTTCCAGGCAAAAGTTCTGTTTATTCATGTGGCAGCAATCCGGCCTGGATGCAGACTGACAGAAGATAAACGCGAACAGGCAGCACCGCAAAGTGCCGCCTGCGCGCTCAACAGCATAGAGGCAATCCGGCGACTTATTCGCTGGAAAGCAGGTCCATGGTGTGTTTATCCATCATTTCCAATGCACGGCCACCGCCGCGAGCAACGCAGGTCAGCGGGTCTTCGGCAACGATCACCGGCAGACCGGTTTCCTGGGCCAGCAATTTGTCCAGGTCACGCAGCAAGGCGCCACCACCGGTCAATACCAGGCCACGCTCGGCGATGTCGGAAGCCAGTTCCGGAGGCGATTGCTCAAGGGCGCTTTTCACGGCCTGAACGATGGTCGCCAGGGACTCTTGCAGAGCTTCCAGCACTTCGTTGGAATTCAGGGTGAATGCGCGCGGAACGCCTTCGGCCAGGTTACGGCCGCGAACATCGACTTCGCGAACTTCGCCGCCCGGGTAGGCAGTACCGATTTCCTGCTTGATGCGCTCGGCGGTGGATTCGCCGATCAGGCTGCCGTAGTTGCGACGTACGTAGGTGATGATCGCTTCGTCGAAACGGTCGCCGCCAACGCGTACGGATTCGGCGTAAACCACGCCGTTCAGGGAGATCAGCGCGATTTCAGTGGTACCGCCACCGATATCCACTACCATCGAACCGCGAGCTTCTTCAACCGGCAGGCCGGCACCGATCGCAGCGGCCATCGGCTCCTCGATCAGGAACACTTCACGGGCACCGGCGCCAAGGGCCGATTCACGGATGGCACGACGCTCAACCTGGGTGGATTTGCATGGAACGCAGATCAACACGCGAGGGCTAGGCTGCAGGAAGCTGTTTTCGTGAACTTTGTTGATAAAGTACTGCAGCATTTTTTCGCACACGCTGAAGTCGGCGATCACGCCGTCCTTCATCGGACGAATGGCAGCAATGTTGCCCGGCGTACGGCCGAGCATGCGCTTGGCCTCGGTGCCGACAGCAACGACACTTTTCTGGTTACCGTGTGTCCGAATGGCCACAACGGAGGGCTCATTCAGGACGATACCGCGCTCGCGCACGTAAATAAGGGTGTTGGCAGTGCCCAGGTCAATGGAAAGATCGCTGGAAAACATGCCACGCAGTTTCTTGAACATGGGGAAAGGACCCTAGGCAACGCGTGGGTAAAAAAGTGCGGCAAACTCTAACAACGACAGGGATTTTGGGCAAGGCGCCAATATGTTAAATTGGCCGCTTTTCTGTGCACCAAGCCCCACAATCGCGGCCTTATGACCGTAGAAGTGCGGTAGTGTTCCGACAATCTAACACACGGACGCGGTCCGTTTTGTTTTCCACTGGAGAATCCCAATGGCGCTTGAACGCTCCGACGTGGAAAAAATCGCTCATCTGGCCTGCCTTGGCCTCAATGATGCCGATCTTCCACACATCACTTCGGCCCTCAACAGCATTCTCGGGCTGGTCGACGAAATGCAGGCGGTCAATACCGACGGTATCGAACCGCTGGCTCACCCACTGGAAGCCAGCCAGCGCCTGCGTGCAGACGTCGTGACCGAGACCAATAACCGCGAGGCCTACCAGTCCATCGCACCAGCGGTCGAAAACGGCCTGTACCTGGTTCCGAAAGTCATCGACTAAAGGGAAAGAGCCTGCAATGCATCAATTGACTCTGGCCGAGATCGCCCGCGGACTCGCCGATAAAAAGTTTTCCTCCGAAGAGCTGACCAAAGTCCTGCTGGCGCGCATCGCCCAGCTCGATCCGCAGCTCAACAGTTTCATCAGCCTCACCGAGGACCTGGCACTGACGCAGGCGAAAGCCGCTGACGCCCGTAGGGCCAATGGTGAGAGCGGCGCCCTGCTCGGCGCCCCGATCGCCCACAAGGACCTGTTCTGCACCCAGGGCATTCGCACCAGCTGCGGCTCGAAGATGCTCGACAACTTCAAGGCACCGTACGACGCCACCGTCGTCGCCAAGCTGGCCGCTGCCGGGGCGGTGACCCTGGGCAAGACCAACATGGACGAATTCGCCATGGGTTCGGCCAACGAGTCGAGCTACTACGGCGCGGTGAAAAACCCGTGGAACCTGGAATACGTTCCGGGCGGCTCGTCCGGCGGTTCGGCTGCTGCGGTTGCCGCTCGTCTGTTGCCGGCCGCGACCGCCACCGATACCGGCGGCTCGATCCGCCAACCGGCAGCGTTCACCAACCTCACCGGCCTGAAACCGACGTACGGTCGTGTTTCGCGCTGGGGCATGATCGCCTTCGCGTCTAGCCTCGATCAGGGCGGCCCATTGGCCCGCACCGCCGAAGACTGCGCGATCCTGCTGCAAGGCATGGCCGGTTTCGACCCGCAGGACTCCACCTGCATCGACGAGCCCGTGCCTGATTACAGCGCCAGCCTCAATGGTTCGCTGCAAGGCCTGCGCATTGGCGTGCCGAAGGAATACTTCAGCGCCGGTCTCGACCCGCGTATCGCCGACTTGGTCATGGCCAGCGTCGAAGAGCTGAAAAAGCTCGGCGCCGTGGTCAAGGAAATCAGCCTGCCAAACATGCAGCACGCAATCCCTGCGTACTACGTGATCGCTCCGGCGGAAGCGTCCTCTAACCTGTCGCGTTTCGACGGCGTGCGTTTCGGCTATCGCTGCGAAGCCCCGAAAAACCTGGAAGACCTGTACAAGCGTTCCCGTGGCGAAGGTTTCGGTGCGGAAGTGCAGCGCCGAATCATGGTCGGTGCTTATGCACTGTCGGCCGGTTACTACGATGCCTACTACCTGAAGGCGCAGAAGATCCGTCGCTTGATCAAGAACGACTTCATGGCGGCCTTCAATGAGGTCGACATCATCCTCGGCCCAACCACGCCGAACCCGGCCTGGAAGCTCGGCGCCAAGAACAGCGACCCGATCGCCGCGTACCTGGAAGACGTCTACACCGTCACCGCCAACCTCGCAGGTCTGCCTGGGTTGTCCATGCCAGCAGGTTTTGTCGATGGTCTGCCGGTTGGCGTGCAATTGCTCGCCCCGTATTTCCAGGAAGGCCGCTTGCTAAATGTTGCCCATCAGTACCAGCTGAACACTGACTGGCACACCCGCACCCCAACCGGCTTCTGAGGAGACACACATGCAATGGGAAGTCGTGATCGGGCTGGAGATACACACCCAGCTCACCACCCGGTCGAAAATCTTTTCCGGTAGTTCCACCACCTTCGGTTCCGAGCCGAACACCCAGGCCAGCCTGGTCGACCTCGGCATGCCCGGCGTATTGCCGGTGCTGAACCAGGAAGCGGTGCGCATGGCGGTGATGTTCGGTCTGGCCATTGATGCCGAGATCGGCCAGCACAACGTGTTCGCCCGTAAAAACTATTTCTACCCGGATCTGCCGAAGGGCTATCAGATCAGCCAGATGGAATTGCCAATCGTCGGCAAGGGCCACCTGGACATCGCCCTTGAAGACGGCACGGTCAAACGTGTCGGTATCACCCGCGCGCATCTGGAAGAAGACGCCGGCAAGAGCCTGCACGAAGAATTCAACGGCGCCAGCGGCATCGACCTGAACCGTGCCGGCACGCCGTTGCTGGAAATCGTCTCCGAGCCGGACATGCGCAGCGCCAAGGAAGCCGTGGCTTACGTCAAGGCGATCCATGCGCTGGTGCGCTACCTGGGCATCTGCGACGGCAACATGGCCGAAGGCTCGCTGCGTTGCGACTGCAACGTGTCGATCCGTCCGAAAGGCCAGGTCGAATTCGGCACCCGCTGCGAGATCAAGAACGTCAACTCGTTCCGTTTCATCGAGAAGGCGATCAACTCCGAGATCCAGCGTCAGATCGAGCTGATCGAAGACGGCGGAAAAGTGATCCAGCAGACCCGCCTGTACGATCCGAACAAGGACGAAACCCGTCCGATGCGCAGCAAAGAGGAAGCCAACGACTACCGTTACTTCCCCGATCCGGACCTGCTGCCGGTAGTCATCGAGAACTCGTTCCTCGACGACGTGCGCGCCACCCTGCCGGAACTGCCACCGCAGAAACGCGAGCGCTTCCAGGAGCAATTCGGTCTGTCGGTCTACGATGCCAGCGTCCTGGCCACCAGCCGTGAGCAAGCCGACTACTTCGAACAAGTCGCGAGCATCAGCGGCGACGCCAAACTGGCGGCGAACTGGGTGATGGTCGAGTTGGGCAGCCTGCTGAACAAGCAAGGCCTGGACATCGACCAGTCGCCGGTTTCGGCCGAGCAACTGGGCGGCATGCTGCTGCGCATCAAGGACAACACCATCTCCGGCAAGATCGCCAAGGTGGTGTTTGAAGCAATGGCCAACGGCGAAGGCAGCGCGGACGAGATCATCGACAAGCGCGGCCTCAAGCAAGTGACCGACACCGGCGCCATCTCGGCGGTGCTGGACGAAATGCTCGCGGCCAACGCCGAGCAGGTCGAGCAATACCGTGCGGCAGACGAAGCCAAGCGCGGCAAGATGTTCGGCTTCTTCGTCGGCCAGGCCATGAAAGCCTCCAAAGGCAAGGCCAACCCGCAACAAGTGAACGAATTGCTGAAAAGCAAGCTCGAAGGCTGATGAGGATGGAGCCAGTTCTTAAATCTGGCTCCATTCCCTGTGGGAGCGGGCTTTTGTGGCGAGGGGGCTTGCCCCCGTTGGGTCGCGAAGCGGCCCCAATTTCCGGATTCGGTTTGTATCTGACAAATCGTGTTCGAAATTTTGGGACTGCTGCGCAGTCCAACGGGGGCAAGCCCCCTCGCCACATTGGCTCTATCCCACATTTGTTTCGGGAAAACCTTGAATGAAACGCCTACTCAGCGCTTGCGCCCTCCTCTCGCTCCTGGCCGGTTGTGCCAGCACTGACACCGTCGATCCACACGGCTACGACAAAACCGGCGTGGCTTCGTATTACGGCGCCAAACACCAAGGCAAACGCACCGCCAACGGCGAGCGTTTCGACAAGAATTCCATGACCGCCGCCCATCGCCAGCTACCCTTCGGTACACGGGTGAAGGTGACCAATCTGAATAACGACAAATCCTGCGTGGTGCGCATCAATGATCGCGGACCGCACACCCGTGGCCGTCTGATCGACCTGTCCCACGAAGCCGCCGCGCGCCTGGGCATGCTCAAAAGCGGCACCGCACGGGTTCGCGTCCAGGCCCTCGACGACTGACCGATGGAGCCCCGACCATTTTCGGATTAGCCGATTTACCCCTGATCAGCGTGATCGAATTGCTCAGCGGATTGCTCCTGCTGATTGTCGGCGCCGAGTTGATGGTGCGCGCCGCCGTACGCATTGCCGCACGATTGCACATACGCCCGCTGATCATCGGCCTGACCATCGTCGCCCTCGGCAGCAGCGCCCCGCAGATGGCGGTCAGCCTGCAAGCCACCCTGGCGCACAACGCCGACATCGCGGTCGGCAGCGTGATCGGCAGCAGCATTTTCAACATCCTTGTCACCCTCGGGTTGTCCGCGCTGATCATTCCGTTGAGGGTTTCCCGACAACTGGTGCGTCTGGATATTCCGTTGATGATCGGCGCCAGCCTGTTGGTGTTCGTACTCGCCTGGAATGAAGAACTGACCCGGGCCGACGGCGTGATGTTGCTTGCGGCTCTGGCGATTTACCTGGGCTTGTTGCTGCGCCAGTCACGGCACTCGGCACGGCCGGTGTCGAGCCATGACCACCACCCGCAAGCGCCATGGCTGAGCAGCCTGCTGATGATCGTCGCCGGACTGGCGATGCTGGTGTACGCCGGGCACTTGCTGCTGGGTGCAGCGGTTGCGGTCGCCACCGATTTGGGGTTGTCGGAGCGGATCATCGGCCTGACCATCGTCGCTGTCAGCACGTCACTGCCCGAGCTCGCCACTTCGTTGATCGCCGCAATGCGCGGCGAGCGCGAGATTGCCGTGGGCAACGTGATCGGCAGCAACCTGTTCAACCTCTTGGGCGTGCTCGGCTTTACTGCACTGGTGGCGCCGTCGCCGCTGTCGGTGTCGCCCAACGCCCTGGATTTCGACCTGCCGGTGATGCTCGGCGTCGCGGCGCTGTGCCTGCCGGTGTTTTACTCCGGCTACCGGGTGACCCGCGCCGAAGGCCTGCTGTTTCTGGGTTTGTACCTGGCCTATGGACTGCACGTGGTGTCGTTCACCACTGGCATGCCACTGGCCGGCAAGCTGGAACACTTGATGCTGTTTTTCGTCCTGCCGGCGTTGGTGACGTTTTTGCTGTTCACGTCGCTACGCGCCTGGCGTCGCCAACACCATAAGAGGGAAGTCCCATGACCGAGAATAAAAAACCCGGCGTTGAAGTCCGCCGCCAAGTGATGGGCGACGCCTTCGTCGACCGCGCACTGGGCAACGCCACCGAGTTCACCCAGCCGCTGCAGGATTTCGTCAATGAACACGCCTGGGGCGGGGTGTGGAATCGCGAAGGTCTGCCGCTGAAGACCCGCAGCCTGATCACCCTCGCGGCCCTGACCGCACTCAAATGCCCGCAGGAATTGAAAGGTCACGTGCGCGGTGCGCTGAATAACGGCTGTACTGTGGATGAGATTCGCGAGGCCTTGTTGCATTGCGCGGTGTATGCCGGTGTGCCAGCGGCGATCGATGCGTTCAGGGCGGCGCAGGAAGTGATTGATAGTTACCAGAAGCCGAAATAACTGGAAAAATCTGCACTTTGTGGCGAGGGGGCTTGCCCCCGTTCGGCTGCGAAGCAGTCGTCAATCACTGATAACGCGGTGACAGGTTTTGGGATCGCTTCGCAATCCAACGGGGCGGTGCGGCGTTCCGACAAGCCCCCTCGCCACAGATTCCTGGCCAGCCTCAAAACACTCTAGATCCACCCACCCCACTGCAAAAAGAAGATCCCGACGTTGGTGGTGACCGCCGCCATCAGCGTGGTGATCACGATAATCGCCGCCGCCAACTCGTGATTGCCGTCCGCCGCCCGGGCCATGACGAAACTGGCAGCAGCGGTCGGGCTGCCGAAGTACAGGAACAGAATCCCCAGTTCCGCACCACGAAAGCCCCACAGCCATGCCCCCAGCGTCGCCAGCACCGGCAGGCCGATCATCTTCAACAGGCTTGAACTCAGCGCCATGTGGCCGCTTTTGCGCAGCGCCGCCAGCGACAGCGTGCCGCCAATGCAGATCAGCGCCAGCGGCAAGGTGGTTTGCGCCAGGTACCGGCCGGAGGTCTCCAGCCAACCGGGCAAGCCGATCTTGAAACAGGCGAAGGGTGCAGCCGCAATCACGCTGATGATCAGCGGATTGCTGAACACGCTTTTGCAGATGCTCCAAGGATCGGACTTGATCACCGGACTGTAGACCGCCAGCACGATGGTCGAGAGGGTGTTGTAAAACAGGATCACCAGCGCCGCGAGAATCGCCCCGAGGGAAATCCCGTAGTCGCCGTACATGCTGGCCGCCAGCGCCAGGCCGATGACCCCGTTGTTACCGCGAAAGGCGCCCTGGGTGTAGATCCCGCGATCTTCCCGCGGGCACTTCCAGATCGCCCAGCCCCAGGCAATGGCAAAACACAAAAGCGTCGCCACGGAGAAATAGATCAGCAGCGCCGGCTGCAATGCCGCGTTCAGGTCCGCATGCAGGATGCCCAGAAACAGCAACGCCGGCATGGTGACGTTGAACACCAGTGCCGACGCCGTGTGGATGAAGTTGTCGTTGATCCAGTCGATGCGTTTGAGCAACGCCCCCAGAAACAGCATGGCAAACACCGGCGCGGTGATGTTCAGGGTTTCGAGGAAAATTGCCAGCATGCCGGGGGTAACCTTGGTGGGCGTCGTTAGGTGGCTAATGATAAGCCACCGAGGACGTCGGCGTCTGGTAGACCGTCATCGCGGGCAAGCAATGAAACAATTGTGGCGAGGGAGCTTGCTCCCGTTGGGTCGCGAAGCGGCCCCAAAAAATGGGACTGCTACGCAGTCCAGCGGGAGCAAGCTCCCTCGCCACAGGATCAGGTGATCGGCGCCGGGTTGAACAGGGTGATGTCGTTATGCAGCTTGTGCTGCTCGGCCCAGGTCTGTTTCTTGCCGCTGGCCACATCCAGGTAGTAATGGAACAGCTCCCAGCCCAGTTCCTCGATCGATGCGCGGCCGGTGGCAATACGCCCGGCGTCGATGTCGATCAGGTCCGGCCAGCGTTGCGCCAGTTCGGTCCGGGTCGAGACCTTGACGACCGGGGCCATGGCCAACCCGTAAGGCGTACCACGACCGGTGGTGAATACATGCAGGTTCATCCCCGCCGCCAGCTGCAAGGTCCCGCAGACAAAGTCGCTGGCCGGGGTCGCGCAGAAGATCAGGCCTTTGCGTTTGAAACGCTCGCCTGGGCCAAGCACGCCATTGATCGCGCTGCTGCCGGACTTGACGATCGAGCCCAAGGACTTCTCGACAATGTTCGACAATCCGCCCTTCTTGTTGCCCGGCGTGGTGTTGGCACTGCGATCCGCCTCGCCCTTTGCCAGGTAGCGGTCGTACCAGTCCATTTCCCGCACCAGTTCCTGGGCGACGGCCTGGTTTTCCGCGCGAGAGGTCAGCAGATAAATGGCATCGCGCACTTCGGTGACTTCGGAAAACATCACCGTCGCACCGGCCCGCAGCAGCAGGTCCGAGGCATAACCGAGCGCCGGGTTGGCGGTGATGCCGGAGAACGCATCACTGCCGCCGCATTGCATGCCAAGGATCAGCTCGGACGCCGGCACGGTTTCCCGACGGCGCTGATCGAGTTTCTTCAAACGCGTCTCGGCCAGCGCCATGATCTGCTCGATCATCTCGCTGAAGCCGTGGCTGGAATCCTGCAAGCGGTACAACCAAGGCTCGCTGAGATCCACCGAGCTGTCGTTGTCGTGCATCACCTGCCCGGCCTGCAATTTCTCGCAGCCCAGGCTGATCACCAGGGCTTCGCCGCCCAGGTTCGGGTTGCGCGCCAGATTGCGCACGGTGCGGATCGGGATGTAGGCGTCGGTGGCGGTGATCGCCACGCCACAGCCGTAGCTGTGGGTCAGCGCCACCACGTCATCGACGTGCGGGTACTTGGGCAGCAACTCATCCTTGATGCGCTTGACCGCATGATCGAGCACCCCGGTCACGCATTGCACCGTGGTGGTGATGCCGAGAATATTGCGCGTGCCGACAGTGCCGTCGGCGTTGCGATAACCCTCGAAGGTGAAGCCTTCCAGCGGTGCCTGCGCGGCCGGCACATCGGTGGACAGCGGCAGGCTGTCCAGCGGTGGCGCAGTCGGCATGCGCAGTTGATCTTCCTTGACCCAACTGCCGCGGGGAATCGGCTGCAAGGCGTAGCCAATGACCTGGCCGTAACGAATCACCTGGCCACCTTCGGGAATGTCCTCCAGGGTGACCTTGTGGCTCTGCGGCACGAAGTCCACGGTGACCAGGCCGTCCGAAAATTCGGTACCGGCTGGTACGCCCTGATCATTGACCACGATGACCACGTTATCCCGCTCGTGCAGGCGGATGTAGCGCGGCGAGTCGGAATGTTCAATCAACTGCATGACGCCGCTCCTCAGGAATGCGCTTGAGACAATTTGCCAGGGGCTTCAGTACCGTTCGCTGGTGGCTCTTTGAGCACCACACGCTTGATCGGGCCCACGATGACCAGATAGCTGAACACCGCGACCAGTGCGTTGCAACCGACGAACACCAGTGCCCATTTGAACGAACCGGTGGAGCTGATGATGTAGCCGATGACGATCGGGGTGGTGATGGAAGCGAGGTTACCGAAGGTGTTGAACAGGCCACCGCTCAGGCCGGCGATCTGTTTCGGCGAGGTGTCGGACACCACCGCCCAACCCAGTGCACCCACGCCTTTGCCGAAGAACGCCAGGGCCATGAAGCCGACCACCATCCATTCAACATCCACGTAGTTGCAGGCCACGATGCTGCTGGAAACCAGCAGGCCGGCAATGATCGGCGCCTTGCGGGCGAAGGTCAGGGAATGGCCTTTGCGCAGCAGGTAATCGGAAATCACCCCGCCGAGCACACCACCGATGAAACCGCAGATCGCCGGCAAGGACGCGATGAAACCGGCCTTGAGAATGGTCATGCCGCGTTCCTGCACCAGGTACACCGGGAACCAGGTCAGGAAAAAGTAGGTGATGCCGTTGATGCAGTATTGGCCCAGGTATACGCCGAGCATCATGCGGTTGGTCAGCAACTGCCGGATGTAGTCCCACTTCGGACCATCGGTCTTTTTACCTTTGCCCTTGTCCTGGTCCATGTCGACCATGCCGCCGTTGTCGGCGATGTGCTTGAACTCGGCATCATTGATCATCGGGTGCTGACGCGGGCTGTGGATAACCTTCAGCCAGATCCCGGAGAAGATGATGCCGATCACGCCCATGACGATGAACACGTGCTGCCAGCCGAAGCTGTAGACGATCCAGCCCATCAGCGGTGCGAACAGCACGGTGGCGAAGTACTGTGCCGAGTTGAAGATCGCCGAGGCAGTGCCGCGCTCGGCGGTCGGGAACCAGGCGGCCACGATACGTGCGTTGCCAGGGAAGGATGGCGCTTCAGCCAGGCCCACAAGGAAGCGCAGCATGAACAGCGCAACCACTGCCGTGGACATGCCGAACTCGCCGACATAACCCTGCAGCACGGTGAACAGCGACCAGGTGAAGATACTCAACGCGTAGATTTTTTTCGAGCCGAAACGGTCCAGCAGCCAGCCACCGGGGATTTGCCCGGCCACGTAGGCCCAACCGAATGCGGAGAAGATGTAGCCGAGGGTAACGGCATCAATGCCCAGGTCTTTCTGCAGGCTGGAGCCGGCGATTGCGATGGTAGCCCGGTCGGCGTAGTTGATCGTGGTCACCAGAAACAGCATGAGCAGGATCAAATAGCGGACGTGAGTCGGCTTTTGGGTCGATTGCATGTAGATGTACTCCCACTGATTATTTTTATGCGGGGTGAATCTTTGGTTGTTCCCTGTAGGAGCTGTCGAGTGAAACGAGGCTGCGATCTTTTGATTTTTAAAAGCAAAGATCGCAGCCTGCGGCAGCTCCTACAGGGGTATTGCGGTGAATCAACCGATGTAGGCAGTCTTCACAACGGTGTAAAACTCTTGCGCATAGCGACCTTGCTCACGTGATCCATAGGATGAACCTTTACGCCCACCGAACGGAACGTGGTAATCCACACCGGCGGTCGGCAGGTTGACCATCACCATCCCGGCCTGGGAGTGGCGCTTGAAGTGGTTGGCGTACTTCAAGGACGTGGTGGCAATGCCCGCCGACAGCCCGAACTCGGTGTCGTTGGCCATGGCCAGCGCAGCTTCGTAATCGGCGACGCGGACGATGTTGGCCACCGGGCCGAAGATCTCTTCACGGCTGATGCGCATCGAGGCTTCGCTGTCGGCAAACAGGGTTGGCGCGAGGAAGTAACCCTCGGTGTCGCACGTCACCAGACCACCGCCGCTGACCAGACGCGCACCTTCGGACTGGCCGATGTCGATGTACTTCATGTCCTGTTCAAGCTGAGCCTGGGAAACCACCGGACCGATATCGGTACCGGCTTTCAAGGCGTGACCGACCTTGATCGACTTCATGCGCTCGGCCATGGCTTCGACGAACTGGTCGTGGATGCCAGCGGTGACGATAAAGCGGCTGGAAGCGGTGCAACGCTGGCCGGTGGAGTAGAACGCGCTCTGTACTGACAGTTCGACCGCTTGCTTGAGGTCGGCGTCGTCGAGAATGATCTGCGGGTTCTTGCCACCCATTTCCAGCTGAACCTTGGCCTGGCGCGACACGCAGTTGACGGCGATCTGACGACCCACGCCCACGGAACCGGTGAAGCTGATGCCATCGACTTTCGGGCTGTTGACCAGTGCATCGCCCACCACGCGACCGCTGCCCATCACCAGGTTGAACACACCGGCCGGGAAGCCTGCGCGGGAGATGATTTCGGCCAGGGCCCAGGCGCAACCCGGAACCAGGTCCGCCGGCTTGAGCACGACGCAGTTGCCATAGGCCAGGGCAGGAGCGATTTTCCATGCCGGGATGGCAATCGGGAAGTTCCACGGGGTGATCAGACCGACCACGCCCAGGGCTTCGCGAGTGACTTCAACGTTGACGCCCGGACGCACCGACGGCAGGTAGTCGCCGGACAGGCGCAGGCACTCGCCGGCGAAGAACTTGAAGATATTGCCGGCGCGGGTCACTTCACCGACGGCTTCAGGCAGGGTCTTGCCCTCTTCCCGGGCCAGCAGGGTACCGAGCTCTTCGCGACGGGCGAGGATCTCGGTACCGACTTTGTCCAGGGAATCGTGACGCGCCTGAATGCCGGAAGTTGACCAGGCCGGGAACGCGGCACGGGCGGCGTCGATGGCGGCGTGGACCTGCGCCAGATCAGCCTTGGCGTAGTCGCCGATGGCATCGCTCAGTTCGGACGGGTTGATGTTGGTCGAATAGTCGCCGCCGGCAACCCATTCGCCGTTGATGTAGTTATCGAAACGCTTTGCATCTGCCACTTTGAGATCTCCTCACGCAAAAGCCGCTGATTGCTCAGCGGCCTTACTTAAACGGATGTGTTACTGCGCACCCTGCTTGTCGATCAGCGCGGCGAGCATTTCGTACTCTTCGCCGGTCAGATCGGTCAGCGGTGCGCGCACAGGACCTGCGTCGTAGCCGGCAATTTTTGCTCCGGCCTTGACGATGCTCACGGCATAACCGGCCTTGCGGTTACGGATGTCCAGGTACGGCAGGAAGAAGTCGTCGATGATCTTGCCGACGGTGGCGTGATCTTCACGAGCGATCGCGTGGTAGAAGTCCATCGCGGTTTTCGGGATGAAGTTGAACACCGCCGAGGAGTAGACCGGTACGCCCAGGGCCTTGTAGGCGGCGGCGTAGACTTCGGCGGTCGGCAAGCCACCCAGGTAGCTGAAGCGATCACCGAGGCGGCGACGGATCGACACCATCAACTCGATATCACCCAGGCCATCCTTGTAGCCGATCAGGTTCGGGCAGCGCTCGGCCAGACGTTCCAGCAGCGGCGCGGTCAGGCGGCAGACGTTACGGTTGTAGACCACCACACCGATGTTGACCGATTTGCACACGGCTTCAACGTGGGCGGCAACGCCGTCCTGGCTGGCTTCGGTCAGGTAGTGCGGCAGCAGCAACAGACCTTTGGCGCCCAGACGCTCGGCTTCCTGAGCGTATTCGATGGCTTGACGGGTCGAACCGCCCACGCCAGCCAGAATCGGCACGCTGGTGGCGCAGGTGTCGACGGCGGTCTTGATGATTTCCGAATACTCGCTGGCCGCCAGAGAGAAGAACTCACCGGTGCCGCCCGCGGCGAACAGTGCCGTGGCGCCGTATGGGGCCAGCCATTCGAGACGCTTGATGTAACCCGCGCGATGGAAATCGCCCTGAGCATTGAAATCGGTGACCGGGAAAGACAGCAGACCGGCAGAGAGGATGGACTTCAGTTCTTGTGGATTCATTATTCGAACACCCTGGATAGCGACGTTGTGTGAGTAAACCGTTCAGCCCGCGCTGAAGTTGTAGGTCATCGTACAACTTAAAATACAACCGTCAACTGCATTTCATCGTCGGGGGTGAAAATTGTTCGACAAGAAGAACGGCGAGCCCGTGTTTTATTGGCTTTTAGCGCAGGCAAGCAGGATGGAAGCGCCTGAATAAACTAGCGCTTCAGAGATACGTTGTCGGAAGATAGATGTTTGGATCGGGGGTGGCGGTATGGCTTGAGACCCCATCGCGAGCAGGCTCGCTCCTACAATGAATCGCGTGCGAACACTAGATTTGTGAACATCCGCATTCAACTGTAGGAGCGAGCCTGCTCGCGATGACGGCTTATCAGACGATGAGTCGCCTGAGGCAGTAAGTCTAAACCCGCTGCGCCTCAGCCTCTTCATGCGCATGACGCAATCGCTCACGGCTGTTGGTCAGATGCAAACGCATGGCGGCCCGGGCCGCATCGGAATCCTGACGGGCAATGGCGTCGTAGATTTCCTCGTGCTCACGGCTGAGGCGACTCATGTAGTGCTGCTGGTCATCATGGGCCAGGCGCGCGGAGTTCAGCCGTGTGCGCGGAATGATGCTGGTGCCCAGGTGGGTCATGATGTCGGTGAAGTAGCGGTTGCCGGTGGACAGCGCGATTTCGAGGTGGAAGGCGAAGTCCGAAGCCACGGCGTCACTGGCATGAGCGGCGCTTTCGTTCAACGCATCGAGAGCGGCGCGCATGTTGGCCAGTTGTTCCGGAGTGCGGCGTTGCGCCGCCAATCCGGCAGACTCCACTTCGAGGCTGATGCGCAGCTCCAGGATCGCCAGCACGTCGCGCAAGGTCACCACGGTCGCCGGGTCGATACGAAAACCGCTCGGGCTCGGCGTGTCGAGCACGAAGGTGCCGATACCGTGGCGGGTTTCCACTTGCCCTGCCGCCTGCAAACGGGAAATCGCTTCGCGCACCACGGTGCGGCTGACGCCATGGGCATCCATGATGGCCGACTCGGTAGGCAACTTGTCGCCACGCTTGAGATGACCGTCGCGGATCTGCTCGGACAGCACCGTCACCAGTTCCTGAGCGAGGCTGCGGCGCTTGCGTGGGAGGCGTGGTACGTCGTTCAGGTTTTCCATGGTGAACATCTGTCTCGAAAAGTTCGGCTGCTGATAGCGCATCATAGCGCAACGCGGTTGTACGATCACCACCACCCCTGTAGGAGCTGCCGCAGGCTGCGATCTTTTGACTTTGATTTTTCAAGATCAAAAGATCGCAGCCTGCGGCAGCTCCTACTGGATTTGCGGTGTTCAGGCGGTCACGGTCTGGTCCACCAGATGGCCATTCTCGATACGAATGTGCCGTGGGTGGAAGCGCTTCAGGCTGCTGCGATGGCCGACGCTGACAATGCTCAGCCCCGGCAACTCGTCGATCAGCGCCTGATACAGCGTGGCCTCGTCCTCTTCGTCCATCGCCGAGGTCGCTTCGTCCATGTACAGCCATTGCGGTGCATAAAGCAGCGCACGGGCAAACGCCAGGCGCTGCTGCTCACCCGGCGACAACATGCGCTGCCAGTGGTTGGCTTCGTCGAGACGGGCAGTCAGGTGCGGCAAGCGACAGTTTTCCAGGACCTGCACGTAGCGTTCGTTCGGATAGATATCGCCAGCCTGTGGATAACTGAGAACATCACGCAGGGTGCCAATCGGCAAATACGGTTTTTGCGGCAGGAACAGGTAACGCGCCGCTGGCAGGCGAATACTGCCGTGGCCGGCCGGCCACAGATGGCCCATCGCCCGCAGCAGGGTCGACTTGCCGCTGCCGGAACGACCGCTGAGCATCACACGGTCGCCCTCCTCCACGGTCATGTCGGCGTTGGTCAGCAGGTGACGACCTTCAGCCAGGTCGAGGCCGAGGTTGTGCACCTTCAGCACCGAGCCCGAATTCTGTACGTCGATGGCCGGCGCACGCTCTTCGTTGTCACGCATGGCCTGGTGGAAGCTCAGCAGACGATCGCAGGTGGCGCGCCAGGAAGCGAGGCTCTGGTACGCACTGATAAACCAGCTGAAGCTTTCCTGCACATTACCGAATGCCGAGCTGATTTGCATCAGTTCGCCCAGTTCGATCTTGCCGGTGAGGTAACGCGGCGCGGCAACCATGAACGGGAAAATGATGGCGGCCTGACCGTAACCTGCAGTGAAGAACGTCAGGCGCTTGGACACCTTCATGATGTCCCAGTAGTTATGCCAGACCATCCCGAAGCGACTGCTCAAGCGGCGATTTTCGTTCGGTTCGCCGTTGTACAACGCAATACTTTCGGCATTTTCGCGAATTCGCACCATGGAGAAACGCAGGTCGGCTTCGAAGCGTTGTTGCTGGTTGTTCAGGCCGATCAGGCGACGACCGATCAAATGCGTCAGCCAACTGCCCACCACGGCGTAAACCAGGACGCACCAGAACATGTAGCCGGGAATGGTGATGCCGAATACTTCAATGCTGCCCGACACGCCCCACAGAATGATCGAGAACGACACCAGGCTGACGATATTGCGCAGCAACCCGATCCCCAACTCAAGGGTGTTGGAGGTGAAATTGTTGAGGTCTTCGGAAATCCGCTGGTCCGGGTTATCGGTGTAACCGCCCTGCTCCAGCTGGTAGTAGTTTTTATCACCCAACCAGCGGGCGAAATGCTTTTCGGTGAGCCACGCCCGCCAGCGGATCGTCAGCATCTGCGTCAGGTAGAGCCGATACACCGCACCGACGATCGCCACCGCCGCAATCGCGCAGAAGTACAGGATCAGTTGCCAGAACGCCGCTTCGTCCTTCTTTTGCAGGGCGTTGTAGAAATCCTTGTACCAGGTGTTGAACCACACCGAGATCCCCACGCTGATCAGCGACAATGCAATCACCGCGATCAGCAATGTCCAGGCCTTGACCTTCTCTTCACTGCGCCAGTAAGGCGTGATCATCGCCCACACTTTGCGAAAAAACTGCCCGCGCACGGCGTCGTTGACCGCGGAGTACTCAGCGTTCTGATTCATGGATAAGGCTCGATAGAGAAAAGAACACAAACGAACCGATCATAGATGATCGGTTCGATTTGTCGCGAGATATGGCCCGCATTCGTTCAGCGCAGGTTCAGCGGCGAACGGGACGCTTCTGCAGTTTGCGCTGCAGGGTGCGGCGGTGCATGCCCAGGGCACGGGCGGTGGCCGAGATGTTGCCTTCGTGCTCGGTCAGCACGCGCTGGATGTGCTCCCACTGCAGGCGGTCCACGGACATCGGGTTTTCCGGCACCAGGCTGTCGAGGTCAGCGTGTTCGGACAACAGCGCCGCCAGCACGTCATCGGCGTCCGCCGGCTTGCACAGGTAGTTGCAGGCACCGCGCTTGATCGCCTCGACGGCGGTGGCAATGCTCGAATATCCGGTGAGGATCACCACGCGCATTTCCGGGTCCATCTCCAGCAATTTGGGCAGCAGCACCAGGCCGGAATCGCCGTCCATCTTCAGGTCCAGAGCGGCGTAATCCGGCGGGTCGGCCTTGGCCAGCTCCAGGCCTTCTTCGGCGGAACCGGCAGTGCTGACACGAAAACCGCGGCGGGCCATGGCGCGGGCCATAACGCGGGTGAACGTGGCGTCGTCATCGACCAGCAGCAAATGCGGCAGTTCTTCGCCTTCGACTTGGATCTCTTCACTCATGTTCGTCTCCTCGGGCGACACGGGGCAGGCGCAGCTCGGTGAGCGTGCCGCCTTCCTCATGGCTGTAGAGTTTCACTGAGCCGCCGGCGCGTGTCACGCTGGCCTTGCTCAAAAACAGGCCCAGGCCGAAGCCTTTGCCCTTGGTGGTAAAAAACGGTTTGCCGATTTGCTCGGCGATGGCCAGCGGCACACCGGCACCATGATCACGAATGCTGATGGTGAGGTTTTCCCAATCCCAGTCCAGCGTCACTTGCAGCCCTTCGGGGCAGGCATCGGCGGCGTTGTTCAACAGATTCAGCAAAGCCTGGGTCAGGTCTGGCGGCGGCGCCATGCGTGGGACCGGCCCCTGGCCGAGGCGCTGGAAGCGATAACTGGCTTCCGGGCGCATCAGGTGCCAGCGATTGAGGGCTTCATCAAGCCAATCGGTAACGTCCTGCATCTCCACCGCCAACCGGCGATTGGCCTCGGCGGCGCGCACCAGATGCTGCAAGGTCTCTTTACACAACTTGACCTGATCCTGCAGCACGCTCAGGTCATCCTGCAACATCGGGTCATGGTGGTCCTGACGCATTTCCTTGAGTAGCACACTCATGGTCGCCAGCGGCGTACCCAGTTCATGGGCCGCACCGGCGGCCTGGGTGGCGACGGCCAGCAGTTGCTGATCGCGCAGGCCTTCTTCGCGACGAATGGCGCGCAGCTCTTCCTGACGGCGCAGCTCTTCGGCCATGCGCGCGGCGAAGAACGTGATCACCGCAGCCGCAAGGGCAAAGCTCAACCACATCCCGTACACCTGCAGGTTTTCCCGAGCGATCGGGAAGGTTTGCAGCGGGTAGAACTGCGCCAGCAACAGCGTGTACATCGTCAGTGCGATACCCGACAGGATCACCGAATAACGCCATGGCAACGTCACCGCGGCAATGGTCAGCGGCACCAGGTAATAGGAGACGAAGGGGTTGGTCGAGCCACCGGAGAAATACAGCAAGGCGCTGTGGATAAACAGGTCGCAGGCCAGTTGCACGGCGTATTCGAGCTCGGTCACCGGCCACGAGGTACGCAGGCGAATCGCCGTGAACAGGCACAACAGCATCGAACAACCGAGGGTCGCAGCCAGTTGAAACCAGGGCAGCGGCAACAATTCGAGCCAGTAGGCCAGGCCCACGGAGCCGGCCTGTGCGGCGAGCACCAAGGTGCGGATGAACGTCAGCCGCCAGAGGTTCTGGCGAGTGGCGGAAGTGATTTGAACGGGGGCGAGCATGAGCTCTCCTGATGAGCGCTCCAGGCGGATCGCAGGGAGTATAACCAAGCGCGGGGGCTGACAGGCAAAAGTGCGGCAAACGGCCACAGCCCTGAAGCGATAATCGGCGCGCAGAGAACCCTGTGGCGAGGGGGCAAGCCCCCTCGCCACAGAGCCACCTGCGCACCATCTGTATAGAAGTTGTATCTGTGCGAACCGGAACTTAAAAGCTAGAGTCTGATGGTTTCACGCAGGCCCGGACCATACCCCTGCGCACCTTTCAAGGAGCCTTCATGTACAGATTCCGCCGCAGCGCCGCCCTCCTCGCCCTGAGTGTTGGCACCGTCGCCAGCCTCCCGGCCCTGGCCGCCGACGAGCTGCATTACAACCAGATTTCCCTGCGCGCCGAAGTCAGTCAGGAAGTGGCCCGCGACTTGATGATCGTGACCCTCTACACCGAAGAACAGGACAGCGACCCGGCCAAACTCGCCGCCGACGTCAGCACTGCAATGAACAAGGCGCTGGCCCAGGCCAGGAAAGTCAAGGACATCACCCTGCGTCAGGGCAGCCGCAACAGCTACCCGATCTACGATACCAAGGGCCAGAAAATCACCGGCTGGCGCGAGCGTGCCGAATTGCGCCTGGAAAGCTCGGACTTCGCCGCGCTGTCGAAGCTGACCGGCGAACTGCTCACCGACCTGAAAATGGGCGGCATGGACTTCGCCATCGCCACCCCGACCCGCAAAGCCAGCGAAGACGCCTTGCTCAAGGACGCCGTGACCGCCTTCAAGGCCCGCGCCCAACTGGCCACCGACGCCCTCGGCGGCAAGAGCTACAAAATCGTCAACCTGAACCTCAACAGCAACGGTTATCCACAGCCTTACCTGCGCGCGCCGATGATGATGAAAGCCGCCGCCATGGACGCCGCACCGGTGACGCCAGATGTTGAAGCCGGCACCAGCCAGGTCAGCATGACCGCCGATGGATCGATTGAAGTGCTGATGCCTTGAATCGATAGCCTCTGAATAAAAAACGGCGATCACTCACATGATCGCCTTTTTTTATTCAGAAGCTATTTTCAGGCATGAGCTATAACTGAAGAGCCCACTGAGAAAAGCCGACAGTTGCACCGGGTGCAACTGAGATTGATTGGCCACTATCGGTGCAACAATAACCACTCTTATTTACGCCATACCCACCTCACAAAACGGGGTATAAATAAGTAACACCTCGCCCTGATCGGGAGCACCCTGCGTTCAGGACGCACCGTGAAAGTGCGTCGTTTGCACCGTGAAAATGCCGCGCAAACGGTTAAATGCGGCGAGTTTTATACAAATGCGACATTAAGGTACGTTCGTACCACCGTTTCAGGCTTGTAGTCACTCTGGATCTTGCATTGGGTATGGCCCCTGCATAAGTATCCGCAGGCACGACTCACGAGGTCGTCCTCTAATTCCAAAAATGACAACAAATCATGAGGCCACCATGCTTAAACACGCGGTCATTCCGTTTTTAGTTGGCGCAAGCTTGCTAGCCAGCGCACCGTTCGCCCAAGCAGCGACTAACCTGGTGTTCTGCTCCGAAGGGAGCCCGGCCGGTTTCGATCCAGGTCAATACACCACCGGAACCGACTTCGACGCCTCTGCAGAAACCATGTTCAACCGCCTGACGCAGTTCGAGCGCGGCGGCACCGCCGTTATTCCTGGTCTGGCAACCAGTTGGGACGTCTCCGATGACGGCCTGACCTACACCTTCCACTTGCGTGAAGGCGTCAAGTTCCACACCACCCCGTATTTCAAGCCGACTCGTGAATTCAACGCCGACGACGTGCTGTTCACCTTTAATCGCATGATTAACAAGGATGATCCGTTCCGCAAAGCCTACCCGACCGAATTCCCGTACTTCACCGACATGGGGATGGATACCAACATCACCAAGATCGATAAAGTCGACGACAAAACCGTCAAGTTCACTCTCAAAGACGTTGATGCCGCGTTCATCCAGAACATGGCCATGAGCTTCGCCTCGATCCAGTCCGCCGAGTACGCTGCCCAGCTGCTCAAGGAAGGCAAGGCTGCCGACATCAACCAGAAGCCGGTCGGTACCGGCCCCTTCGTATTCAAGAGCTACCAGAAAGACTCCAACATCCGCTACACCGGGAACAAGGACTACTGGAAGCCTGACGACGTGAAGATCGACAACCTGATCTTCGCCATCACCACCGACCCGTCGGTACGTATCCAGAAGCTGAAGAAGAACGAGTGCCAGGTCACCCTGTTCCCTCGTCCGGCCGACCTGAAGGCGCTGCGTGAAGACAAAACCCTGAAGCTGCCTGACCAGGCTGGTTTCAACCTGGGTTACATCGCCTACAACGTGATGCCCAAGGTCAAGGGACAAACCGACGCGAACCCGCTGGCTGACCTGAAGGTACGCCAGGCAATGGACATGGCGGTCAACAAGCAACAGATCATCGACTCCGTGTACCAGGGCGCAGGCCAACTGGCCGTCAACGCCATGCCGCCAACCCAGTGGTCCTACGACACCACCATCAAGGACGCACCTTACAACCCTGAGAAAGCCAAAGCGCTGCTCAAGGAAGCCGGCGTCAAAGAGGGCACCGAAATCGTTCTCTGGGCGATGCCGGTACAGCGTCCTTACAACCCGAACGCCAAACTGATGGCAGAAATGCTGCAATCCGACTGGTCCAAGATCGGCCTCAAGGTCAAGATCCAGAGCTACGAGTGGGGCGAGTACATCAAGCGTTCCAAAGGTGGCGAGAACCAGGCGATGCTGATTGGCTGGAGCGGTGACAATGGTGATCCGGACAACTGGCTGAACGTGCTGTTCGGCTGCGACTCGCTGGAAGGCAACAACTTCTCCAAATGGTGCGACAAGAAGTTTGACGACATCGTCAAGCAAGCCAAGCGCACCTCAGACCAAAGCAAGCGCACCGAGCTCTATAAACAAGCGCAACACGTGCTCAAAGATGCTGTGCCTATGACACCTATCGCTCACTCGACGGTGTTCCAACCCATGCGCGCCAACGTGCAGGACTTCAAGATCAGCCCATTTGGCTTGAACTCCTTCTACGGCGTCAGCGTCAGCAAGTAAGGCATTGCTACGGCGACGTTTCTGACGTCGCCGTAGCTTTATCTACCGAGAAAGCAGGAATTTGCCTACATCCAAATCCGCAGCTGACTACAGCATCGGGGGAGGACGCGTCGCCATTTCCTACGAGCCTTTAGGACTTTACGCATTTACTGCCGGACCCATGGCTCATACCGTCGGGATCCGACCAGTGCATGCGTGGGTCATCGGTTACTGCTGCGTGCATGGCTTGAAGTCAATGATGCCCCTACGTCCGCGGACGGGACGACGGCTCATTGACAACACTTTGAGAGAAAAGGAAGCGTTATGCGCCATACCTTGATTTTATCCGCATTGCTGGGCACCGGCCTGTTGGCCGCCACTTCCATCAGCCAGGCCGCCAACAACAGCCTGGTGTTCTGCTCCGAAGGCAGCCCCGCCGGTTTCGACACGGCGCAGTACACCACTGCGACCGACAACGACGCCGCCGAACCGCTGTACAACCGGTTGGCAGAGTTTGAAAAAGGCGCGACCAACGTCGTACCGGGCCTGGCCACGAGCTGGGATATTTCCGAGGACGGCCTCAAATACACCTTTCACCTGCGCGAAGGGGTGAAGTTTCATACCACCAAGTACTTCACGCCGACCCGCGATTTCAATGCCGATGACGTGCTGTTCACGTTCAATCGCATGCTCGATCCGCAACAACCTTTCCGTAAGGCTTATCCGACAGAGTTTCCGTACTTCAACGGCATGAGCCTGAACAAGAACATCGCCAAGGTCGAAAAGACCGGGCCGCTGACCGTGGTCATGACGCTCAACAGCGTGGACGCCGCGTTCATCCAGAACATCGCCATGAGCTTCGCCGCGATCCTCTCCGCCGAGTACGCCGACAAGCTGCTGGCAGAAGGCAAGCCGAGCGACATCAACCAGAAGCCGATCGGCACCGGGCCGTTCGTGTTCAAGAGCTACCAGAAAGACTCGAACATCCGTTACACCGGCAACAAGCATTACTGGGACCCGAGCCGGGTCAGGCTCGACAACCTGATTTTCGCCATCAACACCGACGCCTCGGTGCGCGTGCAGAAACTCAAGGCCGGCGAGTGCCAGATCACCCTGCACCCGCGCCCTGCCGATGTGACCGCGCTGAAGAACGACCCGGCCCTGCAACTGATCGAGAAGCCTGGTTTCAACCTCGGCTACATCGCCTACAACGTGCGCCACAAGCCGTTCGACCAGCTCGAAGTGCGCCAGGCGCTGGACATGGCGGTGAACAAGCAAGGCATTCTCAATGCCGTCTACCAGGGCGCGGGGCAACTGGCGGTCAACGCCATGCCGCCGACCCAATGGTCCTACGACGAGACCATCAAGGACGCCGCCTACAACCCGGAAAAAGCCAAGGAACTGCTCAAGGCTGCCGGCGTCAAGGAAGGCACTGAAATCACCCTCTGGGCCATGCCGGTCCAGCGTCCGTACAACCCCAACGCCAAGTTGATGGCCGAGATGCTCCAGGCTGACTGGGCGAAGATCGGCCTCAAGGTGAAGATCGTCAGCTATGAGTGGGGCGAGTACATCAAGCGCACCAAGAATGGCGAACACGACATCAGCCTGATCGGCTGGACCGGTGACAACGGTGATCCGGACAACTGGCTGGGCACGCTCTACAGCTGCGACGCCATTGGCGGCAACAACTACTCGATGTGGTGTGATCCGGCCTACGACAAGCTGATCAAGCAGGCCAAGGTCGTCACCGACCGCGACCAGCGCACCGTGCTCTACAAACAGGCGCAGCAGTTGCTCAAGCAGCAAGTGCCGATCACGCCAGTCGCCCACTCAACGGTCAACCAGCCGCTGAGCGCCAAAATCGAAGGGTTCAAGGTGAGCCCGTTCGGCCGCAATGTTTTCTCGGGTGTCAGCATAGAAAAATAACCGATTAGCCAGAAATGCCAGGGGGCGGATTTTCCGCCCTCACGCAGACGCTTTGCCGTCTTTCGCCAATTTTGCCAACAGCAAACGTTTGCGAAGCCGTGAATGAGTTCAAAACCAATAGCCGGATCACAAAAAAAGACCGGCATAAAAAAAGAAAGTAAGGAGCTTTACCCATGAAACTGAGCAGCAGCGCGTTATTGGCCTTGGCCATAAGCAGCGTAACCGCCACGGCTTACGCAGAAACCCAAAGCCAGGCTTTCACCCCGGTTACCGTGAACGAGAAAAGCGCCCAAAGCGAAGCCACCGGTTTCGTCGAAGGCCAGTCGATCACCGGCACCACGCGTAACTGGTACGCCAATGAGCAACTGCATCGCGGTGGCAAGTTCGCCTACAAGAAGAATGGCGTTTCGACCCCGACCGATCGCCGGATCAACTGGGTCCAGGGCACCATCCTCAAGTACAACTCGGGCTTCACCGAAGGCACCGTAGGCTTCAGCACTGAAGTGGCGGCGTACAACGCCATCGCCCTGGACCGGGACCGCAAAGACCTGGCGTCCAACAACGGCGGCGCACCGGGCAGTCGTTCAGGCGCGGGCAACAACCGCACCCTGACCAAAGAGGGCGGTGACGCTCAAGGCCAGTGGAGCAAACTGGGCCTGGCCAACGTCAAGGCCCGTGTCTCCAACAGCACCCTGACCGCCGGCCGCATGAACTTCAGCAGCCCGATGGTCGACGTGATCGGTAACCGTGCACTGCCTTCGAGCTTCCAGGGCGTGGCCCTCCACAGCGAAGAACTGAACAACCTGGCCTTCGACCTGGCCACCTTCGACCGCAACTCACCGCGTACCGAAGAAAGCCTGCGCAAATTCCGCACCGAATACGCCAACGGCATCGTCGAAACCGACCACGTTCACACTGGCGGTATCACCTACACCCCATTTGCCAGCCTGACCACCAGCCTCTGGGCGACCCAGGCTGAAGACATCTGGAACCAGTACTACTTCGGCGCCTCTCACGTTCTGGGCGACAGCCAGGCACTGAGCCTGACCACCGGCCTGAACTACTACAAAACCAAGGAAACCGGTAAAGCCCTGATCGGCGATATCGACAACGACACCTACTCGCTGTCGTTCGGCCTGACCCACCAGGCCCATACCCTGACCCTCTCGTACCAGGAAGTGAACGGTAACGAGTACTTCGACTACCTGCACGAAACCAACGGCATCTACCTGGCCAACTCCCTGCTGTCGGACTTCAACGGCCCGAACGAAAAATCGTTCCAGGTTGCCTACGGTCTGAACATGGCCGAATACGGCGTGCCAGGCCTGAAGTTCAACATCTACCAGGCTCGCGGCTGGGGTATCGACGGTACTCACTACACCGGCAATGGCGGCGTGGCCGGCAAGGGTTACGACGGCATCCAGTCCCAGGATGGCGAACACCACTATGAATACGGCATCGGCGCAACCTACGCCGTGCAGAGCGGCCCGCTCAAGGCCACCACGATCCGCGGCACCTACACCGCTCACCGTGCCAGCGAAAACCAGGCTGACGGCAGCATCAACGAGTTCCGCCTCGTGACCACGGTTCCGTTCAACATCCTGTAATACCGCTGCCGAACAGCTGATTCAATGACGAATCGGCGGTTCGGCTTTTGTCCTTTAACCGATTGCAGAGGGTTCTTGATGAAAATGCTTCCCCTACGTGCGGCCATCGCGGCTGCGTTGCTCAGTGTCGCTGTCGGTGTCTCGGCCAAACCCCTGGTGGTTTGTACCGAAAACAGCCCCGAAGGCTTCGACATGGTCCAGTACACGACTGCAGTCACAGCCGATGCGGTGGCCGAAACCATCTTCAATCGCCTGGCAGACTTCAAGCCCGGCACCACCGACGTGATTCCGGCACTGGCTGAGTCCTGGGACATCAGCGAAGACGGCCTGAGCTACACGTTCCATCTGCGCAAAGGCGTCAAGTTCCACACCACCGAATACTTCAAGCCGACCCGCGACATGAATGCCGACGACGTGGTCTGGAGCTTCCAGCGCCAGCTGGACCCGAATCATCCGTGGCACAAACTGTCGAGCGTGGGCTTCCCGTACTTTGAAAGCATGGGCTTCAAGGAGCTGCTCAAGAGCGTCGAGAAAGTCGACGACAACACGGTCAAGTTCACCCTGACCCGTCCTGAAGCACCGTTCCTGGCCGACCTCGCCATGGCGTTCTCCTCGATCTATTCCGCCGAGTATGCCGACCAGTTGCTCAAGGCGAACAAGACCGGTGAACTGAACAACAAGCCGGTCGGCACCGGCCCGTTTGTCTTCCAGCGTTACAACAAGGACGCCCAGGTTCGCTTCAAGGCCAACCCGGACTACTTCCGCGGCAAGCCTCCGGCTGATGCGCTGATCCTGGCCATCGCCACCGACAACAACGTGCGCCTGCAGAAGCTCAAGGCAAACGAGTGCCAGGTCGCGCTGTATCCGAAACCGGATGACATTCCGAGCATCAAGAAAGACGACAAGCTGAAAGTCGATGAGCTGAATGCGATGACCGTCGCCTACATCGCCATCAACACCACGCACAAGTACCTGAGCGATGTACGGGTGCGTAAAGCCATCGACATCGCCTTCGACAAGGAAGCGGCTGTCAACGCGCTGTTCGGCAAGGGCAATGCAACAGCCGCCGTAAACCCGTTCCCGGACACCCTGCTGGGCTACAACCACACACTGAAGAACCCGGCCCGTGACCTGGAGAAGGCCCGTGCCCTGCTCAAGGAAGCCGGCGTACCGGAAGGCACCACCTTCACCCTGTTCACCCGCAACGGAGGCGGTGCAACCAACCCGAACCCGATGCTCGGTGCGCAGATGATGCAGGCCGACCTGGCCAAGGTCGGGATCAAGATCGACATTCGCGTGATGGAATGGGGCGAAATGCTCAAGCGTGCGAAAAACGGCGAGCACGACATGGTTTCCGCCGGATGGGCGGGCGATAACGGCGATCCGGATAACTTCCTGACGCCTATGCTCAGTTGTGAGGCGGCCAAGAACGGCGAAAACTACGCACGCTGGTGCAATGACAAGTTCCAGGCCCTGATCGATCAGGCCCGGGAAAAAACCGACCCGGCCGAGCGTGCAGCCCTGTACGAGCAGGCCCAGGTTATTTTCAACCAGGACCAGCCGTGGATCAGTTTGGCGCACACTAGAATGTTTACCGCAATGCGCAACAACGTAGAGGGCTATCACATTAGTCCCCTCACCACGAATAACTTCGCCACCACCCAGGTGAAGTAATAAGAAAACTCCCGGCATGCCTGACCCAGGCATGCCGGGCACGCCTAACCGGCTGATGAGGTACAACACACGATGTTTAGTTTTATTGCCCGCCGACTGGGGTTACTGATCCCCACGTTCTTCGGTATCACCTTGCTGACTTTCGCGTTGATTCGCATGATCCCGGGCGACCCCGTGGAAGTCATGATGGGAGAACGTAGGGTCGATCCCGAAATGCACGCTCAGGCAATGGAACGCCTAGGTCTGAACAAACCCCTGTATGCCCAATACCTGGATTACATCGGCAAACTGGCCCACGGCGATCTCGGTGAATCCCTGCGTACCCGTGAAAGCGTCTGGACCGAATTCACCTCTCTGTTCCCCGCGACCCTGGAACTGTCCTCGGCCGCGCTGTTGTTCGCCGGTGTCCTGGGCCTCCTGGCCGGAGTGATCGCGGCACTCAAGCGAGGATCCCTGTTCGACCATGGGGTGATGGGCATCTCCCTGGCGGGATATTCGATGCCGATCTTCTGGTGGGGCCTGATCCTGATCATGTTCTTCTCGGTGTCGCTGGGCTGGACCCCGGTGTCCGGGCGGATCGACCTGCTCTACGACATCGAGCCACGCACCGGCTTCATGCTGATCGATACGCTGCTGGCCGATGACGTCGGTGCGTTCCTCGATGCCCTGCATCACCTGATCCTGCCGGCCATCGTGCTGGGCACCATCCCGCTGGCGGTAATCGCGCGGATGACCCGATCCTCGATGCTCGAAGTGCTGCGCGAAGACTACATCCGCACCGCCAAGGCCAAAGGCCTGTCGCCGTCGCGCGTGGTGTTCGTGCACGGTCTGCGTAACGCGCTGATTCCGGTACTGACGGTGGTCGGCCTGCAAGTCGGCACCCTGCTGGCCGGTGCGGTCCTGACCGAAACCATCTTCTCGTGGCCCGGCATCGGCAAATGGCTGATCGAGGCCATTGGCGCCCGCGACTATCCAGTCGTACAAAACGGCATCCTGTTAATCGCCTGCCTGGTGATTCTGGTCAACTTCGTAGTGGACATCCTCTACGGCTTTGTCAACCCACGCATCCGTCATCAGCGCTGAGATCATGACCATGACCATGACCACTCCAATTCCATCGGTAGCAGTCGATCAAAGCCTGCTGTACCCGTCTCCGTACAAAGAATTCTGGCAAGCGTTCTCCAGGAACAAAGGCGCCGTCGCCGGCCTGATGTTCATGCTGCTGGTGATTTTCTGCGCGATCTTCGCCCCGTGGGTTGCCCCCCATGACCCGAGCGAGCAATTCCGCGACTTCCTGCTGACCCCGCCGGCCTGGCTGGAAGGTGGGCAACTGCAATTCCTGCTCGGCACCGATGAGCTGGGCCGCGACCTGCTGTCGCGTCTGATCACTGGCTCGCGCCTGTCCTTGATGATCGGCTTGTCCTCGGTGGTGATGTCGCTGATTCCGGGGATCCTGCTGGGCCTGTTCGCCGGGTTCTTCCCGCGCGTGCTCGGCCCGACCATCATGCGCCTGATGGACATCATGCTGGCCCTGCCGTCCCTGCTGCTGGCCGTGGCGATCGTCGCCATCCTCGGCCCTGGCCTGATCAACACCGTGATCGCCATTGCCGTGGTGTCCCTGCCGTCCTACGTTCGTCTGACCCGCGCTGCGGTGATGGGCGAGCTGAACCGCGACTATGTGACCGCCGCGCGCCTGGCCGGTGCCGGCCTGCCACGCCTGATGTTCGTCACCGTGCTGCCCAATTGCATGGCGCCGCTGATCGTTCAGGCCACCCTGAGCTTCTCCTCGGCGATCCTCGATGCCGCCGCACTGGGCTTCCTCGGCCTTGGCGTACAACCGCCAACCCCTGAGTGGGGCACCATGCTGGCTTCGGCCCGCGACTACATCGAACGCGCCTGGTGGGTGGTGAGCCTGCCTGGTTTGACCATTTTGCTCAGCGTGCTGGCAATCAACTTGATGGGTGACGGCCTGCGCGACGCGCTGGACCCGAAACTCAAGAACGCCGCCTGAGGAGATTCCCATGTCACTGTTAGAAATCAAGAATCTCAACGTTCGCTTCGGCGACAAAAACGCCACGCCAGTGGTCGATGGCCTCGACCTGCAAGTGGACAAGGGCGAAGTGCTGGCCATCGTTGGCGAATCGGGTTCCGGCAAGTCCGTGACCATGATGGCGCTGATGGGCCTGATCGAGCATCCGGGGATCGTCACCGCCGACGCCCTGAATTTCGACGGCAAGAACATGCTCAAGCTCAACAACCGCCAGCGTCGGCAGATCGTCGGTAAAGACCTGTCCATGGTCTTCCAGGATCCGATGACCGCGCTGAACCCGAGCTACACCGTGGGTTTCCAGATCGAAGAAGTGCTGCGCCTGCACCTGAAAATGTCCGGCAAGGCCGCCCGCAAGCGCGCCATCGAACTGCTGGAAAAAGTTGAAATCCCGGGTGCCGCCAGCCGTATGGACGCCTACCCGCATCAACTGTCCGGTGGCATGAGCCAGCGTGTCGCGATTGCCATGGCGATTGCCGGCGAACCGAAACTGCTGATCGCCGACGAACCGACCACGGCGCTGGACGTGACCATTCAGGCGCAGATCATGGACCTGCTGCTGGCGCTGCAGAAAGAGCGGAACATGGGCCTGGTGCTGATCACCCACGACCTCGCCGTCGTGGCCGAAACCGCCCAGCGCGTGTGCGTGATGTACGCCGGCCAAGCGGTCGAAGTCGGCCAGGTGCCGCAACTGTTCGACATCCCTGCGCACCCGTACAGCGAAGCGCTGCTCAAGGCGATTCCGGAACACAGCCTGGGCGCCTCGCGCCTGTCGACTCTGCCGGGCATCGTTCCCGGTCGCTACGACCGTCCGCAGGGTTGCCTGCTGTCGCCGCGCTGCCCTTACGTGAAAGACAACTGCCGTCAACAACGTCCGGCACTAGACCAGAAAAGCAACAGCCTCGCTCGCTGCTTCTACCCGCTGAACCAGGAGGTGGCGTAATGGCCGTCGTTCTTACCGCCCGCGACCTGACCCGTCACTACGAGGTGTCCCGAGGCCTGTTCAAGGGTCACGCCACTGTGCGCGCCCTCAACGGCGTGTCATTCGAACTGGAAGCCGGCAAGACCCTTGCCGTCGTCGGCGAGTCGGGTTGCGGCAAGTCCACCCTGGCCCGTGCCCTGACCCTGATCGAAGAGCCGTCCTCCGGCTCCTTGAAAATCGCCGGGCAGGAAGTCGCCGGTGCCGACAAGGCCCAGCGCAAACAACTGCGCAAAGACGTGCAGATGGTGTTCCAGAGCCCGTACGCATCGTTGAACCCGCGGCAAAAAGTCGGTGATCAACTGGGTGAGCCGCTGCTGATCAACACTAACCTGAGCGCCTCGGAACGTCGCGAGAAAGTCCAGGCGATGATGAAGCAGGTGGGCTTGCGTCCCGAGCATTACCAGCGTTATCCGCACATGTTCTCCGGCGGTCAACGCCAGCGGATCGCCCTGGCCCGCGCGATGATGCTGCAACCGAAAGTGCTGGTAGCGGACGAACCGACCTCGGCGCTGGACGTGTCGATTCAGGCGCAGGTGCTCAACCTGTTCATGGATTTGCAGCAAGAGTTCAACACCGCCTATGTGTTCATCTCGCACAACCTGGCGGTGGTACGCCACGTTGCCGACCACGTGATGGTGATGTACCTCGGTCGTCCGGTGGAAATGGGCCCGAAAGAGGACATTTACTCCCGTCCTCTGCACCCTTACACCCAGGCGCTGTTGTCGGCGACGCCAGCCATCCACCCGGATCCGAACAAGCCGAAAATCAAGATCGTCGGCGAATTGCCCAACCCGCTGAACCCGCCGTCCGGCTGCGCTTTCCACAAGCGCTGCCCGTACGCCACCGAGCGTTGCAGCACTGAAGAGCCGGCCCTGCGCTTGCTCGACACTCGCCAGGTGGCTTGCCACTACGCCGAGCAATTCCTCGACGGCGCGGCATAAAAAACTGTAGGAGCCAACCTGCTGGCGATAGCGGCAGACCAGTCAACATTTCTGTTTACTGGCACACCGCAATCGCCAGCAGGCTAGCTCCCACAGGGATTGAGTTGCTCAAATTCTTGATGCATTGACCAAACCCCTTCCGCCTCGATTGCGCATCAGTCAGGCTGAAGGGGTTTTCTTTTACCCGCCATTGAGCGACTACGTCTGGCTGTCACCTTCTTCCTCATCGGAGTCCGGCTCGTCGGTGGTCGAGTCATCGTCGTTGTCAGCGCCCCCCTGCCCCTGATCTCCCGGTTCCGATTCGGACTTGGCAAGCATCAACCCCGCATAACCCGCCTGCCCGCTCGAGGCCTGCTCTCCATGATCAATACACTCGGCCCACGCAATCGAGGTTCCGAGCGAGAGCATCACCAACACCTTCAACAGCAGTAAAGCGCGTAACAATCTGTTCATAGCCGATTCCTTCCTTTCGTGGAGTGCCTGTCTGGCGCTGAGTCAAATCTAGTTCCGATCAGTCGGGTTCTCCAGATTGGACGTTGTCGAACCCGCGGAAATGCCCTTGGATTGGAGACTGGTTTGGAATAAAGGTTATGCCGAAAAGATCAAAGCGTGTTCCGCCTTCCAGAACGCTTGTACACCCGCAGAATTCCTCGCAGGATTCGCGGGACATACGCAGGACAGAACTTCCCGCGATCGGCACGTTTAATCAAAGGACACAGCATGATCAGCAGCGCCTTCGCACCGATGCAATCACTCGCCACCACCCTGCTGCCCCACGCTCTGGAACCCTCGGAAGACGGCGCTCACGACCTTTCGCACCTGCAACGGGTCTGGCACAACGCCCACTTGATTCAGGCACAGGAAGGTGGCGATCTTGAGGTGCTGCTGGCGGCGGTGCTGTTGCATGATTGTGTAGCAGTGGAAAAGAACTCGCCGTTGCGCTCGCAGGCATCGCAATTGGCAGCGCGCAAAGCGTCAGGGATATTGGCGAAGATGGATTGGCGCGAGACAAAAATCGCCGCCGTCGCCCACGCCATCGAAGCCCATAGCTTTTCCGCCAACATCCCGCCGACCTCGCTGGAAGCGAAAATCGTGCAGGACGCCGACCGCCTCGACTCCCTGGGTATGCTCGGCGTCGCCCGCACCTTTTACGTTGCCGGGCGCATGGGCAGCGCCCTCTACGACCCGCATGACCCACAGGCCAATAACCGCGACTATGACGACACTCGCTTCTGCATCGACCATTTCCAGACCAAGCTGCTGCACTTGGCAGACGGTTTCCAGACTGCGACAGGGCAACGTCTGGCACAGGTTCGTCATGAGCGTTTGAAGGGGTTTCTGGAGCAGTTCAAGGAAGAGATCGGGATTGGCTGATACGCCAGGAGAACCTGCATAACTCAGGAAAGGACAAGCGCCATGGATCTGTCGCAAACACTGCTGCAACTTGAACGACGCCTCCTGTCACACACGACTCGACGAAATGCTGAAGAAATCTCACGCCTGCTCGCGGATGACTTTATCGAGTTCAGCGCCAGTGGCGGCATCTGGAGCAAGGCCGAAGTGGTCGAGCAGTTGCCCCATGAGTCGTTTATCCAACGGAGCATCAGCCATTTTGCCATCAAGCCATTGTCAGAAGAGACCGCCTTGGTGACTTATCATTGTTACGTCGACAGCCACGGCCATCCCGGCGCAGTCCACAGTCTGCGCAGTTCCATCTGGCGTAATCGGGACGAGCAGTGGCAGATGGTTTTCCACCAGGGGACATTGATTCCCAGTGAACAATGACGCAGGCATTCATGGCGAATCCGGATCCCTCGCGAGTCAGAGAGTGTTGTGAACACCCCGGATTACTGTAGGAGCGAGCCTGCTCGCGATGGACGTCAACGATGACGTGCGCAGCCTGAATAAACGCGGCGGGTCTGAGTTCTTCGCGAGCAGGCTCGCTCCTACAGGGGATTGCGTCAGGTAACAAAAAACCCCGCAGCTTTCGCGACGGGGTTTCTGGCCTTTCAGCTCAGTGCTTAATGGTGTTCACGGGTCGCACGGAATTTAACATCCGGCCAGCGCTCTTCCATCAGGGCCAGGTTGACCCGCGTAGGCGCGAGGTAGGTCAGGTGACCGCCGCCGTCCAGTGCCAGGTTTTCCACTGCCTTGTTGGAGAATTCCTCAAGCTTCTTCTTGTCGCTGCATTCGATCCAGCGCGCGGAATAAACGGTGATCGGCTCGTAGGAGCATTCGACCTTGTATTCCTCTTTCAAACGGCTGGCGACCACATCGAACTGCAGCACACCGACGGCGCCGAGGATGATGTCGTTGCTGCGCTCCGGAAAGAACACCTGGGTCGCACCTTCTTCGGCCAACTGCTGCAAGCCCTGGCGCAGTTGCTTGGATTTCAGCGGATCCTTCAGGCGTACGCGGCGGAACAGTTCCGGGGCGAAGTGCGGGATGCCGGTGAAACCCAGGACTTCGCCTTCGCTGAAGGTGTCGCCGATCTGGATGGTGCCGTGGTTGTGCAGGCCAATGATGTCGCCGGCGAACGCTTCTTCCAGTTGCTCACGTTCGGAGGAGAAGAAGGTCAGCGCGTCGCCGATCCGCACGTCCTTGCCGGTGCGCACATGGCGCATCTTCATGCCTTTTTCGTATTTGCCGGAGCAGATACGCATGAAGGCGATGCGGTCGCGGTGTTTCGGGTCCATGTTCGCCTGGATCTTGAAGATGAAGCCCGAGAACTTCTCTTCCACCGGCTCCACGGTGCGCTCGTTGGCCACGCGTGCCAGTGGGCGCGGCGCCCAATCAACGACGGCGTCGAGTACGTGGTCGACACCGAAGTTGCCCAGTGCCGTACCGAAGAACACCGGGGTCAGCTGACCGTCGAGGAACTCCTGCTGGTTGAATTCGTGGCAGGCGCCCTGCACCAGTTCCAGCTGTTCGATGAAACGCTCGTACTCGTCACCCAGATGGGCGCGGGCTTCATCGGAGTCGAGCTTCTCGATGATTTTCACATCGGTGCGCTCATGACCGTGACCAGCGGTGTACACGATGATGTAGTCATCGGCGAGGTGATACACGCCTTTGAAGTCGCGGTAGCAACCAATCGGCCAGGTGATCGGCGCAGCCTTGATCTTGAGGACGGCTTCGATTTCGTCGAGCAGTTCGATCGGATCACGGATGTCACGGTCGAGTTTGTTGATGAAGCTGACGATCGGCGTGTCACGCAGACGGCAGACGTCCATCAGGGCGATGGTCCGTGGCTCTACACCTTTACCGCCGTCGAGCACCATCAACGCCGAGTCCACCGCGGTCAGGGTGCGGTAGGTATCTTCGGAGAAGTCTTCGTGGCCCGGGGTGTCGAGCAGGTTGATCATGTGCTCGCGATACGGGAACTGCATGACCGACGTGGTAATGGAGATACCACGCTGCTTTTCCATTTCCATCCAGTCGGAGGTGGCATGGCGGTCGGATTTACGCGATTTCACCGTACCGGCTACCGCAATCGCCTTGCCCATCAGCAAGAGCTTCTCGGTGATGGTGGTCTTACCGGCATCGGGGTGGGAAATAATGGCGAAAGTGCGGCGTTTCGCGACTTCGGCGGCCTGTTTGGTCATGGGAAATCGCCTGGCAGGTGATTCAAAAAAGGGCGGCGAGTATAGCGCAAATGCAGTCTTACGGACCACCGCCCGTAGGACACGATCCGCCGTAGGAGCTGCCGCAGGCTGCGATCTTTTGGCGATTTAAACCACGCCGAAGATCAAAAGATCGCAGCCTTCGGCAGCTCCTGCGGGTGGCCAAACGGTGTGGAACGTGGGAACCTTTTAAAGCACGGAGACGTCCACTCCCCCGTTACGACCACTCGTCGGGGGCCTGAAACACCTGCAATTCGGCCTGACGAGGCTGTGCTCATGGCTCGATAGCCGTGCGCCTACCCTCTGTAGGAGCGAGCTCGCTCGCGAAAAACGTCCAGACAACGCGTACGCTCAGGTACCCAGCGTTATCGTTGACGTCCATCGCGAGCAAGCTCGCTCCTACAGTGGAACGCGCTCGGCATGAGCTGCTTATCGCGAACACTTTTTCGGCCGCCAGGAATGGCGTTGCCACACGAAAGAGTGTTCGCCGACTGAAAAAAGGAGTCCGCCTGTGGCTATCCACTATGGCAAAGGGCTGATAGGAGGCGCGTTGGTAATCGCCCTTCTGGCCCTGCTGATCCACTGGATCGGCATCGACACGATCGAACTTTACCGCGACGATTTGTTGTTTTACCTGCAAGCCCATCTGGTTCTCGTCCTCGCTTCCATGCTGGCCGCCCTTGTCGTGGGCATTCCTGCCGGCATCCTCCTCAGCCGCCCGTCCATGGTCGGCCGTGCCGAACGCTTCATGCAGTTCTTCAACATCGGCAACACCGTTCCGCCCCTGGCCGTCCTGGCCATCGCCCTCGGTATCCTCGGCATCGGCAGTGGCCCGGCCATCTTCGCCCTGTTCCTCGCCTCGCTACTGCCCATCGTGCGCAACACCTATGAAGGCCTGAAAAACGTTCAGGGTTCGCTCAAGGAAGCTGCCGTCGGCATTGGCATGACCCCGTTCCAGGTGCTGTGGAAAGTCGAATTGCCCAACGCCGTGCCGATCATCATCGGCGGTGTGCGCGTGGCTCTGGCGATCAATGTCGGGACGGCGCCGCTGGCGTTCCTGATCGGCGCCAACAGTCTTGGCAGCCTGATATTCCCCGGCATTGCCCTGAACAATCAGCCGCAGTTGCTGCTCGGTGCCGCGTGCACCGCGTTACTGGCCCTGCTGCTGGACGGCGTGGTCACTCTCGGCAGTCGCCTCTGGCTCGAACGCGGTTTGCGCCTGTCTTAAGCCCCGGCAAAGGAATCGTCATGAAAACATCAAGCTTATTACTAGGCTGCGTCCTGCTGTGCGCAGGATTTGCCCAAGCCGCTGACAAACCCTTGATCCGCATCGGGGCCCGGGTGTTCACCGAACAGACCCTGCTGGCGGAGATCACCTCGCAGTACCTGCGTACCAAGGGTTACGAGGTGCAAGTGACCGGCGGCCTGGGCAGCAATCTGGCCCGCAGCGCCCACGAAAGTGGCCAGCTGGACATGCTCTGGGAATACACCGGTGTGTCGCTGGTGGCCTACAACCATGTCACTGAAAAACTCGACAGCGAACAGTCCTACGCCCGAGTGAAAGAACTCGATGCGAAAAAAGGCCTGATCTGGCTCACCCCGTCGAAATTCAGCAACACCTACGCCCTCGCCCTGCCGAAGAAGGTCGCCGACCAATACCCGCAAATCAACACCATCAGTGAACTGAACACGGTGCTGCGCAAGGAAGCCGAGACCAACAACCTGGTGGCGCTGGATACCGAGTTCGCCAACCGTTCGGACGGCCTTGATGGCATGGTCCAGCTCTACGACATGAACCTGAACCGCAAGAACATCCGGCAGATGGACGCCGGCCTGGTCTATACCGCGCTACGCAACGGCCAGGTGTTTGCCGGTCTGGTCTACACCACCGACGGCCGCCTGAACGCCTTCAAGCTCAAGTTGCTGGAAGACGACAAGCACTACTTCCCCGACTACACCGCCGCACCGGTGGTACGTCAGGCCTACCTCGATGCGCACCCGCAATTGGCCGCACAGCTCAAGCCGCTGGCTGAACTGTTCGACGACAGCACCATGCGCGAACTCAACGCGCAGGTCGACGTCGAGCATCAGAGCCCTTCAGCCGTTGCCGCCGATTTCCTGCGCCAACACCCGATCAATTAAGGAGGAAAAGTCATGGAATTCCTGAACGCCTTTTCCCATCTCGACTGGCAGCAACTGATCCACCTGACCTGGCAGCACATCACGCTGGTCGGTATCGCCGTCACCCTGGCGATTCTGGTCGGCGTGCCGCTGGGCATTCTGATGACACGTTTCCCGAGCCTCGCCGGGCCTTTGCAAGCCAGCGCCACGGTGCTGCTGACCGTGCCGTCGATTGCCCTGTTCGGCCTGCTGCTGCCGTTCTACTCAAAGTTCGGCCAGGGCCTGGGGCCGATGCCGGCGATTACCGCGGTTTTCCTGTACTCGCTGCTGCCGATCATGCGTAACACCTACCTGGCGCTGACCAATGTCGAGCCGGGCATCCGCGAAGCCGCGCGCGGCATCGGCATGACGTTCGGCCAGCGCCTGCGCATGGTCGAACTGCCCATCGCCGTACCGGTGATCCTCGCCGGTGTGCGCACTGCAGTGGTGATGAACATCGGTGTCATGACCATCGCCGCCACCATCGGCGCCGGAGGCCTCGGCGTACTCATCCTCGCTTCCATCAGCCGCAGCGACATGTCGATGCTGATTGTCGGCGCCATGCTGGTCAGTGTGCTGGCGATCTTCGCCGACCTGCTTCTGCAATGGCTGCAACGTTCGCTGACTCCAAAAGGACTGCTCAAATGATCGAACTTCAAAACCTCAGCAAGACCTTCCAAAGCAACGGCAAAGATGTGAAAGCCGTGGACTCGGTGAGCCTGACCGTCAATGAAGGCGAAATCTGTGTGTTCCTCGGACCATCGGGTTGCGGCAAAAGCACCACGCTGAAAATGATCAACCGCCTGATCACTCCGACCTCGGGCAAGATCCTGATCAACGGCGAAGACACCACCGGCCTCGACGAAGTAACACTGCGCCGCAACATCGGCTACGTGATCCAGCAGATCGGCCTGTTCCCGAACATGACCATCGAAGAGAACATCGTGGTCGTGCCGAAACTGCTCGGCTGGGACAAGCAGAAATGCCACGACCGCGCCCGCGAGTTGATGGGCATGATCAAGCTCGAACCCAAGCAGTATTTGCATCGCTATCCGCGGGAGCTGTCCGGTGGCCAACAACAGCGGATCGGCGTGATTCGCGCACTGGCCGCCGATGCGCCGCTGCTGTTGATGGACGAACCCTTCGGCGCGGTCGACCCGATCAACCGCGAGATGATCCAGAACGAGTTCTTCGAAATGCAGCGGGCGCTGAACAAGACCGTGATCATGGTCAGCCATGACATCGACGAGGCGATCAAGCTCGGCGACAAGATCACGATCTTCCGCGCCGGCAAGCTGTTGCAGATCGATCACCCGGACACGTTGCTCGCGCACCCGGCGGATGAGTTTGTCAGCAACTTCGTCGGCCAGGACAGCACACTCAAGCGCCTGCTGCTGGTGAAAGCCGAAGACGCAGCCGACAACGCGCCATCCGTCAGCCCGCATACCCCGGTGGCCGAAGCGCTGGAATTGATGGACGAGCATGACCGACGCTATGTGGTGGTCACTTGTGCCGAGAATAAAGCCCTGGGTTACGTACGACGTCGCGACCTGCACCGTCAGACCGGCACCTGCGCGCAGTACCAACGCGAGTTCAACGCCACGGCGGCGTACGACGAACATTTGCGCATCCTGCTGTCGCGCATGTACGAGTTCAATCGGGCGTGGTTGCCGGTGATGGATGCCGAGCGGGTGTTTTTGGGTGAGGTGACGCAGGAGTCGATCGCAGCGTACTTGAGCTCCGGCCGATCGCGCGGGATGAAGACGAATATCGTCTCGCCTGCCGAGGCAGTGATCGCCTGATCACCCATATCGCCAGGTAAAAAACGCAAAACCTGTAGGAGTGAGCCTGCTCGCGATAGCGCAATATCAGTCAACGACGATGTTGGCAGTGAAAATGCCATCGCGAGCAGGCTCGCTCCTACAAGGTTTGTGCAATTTTTGGGTAATCGGCAGACCGGAAAAAAATATCAACAGTCGAGTCTGCAATAGCTATCCGAAAACACGTTCTGAAATAGTCAATTCCCCTTTCAGCCCACCTTTTCGCAGCCAACGTCGCCGATGTTGACGCTATCGTAGTTCCTAGCGACTTGGCTTACAAAAGCGTCGAACGTGCAGGTATTTTTAACACTTCACAATTGCTCGGGAACATCCGACTGTCATCTGTGTCGGTTACAAAGAGCAATGCTCGCAACGCACGTCAGAAGAGTGCAAAAACGCGACATTTTTTGTTGATCTCAAGCCCCTCACGCCCTAAAGTTCGCGCCGAACGTCCATGCTGGAAACGATCCATCCGGCTCAAGTACTGACGACGAGACAGCAAGGCCAAGGGAAAGCTGCACTTCCCATGGCCTTTTTGCTTTCGGCGACATGCCTTGGGAAGTAGGCGAACCAAAGTGGGGATACGGAGGACGTTCATTTGCACCCATTGATTAACAACGTTTGCCTTTAGGAGCTCCCAAGTATGCCGATCCAGGTCGAAGATTATTTCGCGCGCGCCACTTTTGACAAAATGAAGGCGTTCGCCGACAAGCAGGAAACCCCGTTCGTGGTGATCGACACCGCGATGATCAGCCAGGCCTATGACGACCTGCGCGCCGGTTTCGAATTCGCCAAGGTCTACTACGCGGTCAAGGCCAACCCGGCCGTCGAGATCATCGACCTGCTCAAGGAGAAAGGCTCGAGCTTCGACATCGCCTCGATCTATGAACTGGACAAAGTGATGGATCGCGGCGTCAGCGCCGACCGTATCAGCTACGGCAACACCATCAAGAAATCCAAGGACATCCGCTACTTCTACGAGAAGGGCGTGCGCCTGTTTTCCACCGACTCCGAAGCCGACCTGCGCAACATCGCCAAGGCCGCACCGGGTTCGAAAGTCTACGTGCGCATCCTGACCGAAGGCTCGACCACTGCCGACTGGCCGTTGTCGCGCAAATTCGGCTGCCAGACCGACATGGCCATGGACCTGCTGATCCTCGCCCGTGACCTGGGCCTGGTGCCTTACGGCATTTCGTTCCACGTGGGCTCGCAGCAGCGCGACATCAGCGTCTGGGACGCGGCCATCGCCAAGGTCAAAGTGATCTTCGAACGCCTGAAGGAAGAAGACGGCATTCACCTGAAGCTGATCAACATGGGCGGTGGCTTCCCGGCCAACTACATCACTCGCACCAACAGCCTGGAAACCTACGCCGAGGAAATCATCCGCTTCCTCAAGGAAGACTTCGGTGATGACCTGCCGGAAATCATCTTGGAACCGGGCCGTTCGCTGATCGCCAACGCCGGCATCCTGGTCAGTGAAGTCGTGCTGGTCGCGCGTAAATCCCGTACTGCTGTCGAGCGCTGGGTGTACACGGATGTGGGCAAGTTCTCCGGCCTGATCGAAACCATGGACGAAGCCATCAAGTTCCCGATCTGGACCGAGAAAAAGGGCGAGATGGAAGAAGTGGTCATCGCCGGCCCGACCTGCGACAGCGCCGACATCATGTACGAAAACTACAAGTACGGCCTGCCGCTGAACCTGGCCATCGGTGATCGCCTGTACTGGCTGTCGACCGGTGCGTACACCACCAGCTACAGCGCCGTCGAGTTCAATGGCTTCCCGCCGCTGAAGTCGTTCTACGTGTAAATACATCGCGTAGAAATCCAAAAGCCCATGACGTGTCATGGGCTTTTTTGTGTCTGCTGACTCGTCCCGGTAGGAGCTGCCGCAGGCTGCGATCTTTTGATCTTGCTGCTGAAAAAATCAAGATCAAAAGATCGCAGCCTTCGGCAGCTCCTACATGGATTGAGTTCGCTGTAGATCGGCGCAGCGGCGAGCGTAATCGTGGGCCAGCGCCTGAATCCTCGGATCGGTCGCGCTCGACAGCGCCTGACTCGCCACTCGCAGAAAATTCAAATTCCCCCCGGCCAATGCCTTGCGCAGCCAGCCCAGCGCTTCATCGACACGACCGTCATCGGTCAGCACCGCCGCATAACTGAACTGCCCTCGAAAATCCCCACCCTCCGCCGAACGCCGATACCAGTCGCGAGCCGCTGCCGGATCCGCCGGACAGACCCGCCCTTCCTCCATATACCGACCCAACAGATTCATCGATTTCGCGTGGCCCATCTCAGCAGCACGGCGATAAAGACTCAACGCCTGCAACTGATCCTCAACCACCCCGCGCCCGGTCGCCAGCAGATTGGCGTAGTTGTACATCGCCCAATCCAGCCCTGCCGCAGCGGCAAGTCGGTAATGCCTGGCCGCTAGCGATGCATCGGCCGCACAACCCCAACCATGCTCATGACAACGGCCGAGCATGTTGCGCGCCATCACATGCCCGCGTCGCGCAGCGATGTCGAACCAACGCAACGCCAGCGGCCGATCCTGAGCAATGCCCTGCCCGTCCAGCAAAACCTGCCCGAGCAACGCCTGCGCATCGAGGACATCTTCGCGGGCCGCGATCAGAATCGCCTGGGCCGCGCGGGCCGGACTCTCGTCGAGCATCGCGCGCAGACGCTCACCGTCGAGCGTTTCCTCGCGGCGCAAACGAAAATCCGCCACTTACACCTCGACCCAGCGACGCAGCAGATTGTGATAAGTGCCGGTCAGGCGGATCAGCGATGGATGATCGGGTACATCGCGGGTCAGTTGCTGGATGGCCCCGTCCATCTCGAACAACAGGGCGCGCTGGCTGTCTTCGCGCACCAGGCTTTGCGTCCAGAAAAACGAGGCGAGTCGCGTTCCCCGCGTCACCGCATTGACCTTGTGCAGGCTGGTGCCGGGGTACAGCAGCATGTCACCGGCAGGCAGCTTCACCCGTTGGGTGCCGAAGGTGTCCTGGATTTCCAGTTCGCCACCGTCGTAATCCTCGGGCTCACTGAAGAACAGCGTGGCGGACAAGTCCGTGCGTACCCGTTCGATACTGCCTTTGGGCTGACGCACCGCATTGTCGATATGGAAGTCGAAACTGCCACCGGCGGTGTAACAGTTCACCAACGGAGGAAAGACTTTGTGCGGCAGTGCAGCCGACATGAACAGCGGGTTTTTCCACAGCCGCTCCAGCATCGCCGCGCCGATCTCCTTGGCCAGCGGATGCCCTTCAGGCAGCTGTAAATTGTGCTTGGCCTTGGCCGACTGGTAGCCGGCGGTGATCTTGCCATCAGCCCAATCGGCGTGTTCCAGAGCCTCGCGAATGCGCTGCACCTCGTCTTTTTCGAACAGACCGGGAATGTGCAGCAGCATGACAAAGGCACCTGAAACCAAAGGGGCGCCAATGGTATTGATTCTTATTTCCCTTGTAAAACACATCTGACGAGTGAGTCAGCAAAAACCGTAAGGGTAAATTGTAAAGAATGTAAATTTAGTGCGAATGGTAATATTTCGCAATTGTTACAAATACGTATTTACCCTATATTCCGCCGCCTCAAATCCTTGGGGAGGGGAACTCAAATGTCGCGTCAACAACCACAAGTACCGGTCAGTTCACCACGTCTGCTCGCATCGGCCATCGGCATGGCGATTACTGCCGGCTCTGCGGGCCACATGGTTTTCGCGGCGGAAAAAACCGACGAAAAAGCACCGGACAAAGTGATTTCGCTGGGCGCCACCGCCATCACCGGTGAAGCCCAGGACGAGACGACCTACAACGTCGAGAAAGCCTCCTCGCCCAAGTACACTGCACCGCTGATCGACACACCGCGCTCGGTGACCGTTGTTCCGCAACAAGTCCTGAAAGACACCGGCTCGCTCAACTTGCAGGACGCGTTGCGCACCGTTCCGGGCATCACCTTCGGTGCCGGTGAAGGCGGTAACCCGCAGGGCGACCGCCCGTTCATCCGCGGCTTCGACGCCCAGGGCGACACCTATCTGGACGGCGTGCGCGATACCGGTTCCCAGAGCCGCGAGATCTTCGCCGTTGAATCGATCGAAGTCAGCAAAGGCCCGAACTCCGCGATCGGCGGTCGTGGCGCCGCGGGCGGCAGCATCAACCTGGTCAGCAAGAAAGCGCACCTGGGCGATTCGCTCGACGGTGGTTTCACCTGGGGCTCCGACCAGACCCAGCGCTACACCTTCGACGGCAACTATCAGTTCACCGACACCGCCGCTGGCCGTCTGAACCTGCTGAGCCACGAGAGCAACGTCGCCGGACGTGACAGCGTCGATTACGACCGCTGGGGTGTGGCACCGTCTCTGGCCTTCGGCCTGGGCACTGATACTCGCGTCAACCTCGACTACTACCACCTCGAAAGCAACGACACGCCGGACTCGGGCATCCCTTACTCCATCCCGGCCGCAGGCTCGGCTGCCCGTACCAAGGCCAACCCGGACAAGCCGAATGACGGCGGCAACAGCAGTAATTTCTATGGCCTGACCGACCGCGACTTCCGCAAGACCCGCACCGACACCGCGACCTTCGCCATCGAGCACGACCTGAGCGACGCACTGACCATCAAGAACACCCTGCGTCACGGCACCAGCATGCAGGATTACATCCTGACCCAGCCGGACGACAGTAAAGGCAACGTCAACAACGGCAGCGTCTGGCGCCGGGCGAATACCCGCGTGAGCAACACCCAGACCACCACCAACCAGACCGACCTGTTTGGTGATGTCTACATCGCCGGGTTCAAGAACAGCTTCTCCACTGGCGTTGAATACACCCACGAGGAAGCTGAAAAGTCCTCGTACAACGTCAATACGGACACCACTCCGGGAACGGCAGCGGTGACCACCAACTGCTCGCCGGCACTGATCGGCGCACCAAGCGGCTTCAACTGCACCTCGCTGTCCAACCCGACCCCGAATGATCCGTGGAGCGGCGCCATCTCGCGCAACTATGCCGGTACCGACACCAAGGCCAACACCTACGCACTGTATGTGTTCGACACCCTGACGTTGTCCGAGCAGTGGCTGGTGAACATGGGCCTGCGCTACGACCATTTCGACACCGAATACAAGACCTTCAACGGTTCCAGCGTGACCACGTCCAAGGGCGATGACACCAGCGAATTCGTCACCGGTCAGTTCGGTGTGGTGTACAAACCAGCGGAAAACGGCAGCATCTATGCCTCCTACGCGACGTCTGCCACTCCGCCGGGCAACACCCTTGGCGAAGGTTCGGAAGGCAACCCGTTGGGTGGCACGCCGGATCGCAACGGCAACCTGCTCAAAAGCGACATGGAGCCGGAAACCACCAAGAACTACGAAATCGGTACCAAGTGGGATCTGTTGAACAATCGCCTGTCGTTGACCGCCGATATCTTCCGCACCGAGAAAGACAACGCTCGTGTGCAGACCAACACCACCACCTTCGAAAACGTCGGCAAAACCCGCGTTCAAGGTGTCGAACTGTCGGCCAGCGGCAAGCTCACCGACAAATGGCAAGTCTTCGCCGGCTACGCCTACATGGACAGCGAGCAAGTCGATGGCGGTGACCTGCCGGCAAACAAAGCCAACGATGGCAACGAGTTGCCCAACACACCGAAAAACAGCGCCAGCCTGTGGACGACCTATCAGGTCACGCCAAGGCTGACCGTCGGTGGCGGTGCGTTCTATGTCGATGACGTGTTCGGCAACGTAGCCAACACCACCATGGTTGATTCCTACGTTCGTTACGACGCGATGGCCGCCTACAAGCTGAGCAAAAACGTCGACCTGCAACTGAACGTGCAGAACCTGACCGACGAAACCTATTACGACAAGGCGTTCTCGACTCACTTCGCCAACCAGGCGGCCGGTCGTACCGCTTTGCTGAGCACCAACTTCCACTTCTGATGTTGTAGGAGCGAGCTTGCTCGCGATGGACCGGAGAACGACGCGGGGTGTCAGGCTTTACGCGTCATCGTTGACGACCATCGCGAGCGAGCTCGCTCCTACAGGAGGGGTGAAGGTTGAAATCAGCGGCAAGGCCCCGTTCATACAGGTGAACGGGGCCTTTGTGCGTAAAAAAGAATGCTTCTCGACAACCCCACGGCATAATGCGCGCCGTGATGAATCAATTTGAACGAACAAGGCGAGTGACGTGTTGAAGAAAACCCTGTTCCAGTTGCACTGGTTTTTCGGCATCAGCGCCGGGCTGGTCCTGGCCCTGATGGGCATCACCGGGGCGACGGTGTCGTTTCAGGATGAAATCCTGAGCACACTCAACCCTTCCGTGTTGCAGGTCGAAAAACAGGTCGCCGGTGTCCTGCCGCCCGCCGAACTGGTGGAGCACATCGAAGCCGCGTCGGGCAAAAAAGTCTCGATGCTCACGGTGGAAACCGACAGCGGCAACGCCGCCAAAGTGTGGTTCACCCCACCACCGGGTGAACGCCGTGGCGAGATGCGCTACTTCGATCCGTACACGGCCGAGTTCCTTGGCAATGCCACCGGCCAGGACTTCTTCGGCCTGATGCTGCAACTGCACCGCTTCCTGGCCATGGGCGACACGGGTCGGCAGATCACCGGCGCCTGCACACTGATTCTGGTGTTCTTCTGTCTTTCCGGGCTGTATCTGCGCTGGCCTCGCCAGTGGAAAAGCTGGCGCGCCTGGCTGACCCTGGACTGGAAGAAAAAGGGTCGCAGTTTCATTTGGGACCTGCACTCGGTGGCTGGCACCTGGTGCCTGGTGTTTTACCTCCTGGCAGCGTTGACCGGGTTGTCCTGGTCCTACGAGTGGTACAACAAAGGCCTGACCCGATTGCTCTCCGACTCACCGCAGAACGAGCGCGTTCGCGGCGGACGTGGCCCGGCGCCGGAAGGTCCGGCACCAACAGCCGATTACGCGGCCATGTGGAGCAGCATTTATAGCGCGGCCGGCCCGCAACTCAGTTCTTATAACGTGCGCATGCCGCCAGCGGCCGGCCAACCAGCGACCGTTTACTTCCTGCTGAAAACCTCGCCTCACGACCGCGCCCTGAACCAGATCACCCTCGACCCGGCCACCGGCGTGGTCAAACGGGTTGACCGCTACAGCGACAAGAGCCTCAAGGCGCAACTGCTGACCAGCATTTATGCGCTGCACGTCGGCAGTTACTTCGGCATCGTCGGTCGGATCATCCTGACCCTCACTGCGCTGAGCATGCCGCTGTTCTTCGTCACCGGCTGGTTGCTGTACCTGGATCGTCGCCGCAAAAAACGCCAGATCAAAGATGCACGCCAAGGCCTTGTACAACCAGGCAGCGATGCACCGGCATGGCTGATCGGTTTCGCCAGCCAAAGCGGGTTCGCCGAGCAACTGGCCTGGCAGACCGCCGGGCAATTGCAGGCCGCAGGGCTACCGGTAAAGGTGCAGCCGCTGGCGGACGTCAGCGAGCAGGACTTGCAGGACTCGAACAACGCACTGTTCGTCGTCAGCACCTTCGGTGACGGCGAAGCGCCGGACAGCGCCAGGGGTTTCGAACGCAAGGTACTGGGCCGCACGCCAAGTCTGGAGCACCTGAACTACGCGGTCCTCGGCCTCGGCGACCGGCAATATCAACACTTCTGCGGATTCGCCAAACGCCTGCACGCCTGGCTCGGCGAGCACGGCAGCAAGACCTTGTTCGCCCCGGTGGAAGTCGACAGCGGCGATCCTTACGCCCTGCGCCACTGGCAACAGCAACTGGGCCAACTGACCGGTCACGCGCCAGTCGACACCTGGCAAGCGCCCGGCTACGACAACTGGACCCTGGCCCGTCGTGAGCTGCTGAACCCGGACAGCAGCGGATCCCCCGCGTACTTGCTGGGCCTCAGCGCACCAACCACCAGCAGTTGGCTGGCAGGCGACCTGGTGGAAGTGTTGCCGCGCAATTGCCCGTGGGCTATCGAGCATTTCCTCGACGGCCTGGGAATTCACGGTGAGACCAAGGTGCACCTCAACGGCCTGGAGGAAACCCTCGAACAGGCCCTGGCCAGCCGCCAGTTGCCGGAGAACCGCACCCATCTGGTCGGCCTGCACGCGCAAGCGCTGGCAGAGGCCCTCGTACCGTTGGCCATGCGCGAGTACTCCATTGCGTCGATCCCGGCCGATGGCCTGCTCGAACTGATCGTGCGCCAGCAAGTGCATGCCGACGGCAACCTCGGCGTCGGTTCCGGCTGGTTGACCGAACACGCGCCTGTAGGCAGCTCCATCAGCCTGCGCGTACGGCGCAACAGTGGTTTCCATCTGCCGGCCCAACCGGCGCCGATGATCCTGCTAGGCAATGGCACGGGGCTGGCCGGGTTGCGCAGCCTGCTCAAGGCGCGGATTGCCGACGGTCAGCAACGTCACTGGCTGCTGTTTGGCGAGCGCCATCGCGAGCACGACTACCTGTGCCGAAAGGAGCTGGAGGAGTGGCTGATCAATGGTGATCTGGCGCGCCTCGACCTGGCGTTTTCCCGCGATCAGGCCGAAAAGATTTACGTACAGGATCGCCTGCGCGAATCGGCAGCCGAGCTCAAGAAGTGGCTGGCAGACGGTGCGGTGATCTACATCTGCGGCAGCCTTCAAGGCATGGCTTCGGGCGTGGACCAGGTGCTCGACGAAGTGCTGGGCGCCGCCGAAGTGGAGCGCCTGATCGAACAGGGCCGCTACCGCCGCGACGTGTACTGAATCACCACATCCCAATGTGGGAGCGGGCTTGCTCCGGGCGGCGTTCCGACGAAGGCGTCGTGTCAGCCGAAATCATCTTTGCTGACACTCCGCTTTCGCGAGCAAGCCCGCTCCCACAGGGGGGGGCATGTGCCGGTCAAACCGGCTGCAACTTCTGCTCGAATACAGACACCCCGTCCAGATCCCGCAACACCACGCTCAACGCCCCCGTTTGCCCATCGATATTCACCTCGCCAAAAAACTGAAACCCGGCAAACGGCGAGACGTTCTGCGCGGGCGGCGCCTTCTCGAACACCGCTTCAGGACCAAAGGTTTTATCCAGCGGATTCGGCCCGAAGCTACCCGCATTCAAAGGCCCGGCAACGAACTCCCAGAACGGTTCGAAATCCTGAAACGCTGCCCGGTCGGGGTGGTAATGATGGGCCGCGCAGTAATGCACATCCGCGGTCAGGAACAGGAAATTGCGCACCTGCTGCGCCCGCAGGAAACCCAGCAGTTCGGCGATTTCCAGTTCGCGGCCCTGGGCCGGGCCGGGGTCACCGTTGGCCACCGCTTCCCATCGCGTGACACCGGGGCTGACCTCGCCGTCGGGCACGCCGAGGCCGATGGGCATGTCGGCGGCGATCACTTTCCATTGCGCGTTCGAGGCCTGCAGTTCGCGCTTGAGCCAGTCCAGTTGCTCACGACCGAGGAACGGTTTTTCAGCGCCCAGATTGTCATCGTTGGCCCCGCGATAGCTGCGCATGTCCAGCACGAACACATCGAGCAGCGGACCGTAACCGAGCTTGCGATAGATCCGCCCGCCGCCATCGGCGCTCTGCAAACGCATCGGCGCGTATTCGAGCCAGGCCTGGCGTGCGCGGCCCACCAGGCTGTGGATATCTTTGTTCTGGTAACGCGCATCCAGCTGCTTGCCCGGCGACCAGTTGTTCACCACTTCGTGGTCGTCCCATTGCCAGATCTGCGGGACCTCGGAATTGAAGCGACGGAGGTTTTCGTCCATCAGGTTGTAACGGTAATTGCCACGGTACTCATCGAGGGTCTCGGCGACTTTGCTCTTGGCCTCGGTGGTGATGTTGCGCCACACGCGGCCACTTTCTGTGGTGAGCTGTGCCGGGATCGGGCCGTCGGCGTAAATGGTGTCGCCGCTGTGGATAAAAAAGTCTGGCAGACGCAGGCGCATTGCTTCGTAGATGCGCATGCCACCAATGTCCGGGTTGATACCGAAGCCTTGGCCGACGGTGTCGCCACTCCAGACAAAACGGATGTCACGACGGATTTGCGGCACGCTGCGCAAGTGACCGAACCAAGGCTCGCTGGCAACGCCACTCTGGGCGTCTTCAAACTGCACGCGATAGAAAATCGCCTGGTCGGCGGGCAACCCGGTGAGTTCGACCCTGGCCGTGAAATCGGTGCGCGCATCGGCCAGGGTCGAGACGAAGCGCCGAGGGTTGGGAAACAGGCTACGGGTGTCCCACTCCACCACCATGCGTGCAGGGCGGTCGCAGCGGCTCCAGACGATCGCCCGGTCGCCCGACAGGTCGCCGGACTGCACGCCGTCGGTGAGTAGCGGCCGATCCTTGACCGAAGCGATCACCGCCGGCGCCAGCCCCGGCAACAACAGCCCGGCGCCGACCGCTTGCATGACACGACGGCGCCCGAGGTTGAAATCGCTCATGGTGTTCTCCCTGAAAAAGGAAAAACTAAAGCATGGCTGGATGAAGTCGAGGTGACAGAGAAAAGATCGCAGCCTGCGGCAGCTCCTACACTGGCAGATTGTGAACCATTGTAGGAGCTGCCGCAGGCTGCGATCTTTTGACCTACGCCTTGGCCGGCTCCAGTGCCAACTCCACCGCCTCCGGCTGTTTCACCAGCGCATACACCACTGCCGTCAACAGGCTCCCCGCCACAATCGCCAACAAATAAAGCAGCGCATGGTTGATCGCATTGGGGATCGCCAGCACGAACAACCCACCGTGGGGCGCCATCAGTTTGCAGCCGAAATACATCGACAGCGCACCGGTCAACGCACCGCCGGCGATGCTCGCCGGAATCACCCGCAGCGGGTCTTTCGCCGCAAAAGGAATCGCCCCTTCGGAGATGAAGCACAGCCCCAGCACCAGTGCTGCCTTGCCGGCTTCGCGCTCAGTCTGCGCAAACTTGCGCCGTGCAATGAACGTGGCGATGCCCAGGCCAATCGGCGGCACCATGCCCGCGGCCATGGTCGCCGCCATCGGCGCGTAACTCTGCGACGCCAGCAACCCGACCGAGAACGCATAGGCCGCCTTGTTGATCGGCCCACCGAGGTCGACGCACATCATGCCGCCCAGCAATACACCCAGCAGAATCGCGTTGGTGGTGCCCATGCTGTCGAGGAAATGCGTGAGCCCGGCGAGCATGCCGGCGACCGGTTTGCCGACCACATAGATCATCACCAGACCGGTGAACAGACTCGCCAGCAGCGGGATGATCAGGATCGGCTTCAGCGCCTCAAGACTTTGCGGCAAACGCGCATAACGGTTGATCGCCTTGGCCGCATAACCGGCCAGAAAACCGGCAATGATCCCGCCGATGAAGCCTGCGCCCAGGGTGCTCGCCAGCAGACCACCGATCATCCCCGGCGCCAGGCCCGGACGGTCAGCGATGGAATAGGCGATATAGCCTGCCAGCAGCGGCACCATCAGCTTGAACGCGGTGTCGCCACCGATCTGCATCAACGCCGCCGCCAGCGTGCCCTGCTCCTTGAATGCGGTGATGCCAAATACGAACGACAGGGCGATCATCAAGCCGCCGGCCACCACCATCGGCAACATGAATGACACACCGGTCAGCAGGTGTTTATAGGCGCCGGTTTTCTCTGATTTGGCCGGGCCCTTGGCGCTGCTCGAAGCGCTTTCCTGCTGGCCTTCGGCCAAGGCCTTTTTCAAAGTCGTTTCAGCTTGCTTGAGAGCGATACCGGTGCCACAGCGATAGATTTTCTTGCCGGCGAAACGCTCGGTGGCGACTTCGATATCAGCCGCCAGCAGCACCACATCGGCCTCGGCGATCGCTTGCTCGCTCAATGGATTGCGCGCGCCGACCGAGCCCTGGGTTTCCACTTGCAGGTCATAGCCCAGGCGTTTGGCCGCTTGCTGCAAGGCCTCGGCAGCCATGAACGTGTGAGCGACACCCGTCGGGCACGCGGTAACGGCCACCAGTCGCGGCGTGTTCTGGACAACCGCCACCGGCTCGACGACGGCCTCTTCGGCGACGTAAACCTGAGCGTCCTGCGCACCGCGCCGCAACACGGCTTCCACGTCTTGCAGGGCCTGGGCCGGGGTGCTCTGGAACAACCGCTTACCGACAAACCGCGACATGTCCACCGGCGCGCTGGTCACCAGCAGCACCCACTCGGCTGCGTCGAGGGTGGCCGCCGACAGTTGTTTTTCGGGATGGGCGGCATCGGTGATTTCGACACTGGTGCTCCAGCCCTGACGCTGAGCCGCGGCATCGAGCAGCCGGGCACACAGCACACTGGTGACCATGCCGTTCGGGCAGGCCGTAATGATGGCTAACTTCATGACAAACCCTCTTATTGTTCTGTCAGGGGACGCACGCGCACACCCTGTTCGAGCAGCGCCAGTTGCGCTGCATCGCCAATGCCGAAACCGATCTGGGTCACTGCCATTGCGGCAATCGCCGTGGCGGTGCGCAAGGTCTGCTCCGGCGTATCGGCACTGAGCAAACCGTGAAGCATCCCCGCCAGCAACGAATCACCCGCGCCCACCGTACTGGCGACGCTGACCTTGGGCGGAGTGGCATGCAGTGCCGAGCCGACGCTGAACCAGTTCACGCCCTCGGCACCATGGGAAATCACAACATGCTCGATGCCCTGGGCGTGCAAGCGCTCCGCCGCTATGGCCTGGGAACTGACCGACACGACCTCGCAGTCCAGCACCTCGGCCAGTTCTTCAGTGTTGGGCTTGATCAGCCAGGGTCCCGCTTTCAGCGCCGCACGCAACGCATCGCCGCTGGTGTCGAGGGCAACGCGCAGCCCCAGGCTTTTCAAGCGCAGGATCAACGCCTGCAACCACTGCGCGCTAACGCCCAGGGGCAAACTGCCAGCAACCACCACCGCATCATGACCCGGCGCAAGCTGCTCCAGTCGCGCCATCAACGCCTGCTGCGCCGCCTCGCTGACCTGCGGCCCCGGCCCGTTGATATCGGTGATGCGCCCGTCGCTTTCCGCCAGTTTGATGTTGCTGCGGGTCTCGCCTGGAACGCGGATGAAGGCGTCGACAAAACCGCGCCTGGCGAACAGCGTTTCGAACGCTTGCAGGTTGTCTTCGCCGAGAAAGCCACTGACGGTCAATTGATGCCCGAGATCGGCCAGCACTTGCGCCACGTTCACGCCTTTGCCAGCGGCGTGGGTGTGCATTACTTCGCTGCGGTTGACCTGGCCGGCTTCAAGGCGCGGCAGCTGGACGGTCAGGTCCAGCGCCGGGTTGAGGGTCAGGGTGAGAATCCGGGCCATTACAGGGCCTCCACTAATGCGCGCACTTCATTGGCGCTGCCCACGGCCAGGGCCTGTCGGGCAAGGGTTTGAGTCTGAGTGAAGCCCAGTTCGCGTATTCGCGCCTTGACTTCGGCAATGCTGCGAGCGCCGACGCTAAGCTCGTCCACGCCGAGGCCGACCAGCACCGGCACCGCCAGCGGGTCAGCCGCCAGCTCGCCGCACACACCGACCCATTTGCCGTGGGCATGGGCCGCGCGCACGGTGATGTCGATCAGTTGCAGCACCGCCGGGTGCAAGCCATCGGCCTGGGCCGACAGCGTCGGATGGCCACGGTCGATGGCCAGGGTGTATTGCGTCAGGTCGTTGGTGCCGACGCTGAAAAAGTCGACTTCTTTGGCCAGCACCGGCGCCAGCAACGCCGCCGACGGCACTTCGATCATAATCCCCAATTGCAGGTCGGCAACCGGAATTTCCCGGCGCAAACGTTCGGTCATGTCACGAGCCTGACGCCACTCGTCAACGCTGCCCACCATCGGGAACATGATCCGCAGCGGCCGGTTGTCGGCCGCCCGCAGCAAGGCGCGCAATTGCGCTTCCATGATCTGCGGGCGCTGCAAGGTCAGGCGTATGCCGCGCACGCCGAGGAAGGGGTTTTCTTCCTTCGCAATCGGCCAGTACGGCAGCGGTTTGTCGCCACCGACATCGAGGGTGCGCACCACCAGCGGTCGCCCGGCCAGACCGTCGAGGACACGGCGGTACTCGACTTCCTGGGTCGCTTCGTCGGGCGCTTGTGTGTGGGCCATGAAAATCAGTTCGGTGCGCAACAGGCCAATGCCTTCGGCACCCTGCTCCACCGCGCCGGTCACGCCAGCGCTTTCACCAACGTTGGCGAACACTTCTACGGCGTGGCCATCGCTGGTCAGCGCGGGTTCATGACGCCGTTCAGCAGCCGCCTTCAAGCGTTGCTCGCGGGTATCGCGTTCGGCGGTGGCGCGCTGCAAGGTCGCCGCGTCGGCGTCCACATGCAGGCGACCACGCTGGCCATCGAGCAGCAATGGCGTACCCGGCGCCAGCAGCAACACGCCGGGGCCGGCGCCGACCAGTGCCGGAATGCCCAAGGCGCGGGCGACAATCGCACTGTGCGCCGTAGCGCCACCCCGGGCGGTGAGAATCCCGGCCACGCGAGCCGGATCCAGACGCGCGACGTCGGACGGGCCAACCTCGTCCATCACCAGAATGTACGGCTGATCCGGTTCGCTCGGGGTTTCGATGCCACTGAGCTGCATCAGCACCCGGCGCCCGATGTCGCGCAAGTCGGCTGCGCGCTCGGCCAGCAAGGCATCCTGCAAGGCTTCCTGCTGGCGGGCCGCCGCTTCAATCACAGCCATCCACGCCGCCTCGGCGCTTTCGCCCTGCTTGAGGCGCGCATCGACCTCATCGGTCAGTTCCGGGTCGTCGAGCATCTCTTGGTGGGTGATGAAGATTTCGCGAATGGCCTTGCTTTTGCTGCGTTCGATCAAGCCCTGAATGTCACGACGAACCTGCGCCAGGGCTTGCTGGAGACGCTCACGTTCGATGCCGGCGGACTCGCCGCGCAACGGGTAATCGATGGTTTGCAGCACTTGAATATGCGCAGGGCCGATGGCGATCCCCGGGGCGGCGGCAATCGCCTGGACCACGCTGCCTGACACCGGGGCGAGGATCACTTCGGCCATCTCGGCAACGACTTCGCGTGCCTGGCTTACTGGCGGCAGCGGTTCGACTTCCTCACCGAGGCCCTCTTCGATGGCCGCCAACAGGGCCGGCAACGCGTCAGCCGCGATGCCCGGCTCGGCAATGATTTCCAGAACCTGCCCCCGACGGGCGCCGAGGCTGAGCAACTTGCTCAAGCTCTTTACCGACACCGCGCTGTCGTGACCATCGACAATGCGCACGCGGATGTCACCTTCAAAACTCTTTGCCAGTTGCGCGAGGATTTTCGCCGGCCGCGCATGCAAACCGTGGGCGTTGGCCAATGCAATTCGCGCGCTGGGCCAGTCGGCGGGCACTTCACCACCGAGCACTTCGAGGACTTTGCGGCTGCTGGTGGCGCGCCCCAATTCATGGCCACGCCCTTCGATCAACAACGCGCACAGGCGTTCGAGCAGCGCTTGATGGGCCTCACCAAGGCTGGCCAGGCAGAACAGTCCATTGAGCGGCTGACCGAGATAGCGCAGCGGTTTGTCCGGGGTGACAAAGGCAAGGCCCGGGCGCTTCACCGTCTGCTCGCTGTGCAGCCACCACAGGCCATCGCCCAGGGGCAGCGCTTCAACCTGCTGCAGCACGGCAGAAAAACCATTGCTCACGCAGTCGGACTGCCGCAGCAAACGTGCGCCGCGCCAGACCAGCTCTTCGAAATCTTCGGCCGCCACACCCAGGCCGATCATCTGTGCGTCCAGCGCCAGTTCTTGCGGCGCGCCTTGCAACAACTTCAGCAATGCTTCGGCAGAACCGGCGCGGCGCAGGGCCTGGCCCAGATCCGTCTCGCCGAGGGCGCGGGTGAGCAATTGCAACAGGCGCAGATGTTCATCGGATTTGGCGGCAATACCGATCGCCAGGTAAACGATATGACCATCGCCCCAGTCCACACCGTCAGGGAACTGCATCAGGCGCACACCGGTGGTGAACACCAGCTCGCGGGTTTCAGGCGTACCGTGGGGGATGGCAATACCTTGACCGAGAAAGGTCGAGCCCTGGGCTTCCCTCGCCTGCAAACCGGCGAGGTAGCCCTCGGCAACCAGACCGTCGGTGACCAGGTGCCGGGCCAGCAATTGCAGCGCTGCGGACTTATCCACGGCCGACTGGCCCATGGAAATCTGCTCTACAGTGAGCTCGAGCATGCTTTCTCCTTTTTGGCGCCTTGGGGCGCCAGGTATTGTTTTGAATGAGCCAGCTTAGGCGCTTGGTCATCATTTTGGCGGTTTCATGGCAGAACCGGCCAAAGGCGCCTATAACGTAGAAAATACGCTTGCTGAAACGTTTAATCTAGATTGGATGGCACGTTACTCGATAATGTCCCATCCTTGAAGCTCAACTTGTCGGATGCGTTGTGACAATGGTCGCCTGCCTTAATCGGTTAGGATTGACGAAAATGTCGAGGCAATCTCGAAAAAACAAGGAAACAGCGGGTTGAAACTCAGTGATATCGCCCAGTTGGCTGGTGTGTCCGTCACCACCGCCAGCTATGTCATCAATGGCAAGGCCGAACAACAGCGCATCAGCAGCGCCACCGTCGAACGCGTGCGCGCGGTCGTCGAACTGCATGGCTTCACGCCTAATCCACAGGCCGCCGGCTTGCGCAGCCGACACACGCGCACATTGGGCTTCATTCTGCCGGATCTGGAAAACCCCAGTTACGCGCGAATCGCAAAATTGCTGGAGCAAGGTGCGCGGGCCCGGGGCTATCAGTTGCTGATCGCCAGTTCCGACGATGCGCCGGACAGCGAACGGCAATTGCTGCAACTGTTCCGCGCCCGGCGCTGCGACGCACTGATCGTTGCCAGTTGCCTGCCGACCGGCGACGACAGCTATCGCCAATTGCAGGCCAAGGGCCTTCCGATCATCGCCATCGACCGGGTCATGGAGCCCGAGCATTTCTGTTCGGTGATCAGCGACGACCGCGAGGCCAGCCTGCAACTGACCCGCAGCCTGCTGGAGCCGCTGCCCAGGCAGATCGCGCTGATCGGCGCCCGCCCGGAGCTGAGCATCAGCCGGGAACGTGCCGCTGGCTTCAAAGAGGCCCTCGTCGGGTTCAACGGGGAAGTGCTGATCGAAGAAGGCGAATCCTTCAGTCGCGAGTGCGGCAAACAATTGATGGACGAGTTGCTGCAGCGCCTGGGCCATTTGCCCGATGCCCTGGTGACCACCTCCTACGTGCTGCTTCAGGGCGTGTTCGATGCGCTGCACGACTTCCCGTTGAGAGACCGCCCGCTGCGCCTCGGCACGTTCGGCGATACCCAGTTGCTGGACTTCCTGCCGCTGCCGGTCAACGCCATGGCTCAGCAACATCAGCTGATCGCCGACAAGGTCCTCGCGCTGGCCCTGGCAGCCATCGAGCAATCGGATTACCGGCCCGGCGTGCAAGCCATCGCGCGCACGTTCAAGCAGCGTATTGTTCAGGACTGAACCGTGGAGCTGATCGACACCCACACCCATCTGGATTTTCCGGACTTCGACGCCGACCGTCAGGCGCTGCTGGCCGAAAGCCGCGCCCTCGGGGTGCGGCGGATCGTGGTGCTGGGGGTTTATCAGGCCAACTGGCAGCGGGTCTGGGAGCTGGTGCAGAGTGATCCCGACCTGCACGCCGCGTTCGGATTGCACCCGGTGTATCTGGACGATCATCGACCGCAACACCTGAGCGAACTCGGTGACTGGCTGACTCGATTGGCCGGCCATCGGCAAGTGTGTGCGGTCGGCGAGATCGGCCTGGACTACTTCATCGAAACCCTGGACCGCGACCGCCAGCAGGCGTTGTTCGAGGCGCAATTGCAACTGGCGGTGGATTTCAATCTTCCGGCGTTGATCCATGTGCGGCGTAGCCATGCGGCGGTGATAGCCACGCTCAAACGGTTTCGCTTGAAACGGGCCGGCATTATCCACGCCTTCGCCGGCAGCCAGGAAGAAGCGCGGGAATACATCAAGCTCGGTTTCAAGCTCGGCCTTGGTGGCGCCCCGACCTGGCCGCAGGCGCTGCGCATGCACCGAGTGCTGGCCGAGTTACCGCTGGATTCGGTGGTGCTGGAAACCGACTCGCCGGACATGCCCCCTGCGATGTTCCCCGGCCAGCGCAACAGTCCGGCACACTTGCCGGCGATCTGCACGGCACTGGCGCAATGGATGGCGATCAGCCCGCAACGACTGGCGGCTGCCAGCACCGCCAACAGCTGCGAAGTGTTCGGCTGGTAATCAGTCGACGTGAGCCCTGGCGGCCTCCAGGATCAGCGTCAGGTGCTGCCGTCGGCGGAAATAACGGACCACCGCAAAGTACACGAATATGACGATCAGCGAAGCATTCAGCTGTTCGATGACGCTGAGCATCCCCAACCACTCCATCACCAACGCCACCAGCAAGGCAGTGCAGACCATGATCCGCAGGCTGGCGCGCAACAGCGAAAAAGAATCGAGGGACTTGAAGCGCCTGAACTGTTCCGGACAACGTAACTGAACGCGCTTCTGACAGTGAGTACAGGTAAACGCTTCATTGATCGCGATGGCATTGAGTTGCCAGGGTTGAAGCCGCAATGTGCGCTGACAATGCGCACAGCGTCCCTGGATCCCTATTGTTGCAGCAGACATAACCGGGTTTCCTCCATGAAGTAAGCCGCGTAACTCTTCCTTGATTGACATCCAAAATCCAGCGCACGGAGAGAATCAGGAGAACTCCCACCCGTAAAGGGAAAAAGTATTACGAAACTTTCTTACAATACACCAAACCTTGTAGGAGCGGCGGTGCGGCGATCCTACAGGGGCTCAAGGAGTTTTTCAGACCCGGAATGCACTGATCAACTGTTTCAACTCCACGACCTGGGCCGACAACGCCCGGCTGGCATTTTCGGTCTGATGTGCACCTTCAGCGGTACGCTCGCCGGCGCGATTGATCTCGACGATGTTCTGGTCGATGTCGTGGGCCACGGCGGTTTGTTGCTCCACGGCGGCGGCAATCTGCTGGTTCTGGTCGACGATCATGCCGACCGCGCCCAGGATGTTTTCCAGCGCCCGCTGGACCTTCTCCGACTGCCCCACCGTGCCGTTGGCCATTTCATGGCTGGTGCCCATGGCCTTGACCGCCGCGCCGACACCGCCATGAAGCCTGGCGATCATCTGCTCGATTTCTTCGGTCGATTGCTGGGTTCGTTTGGCCAAGGTCCGGACTTCATCGGCTACCACGGCGAAACCACGGCCCTGCTCACCGGCCCGTGCGGCCTCGATGGCGGCATTGAGCGCCAGCAGGTTGGTCTGCTCGGCGATGCTCTTGATCACTTCGAGCACGCGGCTGATGGACTGGCTGTCGTTGGCCAGTTGATTGATCACCAGCACCGATTGATCGATCTCGCTGGCCAGCGCGGCAATGCTGCCTTGCTGCGACTCCACCAAGCCGCGACCACTGATGGTCTCATCGTTGACACTGTGGGCACTGCTCACCGCCGCGGCGGCACTGCGCGCAACCTCCTGGGAAGTGGCCGACATCTGGTTCATGGCCGTGGCCACTTGTTCGATTTGCGTGCGCTGCCCGGCGACGGCCTGGTTGCTTTGCGCGGAAACATTTTCCACTTGCCCGGCCTGACGCTCGACTTCGCTGACGGTCTGCCCCACCCGTTCGATCAGGTCATGGATTTTCTTCACGGTACCGTTGAACACCTCGCCCAGCTCCCCCAGCTCATCGCGGCTGTGGGCGCTGAATGTCACGGTCATGTCGCCGGCCGCCACCTTGTCCATCACCGCCCCCAGGCGCTTGAGCGTGGTGCGGGTCGAGACATAGAAAGCGCCGTAGAGATAAAAGATCAGCACAAATACGACTGACAGCGCCACGGCCTGCAAGACCATGTGCGTGCGGTTCTGGTCCAGGCGTTGCTGCAACTGCGGGCCCAGATACTTCAGGGTTGCTTCGTTGAGTTGGTAGGTCTGGTCCATCAGGGCGCTGACCTGATCGTAAAAGCCTTGCCACGGCGCGTCGAGAGTGTCGGCCATGACCACTTGCACTTCGAACAGCTCGCTGGCTTTCTTCAAGGATGCCCGGCTGCTATCGGCCTGAGCGGCCAAGGTATCGCGTGCGGCTTTGCTGGAACCCAGGGCATCCTGCAGTTTCAGGCCATACTCGGCCTGGAGCTTTTCAATCTGCGCCAGCAATTCATCGAAACGGGTACTCGAAGCCGAGTTGATGAAACCCTGCCCCAACGAATAGGAACCCATTGCCCGACCTTCGCCAAGGGTCTGGGTGACACGTGGCGTGACGAGGGTGACAAGCTCGCTCAACTGGCGCATGTCGCTCTGGTTGTCGCGACTGAGGCCGGCCTGGCTGGTGATGAGCTGGCTGAAAATCTGCGCACTGCCGACCAGTTTGCCGATCAGGGCACTTTTGCTTTGCAGGGAGTTTTCCGTTTGCTGGGCCTTGAACGCGGCGATCATTTCATCGCGTTTGCCATCAAACACCATGACCTGCTCCGGGTCGCTGGTCATCGCCGTCAGCCCTTGCAGGCGAGTCAGAATATTCTGCTCAAGGGCGCTGATTTTCAATTCGACATTGCCAGCCTTGCCGGACTGGCCGAGGCTGACATTGATCTGCACCAGGTTGTTCAGGGTTTCCAGATCGCGCCGTAGCGTCAGGCTGCTGCCCAACAGATCGAGACTTTGCAGTTCGATGCGCGTGCCCTGGAACTCGCGGTAGGAGTCGCGTACCAGATAGAAGTTGGTCACCAGCATCGGCACCAGGAACAGTACGCTGATCAGGCTGAACTTCATGCCGAAGCTCAGGCGGTTCATCAGTGCGACAGCGGGATAGAGCAAGCTCTTCACTGGATGTCTCCCTTCGATTTCTTATTTTTTTTATTGGCAGGCACAGACGGGCGGCAGATAGCCACTATTCGGCGCTATCTCTGTATAACTTAAATCGGCAGGGGGTTTTGTAACTTAAGGTTAACGACAGGGCGAAGCACTTCGGACAAGTGATCGCCCTGTGGCGAGGGGGGCATTAACTGCTGAACTAATGAAGGACCGTCCACAACGCAAACCCGGCATACCAGAGTGCGGCGGCACGCAGCAGCAGTTCCCAGATGCGGTCCAGGTTGTTGATACCTTCTGCGCCAGCCACCGGCGCCGGAATTTCACCGGCCACCAGCCCGACTTTCACGATCAATTGCGCGGCGCTGATGTTCCAGTTCAGCAGCTCATGCAGCATGACCCGGCTGACCGCAACAAAATTGCCGACCAATGCCAGGCTCGCCGCCAGCAGACGCACCGGCACCCAGTCGAAGGCGTGACGCAGTTGCCCGGCGCGTTCGACCACCGCCGGGTTTTTCCCGTGTTCTTCGGCCAGCGCCAGCAACCGATAGCTCAGCGCCGCGACCGGACCCAGCAGGAAATACCAGAAAATCACCGCGAAAAAACTATGGTAGGCCTCCCACAGCAAATGCCCTTCGACCTGTTCCAGCAGTTGCTCGCCACTGTCGGCGCCAATGTCCAGATCGCGCTTGGCGACATGGGTCGCTGCTTGCAGGTCCTCCCGACGCCAGGCATCGCGGAACGGCCCGAGATCGCCCAGCAGATCACCGCGCCCCAGGCTGTAAATCACCACCAGCAAATGAATCGGCAACGCCAGCAACCCATAGGCCACCGGCTCGATGACGATCAGCAGCAAACCCAGCAACACCACCGGCAACAAGACCAGTACCGACAACACCATCCAGGGCCGGCCCGAAAGTCGCGGGCTGGCCTCAAGCTTGTTCAGCTCCTGTGTCCAGCCACTGTCACGCTGAACCCGATGACGCAAGGCCGAGAACTTCTCGATCCACACCGCCAACAGCAACACCAGAAAACTCATCGTCCTTCCTCTTGTGCCAGGGCGGCACGATAGCGTGCCCAGTCGAACGCCGGCCCTGGATCGGTTTTGCGCCCCGGTGCAATGTCGCTGTGCCCGCAGATGCGCTCTGTAGTGATTGCCGTGAACGCCTGCTGCAACTGGCGGGTCAGGGCTGTCAACGCGCTGTATTGCGCGTCGGTGAACGGTAGATCATCCGTGCCTTCCAGTTCGATGCCCACGGAAAAATCGTTACAGGTTTCCCGTCCCTCGAAGCTCGAAACACCCGCATGCCACGCACGCTCAAGGCATGAAACGAACTGGGTGACGGTACCGTCACGCTCGATCAGAAAGTGCGCGGACACCCGCAAATCCGCGATCCCTTCAAAATAGGGATGTTCGGTGACATCCAGACGATTCTGGAAAAACTCCTGCACCTTGCCGGTGGCGAACTGCGCCGGTGGCAGGCTGATGTTGTGGATCACCAGCAGGGAAATTTCGCCTGTGGGGCGCGCATTGAAGTTGGGTGAGGGGCAGACATGCACACCCTGAATCCAACCGCTCGCGGGGTCCAACTGCATACCGATTCCTTCGACGTCGACTGTGTTGGCACAGTATGCCGTGATAATCCCCCGGGACGCGATCACTTGCCGCGATTGAGGCGCTGGAGGTTGCCGATCTCAAACCGGCGTTTGTTCGCAATCGTCGGCCAATGCCGACAACGACAGGGATTCGACCAAATGCAGGCGCCAGCACCAATGTAACGCGCTGATGCCTTGGGTTGGTCGCTGCCATGGCCCTATAATCGAGCCACTTTGTTTGTGGAGTCCGTTATGCCGAATCTACGTCTCGCCGATCTGACCGCCGAAATCGAAGCCAACGTGCGCCGTGCGTTGCGTGAAGACATCGGCAGCGGCGACATCACCGCACAGTTGATCCCGGCCGAACGCCTGGCCAAAGCCACCATCATTACCCGCGACGCGGCCGTCATCAGCGGCACCGCCTGGGTAGATGCCGTGTTTCGGCAACTGGACCCACGGGTGGCGGTGCACTGGCAGGTTGCCGACGGTGAACGGGTGAAGCCCAATCAGGTGCTGTTCCACCTCGAAGGCCCTGCACGCTCACTGTTGACCGGCGAACGCAGCGCCCTGAACTTCCTGCAACTGCTCTCCGGCGTGGCGACTCGCGCGCAATACCTGGCGGACTTCGTGGCCGAGACTCAGGTCAAACTGCTCGACACCCGTAAAACGCTACCGGGGCTGCGCCTGGCGCAAAAGTACGCCGTGACCTGCGGCGGTTGCCATAACCACCGCATCGGCCTGTATGACGCCTTCCTGATCAAGGAAAACCACATCGCCGCCAGCGGCGGCGTCGCGCAGGCCATCGCCGCCGCGCACAAGATCGCCCCGGGAAAACCGGTCGAGATTGAAGTGGAAAGCCTGGGTGAGCTGAAAGAAGCGCTGGCGGCCGGTGCCGACATCATCATGCTCGACGAACTGAGCATGGACGACATGCGCGAAGCCGTGCGCCTGAATGCCGGCAAGGCCAAACTGGAGGCCAGCGGCGGGATTAACGAAAGTACGTTGCTGCCGATTGCACAGACCGGGGTGGATTACATTTCGATCGGTGCGATGACCAAGGATGTGAAGGCGGTCGATCTGTCGATGCGACTGAGTCTCTGATCCCACGTGTGAATTGCCAAAACTGTAGGAGCGAGCTTGCTCGCGATGCACCTGAGAGCGCCACGTTTAACCAGTAAACACGCGCTATCGTTAACGGCCATCGTCGGAACGCCGCCCGGAGCAAGCTCGCTCCTACATGATTGTCAGACCACCAGATTGTTCATCTCGCAGTACTCTTCCCACCCGACACCCAACACCTCGGCAGCTTCTTTATGCAGCTTCAGGCGTTCTGCTTCGTACTCTTCCGGCGTTGAGGTGTACTTGAGCGTCAGTTCCCACGGCTGCAGGCCCTGGGCTTCGGCCTCGTCCTCGAACGCCCACTGGATCTGGTCTTTCTGATCATCCGGACTCAGGTCCTTGATCTCGTCCATCAGTTCGTGGTTATCAAGCATGTACTTCTTCAGCGCTTCTTCGTGTCGGGCTTCTTGGGTCAATTCTTTTATTGTCATGGTGTTCTCGTTGATCTGGGGAATGGAAGATGGATCTGGATCATCAAGGATCTCTCTGACGCAAAAAAACCGTATGAAGCGCGGTTTATCTGGCCTTCAGAACCATTCGGGATCATCTGAAAACAAGTGTTGCTGGTGCCCGAGACAGGAATCGAACCTGCGACCTTCGCGTTACGAGTGCGCTGCTCTACCGGCTGAGCTACACGGGCGGTGGGCTAAACCTAGCACTGACTTCAGGGGCAGGCAACTTCCGGAACGTCTCAATTTCCTGCAGACAAAAAAATGCCCCACCGTTTTCACGGCGGGGCATTTTTTACAACGTTGAAGCGGTGAGGCGGGAGGCGCGATTAAACGCCCGAAGCCTTGGCGGCTGCCACGTCTTTGATGGACAGCTTGATACGGCCGCGGTTGTCCACGTCCAGTACCAGCACTTCCACTTCCTGGCCTTCTTTCAGGATGTCGGTCACTTTCTCGACGCGAGCATCGCTCAGCATGGAGATGTGAACCAGACCATCCTTGCCAGGCAGGATGTTGACGAATGCGCCGAAGTCGACGATGCGCTCAACCTTGCCGACGTAGATCTTGCCGATTTCGGCTTCAGCGGTGATGCCCAGAACGCGCTGGCGTGCTGCTTCAGCCGCTTCCTTGGTTTCGCCGAAGATCTTGATCGAACCGTCGTCTTCGATGTCGATCGAAGCCTTGGTTTCTTCACAGATCGCACGAATGGTCGCGCCGCCTTTACCGATGACATCACGGATTTTGTCGGTGTCGATTTTCATCGCGATCATGGTCGGAGCGTTGGCCGACAGTTCGGTACGCGACTGGCCAATGATCTGGTTCATCTGGCCGAGGATGTTCAGGCGCGCTTCCAGGGCTTGGCCCAGAGCGATTTCCATGATTTCTTCGGTGATGCCCTTGATCTTGATGTCCATCTGCAGCGCGGTGACGCCTTTGGCGGTACCGGCTACCTTGAAGTCCATGTCGCCCAGGTGGTCTTCGTCACCCAGGATGTCGGTCAGGACGGCGAATTTCTCGCCTTCTTTAACCAGACCCATGGCAATACCGGCAACCGGCGCCTTCATCGGCACACCAGCGTCCATCAGGGCCAAGGAAGCGCCGCAAACGGAAGCCATCGAGCTCGAACCGTTAGATTCGGTGATTTCCGAAACCACACGGATGGTGTACGGGAACACGTCAGCGGCAGGCAGCATGGCCGAAACCGAACGACGGGCCAGACGGCCGTGACCGATTTCGCGACGACCAGCGCCACCCATGCGACCACACTCGCCTACCGAGAACGGAGGGAAGTTGTAGTGCAGCATGAACGGGTCTTTCTTCTCGCCTTCCAGGGTGTCCAGCAGCTGTGCGTCACGGGCAGTGCCCAGAGTCGCGACTACCAGGGCCTGGGTTTCGCCACGGGTGAACAGGGCCGAACCGTGAGTCTTCGGCAGAACACCGACTTCGATGTTCAGTGGACGTACAGTCTTGGTGTCGCGGCCGTCGATACGTGGCTTGCCGTTAACGATGTTTTCGCGAACGGTGCGGTATTCGATTTCGCCGAAAGCGGCTTTGACTTCGCTGGCAGAAGGCTGGCCTTCTTCACCGGACAGCTTGGCAACGACCTGGTCCTTCAACTCACCCAGGCGAGCGTAACGGTCGGCCTTGACGGTGATGGTGTAGGCCTGAGAGATCGCTTCGCCGAACTCGGCACGGATAGCGCCCAGCAGTTCGGTGGCTTCTGGCGCAGGAGCCCAGGTCCAGGTTGGCTTGGCAGCTTCGGCAGCCAGTTCTTTGACAGCGTTGATCACAACCTGGAACTCGTCGTGAGCAAACAGTACCGCGCCCAGCATCTGGTCTTCGGTCAGCTCTTTGGCTTCCGATTCAACCATCAGCACAGCGTCCGAAGTACCGGCAACGACCATGTCCAGGCTCGAAGCTGCCTGTTGCTCGTAAGTCGGGTTCAGCAGGTAGCCGGTGCTTTCGTGGAAGGCAACACGGGCAGCGCCGATCGGGCCATCGAAAGGAATGCCGGAGATCGCCAGTGCAGCCGAGGTACCGATCATCGCAGCGATGTCCGGATCGGTCTTCTTGCTGGTGGAAACGACGGTGCAGACAACCTGCACTTCGTTCATGAAGCCTTCCGGGAACAGCGGACGGATCGGACGGTCGATCAGTCGGGAAGTCAGGGTTTCTTTCTCGGAAGGACGGCCTTCACGCTTGAAGAAACCGCCAGGGATCTTACCGGCAGCGTAAGTCTTTTCCTGGTAGTGAACAGACAGAGGGAAGAAGCCCTTGCCTGGATCGGCTTGCTTGGCACCGACTACGGTCACCAATACGCTGACGTCGTCGTCAACGGTGACCAATACTGCGCCGGAGGCCTGACGGGCGATACGGCCAGTCTCGAGGGTAACGGTCGACTGACCGAACTGGAATTTTTTGATTACCGGGTTCACGGTGTCCTACCTTCTTTGTGGCTCTTGGGGAACTGGTTTCTTGCGAAATTCTTGGGCAACGCCGGGAATCGGCCCGACCGGTTGTCCGGGGTGTACTCACACAGGTAAAGCGGTAAAGCAGACATCCAGATAAAACTTGAGGCTGGAAGCCTGCCATGCGCTGGCGGGAAACCCGCTGACGCACGACAGACAACCAACCTCTAGCGCAATCGCTTATTAGCGACGCAGACCCAGGCGACCGATCAGAGTCTGATAGCGACCCAGATCCTTGCCTTTCAGGTAGTCCAGCAGCTTACGACGCTGGTTAACCATGCGGATCAGACCACGACGGGAGTGGTGGTCTTTACCGTTGGCCTTGAAGTGACCTTGCAGCTTGTTGATGTTGGCGGTCAGCAGTGCAACTTGCACTTCTGGCGAACCAGTGTCACCAACAGCTTGCTGGTAGTCAGCTACGATTTGAGCTTTTTCTTGAACGTCGAGAGCCATGAGGCAATCCTTTTATCAGGAAACTGTTTGTCGAAAAACAGTTTCAACAGGCCAGGGACAAATCCCTGTATCTAAAAATGAGTAGTGACCGTGCCTGTTGACAGCCACCCTCGCCAGCCTGCTGTTACGCAGACTGGTTTCGGTCACTCTGACCGAATCAAACGACGCGGCGCGATGCGCCCGTCTTCGCTCACTTCACCGATACCGATGAAGCGACCATTGTGATCCTGTACCCGCACCATGCCGAACTTCGGAGCATCCGGGGCACGTACCGGCTGGCCGTTGAGCCAGTAGAACGCGCTCGCTTCCGAGAACTGCAACAGTGGCCAATCCAGCAGGCCGCTGTCCGATGGCATCAGGAAGCGGTCGACCGCTTCGTTGCCGCCTTCGGCATGTACCGCTTCCAGCTCTTCCAGGGTAACCGTCTGCGCCAGGGTGAATGGCCCGGCCTGGGTACGTCGCAGTTCTGCAACGTAAGCGCCACAACCGAGTTGCTCACCGATATCCTCCACCAGGGTGCGGATATAGGTGCCTTTAGTGCAATCCACCGCCAGCCGCGCAGTATCACCTTCGAAGGCCAGCAATTCCAAGCGCGTAATAGTAACAGAACGCGGTTCGCGCTCCACTACTTCGCCTGCACGCGCCAGCTTGTACAGCGGCTGGCCATCGCGCTTGAGTGCCGAGTACATCGGCGGTATCTGACTGATTTGCCCACGAAATTTCGGCAGTACAGCCTCGATGTCGGTGCGACCAACGGTCACCGGGCGCTCCTGCAAAACCTCACCTTCGGCATCCGCCGTGGTGGTGGTCTTGCCCAGTTGCGCCAGGGTTTCGTAACCCTTGTCGGAATCGAGCAGGTATTGCGAGAACTTGGTCGCCTCACCAAAACACAGCGGCAACACGCCGGTGGCCAAGGGATCGAGACTGCCGGTGTGTCCGGCCTTCTCGGCATTGAGCAACCAGCGAACCTTCTGCAGGGCCGCGTTGGAGGTGAACCCCAGCGGCTTGTCGAGCAGGATGATGCCGCTGACGTTACGACGGATACGTTTGACCTGAGCCACCGATTACTCCTTGGTGTCTTCGGCTTCTGCCGCAACCGGATGCTGATTGTCTTCAGCCACTGCGCGCTCGATCAATGCCGACAGATGCGCACCACGCACGACGCTTTCGTCGTAGTGGAAGTGCAGCTGTGGAACGCTGCGCAGCTTCATCTCGCGAGCCAGCTGCATGCGCAGGAAACCGGCGGCGGAGTTGAGCACCTTGATGCTTTGTGCGATTTCTTCAGCGCTGTCCTGGCCCATCACGGTGATGAAGATCTTGGCGTGACCGACGTCACGGCTGACTTCCACTGCGGTAATGGTGACCAGGCCGACGCGCGGGTCTTTGACTTCACGACGGATCAGTTGTGCCAGCTCGCGCTGCATCTGATCGCCAATGCGTTGGGTACGGCTATATTCTTTTGCCATGTCTTGTTACCTGTTACTGCCCCACGGTGAAACCCGTGAGGTCTGAAAGCGGCAAACGCCCGGCCTGACAAAAGCCAGACCGGGCGTTGCGTTTAGAGTCCTGGTGACGAGCTGCGCACTTGCATGCGGCTAGCCGTCACGGCTCCTGAAGTGCGCGAATTAGAGGCTGCGAGCAACCTGCACCTTCTCGAAGACTTCGATCTTGTCACCGACTTTGACGTCGTTGTAGCTCTTCACGCCGATACCGCATTCCATGCCGGCACGCACTTCGGAAGCGTCATCCTTGAAGCGGCGCAGGGATTCCAGCTCGCCTTCGAAGATAACGATGTCTTCACGCAGTACGCGGATTGGACGGTTACGGTGAACAACACCTTCGGTAACCATGCAACCTGCGATCGCGCCAAATTTCGGCGAACGGAACACGTCACGCACTTCGGCGATACCCAGGATGTTCTCGCGAACATCGCTGCCGAGCATACCGGTCAGGGCTTTCTTGACGTCTTCGATGATGTCGTAGATCACGTTGTAGTAACGCATATCCAGACCTTCCTGCTCGACGATCTTGCGCGCGCCGGCATCGGCACGCACGTTGAAGCCGAACAGTACAGCGTTGGAGGCCAGTGCCAGGTTGGCATCGGATTCGGTGATACCACCGACGCCGCCACCGACCACACGCACTTGCACTTCGTCGTTACCCAGGCCGTTCAAGGCACCGTTCAACGCTTCCAGCGATCCACGGACGTCAGATTTGAGGACGATGTTGAGCGTCTTCTTCTCTTCCTGGCCCATGTTTTCGAAGATGTTTTCCAGCTTGCCGGCGTGAGCACGAGCCAGTTTGACTTCGCGGAACTTGCCTTGACGGAACAGAGCCACTTCACGGGCTTTCTTCTCGTCGGCAACCACGCTCATCTCGTCGCCAGCATCCGGGGTACCGTCCAGGCCGAGGATCTCGACAGGGATGGCCGGACCGGCTTCCTTGATTGACTTGCCGTTCTCGTCGAGCATGGCGCGAACGCGACCATAGTTCGAACCGACCAGGACCATGTCGCCCTGACGCAGGGTACCGTCTTGAACCAGAACGGTAGCCACCGGGCCACGGCCCTTGTCGAGACGGGATTCAACCACGACGCCACGGCCAGGAGCCGATGGAGTAGCGGTCAATTCCAGAACTTCGGCTTGCAACAGAACAGCTTCGAGCAGTTCGTCGACGCCAGTACCCATCTTCGCCGAAACCGGTACGAACGGCGTGTCACCACCCCATTCTTCCGACGTCACGCCGTGAACCGACAATTCGCTACGGATGCGATCGAGATCGGCGCCCGGCTTGTCGATTTTGTTCACTGCTACTACCAACGGTACGCCAGCTGCCTTGGCATGCTGAACGGCTTCAATGGTCTGCGGCATCACGCCGTCGTCCGCTGCAACCACCAGGATCACGATGTCGGTCGCCTTGGCACCACGGGCACGCATTGCGGTAAACGCAGCGTGACCAGGGGTGTCGAGGAACGTCACCATGCCACGGTCGGTTTCAACGTGGTATGCGCCGATGTGCTGGGTGATACCACCGGCTTCGCCAGCAGCAACCTTGGCACGACGGATGTAGTCGAGCAGGGAAGTCTTACCGTGGTCAACGTGGCCCATTACGGTCACGACTGGTGCACGAGAAACTGCCTCGCCTTCAAACTTCAGGGACTCGGCCAGGGAGTCTTCCAGGGCGGTGTCGCTGACCAGGGTCACTTTGTGGCCCAGCTCCTCGGCAACCAGTTGGGCAGTTTCCTGATCCAGTACCTGGTTGATGGTTGCTGGAGTACCCAGTTTGAACATGAACTTGATGATTTCAGCAGCCTTCACCGACATCTGCTGGGCGAGATCGCCAACAGTGATGGTTTCGCCGATCTTCACTTCGCGCACGACAGGGCCGGTCGGGCTCTGGAAACCGTGGGCGTTGCGCTTCTTCAGCTTGGCCTTGCCGCGACCACCACGACGGAAGCCATCGCTTTCTTCGTCGGTAGTACGTGGGGCAACGCGTGGAGCCGGCGCCTTTTCCTTGACCGATGCACGATGCGGAGCGTTTTTGCGCTCGCCATCGCCGCTACCGCGACGACTGTTGTCGTCGGCACGTGGCTTATCCGGACGGCGCTGTTCGTCACGCTTGCGGGCATCGACCGCAGGAGCTGGAGCGGCTGCCACAACCGGTGCGCTTTCGCGAACTGGCTCGGCCACCACAGCAGTCGCTGCAACAGGTACGGCTTGAGCGGTCGGCGCAGCAGCAGGCTGGCGACGCGCTTCTTCTTCGGCGCGACGCTTGGCTTCTTCTTCAGCCTTCTGACGAGCAGCATTTTCTACTGCGCGACGTTCATCCAGTTCACGCTTGCGCTCGGCTTCGATTTCTTCCGGGCTGCGCTGTACGAAGACTTTCTTCTTGCGTACTTCAACGCTGATGCTCTTGCTGCCAGCAACCCGCAGGGTGCTGGTGGTTTTACGCTGCAGCGTAATCTTGCGTGGTTCTTCCACTTTCGCCTTGTGGCTGCTTTTCAAGTGAGTCAGCAACGATTGCTTCTCACTGTCAGTCACACTTTCTTCGGCGGCGGTGTGCGGCAGACCTGCCTCACGCATCTGCTGCAACAGGCGCTCTACCGGTGTTTTGACCTCATCGGCCAGTTGTTTCACCGTGACTTGCGTCATGCACTTCTCTCCTCAGGCCGCGCCTAATTACTCGAACCAGTGGGCTCGGGCGGCCATGATCAACTTGCCGGCACGATCATCGTCAATGCCGTCGATGTCGAGCAGGTCGTCAATAGACTGCTCGGCCAGGTCTTCGCGGGTAATTACGCCGCGCACCGCCAGTTCCATCGCCAAATCCTTGTCCATACCCTCAAGCGAGAGCAGGTCTTCGGCCGGATGGGCGTCTGCCAGCTTTTCCTCAGTAGCGATGGCTTTAGTCAACAAGCGATCCTTGGCCCGAGCGCGAAGCTCGTTGACGGTGTCTTCGTCAAAGCCGTCGATGTTGAGCATTTCTTCCAACGGTACGTAGGCAATCTCTTCCAGGCTGGTAAAGCCTTCGTCCACCAGCACCTGTGCCAGATCTTCGTCGACTTCCAACTCGTCGATGAAGTTGCGCAGGATGTCGCCGGTTTCCGCTTGCTGTTTAGCCTGGATGTCCGATTCGGTCATCACGTTCAGGGTCCAGCCAGTCAACTGGCTGGCCAGACGCACGTTCTGACCACCGCGACCGATGGCCTGAGCCAGATTGTCTGCGCCAACGGCGATGTCCATTGCGTGGGCATCTTCGTCAACGATAATTGCCGCAACCTCGGCCGGGGACATGGCGTTGATCACGAACTGAGCCGGGTTGTCGTCCCACAGAACGATGTCAACACGCTCACCGCCCAACTCACCCGACACTGCCTGGACGCGCGAACCGCGCATACCGATGCAAGCGCCCTGCGGGTCGATGCGTTTGTCCTTGGAGCGAACGGCGATCTTGGCACGCGAACCCGGATCACGGGACGCAGCCATCACTTCGATCAGGCCTTCGGCAATTTCCGGCACTTCGATGCGGAACAACTCGATCAGCATTTCCGGCGCGGTGCGCGACAGGATCAACTGCGGGCCGCGGTTCTCGGTGCGGATTTCCTTGAGCAGCGCACGCAGACGCACGCCAACCCGGAAAGTTTCGCGAGAAATGATGTCTTCACGGGCCAGCAACGCTTCAGCGTTGTTGCCCAGATCAACGATCACGTTGTCGCGGGTGACTTTTTTCACGGTGCCGGAGATGATTTCACCCAGGCGCTCGCGGTAAGCGTCAACCACCTGAGCGCGCTCGGCTTCGCGAACTTTCTGCACAATGACTTGCTTGGCAGTCTGCGCAGCAATGCGGCCGAACTCGATGGACTCGATTTTCTCTTCTACGACATCACCGACCTTGGCGCCAGGATGCGTTTCGGCAACCTTGCTCGGCCAGGTTTCGATGGCCGGATCGTCCAGGTCTGCTTCTTCGACGACCGTCCAGCGACGGAATGTCTCGTATGCACCCGTGTGGCGATTGATTTCCACACGCAGATCAACTTCGTCTTCGAAACGCTTTTTGGTAGCAGTGGCCAGAGCCAGCTCCAGCGCTTCAAAAATAACGTTTGCCGGTACGCCCTTTTCATTGGATACCGACTCAACAACCAGCAGTACTTCTTTGCTCATCGTACGCCTCGCCTTTCGCAAGCCATTGGATCCGCGGGATCCGCAGTATCTGGCACGCCTCAGTCAAAACTGGGAATAATGTTGGCCTTGTCGATCATATCGATCGGCAACAGGAACTCATGGTCTTCTACCTGCACCACGACATCCTGCTCTTCTACGCCGCGCAGAAGGCCCTGAAAGTTGCGTCGTCCTTCAAAAGGCGAGCGCAGCTTGATCTTCACTTGTTCACCGGCAAATTTTGCAAACTGCTCAAGAGTGAACAGCGGGCGTTCCATGCCAGGCGAGGAAACTTCAAGGGTGTATTCAACGGCAATTGGATCTTCAACATCCAGCACACCGCTGATCTGACGGCTGACGATGGCGCAATCGTCCACCAGCACGCCGCCTTCTTTATCGATATAAACGCGCAACATCGAGTGACGACCCTGAGCCGAAAACTCGATACCCCAGCATTCATAGCCTAGGGCCACGACCACCGGGGCCAGCAAGGCCTGCAACTCTTCTAGCTTGCTCGACACCTGAACCCCCTAGTGCATGTATGTGCATGCTATGCAAAATAAAAAAATGGGCGAAACGCCCATCCTTGAAACGCCGTCGAACAGCGGCGTTGAAAGTGTCCAGCTAACAAAAAGCCCCTTAAAAGGGGCTCCTTAAACTGGTTGCGGGGGCCGGATTTGAACCGACGACCTTCGGGTTATGAGCCCGACGAGCTACCAGACTGCTCCACCCCGCGACAAAGCTGGGGCGGAAGTATACGACCGATCCCCTACAGGGTCAATGTAACCTTCCACCTGCAAGAAAGCCCGCAACAGCGGGCTCTCCTGACTAATTGGTACCGAGAAGGGGACTCGAACCCCTACACCCTATGGGCACAACCACCTCAAGGTTGCGTGTCTACCAATTCCACCACCTCGGCAATACTACATTTGAAACCCTTCTTACTTCTGCTCTTGAGCTGGAGGTACGTCAGTCGCTGGAGTAGCCGACTTTTGCTCTTGAAGCACCGGGACATCATCAGAAGCCGGTTGTTGCTTTGGAACTTCCAGTACCGCTGGATTTGGGAGACCTACTTGAGTCAGCTGGTGAGCCTTCTCTTTAGCAAAGTAACCTAACCCCAAGCTGGTTATGAAAAAACCTGCGGCAAGTATAGCAGTAAACTTACTGAGAAAGGTAGAGGAACCTTGGCTTCCGAACACAGTATTTGAAGCACCTGCTCCGAAAGACGCGCCAGCATCCGCACCTTTACCCTGCTGCAGCAAAACCAGAGCCACTACGCCCAATGCACCCAGCAGATGAAAAACGACTACGACTGTTTCCAGCATTTTTTCAGTTTCCCGCGGCGCGACAGATCGCACCGAACTCATCTGCATTCAGGGAAGCCCCACCAATCAGGCCCCCATCGATATCCGGCATGCCGAACAGTTCGACCGCATTGGCCGCCTTCACGCTGCCGCCGTATAGAAGCCGCACACTTTGCGCGACTTCAGAATTCTTTTCCGCCAACCTGGCGCGAATGGCTGCATGCACATCCTGCGCCTGTTGCGGCGAAGCAGTCAGCCCGGTGCCAATGGCCCAGACCGGCTCGTAAGCGATCACTGCCTTTGCAAACACACCGACACCCAGCTCGTCGATGATGCTGTCCAGCTGCGCCGAAACAACCTCGATCGTTTTCCCGGCTTCGCGCTGCTCAAGGGTTTCCCCTATGCACAACACCGGGATCAAGCCGGATGCCTGCGCCGCTGCGAACTTGCGGATCAGCACTGCGTCCTGCTCGCCCATTATCTGGCGGCGTTCGGAGTGCCCGACAAGCACCAGGGAACAACCTGCATCCACCAACTGACTCGGTGCAACCTCACCGGTCAACGCACCTTGTCCGGATTCCACCGCAGAGTCCTGCGCGCCGACCGAAATCGACTTTCCCTGCAAGCCATCAATCACTTGATTGATATGCAGGCAGGACGGGAATACCGCTACATCAACACCGCTCGGCAAGGCCAAGTCACGAAGGCCGTTGATCAGCTCAGCGACGCTGGCGCGGGTACCGTGCATCTTCCAGTTACCAGCTACCATAGGGCGACGCATGCTGTACCTCGTCGGTCAAAGTGGGCGCAGATGTTACCCAACACAATCATGGCTGGCAAGCCAAAATCAGGCAGAAACTTCAGTTACCAGTTTCGCCAGCTCTTCGGCATAGCCACGAACCTGCGCTTCGTCTTCGCCCTCGACCATCACACGCACCAGCGGCTCGGTTCCGGATTTGCGCAATAACACACGCCCCCGACCTGCCATCGCCTTGGTCACACGCTCGCTGGCTTCCTTGACCGACGGATGATCAAGAGGGTTTGCGCCGCCACCGAAGCGAACGTTGATCAGCACCTGAGGGCATTTGCGCAGCGCCTGACGCGCTTCAGCCAAACCTTGCCCACGGGCTTTCAACGCCTTCAGCACCTGCAACGCGGCGATAATCGCATCACCCGTGGTGGTGTAATTGAAGCAAACGATATGACCCGAGTTTTCGCCACCGACCAGCCAGTTGCGCTCCAGCAGATCAGCAATCACATAACGATCACCAACATTGGCGCGGACAAATGGAATCGCCAGGTCGGCCAAGGCCAACTCCAATCCCAGGTTGCTCATCAGCGTACCGACTACACCACCTTGCAGCTTGTCTCGCTCATGCAGGTCGCGAGCAATGATGAACAGCAACTCATCGCCATCGACGATGGCCCCCGTGTGATCCACCATCAACACCCGGTCGCCATCACCATCGAAGGCGATACCCAGATCGGCGTGTTCAGCCAGCACAGCGGCCTGCAGTTGCCCCATATGGGTCGAGCCGCAGTTGTCATTGATATTCAAACCATTGGGCTGCGCGGACAAGACCACGACCTCGGCACCCAACTCACGAAACACACTCGGCGCCACTTTATAGGTCGCACCATGGGCGCAGTCGATCACAATCTTGAGGCCGGTAAAGCTGGTACCGCTCGGCACACTGCTCTTGCAGAATTCGATATAGCGACCCGATGCGTCATTGATTCGCGACACCTTGCCGATCTTGCTCGACTCAACCACAGTCATTGGGGTATCGAGCAGCTCTTCGATCATGTGCTCGACTTCATCCGGAAGCTTGGTGCCATTGCCGGAGAAGAACTTGATGCCATTGTCATCATGCGGATTGTGCGACGCACTGATCACGATGCCGGCTTCGGCATGAAAGGTACGCGTCAGGTAGGCAATCGCCGGGGTCGGCATCGGACCAAGGAGCATTACATCGGCCCCCGCGGAAGTAAGCCCTGCTTCAAGCGCAGACTCGAACATGTAGCCGGAGATCCGGGTGTCCTTGCCTACCAATACCTTGCAGGCGCCCATCTTGCGGAACGCCATACCTGCAGCCCAGCCGAGCTTGAGCATGAAATCAGGAGTGATCGGGTATTCACCGACACGCCCACGAATACCATCGGTGCCAAAATATTTTTTGCTCATAAGTGCTCCATCATTCTTATTCGGCTGATTCCACTGCGGCAATCATCCGCACCACATCCATTGTTTCGGCTACATCATGGACGCGCAATATACGCGCACCTTTCGTTGATGCCAGCGCCGCAAGCGCCAAACCACCATACAGTCGGTCCCCTACCGGACGATTCAACGCCTGACCAATCATGCTCTTTCGCGAAACCCCGACCAACAGGGGCCGCCCCAAGGCATGCAGGGCTTGCATATGTTTGAACAAGCTCAGGTTGTGCTGCAAGGTTTTAGCGAAGCCAAAGCCCGGATCAAGAATGATCCGTTCGGCTGGAATACCCGCCAACGAACACTGATGCATGCGTTCGGCGAGAAATTCACCGACTTCCCTTGTAATGTCCTGATACTGCGGATTGTCCTGCATATCGCCTGGCTCTCCCAGCATATGCATCAGGCAAACCGGTAGCCCGGTGGCCGCTGCAGCATCCAGGGCACCATCGCGACGCAACGAACGCACGTCATTGATCAACCCGGCACCCAGGCGCGCAGCCTCACGCATGACCGCTGGCGTGGAGGTGTCGACCGAGATGATGACGTCCAGCTCGCGACTGATGCGTTCGACAATGGGCGCTACGCGTTCCAGTTCCTCCAGTGGCGACACCGCCCTGGCACCAGGACGGGTGGATTCGCCGCCGACATCGATCAGCGTCGCGCCGGCCGCCACCATGGCTTCGGCGTGACGCATTGCCGCGTCGAGCTGGCTGTATTGGCCACCATCGGAGAAAGAATCAGGAGTGACATTGAGAATACCCATGACATGCGTCTGGGCCAAATCAAGAACCCGGTTGCCGCAAGGCAACCGGGTCGAGGACTGAACAGAAGTCATTTCAAACCTTATACGTCAGCAGCAGGACCGCCGATCGGTGTTTCCGGACGCTCATCCTGCACCACCGGAGGGGTGCCGGAAGTACCCGTGCCACCCGACCAGTCGCGCGGCTCGCGAGGTGTACGACCCGCCATGATGTCGTCGATCTGCTCGGCATCGATCGTTTCGTACTTCATCAAGGCATCGGCCATCGCATCGAGCTTGTCACGGTTGTCCGTGAGGATCTGCTTCGCCGTGCCATAGCACTGATCGATGATGCTGCGTACTTCGGAGTCGATCAGCTTGGCTGTATCACCAGAGAAGCTTGCATTCTGACCGCCACCGCCGCGACCAAGGAACACTTCACCCTCTTCTTCGGCATACATCAACGGGCCGAGTTTCTCCGAGAGCCCCCATTTGGTCACCATGTTCCGCGCAATCTGGCTGGCTCGCATGATGTCGTTGGAAGCACCGGTGGTCACGCCATCGAAGCCCAGGGTCATTTCTTCAGCGATACGACCGCCGTACAGCGAGCAGATCTGGCTGATCAACGCACGCTTGGACAGACTGTAACGATCTTCTTCCGGCAGGAACATGGTCACACCCAGCGCGCGACCGCGCGGAATGATCGACACCTTGTACACCGGATCATGCTCAGGCACGACACGCCCCACAATGGCGTGGCCGGCTTCGTGATAAGCCGTATTCTGTTTTTCCTTCTCGGACATGACCATGGATTTGCGCTCGGCGCCCATCATGATCTTGTCTTTGGCCAGCTCGAATTCTTTCATCTCGACGATGCGCTTGCCGGCGCGGGCGGCGAACAACGACGCCTCGTTCACCAGGTTCGCCAGGTCAGCACCGGAGAAGCCTGGAGTACCACGAGCGATCACGGCCGGAGCAACGTCGTCGCCCATCGGCACTTTGCGCATGTGGACCTTGAGAATCTGTTCACGACCGCGGATGTCCGGCAGACCGACCACAACCTGACGGTCGAAACGGCCCGGACGCAGCAACGCAGGGTCCAGTACATCAGGACGGTTGGTTGCGGCGATCACGATGATGCCGTCATTCATTTCGAAACCGTCCATCTCGACCAGCAACTGGTTGAGAGTCTGTTCGCGTTCGTCGTGACCACCACCCATGCCGGCACCACGATGACGACCGACCGCATCGATTTCGTCGATGAAGATGATGCATGGAGCGTGTTTCTTGGCCTGCTCGAACATGTCTCGAACACGGCTGGCACCCACACCGACGAACATTTCGACGAAGTCGGAGCCGGAAATGGTGAAGAACGGTACCTTGGCTTCGCCGGCAATAGCCTTGGCCAGCAAGGTTTTACCGGTACCCGGAGGACCGACCATCAGCACACCGCGCGGAATGCGGCCACCCAGGCGCTGGAACTTGCCCGGATCGCGCAGGAACTCGACCAGCTCACCAACTTCTTCCTTGGCCTCGTCGCAACCGGCAACGTCAGCCAGGGTAGTTTTAACCTGATCCTCGGAGAGCAGGCGCGCCTTACTCTTGCCGAAGCTCATCGGCCCGCCCTTACCACCGGCACCGCCCTGCATCTGCCGCATGAAGAACATGAACACGGCAATGATCACCAGGATCGGGAAGCTGGCGACCAGAAGTTGAGTCCAGATGCTTTGCTGTTCAGGCTGCTTGCCTTCGACCACGACGTGGTTATCCACCAGGTCGCCAATCAGGCCGTTGTCCTGGATCGCCGGGCGAATGGTCTTGAAGCTGTCGCCATCGTTGCGCTTGCCGGTAATCACGTAGCCATCAACCGCCACGCGTTCGACCTTGCCATCCTTGACCTGCTGGATGAAGTCGGAATAGTTGAGGGTCTGTGGCTCGTTAGGGCTGGAGAAGTTGTTCATCACCGTCACCAGGACAGCCGCGATGATCAACCACAGGATCAGATTCTTTGCCATATCGTTCAATTAACTACCCTCTGAAGCAAGCTCCGCTACTGGCGCGCGCTTCGCATGATATTCACCGGCCTAACTTACTACATTACCTACGACTTGGCAGGCGTCGTCTGTAACCCTTTGTGAAACACTTCCTACACAATATTCGCTAATTCTGACAAGGCGTAATACAAAAATCCTATCGCCCCGATCGAAAATTCACTCAACCCTCACTGCGTCCGCGGAAACCGCGGCCCAGCAGGTACTGCTCGCGAGAACGGTCGCGCGACGAGTTCGGCTTGCGCATCTGCACCTTCTCGAACTGCTGGCGAACGCTCTTGTGGAACTCGTCGAAGCCTTCGCCCTGGAAAATCTTGATCAAAAAATCACCACCGGGCTTGAGCACCCGCGTCGAAAGATCCAGCGCCAACTCGCACAAAAACATCGCTCGCGGCATGTCAACGGCCGGTAATCCACTCATATTGGGGGCCATGTCGGAAATCACAAGGTCTACTTCCTTATTTCCGACGGCATCGAGGATCTGAGCCAGTACGGCATCCTCGGTAAAGTCGCCCTGAATGAAGGTCACGTCCGGAATGCTGTCCATTTCCAGAATGTCAGAAGCGATCAGTGTGCCCTGCCCACCAATCAGACGACTGGTCACCTGGGACCACCCACCGGGGGCCGCACCAAGGTCGATTACGCTCATGCCCGGCCGGATCAGACGATCCTTTTCCTGGATCTCCAGCAGTTTGTAGCTGGCGCGGGAACGGTACCCGTCTTTTTGCGCCATTTTGACGAATGGGTCGTTGAAATGCTCTTGCAGCCATTTAAGACTTGTCTTGGAACGGGCCACGGGCCACCTCGAAAATAAAACGGGTCGTGATTAACTGGGCGGTCCCGGACTCGCTCGGGTAAACTGGCCGCCGCTTTTTACAAGATCAGACGCAGGGGTCAGATTATGCCGCTCACTCAAGAGCAGAAGAAACAGTACAAATCCATTGGCCACCATCTGAAACCGGTTTTGATTGTGGCAGACAATGGTTTGACGGAAGGTGTGTTAGCCGAACTCGAACGCGCATTGGCGGATCACGAGCTGATCAAGATCAAGCTCAACATCCTCGATCGCGAATCGCGCCTGGCATCCATTGCAGAGCTCTGCAAGGTCGGCAAAGCGGATCTGGTTCAGGTCATCGGCAAGATGGCACTGATCTACCGCAAGAACTTCAGCGTCAACAAGCAGCTGTCGAACGTCCATCGCTTCAAGTGATGACAAGGGTCAAGGGTGTGCTTCGCGCACCCTGCCGCTCCACCCGCGAAAATCCCGCCATAGACTGACAAGGCCCTCGGCCTTAATCAGCACCAAAGCCTGAAAAATCACGCACGCTGCGGCAAGTCCCGCCATCAGCGCCTTCAGCACGACTGCAATTTCGTCGATCAGCAGCGGTGCCAGGCCAACTCGACCCAGCACCGGCAACAGACCAATTTGCAACAGCCACAAGCCGCCAACCTACAACATCCGGGTCAGCTGCCAAAGCATGGCGCCCGTACGAAACGGGCGCCGGCCTTCAGATGTGGCGAACTTCGACAATCTCGTACTCGATAACGCCGCCAGGCGTTTTCACGGCGACCACATCACCCTCTTCCTTGGCAATCAAGGCGCGAGCCAGTGGCGAGCCGACCGAAATCTTGCCGAGTTTGAAGTCAGCCTCATCCTCACCCACGATGTGGTAAGTGACGCGCTCATCCGTCTCGACGTTGGCGATTTCAACGGTGGTGCCGAAAATCACTTTGCCGGTGTGCGGAATGCTTGTGACATCAATGATGACCTGATTTTGAATCCGGCCTTCGATGTCGCGGATCCGCGCCTCGACCATACCCTGCTGCTCGCGAGCAGCGTGGTATTCCGCGTTTTCCTTCAAGTCACCCAACTCGCGGGCCGTACCGATGTCCTGGCTGAGCTTCGGACGAACGACCTTGGTCAGGTGAGTGTGCTCTTCTTCCAGGGCGCGAGCGCCCTGAACGGTCATTGGGTACTTCGTTATGCTCATGCCTTCAATCCTGCGTGTAGATCCTGCAAGCGGCGCACAGTCTTCTCGGGACCGAACTTCAGCGCTTCACAGATGGCTTCGCCAGCAGCAATAGTGGTAGTGCAGTAAATCTTGTGCTGCAGGGCATTACGACGAATGGAGTACGAATCTGCGATCGACTGGCGCCCTTCGGTAGTGTTGATGATCAGCGTGACTTCGTCATTCTTGATCATGTCGACCACGTGTGGACGACCTTCGGTCACCTTGTTCACACGGCGCACTTTCAGGCCTGCGGCTTCGATCAGCCTGGCAGTACCGGCAGTGGCGACCACTTCGAAGCCCAAGTTGATCAGATCACGGGCCACGCCCGCAACCAGCGGCTTGTCGTCGTCACGCACGCTGATGAACGCGGTACCGCCGGTCGGCAGCACTTCGCTGGCACCCATCTGGGCCTTGGCGAACGCCTCACCGAAGGTGTCGCCCACGCCCATCACTTCACCGGTGGACTTCATCTCTGGGCCGAGGATCGGGTCAACGCCAGGGAATTTGGCGAACGGGAACACCGCCTCTTTCACGCTGTAGAAGTTCGGGATGATTTCCTTGGTGAAGCCGATTTCCTTCAGGGTCTTACCGGCCATGACGCGAGCCGCGATCATTGCCAGGGAAACACCGATGCACTTGGACACGAACGGCACGGTACGCGAAGCGCGCGGGTTGACTTCAATGACGTAGATGTCATCGCCTTGCAGCGCCAACTGAACGTTCATCAGGCCGACCACGCCCAGTTCCAGGGCCATTTTCTTGACCTGTTCGCGCATCTCGTCCTGGATGTGCGCCGGCAGCGAGTACGGCGGCAGCGAGCATGCGGAGTCACCGGAGTGAACGCCAGCCTGCTCGATGTGCTGCATGATCGCGCCGATTACCACGTCCTTGCCGTCGCAGACCGCATCCACGTCCATCTCGATGGCGCAGTTGAGGAAGTGGTCCAGCAGCACCGGGCTGTCGTTGGACACTTGAACCGCTTCGCGCAGGTAGCGCTTGAGTTCTTCTTCTTCGTAGACGATTTCCATCGCACGGCCGCCCAGTACATAGGACGGACGCACCACCAGCGGGTAACCGATCTTGGTGGCGGCACGAATCGCTTCGTCTTCGCTGCGCACAGTGGCGTTTGGCGGCTGACGCAGGTTCAGGCGCTGGACCATCTGCTGGAAGCGCTCACGGTCTTCGGCACGGTCGATGGCGTCAGGGCTGGTGCCGATGATCGGCACGCCGGCGGCTTCCAGGGCACGAGCCAGTTTCAGCGGAGTCTGGCCGCCGTACTGGACGATCACGCCTTTTGGCTTCTCGACGCGGACGATTTCCAGCACGTCTTCCAGGGTCACTGGCTCGAAGTACAGGCGATCGGAAGTGTCGTAGTCGGTGGAAACGGTTTCCGGGTTGCAGTTGACCATGATGGTCTCGTAGCCGTCATCGCGCAGGGCCAGTGCTGCGTGTACGCAGCAGTAGTCAAACTCGATGCCCTGGCCGATGCGGTTCGGACCGCCACCCAGGATCATGATCTTGTCGCGACCCGATGGCGCCGCTTCGCACTCTTCCTCGTACGTCGAGTAGAGGTAGGCGGTGTCGGTGGCGAACTCGGCAGCGCAGGTGTCGACGCGCTTGTAGACCGGGAAGATCTCCAGCTTGTGACGGTGAGCGCGCAGGCTCTTTTCGGTCACACCCAGCAACTTGGCCAGGCGCATATCGGAGAAGCCTTTGCGCTTGAGGCGGAACATCAGATCGCGGTCGATGCTGGTCAGACCCAGGGTCTTGACCTTCTCTTCTTCCTTGATCAGGTCTTCCATCTGCACCAGGAACCAAGGATCGATCATGGTCATGCCGAAGATGTCTTCGACGGTCATGCCGGCGCGCATTGCGTCCGCCACGTACCAGATACGCTCGGCGCCCGGTACGGTCAGCTCGCGCTTGAGTACGCTCATGCTTTCCGGGTTGGCCAGATCAACCTTCTCGTCCAGACCGCAAACGCCCACTTCCAGGCCGCGCAGGGCTTTTTGCAGGGATTCCTGGAAGGTACGGCCGATGGCCATGACTTCACCGACCGACTTCATTTGAGTGGTCAGGCGGGCGTCGGCTTTCGGGAATTTCTCGAAGGCAAAACGTGGCAGCTTGGTCACGACGTAGTCGATGGACGGTTCGAAGGACGCCGGGGTCTTGCCGCCGGTGATGTCGTTCGACAGCTCGTCCAGGGTGTAGCCCACAGCCAGCTTGGCCGCGACCTTGGCGATCGGGAAACCGGTGGCTTTCGAAGCCAGCGCCGAGGAGCGGGATACACGCGGGTTCATCTCGATCACGACCATGCGGCCGGTGTTCGGGCAGATACCGAACTGCACGTTGGAACCGCCGGTTTCAACGCCGATCTCGCGCAGTACCGCCAGGGAGGCGTTACGCAGGATCTGGTATTCCTTGTCGGTCAGGGTCTGTGCCGGAGCCACGGTGATCGAGTCACCGGTGTGCACGCCCATCGGGTCGAAGTTTTCGATGGAGCAGACGATGATGCAGTTGTCCTTCTTATCGCGGACAACCTCCATCTCGTACTCTTTCCAGCCGATCAGCGATTCGTCGATCAGCAGCTCTTTGGTCGGCGACAGGTCCAGACCACGGGCGCAGATTTCTTCGAACTCTTCACGGTTGTAAGCGATACCACCACCGGTGCCGCCCATGGTGAAGGACGGACGAATGATGCACGGGAAGCCGAGCTTCTCGAGGACCGCATTGGCCTCTTCCATGCTGTGGGCGATACCGGAACGCGGGCACGCCAGGCCGATGGATTTCATCGCCTTGTCGAAACGCGAACGGTCTTCAGCCTTGTCGATGGTGTCGGCGTTGGCACCGATCATCTCTACGCCGAACTTCTCCAGAACGCCTTCGCGCTCCAGGTCCAGGGCGCAGTTCAGAGCGGTCTGGCCACCCATGGTTGGCAGCAGCGCGTCCGGACGCTCTTTCTCGATGATCTTGGCAACGGTCTGCCACTTGATCGGCTCGATGTAGGTGGCGTCGGCCATGGCCGGGTCGGTCATGATGGTGGCCGGGTTGGAGTTTACCAGGATGACGCGGTAACCCTCTTCGCGCAGGGCTTTGCAGGCCTGGGCGCCGGAGTAGTCGAATTCGCAGGCCTGGCCGATCACGATCGGGCCAGCACCAAGAATCAGGATGCTTTTAATGTCTGTACGTTTTGGCATGGGTTTGTCACTCAAATCCGCAGGTCAGTCGGCAAGCCGTCTTGTTCAATCTCTGAAGCCTTGAGGGGGCCGCCGGTGTCGGGACCACCCTCAAGCTTCGCTACATCAGGGCGAGCGATCAGCGTCGCTTGGCCATCTCGGTGATGAAGCGATCAAACAATGGCGCTACGTCGTTCGGGCCAGGGCTGGCTTCCGGGTGACCCTGGAAGCTGAAGGCGCTCTTGTCGGTACGCTCGATACCTTGCAAGGTGCCGTCGAACAGCGATTTGTGGATCGCGCGAACGTTGGCCGGCAGGGTCGCTTCGTCTACGGCAAAGCCGTGGTTCTGGCTGGTGATCATCACCACGCCGCTGTCCAGGTCCTGGACGGGGTGGTTGGCACCGTGGTGACCGTGACCCATTTTCAGGGTCTTGGCGCCGGAGGCCAGGGCCAGCAGCTGGTGACCGAGGCAGATACCGAAGACCGGAATCTCGGTTTCCAGCACGTCCTTGATCGCCTGGATCGCATAGTCGCAAGGCTCCGGATCACCAGGGCCGTTGGACAGGAACACGCCGTCCGGCTTCAGTGCCAGAACGTCGGACGCTGGAGTCTGTGCAGGGACTACAGTCACGCGGCAACCGCGCTCGACCAGCATGCGCAGGATGTTCACCTTGACGCCGTAGTCGTAGGCAACCACGTGGTACGGCAGCTCGGAGGCTTCGATGGTTGCGTGGCTGTCGGTTTTCAGATCCCAGACAGTCGAGCGCCACTCGTAGCTTTCCTTGGTGCTGACGACTTTCGCCAGGTCCATGCCCTTGAGGCCAGGGAAACCCTGGGCGGCGGCGATGGCGGCGGCTTCGGAAATGTTGTCACCGGCCATGATGCAGCCGTTCTGCGCGCCTTTTTCACGCAGGATGCGTGTCAGGCGGCGGGTGTCGATACCGGCGATGGCCACAACGTTGTTGGCCTTCAGGTAGTCGGACAGGGACATTGTGTTACGCCAGTTGCTCGCCACCAGTGGCAGATCACGGATGACCAGGCCGGCAGACCAGACGCGGTTGGACTCGGCGTCCTCCGGTGTGGTGCCAGTGTTGCCGATGTGCGGGTAAGTCAGGGTAACGATTTGTTGGGCGTAGGAAGGATCGGTAAGGATTTCCTGATAGCCGGTCATTGCGGTGTTGAACACCACCTCACCAACGGTTTGACCGTCGGCTCCAATGGCTTCGCCGCGAAAAATGCTGCCATCAGCAAGGGCGAGTATGGCTGGCTTAGTCAAGAAGACCTCCCGTAAATAAAGCCTGAAAGGGCGATCGCAGGTTGTAAAAAAGCGGAGTGACGTATGGACACGTCACCCCGCTTCTTCACTGAATTATTCTGCGCGCTTTTAGTGGACACACTAAAGCTGTAGCTTACAGAAAAAGGCCTTTTTGGTCTACCGCCAATGAGCCTTAAAGGCTAGAGAATGCGACAGGACGTCGCTTGGCGGAACAAAACCGGGCTCAAACGCGGTGCGCGAGCCCGATTTCGGGTGCATCTTAACGCAGATCGAGCACGTCTTGCATGTCGTAAAGGCCAGGCTCGCGCCCGTCCAGCCACAACGCAGCACGCACCGCACCCTTGGCGAACGTCATGCGACTGGACGCCTTGTGAGTGATCTCGACACGCTCGCCGTCGGCGGCGAACAGTACAGTGTGATCACCGACGATGTCGCCGGCACGCACCGTGGCGAAACCGATGGTTTCACGATCACGAGCGCCGGTCTGGCCCTCACGACCATACACCGCCACCTTTTTCAGATCGCGACCCAGCGCATCGGCAATCACCTCACCCATGCGCACGGCAGTGCCGGACGGCGCATCGACCTTGTGCCGATGGTGAGCTTCGGTGATTTCGATGTCGACATCGTCGCCCAATACGCGAGCTGCCGTGTCGAGCAGCTTCAGGCACAGATTGACCCCGACACTGAAGTTGGCCGCGAAGACAATCGGAATGTCCTTGCCCGCTTCCGCCAGCAACTGCTTTTCTTCAACGCTGAAACCGGTGGTACCGATGATCATGGCCTTGCCGTGCTTACGGCAGAAGGCGAGGTTCTTCAGAGTCACAGTCGGGTGCGTGAAGTCGATCAGCACATCGAACTCGTCGACCACCCGATCCAGATCACCGGACAGAGGCACACCGATACGACCCAGAGCAGCCAGCTCACCGGCATCTGCACCGACCAGTGTGCTGTCGGGACGATCCACCGCCGCCGTCAGACCGGCGCCCGGGGTTTGCTGCACCGCTTCAATCAGGGTCTTGCCCATGCGCCCGGCGGCGCCCATCACTGCAATACGTCGCATGCCTGTCTCCTTACAAATCGCCGAAGAAGCGCTTCACGCCTTCGAACCAACCGGTGGTTTTTGGCGAATGGCTGTTGTCGTCCGCCAGGGAGCTACGGAACTCCTCAAGCATTTCACGCTGGCGACGACTCAGGTTGACCGGAGTCTCGACCGCCACACGGCACATCAAGTCACCCGCACCGCCGCCACGCACAGGCGCGACACCCTTGCCGCGCACGCGGAACTGCTTGCCGGTCTGAGTCCCCTCAGGGATCTTCAGCTTGACCCGGCCATCAAGGGTCGGAATTTCCAGCTCGCCACCCAGCGCCGCATCGACGAAGCTGATCGGCACTTCGCAGAACAGGTGCTTGCCATCACGCTGGAAAATCGCGTGCTCGCGCACATTGATCACCACGTACAGATCGCCAGTCGGGCCACCTTGAGCACCCGCCTCGCCTTCGCCGGACAGACGAATGCGGTCACCGGTATCGACTCCGGCCGGCACTTTCACCGACAGGGTCTTGTACTCTTCGACACGACCTTCGCCGTGGCAGGAATCGCACGGATCGGAAATGATCTTGCCCTGGCCATGGCAGCGCGGGCAGGTCTGCTGCACCGAGAAGAAGCCCTGCTGCATGCGTACCTGGCCGATACCGCCGCAAGTCGGACAGGTCACCGGCGCAGAGCCTTTCTTGGCACCGGAGCCATCGCAAGGCTTGCAGTTGACCAGCGTCGGAACGCGGATATTAACGGTCGTACCGCGCACCGCCTCTTCGAGGTCCAGCTCCAGGGTGTAGCGCAAGTCACTGCCGCGCTGAGCGCCACCACGGGAACCGCCGCGACCACCACCGAAGAAATCACTGAAGACATCGCCAAAGATGTCGGAGAAGTTCTGACCGCCGAAACCGGCACCGCCGCCACCCATGCTCGGGTCGACACCGGCATGGCCGTACTGGTCATAAGCCGCACGCTTGCTGGAATCGGACAGCACTTCGTAGGCCTCGTTGGCCTCCTTGAACATCTCTTCCGACGCCTTGTCATCGGGATTACGGTCCGGGTGGTGCTTCATCGCCAGGCGACGGTAGGCCTTCTTCAGGTCTGCTTCGCTTGAGCCACGCTCAACACCCAACACTTCGTAATAGTCACGCTTTGCCATAAGTCTTTGCACTCTTGAGGACGTCCGACAAAACCCTCCTGAGTCTGTCGAACTCGTTGAGCCCCAATGCAGGCCCGGACCCAACTCACGTCAATTCAACGATCCTGGTCTTTGATTCTTGCGGTACTTGCGGCGCGAAAAGCAGGAGCATTTCCGGCCATACCACCAACAGGCGAACGCAGTCGCATGCTGTAAAAATTCGCGTATTCCAGATACGCCAACGCGGGAGCAAGCTCCCGCGCGGCGACATCCTACCAGTCACCGCCTGAAGGCAGTCAACCGGCCGACCAACAACTTACTTGTGGTCTTTGACTTCTTCGAACTCGGCGTCGACAACGTCGTCAGCCTTTTGCGCCTTGTCGTCGTGCGGTGCAGCGCCTTCAGCAGGCTGAGCCTGCTCGGCATACATCTTCTGCGCCACTGGAGCGGAGACTTTCGACAGCGCTTCAACCTTGGCGTCGATAGCCGCCTTGTCGTCGCCTTTGACGGCAGCTTCCAGGGCAACTACGGCAGCTTCGATTGCAACCTTCTCTTCAGCGGTTACTTTATCGCCGGCATCGGTAACCATTTTGCGCGTCGAGTGAACCAGTGCGTCGCCCTGGTTGCGGGCAGTGGCCAGTTCTTCGAACTTGCGGTCTTCCTCAGCGTTCGCCTCGGCATCACGCACCATGCGCTCGATTTCCTCGTCGGACAGACCGGAGTTGGCCTTGATCACGATCGACTGAGTCTTGCCGGTAGCCTTGTCCTTCGCACCTACGTGCAGGATGCCGTTGGCGTCGATGTCGAAGGTCACTTCGATCTGCGGCACACCACGTGGAGCCGGTGGAATGTCGGCCAGGTCGAATTTGCCCAGGGACTTGTTCTGTGCGGCTTGCTTACGCTCGCCCTGCAGCACGTGAATGGTCACGGCGCCCTGGTTGTCGTCGGCAGTCGAGAACACTTGCGATTTCTTGGTAGGAATCGTGGTGTTTTTCTCGATCAGCGCGGTCATCACGCCACCCATGGTTTCGATACCCAGGGTCAGCGGGCTGACGTCGAGCAGCAGAACGTCTTTCACGTCACCGGCCAGTACCGCGCCCTGGATAGCAGCACCCATGGCAACCGCTTCGTCCGGGTTGACGTCTTTACGAGCTTCTTTGCCGAAGAACTCGGTCACCAGCTTCTGAACCAGTGGCATACGGGTCTGACCGCCCACCAGGATCACGTCGTTGATCGCGCCAACGTCGATGCCGGCATCTTTCATTGCGATGCGGCAAGGTTCGATGGTGCGCTGAACCAGGTCTTCCACCAGCGCTTCGAGCTTGGCGCGGGAGATCTTCACGTTCAGGTGCTTTGGACCGGTCGCATCTGCAGTGATGTACGGCAGGTTCACGTCGGTCGACTGGCTCGAGGACAGTTCGATCTTGGCTTTTTCAGCGGCTTCTTTCAGGCGCTGCATGGCCAGCGGGTCACCCTTGAGGTTCATGCCGCTTTCTTTCTTGAATTCGTCGACGAGGTAGTCGATCAGACGGATGTCAAAGTCTTCACCGCCCAGGAACGTGTCACCGTTGGTGGACAGTACTTCGAACTGGTGCTCGCCATCGACTTCAGCGATCTCGATCACGGAAATGTCGAAAGTACCGCCGCCCAGGTCGTAAACGATCACGGTGTGATCGCCCTTGGCCTTGTCCATGCCGTAAGCCAGAGCGGCTGCGGTTGGTTCGTTGATGATACGTTTTACGTCCAGACCGGCGATGCGACCGGCGTCCTTGGTGGCCTGACGCTGGCTGTCGTTGAAGTAGGCCGGAACGGTGATCACCGCTTCAGTCACGGTCTCGCCGAGGTAGTCTTCGGCGGTCTTCTTCATTTTTTTCAGGATTTCAGCCGAGATTTGTGGCGGTGCCATTTTCTGGCCGTTCACTTCAACCCAGGCGTCGCTGTTGTCAGCCTTGACGATCTTGTAAGGGACCATCTGGATGTCTTTCTGCACGACTTCTTCGTCGAAACGACGACCGATCAGACGCTTCACCGCATACAGGGTGTTGTGCGGATTGGTCACGGCCTGACGCTTGGCCGATTGGCCAACCAGAATTTCGCCATCGTTGGCGTAAGCGATGATCGACGGCGTGGTACGCGCGCCTTCAGCGTTTTCAATAACTTTTGCCTTGCCGTTTTCCAGCACGGAGACGCAGGAGTTGGTAGTCCCCAGGTCGATACCGATAATTTTGCCCATGTTCACTCTCCCGAAACTTTGGATTTGGTTGCCGCAGCAGTGGTGGCTAACTGCGGTAGCACTTAAACGCTTGACTTATAAATGGGGGCCTTGCGGCGGATTTCAAGCCTGCTCGTCAATCGAAGGCGAAACCGGCGCAGGCGCCTTGCTGACCACAACCATCGCCGGGCGCAGCAAGCGACCATTGAGCTGATAGCCCTTCTGGAACACCTTCAGAACGCTGTTCGGCTCGACATCGGCGCTTTCCTGCATGGCCATCGCCTGATGTTGAACGGCATTGAACGGTTCGCCATGCGGATCGATCGCTTCAAGCTGATAACGCTTGAGGGTGTCCTGGAACATTTTCAGGGTCAGCTCGATGCCTTCGCGCATCGGACGGATGCTTTCGTCGTCCGGGCTGGACAGTTCCAGGCCTCGTTCCAGGCTGTCGACGATCGGCAGCAGGTCGCTGGCGAATTTTTCCAGCGCGAACTTGTGAGCCTTCTCCACATCCTGCTCGGCGCGACGGCGGACGTTCTGCAGATCGGCGGCTACACGCAAAGCCTGATCCTGAGCGCCTGCCAGTTGCTCTTCGAGCACTTGTACACGAGCCGCCAGGTCTTCACCCGAAGCCTCGGGCGCCTGGTTGGCGTCTGGGTTTTGCGTATCCACTGTCTGTTCGTCAGCCATAGATTTCTCCTTTCAATATCGTCCGCGAGCTCAACTCGCGCTTCTGCCCAGCTATATGGGGCCGCAAAATCCGGCTTCAAGGGGCACCGACGATTAACCCTACAAAAAACAACTGCTTTGTCATTCCCGGTCGCGATAAGGCTTTCGTCGGGTCGAGCGAATCGAGCTAACGAGGGGCATTGTCAGCCAGAAACAAAACACTGTATAAATAACCAGACCTAACACCTGGGAGCGGCCCATATGCTGGTGCACCTGTCCGTACACAACTACGCCATCGTTGAACATCTCGATCTCGAACTCGATCGCGGGATGAGCGTGATCACCGGGGAAACCGGCGCGGGCAAGTCGATCATGCTCGACGCGCTGGGCCTGACCCTGGGCGATCGCGCCGACAGCGGCGTGGTCCGCCCCGGCGCCGACAAGGCCGATATCCTGGCTACCTTCGATCTGGTCGACATTCCGGAAGCCAGCGTCTGGCTGGCTGAACGCGACCTTGAAAACGACGGCCCGTGCATCCTGCGCCGGGTCATCACATCCGAAGGACGTTCTCGCGGCTACATCAACGGGACGCCCTGCCCGCTTGGCGATCTCAAGGCGCTGGGCGAGCTGCTGATCGACATTCACAGCCAGCACGAACACCAATCCCTGCTCAAGACCGACACCCATCGCCGCCTGCTCGACGAGTACGCCGGGGCCACGGACCTTGCCCGCCAGGTGCAGCTTGCCGCACAGCGCTGGCGCCAGACTCGCCAGGAGCTGGATCGCCTTTCCAACTCCGGCGACGAACAACGCGCTCGCCACCAATTGCTCAGCTACCAACTCGAAGAGCTGGAAAACCTCGGCCTCGGCGACAACGAACTGGAACAGCTTGAACAAGAGCACAAGAACCTGACCAACGCCGAGACCTTGCTGGGTATTTGCCGACAAGTCGTCGAACAGTGCAGCGAAAGTGATTCCGGCAATGTGCTGAACGCACTCACTGCCAGTCTCAACCGCCTGTCCAGTGTGAACAACTCGATCGGTGCACTCGGCGAGGCCAGCAGCCTGCTGACCAGCGCGCAGATCCAGGTAGAAGAGGCCGTGGGCGAACTGAACCGCTTTCTCGACAACTTCGACGCCGATCCGGCGCGCCTTCAATACCTCGAAGAGCGGCTCGATGCGATCTACACAATGGCCCGCAAGCACCGCATCCAGCCGACCGAAGTCGCCGAGATGCAACAGAAGCTGCTCGATGAAATCGAAACCCTGAATGCGAACGACGAATCCATCGAGCGCCTGAGCGACGAACTTTCTTCCTACGCTCGCCATTATCAGGAAAAAGCCCGAGAGCTCAGCGATCTGCGCCATCAAGCCTCGAACAGCCTGGCCAGCGCCGTGGAGCAGGAAATCCAGCGCCTGGGCATGCCTGGTGGGCGCTTCACCATCGAACTGCGTCCAAACAGTAGCGACGAACTGCTGCCTAACGGACTTGAACAGGTTGAATTACTGGTCAGCGCCAACCCGGGCCAACCATTGAAAGCTTTGGCAAAAGTCGCATCCGGGGGCGAACTGTCGCGGATCAGCCTGGCGATTCAGGTCATCACCGCACAGACCTCCCGCGTACCGACCCTGGTATTCGACGAAGTCGACGTCGGTATTGGCGGCCCGACCGCGGAAATCGTCGGCCAGTTGCTGCGCAAGCTTGGCGAGCGTGGGCAGGTGCTGACCGTGACCCACTTGCCGCAAGTGGCGGCGCAAGGTCATCAGCATCTATTTGTGCATAAAGTGCGCGGAGAGGATGCCACTCGCACGGCCGTTTCCAAATTGAGCAAAAACGACCGCGTCGAAGAAGTCGCACGGATGCTGGGCGGCATTGATCTCACCAAGGAGTCCCTGGCGCACGCCAAAAAAATGGTGGTGGCCGCAAAAGCCTGAATAAAGGCAGAAAGCACGAAGGCGACCCTGGGGTCGCCTTCGTTCGTTTCGCGAACCTCAAGTCCGCGCGACATGCTTACTTTTTCTTGCGCACGTACAGCACCAGATTGTGATCAACCATCTCGAAGCCATACTTGTCGACGATTGCTTTCTGAAGCCGCTCGATTTCTTCGTCGAAGAATTCGATCACTTCGCTGGTCTCGACGTTGACCATATGGTCGTGATGCTTGCCGTCGTCCAGCTCGAAGACCGCATGGCCTCCGTCGAAGTTGTGCCGCACCACAAGGCCAGCTGCCTCGAACTGGGTCAGAACACGGTAAACCGTGGCCAGACCGACGTCCTCACCAGCCTCCATAAGGGCCTTGTAGACATCCTCGGCACTCATGTGGCGCTGCTCGGCGGAATCGAGCATTTGCAGAATTTTGACCCGTGGCAGGGTCACTTTGAGGCCGGCTTTGCGTAGTTCGCTATTTTCAACCATGGTCAGCTTTCTCGCGATGCTGCTTCGCAGCTTCTCTTAATGCGGGTATGATCGGCGTTTACGTTGTCCCAGCCAAGATAGTGGAAGTCGCCCACCGATGCAAAACACCAAGCTCTTGCTAACCAGTTTCACCCTTGTGGGACTGCTCGCACTCGCCGGTTGTTCATTCCCCGGGGTTTACAAAATCGACATCCAGCAGGGCAATGTCGTCACGCAGGACATGATAGACCAGTTACGCCCGGGAATGACCCGTAAGCAAGTACGGTTTATCATGGGCAACCCTCTGCTGACTGACACGTTCCATGCCGATCGCTGGGATTATCTGTACAGCCTGCAACCCGGTGGCGGTGAACGCCAACAGGAACGCATCAGCGTTATCTTCAACCCAAATGACCAGCTTGTCAGCCTCTCCGGTGATTTCATGCCAGGCGTGAGCCGTGACGAAGCCATTCTCGGCAAGGAGAGCGGCACGACAGTGGCTGCCCCGGCAGAAAACGTCGAGAAGCCAAAACCGGAAAAACCGGTCAAGCCAGGTTCGTTGCTGGATCAGATCCAGAAGGACGTCGACGGTGTAGAAACCGTTCCGGTCCCGATGCCGCAACCACTGGAAACCTCGCCGCAATAATTTGCGCCGCAATAAAAAACCCGGCATGTCCGGGTTTAATGAGATGGTCAGCCTGACCGAGAAGCCCTGCAGGTTTACGCTTGCAGGGCTTTTCTCGTTTTCGGCGGAGGATCTCTCATGAACACGATGACGCTTCTCGGTATCGACATTGGCAAACACAGTTTCCACCTGCATGGCCAGGACACCCAAGGCCATCAGGTTTTGCGCAAGAAGATGAGCCGTGGCCAGTTGCTCAGAAGCTTGGCGCAGCTACCCATCTGCACGGTGGTGATGGAGTCTTGCGGTGGCGCCCACTGGTTGGCTCGGGAGATCGGCGCACTGGGTCACGCGGTGAAGTTGATCGCTCCGCAGTACGTCAAGCCGTTCGTCAAAGGCAACAAAAACGACTTCATTGATGCCGAAGCGATCTGTGAGGCGGCGAGCCGCCCCACGATGCGCTTCTGCACGATCAAAACGGCAGAGCAGCAAACGCTGTCTGCCCTGCACCGTGTTCGAGGTTCGCTGATTGAGCATCGGACGGCGGCGACCAATCAGATTCATGGTTTTCTGCTGGAGTTCGGGATTAGCCTGCCCGTCGGTGTCACGGCCTTGCACCGCGTGCCGGCGCTGCTGGACGATCCTCAACACCCGGTTCCATTGCGTCTCAAGGGCCTGGTGATGCGCCTCTATTATCAAATTCAACAACTCACTGATGAGATCAAGGACATCGAGTCCGACCTGAAACAACAGTTGAAAGAAGACGATGCCGGGCAACGTTTGCAGAGTATTCCTGGCATTGGTCCGATCACCGCCAGCGCGGTATTGGCCGACGTGGGGGATGTCTCGCGCTACCGCAGCGGACGCGATTTCGCGGCTTCGTTAGGGCTGGTCCCGGGGCAATACTCGACGGGCGGAAAGACGGTGCTGCTGGGGGATCAGCAAGCGTGGTGACAAGCACATACGCCAGCTCTTGGTGCAGGGTGCGCGGGCCATCATGCAGCATATCGATCAACGGGAAGATGCCCTTGGGCCTTGGGTTCAAGCGCTGCTGAGACGCCGACACTCCAATATCGTGGCCTGCGCCTTGGCCAACAAACTGGCGCGAATCGTGTGGGCGGTACTGGCCAAAGGCGGCCAGTACGACCCACATCCGAACGCTTGAACGTACAGCTTTACCACCGGCTTTTGCGACGTCACTGACTGATGACAGTAAACGGCAAACGGCCCGACTGAGAACCTGGCAATAAAATCAGCTTCAGAGGCTGAGGTTTTTTTCAGGACCGTCGGGAGCGGCTACTCATCGAGGGCCGAGCGTTGTTACAGCAACGCTCACCACGAGCCCGGATACATTAGCGCAAGCCAGCTTTACCGAAAACAGCCTATGGGGTTGCAGGAGATGGGCTGACCATACATTTAATGCCTGGCGTTCAAGCCACTCACTGATTCCGCGCTTTGGCCTCGGCAGCTTTTGCCGCGCGCAATCGACGCACCTCTTTCGGATCGGCCAACAGTGGTCGGTAAATCTCGATTCGATCCCCTGCCTGGACAGACCGACTCTCTGGATCGGCGACAACCTTGCCGAAGATACCCACAGGGCAATTGGCCAGATCCAGCTCCGGAAACTCCTCAGCCATGGCTGACCTGAGCAAGACTGCCCGCACGCTAGTTCCGACCGGCACCGTCAGCGTCAGTAGCACCTGACGGTCTACGGCCGCATAGACCACCTCGACTTCAATCATGACTTCAACCATGTATCTGCTTGGCGCGCTGGCAGAATGCATCCACCAGGGTATTGGCCGCCTGGTTGAACAGCGGTCCCAGAGTAGCGCGAACCAGCGGCCCGGCATAATCGAACGACAGATCAAGACTGATCTTGCAGGCCTTCTCGCCCAGCGGCTTGAACAGCCACACACCATGCAATTGATTGAACGGGCCTTCTTCAAGATTCATTTCGATCGATTGACCGGGAACCAGAGCGTTGCGCGTCACGAAGTGCTGACTGAGGCCGCCCTTCGCAACGCCCACGCTCGCCCGCATATGCTCAGGGGAGCTTTCCAGGACTTCGGCCGACGAACACCACGGCAGAAACTCCGGATAGCGCGCCACGTCGTTGACCAGGTCATACAGCGCTTGTGCCGGGTACGGCAGCAAGGCCGAACGTGAAATATGTGTCGTCATGTCAGCGTCACTTCCACAGCTGGGCGGCAAACACTACGAGAATGCCGATGGGCGCCACATAGCGCATCAAGAACAAGGACAGACCAAACAGCGCCGGGTTGCGGATCGACAACTCGTCGCGCACCGCTTCACGCCCCATGATCCAGCCCGCAAACACCACGAAACACAAACCGCCAAGCGGCAACATGAGTCGCGAGGTGAAGAAATCGATCACGCCAAAGAAGTCGAGACCACCGGCGGCTCCCCATTGGTAGAGGTGGAACATCCCGCCTTCGTTCACGAAGAACTTGGCCTCCTTCCAGATATTGAAGGAGAACACAGTGCCCAGACCGACGAACCAGCAGCTGAAAGCCAGCCAGAAGGTAACCCATGCACGACTCACTTTAGTGCGCTCGACCAGGTAGGCCACCATCGGCTCAAGCAGGGAAATCGCCGAACTCCAGGCAGCGACCGCCACCAGCACGAAGAACACCACCCCCATCAATTGCCCGAACGCCACGTTACCGAAGGCAAACGGCAGACTGACGAACATCAGCCCCGGCCCTTCGCTCGGATTCAGGCCCGCCGCGAAAACAATCGGAAACAATGCCAGGCCGGCCACCAGGGAAACGAAGGTATCGAGCAGCGCCACGCCAACGACCGTCCCTGAAATCGACGAACTCTTTGGCATGTAGGCGCCGTAGATCATGATCGAACCGACGCCCACGCTCAGGGAAAAGAACGCATGCCCCATCGCGGGCAACAAGCCGTCCAGGACCTTTTCCGGGTGGAAGTCGAACATGAAATGCACGCCTTCCATGAAATGCCCGGTGGTCATACTGTAGCCAAGCAACACCAGGATCATCACGAACAACAACGGCATCATGATGCGCAAACTGCGTTCCAGCCCGGCAACTACGCCCTTGGCGATCACCACGGCTGACAACAGCATGAAAATCGTGTGCCAAAGTGTCAGGCGCCAGGGATCGGCGATCACATTGCCGAAATAAGCCCCCACCTGATCCGGGGTCACTCCCTGGAAGTCGCCACGCCCCATATCGATGATGTAATCCAGCGACCAGCCGCCGACAACGCTATAGAAAGACAGGATCAACAACGCTGTGATCATCCCGGCAAATGCGCCCCAGGACCATTTCGTCGAGTGCCCCGCCTCGATCGCCAGCGTCTTCAAGGCATTGGCCGGGCTCTGCCGGGCACGCCGGCCGATCAGGGTTTCCGCCAGCATGACCGGCACCCCGATCAGCGCGATGCAGGCCAGGAACATCAGCACGAAGGCGCCGCCGCCATAGACGCCGACCATGTACGGGAATTTCCAGATACTACCCAGCCCCACGGCCGAACCGGTCGCGGCGAGTATGAAGACCCAGCGGCTAGCCCAACTGCCGTGGACAGAAACCTTGTCTGTCGACATCGTTATCACGCCCAAGCGTTCAAAAAAGAGGCCGCATTGTCCGGGATTCAATCAACCTGCTCAAGCATGTAGCAACACCGTAGCCGACTCGCGTGCAACTCCCTATAATGCCGCCCCTATGGCTAAACAGAAGAAACACCCAACAGGGACCATCGCGCAAAATAAAAAGGCGCGACACGATTACTTCATCGAACATCGGTTCGAGGCTGGTCTGGTCCTGGCCGGCTGGGAAGTAAAAAGTCTGCGGGCAAGCAAGCTGCAGCTGGTTGACAGTTATGTACTGCTCAAGGATGGCGAAGCCTGGCTGCTCGGCAGCCACATTACGCCCCTGACGACCGCCAGTACCCACGTCATCGCGGACCCAGTGCGCACCCGTAAATTGCTGCTCAACCGGCGCGAGCTGGAAAAGTTGGCCGCAGCCGTGCAGCAAAAGGGTTACGCCTGCGTGTGCCTGTCCTGGTATTGGAGCAAGCACATGGTCAAGTGCGAGATCGCGCTGGGCAAGGGCAAGAAGGAATACGACAAGCGAGATACCGAGCGCGAGCGCGACGCCGGTCGCGAGTTGCAGCGTGCGGTGCGCAACAAGGGCAAGGAAGAGTAATTCTTCTTCCTGCGAATTGCGGCGCGAATAAAAAGATCGCAGCCTGCGGCAGCTCCTACGTTGGGATTTGTGTTTCCCTGTAGGAGCTGCCGAAGGCTGCGATCTTTTGTTTTAACGATCACATCCCCTTGCGCCGCTCCGCCCGGGCCATGCGCTGCACTTCCTGACGCACTTCTTCCAGCACCTCCTGCACATACAAAATGTGTCGACTGGAAACTTCCCGTGCCTGCTCCCCCCGCCCCTCGATAATCGCCTGATACAACTCCCGGTGCTGCGCGATCAACATGTCACGGGTTTCAGTGCGCTGCTTGTACATGCCACCGATGTTGGTCACCACGTTACGCTTGAGCAGGTCGAACAGCCCGCGAATGGTGTGCAGCAACACGGCATTGTGGCTGGCCTCGGCGATCGCCAGGTGAAACTTTGCGTCCGCAGCCCCCTCTTCGGCACGACTCACCTCTTCGTGACGGGAATAGCAGTCCTGCAATTCGTTGAACGCCGCGGTCAGCCGCTCGCGATCCACATCAGTGGCACGCAGCGCCGCGTAGTAGGCGCAAGACGCTTCCAGCGTATGGCGAAACTCCAGCAGATCGCGCTGCGCCTCAGGATTGCTTTCCAGCAGATGCAACAAGGGATCACTGAAAGTGCTACCCAGTGATTCCACCACATAGTTTCCGCCGCCCTGGCGACTCACCAGCAGGCCCTTGGCGGTCAGCTTCTGAATGGCTTCGCGCAACGAAGGGCGTGACACGCCAAATTGCTCGGCCAGCGCGCGCTCGGCCGGCAAGCGCTCACCCGCCTTCAGCGTGCCCTCGAGGATCATGCCCTCAAGCTGCTCGACAATATCGTCAGACAAACGGCGCTGACGAATCTGATCAAACCCCATAACTCGATTACTCCACGATCCGACGACTCGCCGGGGCTCTATTCTGGCCTATCGGCGCCACGCCAGCACCTGCCAAAGCGCATTTGGTCATACCAGACAGACGACTTGCGCACTTCGCATTCGACAAAAGTTTTAGGGCGGCAAATTGACACACCGCCTACAAGGCTTTTACCCTAGCCAACAGCGATTGTAAATTGGTCTTACCAATTAACCAAGAACGCTGAACAGTGCCTGACCAACAACAATTAGGGGCCACCCCATATGCAAACCTGGCAACAGCTCTATACCCCGCTCGGCAGCCTCGGCCTGTCCGCACTCGCCGCCGTTATCCCCATCGTGTTTTTCTTCCTGGCTTTGGCCGTGTTCCGCCTCAAAGGACACGTGGCCGGCAGCATCACCCTGGCGTTGTCGATCCTGGTGGCGATCTTCGCGTTCCAGATGCCGGTCGATATGGCGTTCGCCGCCGCCGGGTATGGCTTCGCTTATGGCCTGTGGCCGATTGCCTGGATCATTGTGGCAGCGGTGTTCCTCTACAAACTGACGGTCAAGAGTGGTCAGTTTGAAGTCATCCGCAGTTCGGTCCTGTCGATCACCGACGACCAGCGCCTGCAGGTCCTGCTGATCGGCTTCTGCTTCGGTGCCTTCCTCGAAGGGGCGGCCGGTTTCGGCGCTCCGGTGGCGATTACCGCAGCCCTGCTGGTAGGACTGGGCTTCAACCCGCTGTACGCCGCCGGCTTGTGCCTGATCGCCAACACCGCGCCGGTAGCCTTTGGCGCGCTAGGCATTCCGATCATTGTGGCCGGGCAAGTGACTGGCATCGACGCCTTCAAGATCGGCGCCATGACCGGTCGCCAATTGCCGCTGCTGTCGATGTTCGTGCCGTTCTGGCTGGTGTTCATGATGGATGGCCTGCGCGGCGTGCGGGAAACCTGGCCCGCAGCCCTGGTGGCCGGCTTGAGCTTTGCCGTAACCCAGTACTTCACCTCGAACTTCATCGGCCCGGAACTGCCGGACATCACCTCGGCCCTGGCCAGCCTGATTTCCCTGACCCTGTTCCTGAAAGTCTGGCAACCAAAACGCGCCGCCGGCCAACACATCGTCGGCGCAGTCTCGGCCTCCGTGGTAAGCGCCAGCGTCGGAGGTTTCGGCCAGAAGCGCACCACCGTGGCTTCGCCTTACAGCCTTGGAGAAATCTTCAAGGCCTGGTCTCCGTTTCTGATCCTGACCGTACTGGTCACGATCTGGACCTTGAAACCGTTCAAGGCGATGTTCGCCGCCGGCGGTTCGATGTACAGCTTCGTATTCAACTTCGCCATCCCGCACCTGGACCAGATGGTGATCAAGGTCGCACCGATCGTGGCCGCGCCGACTGCCCTTCCGGCAGTGTTCAAACTGGACCCGATTTCCGCCACCGGCACGGCGATTTTCTTCTCGGCGCTGATCTCCATGCTGGTGCTGAAGGTCAATCTCAAAACTGGTCTGACCACTTTGAGAGAGACCTTCTACGAACTGCGTTGGCCGATCCTGTCCATCGGCATGGTGCTGGCGTTTGCTTTCGTCACCAACTACTCGGGCATGTCCTCGACCATGGCTCTGGTACTGGCGGCGACAGGTGCAGCGTTCCCGTTCTTCTCGCCGTTCCTCGGCTGGCTGGGCGTGTTCCTCACCGGTTCCGATACTTCGTCCAACGCCCTGTTCAGTTCGCTGCAAGCGACCACTGCGCACCAGATCGGCGTCAACGACACCCTGCTGGTGGCGGCGAACACCAGCGGCGGCGTGACCGGCAAGATGATCTCGCCACAATCGATCGCCGTGGCCTGCGCCGCGACCGGCCTGGTGGGCAAGGAATCGGATCTGTTCCGCTTCACCCTCAAGCACAGCCTATTCTTTGCAACGATTGTCGGCTTGATCACCTTGGCCCAGGCCTACTGGTTCACCGGCATGCTGGTGCACTAGGACTACAGGCAACACGATAAAAACCGACGCAGGGCCACGCCCCCGGCGTCCGCTATTCACACCCCGGTCTGTAAGGCTGCTGAAAGCTTGCCGCTCTATATTCAGCAGCCTCAACAGACGAATAACCGGGACCACCCGGAGACCGCCTGATGAGCGAGCTTTTTTACAACGCTGTGCCGAACGCGACCCGTGTCGCCCCGCCACTGCCCGAGCCTCGGCAATACCCCAGCGAGAAACCGTCACGGGTCTACCTGTTCGGGACCTGCGTGGTCGATTTGTTCTACCCGCAAGCCGGGATGGATGCGATCCACCTGCTCGAGCGTGAAGGCATTCGTGTCGAGTACCCGCAAGGGCAAAGTTGCTGCGGCCAACCGGCCTACACCTCGGGTTACACCGAACAGGCGCGGACCGTGGCGCGCTCGCAACTGGCGCTGTTTGCCGGCGACTATCCGGTGGTGGTGCCGTCAGGCTCTTGCGCGGGCATGCTGCGCGAACATTACGCCGACTTGTTCAAGGACGAGCCGGACACGTTGCAACAGGTTCAGGCCCTGGCGGCCAGAACCTACGAGCTGGCCGAGTTCCTGTTGTTTGTCTGCAAGGTACAGCTCAAGGACAGCGGCGAGCCGGTAAAAGTGGCGCTGCACACCTCGTGCTCGGCACGCCGCGAGATGAACACCCACCTGCACGGCCGCGAATTATTGGCGCAGTTGAGCAACGTGGAACGGGTCGACCACGACCACGAAAGCGAATGCTGTGGCTTCGGCGGGACATTCAGCGTCCGTATGCCAGACATTTCCGGCGCGATGGTGGCTGACAAGACCCGGGCGTTGAAGGAATCCGGCGCGCACAAGATATTGAGTGCCGACTGCGGCTGCTTGATGAATATCAACGGCTCGCTGGAAAAACAGCAGGAAGCGTTACGCGGTCAGCATCTGGCCAGCTTCCTCTGGCAGCGTACCGGAGGTGCCCGATGAGCACTTCCGCGATTATTCCTACGGTTGCCGTAGAAGAAGATTTTCGCACCCGCGCCCACAAGGCGTTGGGTGACGCGCAATTGCGAGGCAACTTTCGCAAGGCGATGGATTCACTGATGAGCAAACGGGCAGCGGCGTTCAGCGATGCCCATGAAAGAGAACACTTGCGCTCACTGGGCAATGCAATCCGTGCCCGCGCGCTCTCCAAGTTGCCCGACCTGCTCGAGCAACTGGAACAGAACCTGACCCGCAACGGTGTGACAGTGCACTGGGCGGAAACGGTGGATGAGGCCAATGGCATCGTCCTCTCGATCATCCGCGCTCACGAGGGGCGGCAAGTGATCAAGGGCAAATCGATGGTCAGCGAAGAGATGGAGATGAACCATTTCCTCGCTGATCGGGGCATTGAATGCCTGGAATCGGACATGGGCGAGTACATCGTCCAGCTCGACCACGAGAAGCCTTCACACATAATCATGCCGGCAATCCACAAGAATGCCGGTCAGGTCGCGTCCTTGTTCCACGACAAACTTGGCGTGGAATACACCAAGGACGTTGACCAACTCATTCAGATCGGTCGCAAGGTCTTGCGGCAGAAATTCTTCGAAGCGGACATCGGCGTCTCCGGCGTCAACTTCGCCGTGGCCGAAACCGGTACCCTGCTGCTGGTGGAAAACGAAGGCAACGGCCGCATGACCACCACGGTGCCGCCCGTGCACATCGCCGTCACCGGCATCGAAAAAGTCGTGGAAAACCTGCGCGATGTGGTGCCACTGCTGTCGCTGCTGACCCGCTCGGCCCTGGGCATTCCGATCACCACTTACGTCAACATGATCTCCGGCCCGCGCAAGGAACATGAACTCGACGGCCCGCAGGAAGTGCACCTTGTACTGCTCGACAATGGCCGCAGCCAGGCGTTTGCCGACAGCGAATTGCGCCAGACCCTGAACTGCATTCGCTGCGGCGCCTGTATGAATCATTGCCCGGTCTACACACGAATCGGCGGCCATGCCTATGGGGAGGTTTACCCTGGGCCTATCGGAAAAATCATCACTCCGCACATGGTCGGCCTGGCGAAAGTCCCCGACCACCCGAGTGCGTCTTCGTTATGCGGCGCTTGCGGTGAAGTTTGCCCGGTGAAAATCCCGATCCCTGCTCTGTTGCGGCGTCTGCGCGAAGAAAACGTCAAGGCCCCGGACAGCCCCCATCAAGTGATGCGCGGTCAGGGCAGCAAGTATTCGCGCAAGGAGCGGTTCATCTGGAATGCCTGGGCGAAGCTCAACAGCTCGCCGACGCTGTATCGCCTGTTCGGCTTCTTCGCCACCCGTTTGCGCGCCCTCACGCCGAGCAACATCGGCCCGTGGACGCAAAACCACAGCGCCCCCAAACCCGCCGCCCGCTCATTGCATGACATGGCCCGCGAGCATTTGGCCAAACAGGGAGACCGTTGATGAGCGCCAAGCAAAATATCCTCGCCAAACTGCGTAAAAGTCTGACAGGTACCACGCCAGTGGCCGACAACTTCGATGTCGATCTGGTGACTCAGCCTTACACCTACGCACCTGAACAACGCATCTCGCAACTGCGCAAATTGATGGAAGCGGTGCACACGGAAATCCATCTGACGTCCGGTGAACAGTGGCCGACGCTACTCGCGCAATTGCTGCGGGACCGCCAATTGCCGAGTCTGCTGATTGCACCGACAACGCCCCACGGTCAACGGATCACGCAGCACTGGGCGAACAATCCCGATTTGCCGATGCTAAAAGCCTACGACCGCCCGGTTGAAGAATGGAAAGCCGAGCTGTTCAGCGACACCCCGGCCAGCCTGACCGGCACCCTCGGCGCCATCGCGGCAACCGGCAGCCTGATTATCTGGCCGACCCGGGAGGAACCACGCCTGATGAGCCTCGCGCCACCGGTGCATTTCGCCCTGCTCAAGGCCAGCGAAATCCGCGATAACTTCTATCAGGTGCAGCAGGAGTTCGAATGGGCCCAGGGCATGCCGACCAATGCGTTGCTGGTGTCCGGCCCATCGAAGACTGCCGACATCGAGCAAGTGCTGGCGTACGGCGCCCACGGTCCGAAAGACCTGGTAGTGCTGATCCTGGAGGACCAATGAGTCTACCGGCCGCTTTCCTGCACGATGCACAGCAACTGATTCCACAAGAGCGACGTTTCGACGACCCGCTGTCGACCCTGGCCTTCGGCACCGACGCCAGTTTCTATCGGTTGATTCCGCAACTGGTGATCCGTGTCGAATCCGAAGAAGAAGTGGTGGCACTGCTGAAACTGGCGCAGCGCGATCAAGTCCCGATGACTTTCCGTGCTGCCGGCACCAGCCTCTCTGGTCAGGCCATCAGCGACTCGGTTTTGATCGTGCTTGGGGATAACTGGAACGCGCGCGAGATTCGCGGGCAAGGCACACAGATTCGCCTGCAACCTGGCGTGATCGGCGCCCAGGCCAATGCCTGGCTGGCGCCTTTTGGACGCAAGATCGGCCCGGACCCGGCCTCGATCAACGCCTGCAAGATCGGCGGCATCGTCGCCAACAATGCCAGCGGCATGTGCTGCGGCACGGCGCAAAACACCTATCACACCCTGGCCGGCATTCGTCTGGTGCTGGCCGACGGCAGTCGTCTCGACACTGAAGATGCCACCAGCGTCGCGGCATTTCGCCAAAGCCACGCCGCCCTGCTGGAGCGCTTGGCGACCTTGGGCCGCGAGACCCGGGCAAACGCCGAACTTGCAGCGAAAATTCGCCACAAGTACCGTCTGAAAAACACCACCGGCCTGTCGCTCAATGCCCTGGTGGATTTCGACGAGCCTGTGGATATCTTGAGCCACTTGCTGGTGGGCTCCGAGGGCACGCTCGGGTTCATCAGTGCCGTGACCTACGACACGGTGATCGACCACCCGAACAAGGCCTCGGCCCTGATTGTGTTCCCGGATGTCGAGACCTGCTGCAACGCGGTCACCGTACTGAAAAGCCAACCGGTGTCGGCCGTGGAACTGCTGGACCGGCGCAGCCTGCGTTCAGTGCAGGGCAAACCCGGCATGCCGCCTTTCGTACAGCATCTGTCGAACAATGCCTGCGCCTTGCTGATCGAATCCCGCGCCGCGTCGTCCACCTTGCTGCACGAACAACTGGCGCAGATCATGGCGTCGCTGAAAACGTTCCCCGTGGAAAAGCAGGTCGACTTCACCGAAGACCCGCAGGAAAACTCCCGCCTCTGGGCCATCCGCAAGGACACCTTCCCGGCCGTCGGCGCGGTGCGCAAGACCGGCACCACGGTGATCATCGAAGACGTCACCTTCCCGGTCGAACAACTGGCCATCGGCGTCAACCGCCTGATCGAGTTGTTCGACAAACATCACTACGACGAAGCGATCCTTTTCGGACACGCCCTGGAAGGCAATCTGCACTTCGTCTTCACCCAAGGCTTCAACACCCCGGACGAAATCGCACGCTATCAAGCGTTCATGGACGACGTAGCGCAACTGGTGGCGGTGGAGTTCGGCGGTTCGCTGAAAGCCGAACACGGCACCGGGCGCAACATGGCGCCGTTCGTCGAACTGGAATGGGGCAGCGATGCCTACCAATTGATGTGGCAGCTCAAGCGTCTGCTGGATCCCAACGGCATTCTCAACCCGGACGTAGTGCTCAGCGAAGATCCACAGATCCACCTCAAGCACCTCAAGCCATTGCCGGCCGCCGACGAGATTGTGGACAAGTGCATCGAATGCGGCTTCTGCGAACCGGTCTGCCCGTCGAAAGGTCTGACCCTGAGCCCACGCCAACGCATCGTGATCTGGCGCGACATTCAGGCGAAGAAACGCGCGGGCATCGATACCGCCGAACTCGAAGCCGCGTACGAATACCAGGGCATCGATACCTGCGCCGCCACCGGCCTGTGCGCACAACGCTGCCCTGTAGGCATCAATACCGGCGAACTGGTGAAAAAGCTGCGTAGCCGCAAGGCAACGCATACGAAAACAGCCAACTGGCTTGAAGGAAATTTCGCCACGGCACTGCAAGGGGCGCGTTTTACCCTGCACGTCGCCAATGGTGCACGGATGTTGCTGGGGGCGCCGAGACTGGCGAAGTTGTCGGCGACGCTGACGCGCCTGTCCAAGGGTCAGGTCCCGCAATGGACCAACGCGATGCCGCAACCGGAAAAAGCCATTCGCTTCAGCCCGACAGTGACGGACGCCCGCCCGCGTGTGGTCTACCTTGCTGCCTGCGTATCCCGCGCCATGGGGCCGGCATCAGGCGACACGGAGCAAATGTCGCTGCACGACAAGACCCGGGGCTTGCTGGAAAAGGCCGGATATCAAGTGGTGTTCCCGGACAACCTCGACAACCTGTGCTGCGGTCAGCCATTCGCCTCCAAAGGTTACGCCGAGCAAGCCGAGCACAAACGCCAGGAGCTGATCGGCGCCCTGCTCCACGCCAGCCGTGGCGGGCTCGACCCGATCTACTGCGACACCAGCCCCTGCACCTTGCGCCTGGTTCAAGACCTCGGTGAAGTCCGTCTGGACCTGTACGACCCGGTACGTTTCATCCGCACGCACCTGATGGATCGCCTGGATTTCACGCCTCAGGAAGCGCCGATCGCCGTGCACGTAACCTGCAGCACACAACACCTCGGGGAAAGCCAGGCGTTGATCGACCTTGCGCGCAAGTGCAGCAAAACCGTGGTCATTCCCGAAGGCATTCACTGCTGCGGCTTCGCCGGCGACAAGGGATTCACCACGCCGGAGTTGAACGCCCATTCGCTGCGCACGCTCAAGGACGCGGTGCAGCAGTGCAGCGAAGGGATTTCCACCAGCCGCACCTGTGAGATCGGTCTGACGCAACATGGCGGCATTGACTACCACGGACTAGTCTATCTCGTGGACCGCGTTACCCAGGCTAGGGAGCCCTGAAATCTGGACTTCAAGGCAGGCGCATTAATGCGCCTTCCTTAATGCTTCTTGCCGGAATCAACAGTTCTACAACAGAAACAAACCCTGATGTGCCGCCGCAGTCCACTGATCAAGTCCCGCAAATGTGGGACCTTCCCAAAACTCGGTAGTCCGATTTGATGGCCAGCAAAGCCTGGCCTTTCAGTCCAAGGAGATACACATGAATCGTTCTGTGCTGTTAGGTTTTTTCGTTGTTGCTTCCATGATGGCTTCCACTTCGTTTGCGGCCGAAAAAGACCAATGCGCGCTCAACCTGCAAACCATCGAAAACGCAAAGGCACAGATTCCCGGGGAAATGCTTGACCAGGTGGATGCCTCCGTCAAGAAAGCCAAAGCCGACCAGGCAAAAGGCACCAAGGCAGGTATTGATAATTGCATCGCCGAGACCAACCAAACCATCATGGACGTCACGAACGCGCACAAAGGCGCGAAGTAACTCTGCCCAAGGCCAACCTTCGGGTTGGCCTTGTCGGCGTACATCAACAACGGAGTACTGGCAGCCGGGAGTTCAATGCCCGGCTGCGTCCGACACCAAGCAAACCAAAACCCGCCCGTTGCGGGTTTTGTTGCATCTGGGGTCTGGAAATGTGTAACCGTGCGCATCGCTGGAAAAAGCTCGACACGTTTTCTGAAAAAACCGAATTCTTGTGTTGAATCGTAGTCTTTGAGGTAAGCCCCATCAGATCGTGGCTGATTTTTCCGGCTCGGCCTGGCCGTCCACTCATACGGCGGCACCGAGACCATCAGTTCAAGGAGATACCCATGAAACGCACCACACTCGCTGGTCTGTTCATTGCTGCTGCAATGCTCGCCTCTCCTGTATTTGCTGCGGACAACAACCTTTGTACGAGCAAGCTGCAAGAGCTCAAAGGCAAAGTGAATGCGCTGCCGGCGACCTCCACAAACACCTCAATGGAAATCAAAAGACTGATGTCCAGCGCCGAAGCCTCACAAGCCTCCGGAGACGACAAAAAATGCGTCACCGAGGCCACCCAGGCAATGGCACTCGCTGACAAACAGAGCAACGAGCCAAACCCATGATCTGTGGTGGTCAACCTTCGGGTTGGCCTTCCGGGGCGTGATGACGTACACTGTACATGCCTGCTGCTCACTTGATTCAACGAGCATCAGGCTCGGGGCCGTTTAGGATTCGACGCCGGTTGCGAAACTTTAGGTGCATGCCGAGTTGGTAACAGAACTCGTAAATCCACTGTTGCAACTTCCTATAGTTGCCAATGACGAAACCTACGGGGAATACGCTCTCGCTGCGTAAGCAGCCTTAGCCCTTCCCTCCTGGTACCTTCGGGTCCAGCAATCATCAGGGGATGTCTGTAAACCCAAAGTGATTGTCATATAGAACAGAATCGCCGTGCAGTACGTTGTGGACGAAGCGGCTAAAACTTACACAACTCGCCCAAAGCACCCTGCCCGTCGGGTCGCTGAGGGTTAACTTAATAGACACGGCTACGCATGTAGTACCGACAGCGGAGTACTGGCGGACGGGGGTTCAAATCCCCCCGGCTCCACCACTTCATCATCTAGAGACGTCCACGGACGTCTTTTTTTGTGCCTGAAATCCAGTGAAATCAAGGGTTTAAAGGCTACTGGGCTCCGTAGAGGGTTTTTGAGTTCCAGCCGTTTGGGTATTCCAAATGGTATTCCAAGCCATCCGGTGCTATTTTTTGGAATACCAAAACGGTGTCAGAGGTAGCTCTCATGCCTGCTCCAGCCCTTCGCCTTTCCGACCGCCAGCTCAAGGCTGTCAAAGCAAAAGACAAGGATTACGTCCTCAGCGATGGTGACGGCCTCCAGCTCCGAGTCAGGAGCAACGGCTCGACGCTGTGGAACTTCAACTACCGCGAACCGGTAACTAAAAATCGTATCAATATGGGGCTGGGCACTTACCCAGAGCTCTCACTAGCGAGCGCCAGGAAAAAAGTGGTGGAAGCGCGCGAGCTGCTTGCACAAGGCATTGATCCCAAGATGCACCGCAATGCACAGGACGAAGCCAAACGAGCGGAGACGGAACACACGTTCGAGAACGTGGCCACTGCCTGGTTCGAGCTGAAGAAGGACTCCGTCACGCCGGCGTACGCCGAAGACATTTGGCGATCGCTCACGCTGCATGTATTTCCAGACCTGAAAACAACGCCGCTCTCAAAAATCAGCGCACCAATGGTCATCGAACTGCTTCGCCCAATCGAGGCCAAAGGCAGCCTCGAGACAGTGAAGCGATTGAGCCAACGGCTCAACGAGATCATGACCTACGGGGTCAATTCAGGATTGATCTTTGCGAACCCCCTCAGTGGCATTCGCGCAGTATTCAAGAAACCCAAGAAACAGAACATGGCCGCGCTACGACCCGATGAGCTTTCCGAGCTCATGATCGAAATCGCGAACGCCAGCATCAAACGGATCACCCGCTGCCTGATCGAATGGCAACTGCACACCATGACCCGTCCTGCCGAAGCGGCCACCACCCGATGGGCAGACATCGACTTCGACAAACGCATCTGGACCATCCCGCCGGAGCGCATGAAAAAGCGTCGTCCGCACACCATCCCGTTGAGCGAACAGGCACTCGCGTTACTGGAGACGCTCAAGCCCCACAGCGGCCACAGGGAATACGTGTTCCCGGCAGATAGAAACCCGCGCACTCACGCCAATAGCCAGACCGCCAACATGGCGTTGAAACGCATGGGCTTCCAGGACCGCTTGGTCAGCCACGGCATGCGCTCCATGGCCAGCACCATCCTGAACGAGCATGGGTGGGATCCGGAGCTGATCGAAGTCGCGCTGGCGCATGTCGACAAGGACGAAGTCCGAAGCGCTTACAACCGAGCGGACTACATCGAACGCCGGCGTCCGATGATGGCTTGGTGGAGTGAGCACATCCAGAAAGCGGCCACTGGCAACCTGTCGGCATCTGCGATCAATCAAACCAGGGACCACAACGTCGTGCCCATACGGTGAGCGCTCACCGGACGCCGCCGGTAACCGAGAATGACTCCCCAGATGGAGTGATGGTTGATTTGGAGACAGCGGCGACACCGGCGACAACCCGCGTAATATCTGGCCTGCAGCATGGCGACAGAAGTGGCGACTGTCGCCGTTGCTAGCCTCCCTCTTGGGGCTTTCTCGGCCAAGCCCACGCGAGCGGGAAGGCTCCGCATTCCCACTCGCATGGGCTCTGCGTAATTACATCTCACTTGACCACCTAATTGCATTGCCACTGACCAGTCATCTGCATTCGCGCTAACCAGCCGTTTGCAGTTGATGGGTGTCAGCGGGTGCCACTCAGCGCGAGTGCGTCAGCCAAGCACTGAAGGACTGCAACCGACCCTTTGCAGCCCTTAGACGCCGGCAGAAACCGGCCAAGGTAACCCATAACCGACCATAGACACTCTGCCGACGACTTCGTAACCTTGAGGCAGGTCTTGTCGATTTATCTTTTTTCTTGCCCATGTCGCGACTTTAGCGCTCGACGCAGTCAGCTCAAGGAGTTACGCATGAACAATGAACGATCTGATCCATGGGCTACTATGACTGAAGGGACTTTTGATCAGTTAAATACTTTTAGCACGCGATTGCATGGCCTAAATGAACAGTATCTAGTGCTTACATTGGCTGCGTTCTGTAAATATCAATCGCACGTAACAACTCGCTCACCGAGACGGGCTAACGCCCGCCCCTTAACCAAAATTTATATCTAAGGAAAAAAATGCAGCTTGGTAATGTAAAGCATTTCAAAGGGATTGGTTATGTCTGCTTTCTCGATATACTTGGCTTCTCTCAAGATATCTTGTCAAACTGGAACGCAGCTGAGTCAAATCCATTGGATAAGCTCTTAGCTATAAAATCAGCACTGCCAGTGCTGCACGACGATGAAATTGAGGCAGGACTGAATCAGTCTGTGCGTAGCTATGTGTGCCGCGTTAATACAGTGTCAGACAGCATCACGATAGCTTTTGGGCTCGAAAATAAGCTGATCATTGGTGATATGGTATTGGGATTGGAGGCACTGCTGGCTAATGTGCGAGAAGTTTGGCGCACGGCAATAGAGCTAGGCTACACACTACGAGGAGCTATTGATTTTGGCGATATTTATTGGGACAGAAACGAGTTAGTAGGCCCGGCATTTATAAATGCATATCGCCTTGAGTCAGAAATAGCTAGGGTTTCGAGGGTTGTTGTGTCGTCAAAATTAAATAAACTGCTCTCTGATCTGGCTAGTAGGTATTCAAGCAGCATTACGGAGCATCTAATTGCTAACTTTAGGAAGGATGTTGACGGCTACATTGTTTTAGATCCATATAAAATGTGTGCTGCAGACGAAGAAAGAAGGCTGTTAGTGCTAAAGCTACAAGCAATGGCAAGTCAGGCATCGCTCCCACTAATAAAAGAAAAGTATGCACCACTAATCGAAATGCTTTCTAAAGAACCATCAGCACTGATAGAGACTAGCCAACTTGGTTGCTATTAGCGGTAACGATAATTAATCGTCCAAGGAGACGTCCATGAGCGGGGTGGCAACTAAGCGTTACCCTTCGATTTGAGGTGAAAGTTGCCGGGCGCGAGCGACTGCTCTTGGCCGGTTTCTGCCTCTCACAGCAGGCATAAAACGGCCAGTGGCAGTCATTCGTACCCACTCACTTTCTTGGTGGTTATCCCACTACCTGCTGGCTCCAATTCACCAGAAAGGGTCGCTACGTGACCTGATGGCTAGTTGCATACCAGAACACGAACTCAGCTTGCGTCAGCTCGGCACCTAGTTGGAATACCTCTTCCTACAGCTACTGCGCGTGCTGAGTGAACAGCAACAGCAGGTCTTGTTGAGGGTTATAGAGGTATCCGAGCAGTCAGCGAAGAAAGGTAGAAATAAAAAACCCAGCTAGGTGCCGGGGTTTTTATTAAATGAAATATACATCTGGAACTAGACTATCCCGAGTTGATTATATCGACTCAGTCGTAAGATCAGGGCAGTCACGTACCCATTCTAAAATTTTCTCAACTGGAGCTTCTGATAGTTCTATATATCGCCGACCTGAATCAATGACTGCGAAATTGCCATCTTCACTGTCGACGATTTTAAAAAACTCTGATTCGTAACCTGAGAACTCGCAGAGTATTCTATAAAAAGATCGGCACATTCTATAGGAGCCAATCAGTTCAGATGTGGTTTGGCCTACTGTGATTACATAGGTGTCCCTGGGGTTTGTTCGTTGGGTCTCTTTGATTGCTATGCTGTTGTCGGAGATGGTCGAGAACATTTCACCTATCAATAATCTTCTTGAAACTGCCCAGAGTGCTATACATGAGTTTCGGTAGAAGGCCAGTCTTCGATGATCGTCCTCCTCCGTCAGGGTGTGATGTGCCATGGTGCGAGCGGAAAATAAATTACTTTCAATACTCTTAAAGAACTCCTCAAATATCGTTGGGCTACCTTGCTCCGGCTTCGAACCTCTAAATGCATTGATGTGCAATCTAGGATGCACTTTGAAATCGCATTCTGGCGCACCTTCAAATTTTACTTTCGGAATCCTGTCAAAATATTCAAACATTGCTTTTCTGTGCGCATAGAAAATATCAATATTGTTTTTTAGCTTGGTGACTGTAATCTGTGTAGCGGTTTGCTGCGTTGCATGGAAGCGGGATACTAATACCGGGAGAGGTATGGCGAGTGATAATATTGCGAGCGGAAGAGTGCTTATAGATATAAATTTTGCAAAGCCGTCGCTGGACATGTTCAGGGTGTAGGGCTCCCATGAGATATATCCAATAGTGATAAAGTAAAGAACAGGTGTAAGAATGCTAAACCACAGCAGTCCATGATTCATAAGGCCTTTTTCAGGATGAAGCCCGAAGGCCTGCGAAAAGAGGGAGTCTTTCGTGAGGCGAGTGTTTGGAATAAATGCTGCGAGTATTATTGTGGTGCTTGCTACGGGGGGCATCAATAAACATATATAAAAAATATGAGTGTCCAGCATTTCAAAACTCCCTAGTTCAGAACACTCAATTTACGCTGACTGACGCCATTTTCCCATACTCACGATCCATGACTCGCTTGACTGCCGCTTTCGACCCACAGCAGCCGATGAGAGTGTCTACGAAATCTGGGGCGATTCACTGCTCGAAAATTTTTTCTCAGAAATCGTCTCGACTTGCTTTACACCAAGGGCGTTTCGGGCCCATTGAATCCGACGAGAAAGCAAAGAACCTGCCACGCTTGGCTGACTACTGCTGTTGACGCCAACGCCAAATTGGCCCACGTGTTGGCGCAAGACTAATCCACCTCCATACCGGTACAAATCCAGTAAAGGTAATGGTTCGCGAGAAATCAGACCGGGCCAGTGATATCTCGGCAACTGGGTCAATTCGACGTCGACTCCACAGTCCAGCGCGAAGCGATATACCCCCAGGAACCTGGTGTGCTACAGAGTGAACCAATTAATTGCAGTTGCCGTTTCTGAGCCTGATTTATTCGCGCATTCTTTTTTCCAAAGCGTAGTAAAGCCATCCATATCATCAGTCTTAAATCTTTTGCCATCTGTAGAAAGGACAGCATGACCCCGATTTACACCGCCGAAGCCATTCTTTGCTCGGTAGTTATAGCAAACCGCTCCGCTGCCATCGATAACTAAAGCTGACTCCAGCTTAAAACTATCCGGATCACGCATCGCCTTCTTCAATAGAACAGCGCCAGCAGCGGCTCGTTGGGTGGCTGCATCTTCTTTTTTCTTTACAGCAAGTTCTTCTGGCGTCATCGACCTTGGAGCAGGACTCTCATGGCTTGCGCCTATAAAGATGCTGGCAAGCATCGGCAAGCCGATGAGGATAGCGAATAGCCATGTGACAAAACTTGTTTTGCGTTGCTTGAAACCACAGTGAGGGCATACCTCAGCCGTCTGACTCTTGTCCTTGCCGCACTCCTTGCACTTGATGATTGCCATTGCTGAACTCCCTTGCACTTAATTAGGCGACATACAGTGTCAAGTTCATCGGTTGCACCATGTTTCCCTCGGCCCGTCTTGATCTGGTCGCGTCAAGGCGCAGCAGGGGTGAAGGTATGCCCGTCTGCGAATTCAGCGTAGCAGGGGACACCGCCTATGCCCCGGAAGCCGGCCAACCGGCAGTTTTTGGATAGGGCCTTCCGGGGGATCGGCGGATACACGCTCCCGCGCATCTGAGCCAGCGTGGGTAGGTGCTTCTCGTTCGAAACCCGATTGTAGTTGTCGATGAGGGGACTCGAGATCCAGGGGGAATATTCGAGGAGGATCAGACCCAGCGGCTGCTACAGGTAGGGCTTAAGTGCACTTTCTGTTCCGTTGCTCCCCAAACCCCTCAACCTGGTAACAGCTGCTATCGTACTGTGGAACACTGTCTACCTGGAGCGGGCCACCCAAGGGCTGGCTGATGCCGGAAAGCCGGTGAATACCGAACGATTTCGCCAATCTGTTGCGTCGACCAGTTGAATCCACAGCCGTTCTCTGCCGGTCGTCACTACGGCGTGTGCTGGTCAAGTCCATGCAATTACGCAGGCTCACATTAAAGACCGACGAACGACCACCCGGCCATAGAAAACCACCGGCCTCCAAGGTTTTCCAGCGCTACCAATTGGCGCAACAGCGCCCCCAAAAACTGTTGACCGCGAGCAGAACGAGCGCTAAACCAGAACCGTACAAGCGCTGTCCTCGACAGCACTCAGGTAGCCAGAACCTTTGAGGCTACGCCACATCGTGGTGGTTTTCCCCAAGTGCGATTAGCGTCCGGCGGCTCGCACGGTCACAGCGATGTGATGGATGCCACTTCTTCTAGAATGCCCACCGCGGCAACTCAGGCCTTCTCCTGGCTGCTCTGCAGCAACTTATCCGCTTGGCTATTTCTTGCGCCAACCTTTTGCCCGTCTCTTTGCCCCCTAAAGAGACGGGCGCATATCACACTGCTGCAGCCCTGCTCGCACGGGCCTTTGCGGCTTTCCCCCTAGTGACAATCGGCGTGACAAACACCGAATGCTCACTCGCCCCAGCGATGCCGATGATGGTGCCGCAGCCCATGAAATGGACTGCACCTGACTGACAGTCAGGCATGCCCCAGTCATCGCATCACTGCCTTCACCCGACTCAGGATCTCGCGACACCGGCCTCGTCAGCCAGTGCAGCCTCCACCCGCCCACCGCTATCGGTGTTCAGGAGGCCAGATCATGAGATGCCCAAGCTCCCGGCCGGAAGGAGCCGTCAGTCCCGCGTGAGTGGACAAACCTCACAGGTCGCAGGGGCCTTGAACCCTGATAACACTCAACAACCGTGGCGGGATGAGTGAGGAAGAAATTGATCATCTCAGGAGAATTGCGATGCAATTGTGCGAAGCATTCGAGCCACCACAACCATTGCTGGAGTACCAGCAGGCGCCACTGCCCTACCCGGTCGAAGCACTCGGGGATCTGTTGGGCCCTGCGGTCGAACGACTGGCCGAGGTGATCGGCGTGCCCTGCGCCATGGCTGCACAGTCGGTGCTGGCTACCACTGCCTTGGTGAGCCAGGGCCACGCCAATGCCCAACTCGACGGTCGAACCTATCCGCTGTCCCTCTACCTACTGACGGTGGCGTCCTCGGGGGATCGCAAAAGCGCGGTGGATCACCTGGCATTAAGGGCGGCGCGCGACTGGGAGCGGCAACAGTGGACCCTGTATGCGGAAAAGCTCAAAGCCTATCGCGCCGCTACCAGCATCATGGCCAAACCCAAAACCTCAACAGTCCGTGCTGAGGCGAAAGGCGGTGAGCTGTCCGAGCCGGTACCACCGAGACTGATCATAGCCGAGCCCACCATCGAGGCCCTGATCAAAAGTCTGTGCCATGGCTTGCCCAGCATGGGCTTGTTCAATGATGAAGGCGGCCAGTTCTTGGGCAGTAGCACCATGAGCAAAGAGAACCTGCTCAAGGCGATCACCACCTTGTCGATGCTGTGGGATGGCAGCCCGATCGACCGGGCGCGTTCCATGGCCGGAGAAAGCCTGCGCGCCTATGACCGCCGCCTCAGCCTGCATCTGATGCTGCAGCCCTACCTAGCCAACCAGCTGTTCAAAGACCCGGTGATCAATGGCCAAGGCATCCTCGGCCGATGCCTGATCAGTTGGCCCGAGCGCCTGGCCGGCCAGCGACTTTACAAGGCGATCGACCTAACCAGAGATGCCAAAGTCCAGCGCTACCAACAACGGATCGCCGCCCTGCTGCAAAAGCCCTGGTCGCTTCACAAGGATGGATCACTCAATCCCGTCACGCTGGAACTGACTCCCCGTGCCCGTCGTGCCTGGATTGATATTCACGACACCATCGAGTGTCAGTCTGGCGAGTTCGGCGAGCTGGCCGGCGTCCAGTCTGTCGCGGGTAAGGCGGCGGCGAATGTACTGCGTATCGCGGGCGTGCTGGCCATGGTTGAAGAGGCCAGTGCATTGGAGGAAGCACACATCCAGCGCGCCTCCACGCTGATGGATTACTACCTGGCCGAGATTCAGCGCCTGACCGAACAGGAGCCGGTCAATAGCCGACGCGAGGAAGCGGATCGGTTGCTGCGCTGGCTGGTGCAGAAAGGCTGGACCCAGTTCACCGTCCGCGACGTCAATCGCAACGGCCCTCGTTTTGCCCGCAAGAGCGCTGACCATACCGCCACTTTATTCGTCGAGCTGATCACTCATTGCTGGCTGAGCAGCCGCGACGGAAAAACTTTCGAGGTCCGCCATGTTTCGCCTCAATGACGCGGTGCGCCGCTACCAAGCGCAACATCAAGCGCAGCCAGAATCGCGGTGTGTCGCCGCCTCTGTCGCCACCCTGTCGCCACGCGCCAGGCCAGAAACGACGCGGGTTGTCGCCACTGTCGCCGCTGTCGCCACACCACCACTGGAGCCTACCCACCTAGCCCGGCTGATCGAGCAACTGCGTGAGGAAGGGGCACTGTTGCAACACCACAAGAACGCCCTCCTGATCCGCCCGACACACTGGCAGCAGCTGGACAGGCTCAGCCCCCACTGGAAAGCCTTACTGCTCTTTCTGCAAACAAACGAACACGGTGATGACGATGGCGCTGGTCGGTCGGCGTGACGGTCGCAACTTTGGCTATGGCCGCCAGCTGAGCTACGCCGGCCCACAAGCGCTAAAGGATTTGTTTGGCGGCGGCCACTTTGCCACGGTCAAAGCTCATAGCGATCGCTGGCAAGCGTTCGTGCGTTGGTGTCGGTCAGAGGACGGTCCCGGTTACAACGATGCGCGCCAGATCGATCGACGGACGCTGCAAGACTACGCTGCTTACCTGCGCCAGCAGATCCAGCAAGGTGAACTCTGCATCGCGACCGCGCAGAACCGCCTGAGCAGCGTCAACCGTGCCCTCGCGGCGCTGCGCGGTGATCAGGAAGTGAGGATCGCCAGCCCGAGTCAGGCGTTGGGACAACAGCGCTCGAGCGTACGCACCCGTGCGCCGGATGGCCAAGACCACCAACAGGTGCGGCGAGTACTCGAGGCGCTTGGCGAACAGCAACACGAGCGGGTGGCCGCGATTGTCCTGTTGGCCCGAACAACCGGCATGCGCCTGCGCGAAGCGATCCTGGCCGACCTGCCACGCTTGCACCGCGAAGCCGAACACTTAGGCCGCATCAACATCCAGGACGGCACCAAAGGCGGCCGCTCAGGCGCATCAGCGCCGCGATGGGTCGCGGTAAATGAAGAGGTGAAGGCGGCGCTGCAGTTTGCTCGTAAGGCATCGCCGCCCCGCAGCCGCAACTTACTGGCCCGCGACGAAAGCTACTCCGCGTTTCTGCAACAGACCCTGCTCCCCGCCCGAGAAACGCTGCATGAACAAGGGCTGAAGGGTTTCCATGAACTGCGAGCAGCCTACGCCTGCGAGCGCTACGAACAGCTCACGGGGCACGCCGCACCAGTCAATGGTGGCCACTGCTATCGCATTGACCGCGACCTTGATCAACAGGCGCGCCAACAAATCAGCCTAGAGCTCGGGCATAACCGGATCGATGTGGTTTCGGCCTACATTGGAGGTCGAGCGTGACCAAGCCTTTCGATATGGCGCTGTTCCTGAGCGGCGTACTGACCGGTTCGAAGGTCACGCAACAACGACACCTACGGCAAGCCCGAATCATGCAAGCGGCCATTCAACAACGATGGCAGCGAGATAATCCCTGGACCTGGCAGCTCAAGCATGTGCGTTGGTTTCTCACTCAGCACCTAAAAGACCATTCCGACGCCACCCGGTATTACTATCGACTCACCGCTCTGCTGATCTGGAAGCGATCAGGCAACGGCCGGCAATTGCTGATGGATCGCTCGAATCGTGAGTAGGCAGCCTTCCAGGCACACTTGTCCGCCGTCATCTATCTCCAGCGCGGATATCCTCTTGCTGATAAACCTGCTCGAAGCACACGCGGCAACGGCAAAAAGCGGCCCAGAGTGTGTAAAAACGCCTCCGCGAACCCTTGCTATGATTTCTGAGGATTTCATCGCAGGGATAGCCCATGAAGCGCTTTATTCAAGGCGAACACCGAGGTCAAGGCACGTTGCTTCCCGAAAGCCTCGACGACTATGTCAGCGATACCAATCCGGTGCGCGTAGTCGACGTCTTTGTCGACGAGCTTGACCTGGTCAAGCTGGGTTTTGAAGGCGTCATTCCTGCCGATACTGGGCGGCCTGCTTACCACCCCGCGATCCTGCTGAAGATCTACATCTACGGCTATCTCAACCGCATTCAATCAAGCCGGCGCCTGGAGCGAGAAGCCCAGCGCAACATCGAATTGATGTGGCTGACTGGTCGCTTGATGCCGGACTTCAAAACCATCGCCAATTTCCGCAAAGACAACGGCAAGGCCATCCGCGGTGTGTGTCGTCAATTTGTGGTGCTGTGCCAGCAACTGGGGTTGTTTTCCGAAGCACTCGTTGCCATCGACGGCTGCAAGTTCAAGGCGGTCAACAATCGGGATCGGAACTTCACCAGCGCCAAGCTTCGACGGCGAATGGAGGAAATTGAGTCCAGTATCAATCGCTATCTGATAGCACTTGATACCGCAGACCGTCAGGAACCTTCCGTGGCCCAGGCCAAAGCCGAACGCCTCCATGACAAGATCGCAGCCTTGAAAGCCAAGATGCAGGAGCTCAAGCAAATCGAGGTACAGCTAAACGAAACGCCGGATAAACAGATCTCACTAACCGACCCTGATGCTCGCTCGATGAAGACGCGTGGAACTGGAGTGGTCGGCTACAACGTCCAGACTGCAGTTGATGCGAAGCACCACCTGATCGTGGCGCACGAGGTAACGAATGATGGCGTTGATCGAGACCAACTGAGTTCGATGGCCAAGCACGCACGAGCGGCCATGGGTGTCGAAGCACTGTCGGCAGTCGCGGACAGAGGGTATTTCAAAGGCGAAGAAATACTGGCGTGCCATGAAGCTGGAATTACCGTTTTCGTGCCCAAGATACTGACGTCGGGAGCGACAGCGGCTGGTCGATTCGGCAAAGATGATTTCATCTATGACACCTCAACGAATGAATACCGATGCCCAGCTGGGCAAAGCTTGATCTGGCGTTACTCAAGCGTCGAGAAGGGGTTAAAACTACATCGCTACTGGAGTTCGAACTGCCGGAATTGTGCCTTGAAGGAACGTTGCACGCCCAGCTCTGAGCGGCGAGTTAGCCGTTGGGAACATGAGTCGGTAGTCGAGGCGATGCAGAGTCGTCTTGATCAAGCACCAGAAATGATGCGGATCCGCCGCCAAACAGTGGAGCATCCCTTCGGCACGCTGAAGTCCTGGATGGGGGCCACGCACTTCCTCACCAGAACCCTGGCCCGGGTGAGCACTGAGATGAGCCCGCATGTACTCGCCTACAACTTCAAACGAGTGCTACGGCTGTTGGGCAGTAATGCCTTGATGGCGGCAATGAAGGCCTGAAGCCTTTTGAACGGTGCGATAACCGCATCTAGCAGGTACCTGCTAGCACAAGTCCAGGTCAAAACCAGCAACCTTGATTTGGCTTGGATGAGGCCCCTAGGGATCTCCAGCACAGCGAAAAACTACCGATTACCCAACTATCTGCATCCAAAGCGTTTTTACACACTCTGGGCCAATAGCTGACTGTCGAATAATCATCGAAAATGACTCAAATAGATAACCGTCCGGTAGACACGTCTTGACGAATTCATCTGAGGGCGACGGCGTGAGCAAGGTGCCCTTGTTGACGATTGCGGTGGGTGGTCAAGTCCATGCACTTACGCAGCTGGGATAAAGCGAGTGAGCCTCGCGACCGATGTTAGGTTGCGCGCCCTTTCCCGCTGAAGCGAGCGATTCACCTCAATCGAACCAATGCAGCCAGACCCCCCCATAAAAAAATTTACCTAACGATCGTTAGATAGGTGTTGACGCGCATCGAATCGTCCGCTAAGGTTTGTCTACCTAACGTTAGTTAGGTTGGCTCAACCACCAACCTGTAGGATCGACCATGACTACTAAACTTCAGCTTTTCACTTCGCCTTCGGCCTTTCCGAACCCACAGCGTCTGCGTCTGTTCATGCACGAAAAAGGCATCGCTGACCAATTTGCCGAGACCATCTATGACATGTCCCCTGTAGGCGAACAGCGTGGCTGGCGTCATTTGAATATGAACCCGTGGGGCGAAACTCCCACCCTCCAACTGGCTGACGGTAGCTACATTTCCGAAACGGCTGCCATCGTTCGTTATCTTGACCAAGAGTATCCTGGTCGCAAGATCATGGGAGAGACCGCACTGGAACAGGGTCTGGATAACATGTGGGATAACCGGGTGTGGGTGCACATCCTGTACCGCATCGTTACAGCGTTCCACGTGTTGCACACCGGACTCGGCTTCAAGCTAGAACTGACCAAGAATGAGGCTTGGGGCGAACACTGCCGGAAGGAAGCTTTGGCTCACGCTGCACTGGTCAATCGTCATCTGTCAGACGGCCGCGAATGGCTGCTCGGCGGAGATGCCCCGACCTTCTCGGACATTACCCTGGCAACCGCGATCGCCTTCTCGAAATTCCCGGTCAATGCCACTCCACTGGACGAGCGTTTTGAGTTCCTAGATGCGTACTGGCAGCGCTGGACAAAACGTCCAAGCTTCCAGGCTGCCTACGCTGATCACAACAGCGGCATTCCTGAACTGGATTCGCCAGCCCAGTAACAGCTTCTCAATGGAAACTCCGGTACGCCGAGATCGCCACACCCCTAGCTTTCTCGGTGACCGTAGTGATCTCGCTAGTGTCGGCTGGCGGTGCCGCTTGCTAATCCATGATGGAACGGCTTCTGCCTGAGCACCCAAGTCGCATTGAACTCACTGCTCTCACTGACAATCTACCTGTCACACGGTAGGCCTTTGCTGTAAATTAGCTTTCCCTATTTAAGAGATCGTCCCAAGACGAAAGGCACCAAGATGAGCGTCAACTCCAAGGAAGCCATCCTGTTGGCGGCCAAGAAAATTGCCCAATCGCAGGGCTACAATGGTTTGAATTTCCGCGACCTTGCGCAAGATGTAGGTATCAAAGCGGCGAGCATTTACTACCATTTTCCAAGCAAAGCCGATCTGGGTATTGCCGTTGCCAAACGATATTGGGAGGACGGTGCGCTCGCGCTCGAAATGATCGAATCAGAAAGTGCGTCTCCGATTGACGCTCTGCGTCGCTTTCCTGAAATTTTCCGCCGATCACTTGAGGCCGACAATCGTCTCTGCCTGGGCAGTTTCATGGGCGCTGAAACCGATACTTTACCCATTGAAATGACGCAAGAAATTCAGACCTTTGCTGATGTCAACATTGCATGGTTAAGCAAGCTTCTATTGGCTGCGAAGTTGTGCGAATCAAGTGAGAGTGAATCTAGAGCACGTGCAATTTTCGCAGCTATTGTCGGTGCCCAGCTCTTTGCTAGAAGTCGCTCGGATATCTCGCTTTTCGATGCCCTGGTCGATTCATACCGCGCGTTCGGACCTCTGCCGACTTAGCAACTGACTGCGACTCGGTTCGGCGAACGGGCGGCTTCGGCGCATGCGCGTCCAATGCGAAGCGGCGTAGCTGTTGCGAAATTGCACTCCACCTGACCACCTGATTACATCGGTACTGATCGCTCGATTGAACTGCACTTGACCAGGCGTTTGCATTCGATCTGCCAAGCACGCTTAGTAACCATGATCGACTGAGAGCTGCTCGTTGCTGTCGGTAGCGACAGGCAGAAATCGGCCAAAAGCAGTCATTCGGAAACTCGTCAGAAATCAGGAGTTATTCTTTCACTCGCAGGCGCGAGTGCTAGTTTACTGACGTCCATATATACCAAATCGCTGCTGCACTTCTGTGTCACTCTCATGGAGATGGATAGATTGTGATGGTCACTCTAGAACCTAACTTTCGTCATCCAATTCATCGTGCTCATCAAAACCCGCATCATCTGGACTACTAAAATGCGGATCTCGACCGAGAAGAGCATCCCGGAAACGACGAATTGATGAAGCCAGCCATTCATTTTCAGGAAAACCTTCGTCTCTAAGGAGACCTCGAGTCATTCCTAGTACCGCACCCGCATCGAACATTTGGTCAAGAGTGCTTAGATCAACAATCACGTTAGGAGGATTCAACAGAGCGGCGATTGTAGAGATTGCACTCATGCTATCTAGCTGTGCGGTCAGAGATTGTCTGAGTGCATCATCCCAGAAGCTGCAATTGAGTATGCAATAAATCGCCTCAGTATCCGGAAGTTTGTGAATCGCGATGCCAGAAATTACGGCAGCATAATAGCGAGGGAGCTCCAAATCTCGAAGTGCGATGGTCTCCTCGAGGTCAAAAATTACCTCACCATGGTTTTGCCGACGATATGACGTCAATCCGTGGGCAAAGAGGTGTTTTCTGAGTATCCAGGGAACGATGAGCAGATCTCCGTTCTCTATCAAGGACTGCACAATGGCTTTGACCCGCACTTTGGCGTTTGGCGTGGTTTGTGCAAACCTCCAAAGTATCGCGCCTGCATCATCGACGACGCTGCCTGTATTCTCCTCACCTAAAATCCAGTCGTGCTCACGAACCAATAAGCGTGAAATTGCAATCCAAAAAATCTGGTCTCCAGAGCTTGATAAAATCGGCAGAATATCGCCGATACGGTCGACAATTTGATCAAGCTGTCCAGAATTTTGCAGCGTTCTCAAGGCGCTTAGCGTCTCGTCGACCCTTTGAAGTGACCATACTTTTTCAATGTCGGCTCTGGACATCATGCCGGGCGGGTTACCTAAGTAGAGCAGCCTAATCAGGTTTCTGCGCTTCGTGATCCTGTCACCGTCATCAACCACTGTAGAAACCGCTCGATCGCCACCGAAGCGAGGAAACAATAATCCAAGCATATCTGCGTAGTTTTCATCTATGGTGCCAAGCACATCGCTTAGCGTTTCAGCGGCATCGTTATTAACCCTCCACTGTTGCTGTCTTAGCATTTCTGAAACACCTGGATCATCCACAAGCCTCTGAACGCTGTCCGCAATAAGCTGGCGAATACTTGGTGCTTTGGTGACTAACCAGCTGTATGCGAGGACATCATATGGACAGACTTCGCCGTGGACGATTTCCTCCAGTACTGAATACGCGCCAATCAATCGCTTTATTTCTCGAGGTGTACGCACTACGCGAAGTAGCTGTTCATAGATTTCAGCTTGATGCGGACGATCTGCTGTCGGCAACTCAACTCGGTTGTATTGCATAGCATTGAGTAGGAGTGCCTTTGCATCGCCTTCGAACATTGGCCTCAGAGGGATCGGAAACTGGATGATTTTTTCTAGGTAGCTTTCTCCAGTTTTGCGCCGTTCCTCAGGACTGCTGCCTCTTCCCAAAGCTTGAGCTACGCGATCCGGATCGTAGGCTACTAAGTAGGAGATGCCCTTGATGTCCCCTACCGCTTTGACGAGTTGTGCGACCGCACGCACCTCCTCATCCTCCACTCGATCCAGTTCATCAATTAGCACAACAACGGCGACATTGACTTCGGCAAGCTTGCTCTCAAGAGACTTGCGCTCTTGTATCGCAGTCAGATCCTTGGGTTTGATCAACATACCAACGGTTTTTACTAGCCACTTTTTCCAAAATACCGTGGCTGCCCCGCTCCCAATCAGAACATCGATGACCGCCGCACTCGTCGCTCCGACAAATTCTATCGACGCCTTATAACGCTCAAGGTGTCCCCGCAGATTTCGAACTTTCTCATTTGAGCTTTGGCCGAGTGCTTCTCGCAAGCTGTTGAAGTACGCTTGCACTAGCTCATCGCGGCCTTTAAACAGCCATGGGTTCAAAGTTGCTACGACAACATGTTCCATGACTTTAAGCTCTTCACCAAGCAAGTTAAGGACACTAGATTTGCCCAGCCCCCATTCACCCGTTAGACCCACAACAAATCCAGTCGCTTTGCGTGACGAGACGGTACTGTCTTCGTTGTGTTCGGTGTGGACAAGCGTTTTTACAAGGCTCGCAATGAATGGGCCTCGCTCCAAAGCGTCGGCTTCGGAGTTTTCAATCGCTCGGTCTTGTCTTGCTAGAAAGTGAATGTTTTCCACGCCCAAGATTATCTTCCCTTTTTCCAACGGTTCAATTTTTTAGATGCTGGATGGTGTCGACAAGAAACTGTAGGCTAAAGCCTTAATAAGCCCCACATCCATGTGAGTCACCCCCGATAGTGTAGGCGCTCGATGACCTTTTCTGGCCGATTTTTGTCTGTCGCCAACGTCAGCTGTGGGTCTAGGCTGTGTGAAAACGTTTTAGAGCAAGTTTGATAGCCAGAACCGGAACGAAAATCGCGTTCCTACGTGAATTTCAGATCTGCTGACTAACCCATCGCTGGGAGATTTTACGTAGCAATGCAGACTTCAAAACGGCACCTGCGTTTTTACACAGCCTGGGCCAAAAGCGGTCAGAGCCAAGACTTGCGATTAGGGAGACGCTGCAAAAGTAGCCAACCGTCCCCACCTTTGGAACACTGAACCCCTTCAACCAGCCACCCCCTCCGTGAGACTTGTTACGCGCGTGCAGAAGACCTCCTCCGAACTCGAATACACCGGCAAGAAAAAGCAGGCTCACCGAGATCGCTTCCTGGCTGACCTTGAACAGTTGGTGCCCCTGGCTGAGACCACTCGCGCCGAAAAATTTAATGGAGGCCTGCCTTGAGAGTGCCCTACAATTAAATAGCGAACAGAATTAATTAAGCGAGGGCACAATGTTAAAAGACCCCTTATCTGACAAGGTAATTGCAGAAATAATTAAATTATGCTCGACAGAAGACCTTGATCTACTTCAGGAAATATTAAACAATCCAAAGCCCTTTACACTTCACGAAACCAATAAAACAACGGCCCATTTAATTCACTCCTTCAAGGAGATGGTGTCCTGGATCAAATGGGAAAATAATGGCTCGCACCAGGAGGAGCCTACACATGGGTCTATTACATATAAAGAAATAGTTAACCAAATGTCCGAGACATTTAATCTATCAAGAGCGCAAGGTGGGATACCAGAAAAAGAACTAGGGCTTTCTGTGATATTTTTTAAAATGGCCTCGGTAGACTTTTCCGAGCAAAATATTTCCACTGCGCAGAAAAAGCTCTTGAAATTCAAGCCAGATATGCTTGCCAGCAATTATTGTGACTTAATGAGGGACCATCTTAAAGGAAGGAAAAGCATAGCTGGTCTAGTTATGCTACTCACAGGCGTGGGGGTGGAAACAATTGTGGATAGATTTAAAAAAATTTCGTTCAGAGAGATAACGACACTCGCGTTCATTGCCAAATGTCACTTTGTTAGGTCGCGTATTTAGACCATAAGAACTACCAGTTAGTGAGTAACACCTGATTATTTAGAGCCTTGGAGCGACCGCTATGGGTCGAAAGGCGCCAATCGGCCAGAAACGGCCGATCGATAAGCTGCCGAGTACGCGCCTACGTTAGTCGCGTGTTATACGACAAGAAACGCGACATAGTGCCACGTGACGAAAGACTAAAATCGGTCGCCGGGGCAGCATGCCGCCACACATTAAATTAATCGTTCGATCGCAGAGAAATACATGATCAACACTATTATCGAAAAAACCGCAGAACACTTAACTACAGCTTGGAGACACGCCACAGTAGTTGATTGGTATAACGAAAACTCTGCGCCGCACGAAGTGAATATTCTCGCCCGATTTGCGAACGCCGCGTCAGACATATGGAAAGAATCCACCGCATTTTATGAGGTCATGATCGATAATGGTCGAATTGATCTGCTGATAATTTCGCCTGAGGCAATTTTGATTGTGGAGGGAAAAACAACGTTCCACTCCAACACAAAAGCACTAATAAGCTCACTAAATGAGCAGGTTGAGCGCATACATAGTGCAGATGGCGGGATGCGCCGACTCATTGATGAAAGAATACCTTCTTACTGCAGGGAACGCTGGCAACTACAAGCGACTCCACCAACTTATGTCGTAACCCTCTCATGGTGTAATTCCAAGGGTCTCAAAGCATGGAGTACCTCTGAAGCATGGAGCAAATCACTAACGTGTTTTGACTCTGGAAGTAAGCCTTTTATCTTCAGTGGCAATGAGCATTATTTGCTATTTAAATACAGGAAATCAAATGGCATCGCATGGATTGATAGCAACCCGCCATTTGAAATATAAGCCTTTATATAGTAAGTCTATATGTTATTCCCTTGCCGTTACGCGGTTTTTGGAGGAGTAAAGGGAAAGATCATTTTTGTAACCTAGGCGTCCGCAATGGGTCGGTTGCCGTCCTTCGCGACAGGCAAAAAACGGCCAATAGAAGTCGATCGACTGATCGGATGAGCACGATTAAGCTGACGTTCTTTTGCGTGCACGGACGGGCGTATGGCTGGGACTATCAGGGGAGTTGCTTATGCGCGAAGGTCAGGTTCGGCCTACTTGGTCCACCTAAAGCAGCAAGTCATTGTGATTGCAGCCAGTGCCGCAAAGGGCGCGGAGCGCTGTTCGCTTCGTACGGCAGCGTTCCTCGCAGCGCGCTTCGAGTACTAGAAAGTTCCAACCACATCAAAGCCTATACCTCTTCACAGAAGGTCGTGCGCGAGTTCTGCCTGGAGTGTGGTTCGACCTTGTTCTGGCCACGATCTCAAGGGGAGTTTGCCGACTGGGTTTCGGTAGCCTTGGGCACGCTCGACACACCCTTTCATAAGCAAAAATGTGTTCATGCTGACGCCGTAGCCCATTGGTACATGCCGGCAGGGGACTGACGGCTTCGAGCCGGATGCGCCATTGGCGATCGACTGATTATGACCCTAGGCAGCCCTTTGCGAAGCACGCTTTGCGGTCATTCTTAGGCTTGGAGATATCTACGAAAGCTGGGGCGATTCACTGTGTAGTAAGATTGTGACCATCCCACCCATTAATTATCAGATTGGAAAGCTATGAGACTAGATGACGTAGTCGGTAAATTTATGCCAATGCTCGATGATGCCCGCTGGGCAGAGGGCGCACTGGACCAAGACGACTCTCAATACACTAGACGAGCATATATAAGAAGCATGTTCGCACTAATCGAGGGCACGATCTGGATACTTAAGCAGAGCCTACTACAAGCCATTGAAGAAATAGGCCTTACTAGCAAATTCCAACCAGGTGAACGCGAGCTATTATCAGACACTACCTACGAACTCAAGAATAACGGACAAATTAAGGAGCAGACCAAGTTTCTTAAGCTTACCGATAATTTAAAATTCACCTATGCTGCTCTAGGAAGACACACTAACGTTAAACCCGATCTTGGAACTGGAACCGTGGCCTGGGAAAATTTCACAACAGCCATTACGATCAGAAATAGAATCACGCACCCAAAAAGTCCTGACGACCTATCAATTTCCGACAGCGAAATTGAAATTTGCCGAGAGGTGACACACTGGTACAACAATCTAAACAAACTAACGATAGACCAGCTATTTGGCCTTAAATAAATAATCTTTCAGTAGATCGATTCTTAATCGCTTACTCAGGGGGCCGTCAGCGTACTCGCCACAGTTTATCTATTCGAGTGGTATATGACTGGTTCATCATTTACCGCTGCATCCCCAAGCAGGATGATGTTGTGAAAGTTAAGTGAAGAGCTGAGATGTGGCTGGTGGACCGTACAGCCCGCCAGCCTTCAATTAAAAGTCCGCTTTTGGCCGTTTTCTGCCTGCCACGACCGGCTGCAACCGACCCAATGCGGTTAGTCGAGACGAAACTGCCTCATTTTCTATCCAAAGCTCCCGCATTATGGGAACTTGGTCCGGGTTGTCTTCAAATGCGTAACGAGAGCGTTAACGCTCCACATGGGTTCGGTTCGGTGAATGATGCTGTGACAGTTTGAGCACAATACGACGAGATCTTGGAGCGATGTTTTTTCGCTACCTAGGCGTGAACCAAGCGATTCCGTGTGGTGAACCTCACAGTAGTAGTTGCCAACCTCACCATACATCACCGCGAAGTCGAAACAACACGCCTCACAAGCTAAGCGGCCGGTGGCGCGAAACACATCGGCTTTCTTTGCTTCTACTAGTGCAGCATTGCGCTCCCGCAGGAGATGCTCCCCAAGCGAAAGAGCCCCTTCCTCTGCTTGATCGATAGAAGACTCCCTTAGTGGTATTTTTGCGGGCAGTCCCAGATTAACGACTGCTGACGAGAAGTGGGCTTCCAGTTCAGTAACGGTGGCGCCGCCTTTGGCGTCGTACTTCCGTAGTAAACCGACGTCCACTTGCACCCGTATCGTACCGTCACTGCTCGAACTGTCCTTCTTAACTACGTAGCCGAGGGGCTCACCGTCCTCCCAGATAACGACATAAAGCGGCTCACCATGCTTTTCATAGTCAATTCGCGCCCGATGTTCGAATAATCCAGGCGCTCCGTCGTTATGACCGTATAACGCGTTCTCTAGCGATGTATGACCCCGCGACTTCCGCCACGCAGTGTTTTTATGAACAGCGCGGTATGTGACATTTATTGGCGGTCTCATTGTCATTCCTTGCAGGCGGAAGATAAGTGACGCTCAACACTAGAAAGTGTATCTGCACAACAGAATAGGGTAGATGTTCACTGACCGCTATTGGCCGATTTCTGCCTGTCGCAACCGGCAGCTATGGGTAGTTCACTGTCAATCATGGTTACGAAACGTGCTAGTCAGATCGAATGCAAACGGGTGGTCAACTGGAGTGCAGTATTCCAGTTGGTATTCCAACTAAAAATCAAATTAGATATTAATGATTATAAATCAACAAGTTACAAAACGGATTCAAATTACCCCGGCCCCACCAATTGAGACACCAACGAAGCCCGCCCCGTGCGGGCTTCGTTGTTTCTGGGCGTATCACAAGCCCCGCAACAGTCTGAAGCAGAACCCACACCAACGATCAGTACTTGATGTCCCGGGCCGTGCGACGGGTATCTTGCTTGGTGCTGCGCTTGTCCTGGCGACAGTCTGCATTGCTCTTGTCATTGCCTTTTCTACAATCATCCTTGGTTTGCCGCGCAGTGGAGCGCCCTTCCTGCCTGGTATCGCGAGCTTCACGCCGTTGTTGACCCTGCTCGGTCGCGTAGGCGGGTAGCGTCTTCCATTGCACGCCAGTGGCGACGAGCAGCATCGCTAGGGCTTTCAAGTAGTGCTTGCGAATCATGATTTTTCTCCAAAGCCATATCACTTAGTCGCTTCGTTCGCTCCCCCCCAGAAATTCCGCGAAAACGTGAGTTACATCGTACGCTCACAACTCACAAAAGCACTTTGTGGCAGGTGAAATCTGACGATAGGGTCACATAGGCAGTCGCGCGATGCCGCTATGTGCACAGTCGCCCCTAACACTGCCATCACCTCGGAGAAGCCCATGCGCCAAGCCCTCCTGATCATCGACGTACAACCCGGCTTCGCCCCGCCCCAGTGGTTGATCGACGGTATCCAGGCGCTCATCGGCACCTTACCCAGTGTCGCCACGGTCGAGCGCCATGACGAATCCATAACCCCCCTTCGAAAAACAGCTCGGCTGGCACCCCGCGTCGGACGATGACAGCCTGATTCCGGCCGACCGCATTTTTATCAAGCACGGCTACGCGCCCACACCGGAAACCATCGACTACCTGAGAAGCCTCAACGTCGAACGCGTGCTGGTGTGCGGCCTGCAGACTGAGACCTGCTGCCTGGCGGCGGGGTTTGCGCTGTTTGATGCGGGTTTGCAGCCGACGTTGATCACGGATTTGACGGTGGGGTCGTCACTGGACCGGACGGGTAGGTTGGGGGTCAGGCTTTGGGAGCATCATTTCAAGCACACGGTGAGATCGAGTGACCTGTGATCGGTGCAACGACTTCACCGCGTCCTAGGACATTTCCCGCAAAACGCGTCGCCTTTCATGAACTGGCGGATGCTGCACCTCACAGATAGCCTTTAGAGGTCGCTGCAAATCAGCGACCAGTTTTGACAGACTGAAAACCGGGGCAGCTCCTATAAATAAACCAGGATCTCCATCATGAAAAAAACAGCCCCAAATCCACCCGACTCGACTATCGAAACACCCGACTTTTCCCAACTCTCAAAAACCACCGAACCCGCCATCAGCGCCCGCCTCCGCAACCCCAATCACCTCGACCCCATCAGCCACGTCTTCACCCTGCGCCCCAACATCGACACACCGTCCCTGCTCACCCACGCCAGCGAAACCCTGGCCTCGCTCAACGTCATGAGCACCGACCTTGCCTGCGAGCTTGAGAGTTCGCGTCGCAACATCGCCCTGGCGATCCAGCAACTGACTGTGCTGGCGCAATTGCTGGTGAACCGGGCACTGGACAACATCGCGCCACTCGACGAAGTGGAGGTTTGAGATGGATCGCTACATGCCGATGACCGGCATCGACTGCACTGTCGCATTGCTGCTGATCAACACCGAAGCACCGCTGGATGTACTGCACGAAACAGCCGCCTACCGCATTCGAACCGCGACACAATTGCTGGAGAGCTTCGCGGCTGACGAAGGTGTTTACAGCGAACTGGCGCGGGTGCTGGTGACTTCCCTGCGCGATGGTTGCGATTTGCTGGATGTGGTTGGGCGGCGGTTGCGGATGCAGGTTTGATCCTGAAAATGGGCGGTCTCATTGGGACCGTCCAAGGGGGCTTTGAGCGAGATGAATTTTTCTTCACCCCACCCCCTCGCGCCAGCCTGTACATTGCCCTCGCTCATTCAAGAAACTACGGTTTGCCCGCCCTCCCGCGGGCTTTTTTTTGTCTGCGAATTCGCAATCCGAGACTCATTTAAGGTTTCCTCGGACAACAAAAAACCCGCAACCCTTTCGAGGTGCGGGTTTTTCAGTTCAACGCCAACTCAACTCACTGGTTGAGTCTGAGCCGCCGCCACCGGTTGTTGCGCGTTGGAGAGCACCGGCTGTTCCAGCCTCGCTCGCCCGTAAAACGCCAGCGCCGTCAGCAAGCACGCCAGCCACACAAAGATCCCGGCCCAGAAGGTGTGGGACATGTAGTGCCACCCTTGCAATACCCGCGTTGTGCCGTAGATGAAACCGAGGGTCAACGACCCGTACATGATCGCTTTCGAATAGCGCCAGCGATAACGGCGAGCCACGAAGTACAACGCCAGCATGGTGAAACCGCCCGACGCATGTCCGCCCGGCCAGCAGCGCCCCTCACCGGCGACTTTCAGCAGGTCGAAGTTTTCATACCACTCAACGTGCTCCATTTTGCCGCCGTACTGGGTCGTCTCGATCGGGCAATACACGCTGGTGTGGCCCTTGAGGTAGTGAATCACCCCGGTGCTGATGGAAAACGCGAACACCACGTAGAGAAAGTCGCGACGGTGCCGGGTGGCAAAGCGCAGCACCGGTGCGACTTTGATTTTTTCCAGGAAAGCGATGATTTTCGAGTGCTTTTCAGCCTTCAGGCGCGGCCAGAGAAACGACAGCAAGGCACCGATAATCGCAATTTCGCCGGTCCAGTTCGGAATGATCCGCGCCCATTTATGGGTGATTTTTTCGAACAGATGGACATGGTCCAACGGGTACGTCTGCGTTACCGGATCAAAAAAGTAATTGTTGAAGGCGATGTCGATGCTGGTCATGTCGAACATCAGAAACACCGCGACCGCGCAGGCCAGCGGAATACCGAAATTCACCCAGTAAAAGCGGTAGCGAGAAGCGGTCAGCATTGTGAATCCTGATTCAAAAAGAGGAGGAAAAAACTCAATGAGTGCTCACCGAGCTCCAGTCGGAAGCGTCGATGAAGCCAAGCAAGCGCGGAGTCTGCGGGGTTTCGGCGGAAATAAAAAGTGAAGCGCCATAACCCAGGGTCGTAGGCGGTAACTCGAGGTCTTTTTCCATTTGCTCCATGCACTCGCTGTGGGTCACCAGAACCAGGTTACGCCCGGCTACTTTATGCGCTAGCGCGTCACGCAGCATGGTGCCCTTGCAAATGATCAGCCAGTCTTCCCCCGTGCCAACCTTGTTGAACATGAAGTTGGCGGTCTGCGCTGTACGCAGGATCGGGCTGTTGTAGATATCGGCGTTGTCCAGGCCAAGGTGTTTGAATTGTGCCCCGAGGCTCTCGGCAACACGACGAGAGCGCTCGGTAATGCCATCGTTGCCGACCAGGCAAGGCGCCGAGGAGTGATCGCAACGCTCGACGTGGCGCACCAGCACGATCATGTCGCCCTTGGCCCACCCCGTCATCAAAGCCTGTGCTCCGGCCACATTGCCGTGAGCCAGGTCCGGCGCGGTGGCGGGACGCAGCAAAAACACGGTCAGCGGGATGACCAGCAGCGCCGAAGCCAGCACCACCGCCGCGTTGCGATAGCGGGCGAAGCGGTTCAGATCGATCGAGCGTTTTATCCCGAAAAGACTCAGTCTTAATTCCACATCAAGCCGCCTCGCCGGCACGTATCACCTCATTAGATCACGGGAGGTTAGTGAAACGTGCGTTGCCTGCGGGTGAAAGACATGTGAAAAAAAGCTTAAAACGCCGCAAAAACCTTGTTACAGAATCCGCCGCACAAAAACCTTTCAGCTCCCGGGATTGCTGCCGATACATCCTGCTTACACAGCTTGGCGGCCTCCAAAAAAAACAATCTTCCAGCCGACCGACGAAAAAGAAGCACCACGTTCCTGGAGGAATTTGATGAATAGCTGGTTCGGCAACATCAGCGTGAACCTGAAACTGGGCCTGGGATTTGGCCTGGTCCTGGTACTGACCTGCGTCCTCGCCCTGACCGGCTGGACCAGCCTGGGCAGGTTGATCGACCGCAGCAACTGGATGAGCGACATCACCCAGCTCAACACAGGCCTGACCAAGCTGCGTGTGGTTCGCCTGCAATACATGCTCACCAACGGCGATGAAACCGCCGCGCAGAGCGTGCAGACCACCCTCGATGCCTTCTCGGCCCAGCAACAAGCCCTGCTGGGGAAGTTCAAGAGCCCGGAAAACCTCAAGCTGCTCCGGGAGCAAGGCGCCGTCATCGATGCCTACAAGACGTCCCTGGGCAAGATGCGCAGCGCCTATCGCGCCGGCAACAGTGCCCGCGACGCCATGAGTGCCAACGCCGAAACCGCCAACACGCTGATCAATGACATCAATACCCGCGCGCAACAAATGCCGTTGAGCGACCAGCGCTTTGAACAGTTCCAGGCCATTACGGCGGCAAAGGAGGCGTTCCTCTTGGCCCGTTACGAAGTGCGTGGCTACACCGCCAGTACCGATGCCCAGACAGAGCAAAAAGCCGTCGGCCAACTGGACGCCGCCATTGCCAGCCTGAAACCGCTGAATGCGCATTTCGCCGATTCCCAACAAGACGCCCTGCGTCAGCTGGAAACGGCGCTTGGCAACTATCGCGGTGCCTTGCAGGCCTACAAGGCCGCCAGCAATGACGCGGTGCAAGCGCGCAAGGAAATGACCGACCAGGGTGCCGCCATCGTGGCCCAGAGCGATCAGCTGTATCAGATTCAGCTCGATCGCCGTGACGCCGAAAGCGCCCAGGCACGCACCCTGCAACTGATCAGCACATTGCTGGCGTTGCTGGTGGGCATCATTGCCGCCGTGGTCATCACTCGCCAGATTACCCGCCCACTGCGCGAAACCCTGGCGGTGGTCGATCGCATCGCCAGCGGTGACCTGTCCCAGAACGTGGTGGTCAGCCGTCGCGATGAACTCGGCGTGTTGCAGCAAGGCATTGCGCGCATGGGCGTGACGCTGCGCGACTTGATCAGCGGCATCCGCGACGGCGTGACCCAGATCGCCAGCGCCGCCGAAGAGCTGTCGGCTGTGACCGAACAGACCAGTGCCGGGGTCAACAGTCAGAAAGTCGAGACCGATCAGGTCGCCACCGCCATGCACGAGATGACCGCCACCGTGCAGGAGGTCGCGCGCAACGCCGAAGAAGCCTCGCAAGCCGCTGCGGCAGCGGATGGCGAAGCCCGTGAAGGTGACAAAGTGGTCAACGAAGCCATCGCCCAGATCGAGCGCCTGGCCAGCGAAGTGGTGCGTTCCACCGAGGCCATGAGCGTGCTGCAACGGGAAAGTGACAAGATCGGCAGCGTCATGGACGTGATCAAGGCCGTGGCCGAGCAGACCAATCTACTGGCGCTCAACGCCGCCATCGAAGCGGCCCGCGCCGGTGAAGCCGGTCGTGGTTTTGCGGTGGTGGCCGACGAGGTCCGCGGCCTGGCCCAGCGCACGCAGAAATCCACCGAGGAAATCGAAGGCCTGGTGGCCGGCTTGCAGAACGGCACGCAACAAGTGTCGGCGGTGATGAACAACAGCCGCGTCCTCACCGACAGCAGCGTGGCCCTGACCCGCAAAGCCGGCGAGTCACTGGAGAACATCACCCGCACAGTGTCCAACATCCAGTCGATGAACCAGCAGATCGCCGCCGCTGCCGAACAGCAAAGCGCCGTGGCCGAAGAGATCAGTCGCAGCATCATCAATGTGCGCGACGTGTCCGAACAGACTGCTGCTGCGAGTGATGAAACGGCTGCGTCGAGTGTTGAACTGGCGCGGCTGGGGAATCAGTTGCAGATGATGGTCAGTCACTTCAGGGTCTAGGCCGAACACGTCAGCGAGTTGCCAGGAAGCCCTTTGAATAAAGGGCTTCTCTCATTCCAGGCAGTCGAGCTGCCTATTTGGCGAAGTTTTCGATTTTTACCTGGCCTTCAGGAAAGGTGGCGATGATTTCCAACTCGCCTCCCATCGCGCGGATGTAGTTGCGCAAGGTGCTGATGTACATGTCTGTGCGCCGTTCCATTTTCGAGATTGCCGCCTGGTTGATGTGCAGGGCCTTGGCCAATGTTTCCTGGCTCAGTTCCTGGGCTTTTCGAAGCTCATGCAGAGGCATTTCTTTCAAGTGTTGTCGGAGCAACTGCTCGGCATCGGCACGTGACTCAGGCGACATGCGTGCTTGAAGCTCAGCGAATTTTTTAGCCATCGTTGCGGCCCTCTTTACGCAGTGTTTCCAAATGTTCGTCATACAACTTTTCGGCCACGGGGACATGAACTTCATACCAGCGATCCTGACCGGTCTTATCGCCACCGATCAGCAATAACGCACATCGATGCGGATCAAATGCATACAACACGCGATAAGGGCGACCACCATGCTGTATCCGCAGCTCTCGCAGATTGCCATGTCGCGAGACCTTGATATCGCTGCTATGGGGAAATCCGAGACCCGGACCGATGAGTTCCAACAAGTCGACACTCGCCGATACTGAAGCCTGCTCCTTTTCATTCAGATTGCCCCACCAATCGCCAAATTCATCCGTGTATTCAACGTCCCATTTCATACAAATATGCCACCTGCGAAATATAACCTCAAGGGAATAAGTGTATGAATTTCAGCGCCCCCTCGACTAGCCTTGAGCCTCCACACAATTGTTAATGATGATTGCTGGTGGAACCTGGATGTCGTCGAGTTCTAGAGGGCGCGCGAGTGCTGGCGCAGTCCTCGAAACTCACTGAAACCCCGTACGCAAATCCCCTTCCCGTGCCAGGAACCGCCCTTCCCTGCGCCCGTTGGCCTGACCATCGCGGTAGCTCAACACACCGTTGACCCATACGCCCTCGATACCTTGTGCCGCCTGCTGCGGATCGTTGAAATCGGCGATATCGCGGATGGTTGCCGGATCGAACAACACCAGGTCCGCCCAATGACCTTCGCGGATTTCGCCGCGTTCCTTCAAACCGAAGCGCGCCGCCGACAGCCCGGTCATTTTGTGCACGGCGGTGTGCAACGGGAACAATCCGACGTCGCGACTGAAATGCCCGAGCACCCGGGGGAATGCGCCCCACAAGCGTGGGTGCGGGAACGGGTCTTCCGGCAAGCCGTCGGAGCCGACCATCGACAGCGGATGCGCGAGGATTCTGCGCACATCCGCCTCATCCATTCCGTAGTACACCGCACCGGCCGGTTGCAGTTGGCGAGCGGCATCCAGCAACGGCACATTCCATTCGGCGGCGATGTCCATCAGGTCGCGGCCGCCCATTTCCGGGTGCGGGGTCGACCAGGTGATGGTGATACGGTGAGCATCGGTGACTTGCTTGAGGTCCAGGGTCGACGAGCTCGCCGCATACGGATAGCAATCGCAGCCCACCGGGTGGGTTTTCGCGGCCTGTTCGAGTGACGCCAACAGTTGCGGACTACGCCCCCAGTTGCCGGCACCGGCACACTTGAGGTGGGAAATGATCACCGGGCTTTGTGCATGGCGACCGATCTGGAAGGCCTCGTCCATGGCCTCCAGCACCGGTTCGAATTCGCTGCGCAAATGGGTGGTGTAAACCGCCCCGAACGCCGTCAATTCTTCGGTCAGTTGCATCACTTCATCGGTGGACGCCGAAAAGGCGCTGGCATAGGCAAGACCGGTGGACAGGCCCAGCGCGCCGGCCTCAAGGCTTTCGCGCAGTTGCTCGCGCATCGCGCTGATTTCATCGGCGCTGGCGGTACGAAACAGGTCGTCCAGATGATTGCTGCGCAGCGCCGTATGGCCGACCAGCGCGGCGACGTTCAGCGTGGTGTTCGCCGCTTCGACCGCTGTGCGGTAATCGCGGAAGGTCGGATAAACGAACGCCGCAGCCGTACCGAGCAGGTTCATCGGGTCCGGCGGATCGCCACGCAAACTCACCGGCGAAGCACTGATTCCGCAGTTGCCGACGATCACCGTGGTCACGCCCTGGCTGAGCTTGGGCAGCATCTGCGGCTGACGAATCACCACGGTGTCGTCATGGGTGTGCACGTCGATGAAACCCGGCGCCAGCACGTGGCCCTGCGCGTCGATTTCCTCGCTGGCACGGGCATCGCGCAAGTCGCCGATACGCTCGATGCGCCCGTTGAGAATGGCCACGTCGGCGGGGTAACCGGGGCTGTTGCTGCCATCGATGATCAGGGCGTTGCGAATCAGCGTGTCGTACAGCATGTCAGTCTCCCGGCGGTAAGTGATCGCCGCCGCCGTGGTATTCGTCGAGGGCGAGTTTATTACGCTCAGTCGTGTTGCATCCTGGCGCGCTTGAGCAATTTCTTGCAACGCTCGGACAAATGCAGCACCCGCAGATGCTTGCCGGCCTTGGTGTAGCGCTCGCGCAAGGTGTCCAGCGCGGCGATGGCCGAGTAGTCGACAAAACTCAGGTGCTGGCAATCCAGCGTCACTTGCACCGGGTCATTGGCCGCATCGAACTGATTGAGAAACGGTGTGGTCGAGGCGAAGAACAGCGTGCCATGCACCCGGTACAGCTTACTGCCGTCGTTCTCCAGGTGGCTGTCGGCATACAGCTGACGGGCCTGCTGCCAGGCAAAGTTCAGCGCCGCAATGATGATGCCGCAGAGCACCGCAATGGCCAGATCGGTGAACACGGTAATCACCGTCACCGCGATGATCACCAGCACGTCATTGAGCGGCACTTTGTTCAACACCCGCAACGAGGCCCAGGCGAAGGTCTGTTGCGACACCACGAACATCACCCCGACCAGCGCGGCCAATGGAATGCGTTCGATCAGCGGCGACAGAAACAGAATGAACAGCAGGATCGACACCCCGGCCACCAACCCGGACAAGCGCCCGCGCCCGCCGGAACTGAGGTTGATCACGGTCTGGCCGATCATCGCGCACCCGCCCATGCCGCCGAACGCACCGGACACCAGATTCGCCGCCCCCAGCGCCACGCACTCGCGATCCGGGTAACCACGGCTCTCGGTGATTTCGTCGGTGAGGTTCAGGGTCAACAGGGTTTCCAGCAACCCGACCAGCGCCATCAGGATCGCGTAGGGCGCGATGATGCCCAGGGTGTCCAGGTTCCACGCGATGTCCGGCAGCGCCAGCGTCGGCAAGCCACCGGCAATGTGCGCCATGTCGCCCAGGGTGCGGGGCGGCAGGCCAAGCAGATACACCGCAAGGCCCACACCGAGAATCGCCACCAGCGCCGGCGGCACGGTACGGGTCAGGCGCGGCATCACATAGACGACCGTCATGGTCACCGCGACCAGCCCGAGCATCATGTACAGCGGCGTACCGCTCAACCAGGCCTCCCCGCTCTTGAAGTGCTCCAGTTGTGCCAGGGCAATGACGATCGCCAGGCCGTTGACGAAGCCGAGCATCACCGGATACGGCACCATGCGCACCAGCTTGCCGAGCTTGAGCAGCCCGAACGCCATCATGATCAGCCCGCCCAGCAACACCGTGGCCAGCAGATACTGCACGCCGTGCTGCACCACCAACGCGACGATCACCACCGCCATCGAGCCAGCAGCGCCGGACACCATGCCGGGGCGCCCGCCGAACAGCGCGGTCAGGGTGCAGATGATGAACGCGCCATAGAGCCCCATCAGCGGATTGAGATGAGCCACCAGCGCGAAGGCGATACATTCGGGCAACAGGGCGAAGGACGTGGTAAGTCCGGCCAGGACATCGGCGCGTAGACGTTTTGCTTTCATGAGGGATCGCACACAGGGAGAGACGAGAAATGAGTGTGCGGATGTTACGGAATCAGAGGCAGCCCGGCCAGCAGATGGGCCAGTGGAAACGCAATCGCGAGCAGGCTCACTCCTACATTTAACCGCGTTCCATCAGAAGGAATGCAATCAAATGTAGGAGTGAGCCTGCTCGCGATGAACGATAACGCGGTCTATAGCGAACTCATACCATCTCGTCGCGAATCCACTCAACTACCGACGTGCGCTTCGGCACCCAGCCCAGCAACTCCCGCGCATGCTTGCCGCGCACCCGGCTGTTGGAGCCCAGGCCATAGTTGGCCATTTCATAGCCCCACTCGGCTTCTGCGTCCTTGAGCGGCCAGTCCTGCGGCTCACCCAGGTTCAGCGCCTGGGCCATGGCGGTGGTCATGTCGATGAACGACGCTTCACCGCTTTCGACGAAGTAGAAGGTGCCGGGTACGTTTTCAGTCAGCGCCAGCAGGTACAGCGCAACCACGTCCTCGATGTGCACATTGGACCAGATGTTCCGGCCCGGGCCGACATGGCGCACCATACCGCTTTTGCGCGCCTGTTTGAGCAGGCGCGGCAACTGCACGCTGTCACGATGGACGCCCAGGCTGTGGCCGTAGATCAACGTGTTGCAGATCACCGCCGAGTTCACCCCGTCCATGGCCGCCGCCAGGATCAGGTTGTCGATGGCCACGCGTGCCGCCTTGTCGACGGTCGGCTCTGGCAGGTTGCCTTCGAAGTAGATGACATCGCTGGATTTACCGCCCGAGGCATCCCCGACGATGCTCGAACCGCTGGTGTGCAGGAACACTTTGCCAGAACCACGCAAGGCATCGAGCAAGGCTTGCACCGCGCCACGATGATCGCTGCTGGCGGCGTTGATCACCGCGTCGGCAGCCAGCGCCTGATCGGCCAACAGGTCGCTGTCGTCCAGACTGCCCACCACCGGAGAAATGCCCAGTGCGCGCAGTTCATCGGCTTGTTCGGCGCTGCGCACCAGACCGGTGACGTTGTGGCCGGCCTGGACCAGGCCCGTGGCGATGGAGCCGCCGATAAAACCGGCAGCGCCGGTGACGAATACGTTCATGGAGAAACTCCCTGCGTGGATAAGTGATGCAAGGAGTATCCGGCAGCGATCCCGGAGGAAAAATCCCTGCCGGCCCAATTCACTTTTGCGCAGGAATCACGAATCAACCTTTGAAGTCTGCGCTCGCATAATCCGCCAACTTGCCCTGGATAAAGTCCAGGAAGCATTGAATCCGCAGGGCCAGCTGTGAGTTGCGGTAGTACACCGCGTTGATCGGCTGGCGATAACCGCTGTTGAACTCGGCCAGCAACACTTTCAAGCGTCCGGCACGAATGTCTTCGATGGTCATGAAATGCGACAGGCTGGCGATGCCCTGGCCGTCCAGTGCGAGATGGCGGATTGTTTCGCCGCTGGAGGCGCTGATCGACGCCTGGATCGGCCAGCGATCGCCATGCACATAACGCAGCGGCCATTGGTTGAGGCCTTCGTTCTGGGTGAACCCCAGCAGCGAATGGTTGGCCAGGTCAGACACGGCTTGCGGCGTGCCGTGCTTTTCCAGATACGCCGGGCTGGCGACGATGTGCAGCGGACTGCAACCCAGGGAGCGGGCATGCAGGGTCGAGTCAGTCAGGGTGCCGATGCGGATGGCGATGTCGGTGCTCTGCTCCAGCAGGTCGATGATCAAATCGTTGCTGTTGAGTTCGAGCAGGATGTCGGGGTAAAGCCTGCGGAATTCATCGATGTAGGGCACGATGGCGTGCAGCATGAAAGGTGATGCGGCGTTGATCCGCAAACGCCCGGACGGCGTTTGCTGGCGTGAGGACAGGCGCTCTTCGAGTTCGTCCATCTGATCGAGAATCCGCTTGGCGTGTTCGAAGAAATACTTGCCCTCTTCGGTCAGGTCCATGCGCCGTGTGGTGCGATTGATCAGTGTGGTGTCGAGCTTGGCCTCCAGCCGCGACAGCGTGCGACTGACCGCCGAAGGCGTTTGCCCGACCTGCTCGGCCGCCGCAGAAATCGACCCGCATTCAATCACGCAGACGAAAATCTGCAATTCATCGGATCTGGCTTTCACGTGTGTCCCTTATCGATAGTCCTGCGCCGTTCTATTGTGCAGCGCAAATCCAATGTGGCGAGGGGGCTTGCCCCCGTTCGGCGGCGAAGCCGTCGTAAAATCGACATACGCGGTGTATCTGAACCTCCGCGCGCACCGATTATGGGTCCGCTTCGCGCACCAACGGGGCGATGCGGCGTTCCGACAAGCCCCCTCGCCACAGGAACTGTGCCTGACTCAAACAATCGATAGTAGCCCGAAACAGTTACGCCTTCAGGCCAAACACCTCAGCCAAATGCTGCTCATATCGCGCCACGTCGCCTTCGATGTTCGGGCGTTTCATCACGTCCACGCACAAGAACGTCGGCAAACCGGTCATGCCCAGGAACTCGTTGGCCTTGTGAAACGGGAAGTACACCGCGTCCACGCCTTTGGCCTCGAAGAAGTCGGTCGGGTCGTCGAAGGCTTGCTGCGGGGCGTTCCAGGTCAGCGACAGCATGTATTGCTTGCCGTGAATCAGGCCGCCGCTGCCGTATTTCTGCGAGGCGTCGGAGCGAGTGCGACCGTCGCTGGCATAGAGGCTGCCATGCCCTTCGGTAAAGACCTCGTCGATGTACTTCTTCACGGTCCACGGCGCACCCATCCACCAACCGGGCATCTGGTAAATGATCACGTCGGCCCAGAGGAACTTGGCCACTTCTTCGGCGACGTCGTAGCCCTCGTCGATGAAGGTGGTTTTGACATCCACACCGCCGCGATCCAGCACGCTCAACGCGACTTCATGCAGGGTGGTGTTGTAGCGGCCGTCGGAGTGCGCAAATTTTTTGCCGCCATTGAGCAACAGGACTTTTTTCATGAGAGATCTCGGGAAGGGTCGGGAATTCAATGGCGGCAGAGTACCGATCGACCTCGCGCGGAATAAGCCTCGATTTAGCAAAATTCATTTGACCTACAAGCACGAATCAATAGTCGATTGTTGTCTTAGACTGACATCAGTTCTGACTTGAGGAGAGATGTAGATGAGTGAAATCCAGGGCTTCATCCTGCACGCCAAGACCCGCCCGGAAAAATCCGACGCCTTCGAAGCATTTTTCAGCGGCTACGTGCAAGCCAGCCGCGCCGAGCCTGGCTGCATCGAATACCACATGCTGCGCGACAAACAGGACCCGACCCTGTTCATCTTCTACGAGATCTGGCAATCCAGGGCCCACCTCGACGTGCACTCGAACCTGCCGCACATGAAGCAGTTCCTCGAGCAGCGCGATGAATACCTGGAGCGGGACTTCGAGATCCGCGCCATCGAGATGATCAGCCCGTCGTCCGCTAGCCGCTGATCAGCAAATGGCCGCCGAGCACACCCAGGCCAACGAAAAACACGCGTTTGAACCACAGGGCGCTGATCCGCTGGCGCAGCGATTGCCCCAGCCACATGCCGAGCATGGCCGGGATCAGCGCCAGCAGCGACGCGCTCAACTCGCCCCCGCCGAGTGCGCCGCGCCATAACAAGCCACCGGCCAGGGCCAGGGTCGAGACGGTGAACGACAGGCCCAGCGCCTGCACCAGCTCGTCCTTGCTCAAGCCCAGTGCTTGCAGGTACGGCACCGCGGGAATCACGAACACGCCGGTGGCCGAAGTGATGACGCCGGTCAGCACGCCGCACAATGGACCGAGCCAGTGTTCGCTGCGCCGCCCCACGCGCAGAGTCGGCAGGCACAAACCGCTCAGCGCATAAAGCAACAACGCCGCCCCCAGCCCCCGCACCACCCAGTGACCACCGCTCATGCCGATCCACAGCGTGCCCGCCCCGGTGCCGATGAAGATCGCCAGCAGCATCGGCCACAGTCGTTTGATCAACCCGGGCAAATGCCCGCCGAACGCCAGTTGCCAGACGTTGGTGAGTGTCGCCGGAATGATCAACAACGCCGCTGCCTGCGCCGGCGCCATAGCCAGGCCGAGCAGGCCCATGGCAACGGTCGGCAGGCCGAGGCCGATCACGCCCTTGATCATGCCGGCCAGCACAAAGGTGCCGATAACCAACAGTGAAAGGGCCAGCCCGAGATTCTGATAAAACGCCGAGAATGTATTCATGGGGCTATGGTGAGCCCGCAAGGGTTGATTGAAAATCTGCCATATACTGAGACTGCCTCTTGTGTTGACAGAGGCTGAGTATTTCGCTGAAGCGACTGGCCTCTTCGCGGGCAAGCCCGCTCCTACAGTGGATCGCATTTTTCCGACGCGAACTCGGTCACCTGTAGGAGCGAGCCTGCTCGCGATGGCGTCCGTCCAGACAACAAAAATCCGGGGATGACAATGCACTTCGACCTGACCGACCTGCGCCTATACCTGAACATCCTCGACACCGGCAACATCACCGCCGGCGCGGCACGCAGTCATCTATCCCTGGCAGCGGCCAGCGCGCGCATCCGCGCCATGGAGGCGTCGCTGGGCGTTGAGTTTCTACTGCGCAATCGCCGTGGGGTCAGCCCGACGCCGGCCGGCGATGCCCTGGCCCGACACGCCCGGGTTCTATTGCAACAGGCCGAACGCCTGCAACAGGAACTGGCCGAATACGCCCAGGGCGTCAAAGGTCAGGTGCGGCTGCTGTGCAACACCACGGCTATCACCGAGTACCTGCCAGAGTTGCTCGCGGACTTCCTGCACAGCCATCCCAACCTCGACATCGACCTGCAGGAACTGCCCAGCACCCGCATCACCCATGCCTTGCGCCAGGGCGCGGCGGACCTGGGCATCGTTTCCGACGCGGTGGACACCGATGACTTGCAGACACGACCGTTCCGCGATGATCCGCTGGTGCTGATCATGCCCCGTGAACATCCCTTGGCACAGGCAACCTCAGTGAGCTTCACCGACACGCTGCATCACGACTACGTCGGCCTGAATGCCAACAGCGCGCTGGCGGTGTACCTGGAAGAGCAGGCACTGCACGCCGGCCTGCGCATGCAGATTCGCATCCGCGCCGATGGCTTCGATGGCGTGATGCGCATGGTCGCCCGAGGCACTGGGCTGGCAATCGTACCGCTGGCCGCGGTCGAACGCGGGTCAGGCGGACTGTCCTTCAAAAGCCTCCCCATCCAAGAACCCTGGGGCCAACGCAAACTATTGCTCTGTGCCCGGGACTTCGCCGCATTACCCGGCTATGCCAAGGCGCTGCTGCACGCCTTGACTCTCCCCTGAGGGGCAGACTTTATCCTTGAGGTTTGATCTTCAAGGACAGTGATGATGGGTAAACGAATACTGGTGATCCTCGGGCATCCATCAAGCAATAGTTTTTGCGCCGCCCTTGCCGAGCGTTACACACAGTCGGCAGCGCGTGCCGGGCATGAGGTGCGGCAGTTGTTTCTGGGCAGCATGGATTTTGACCCGGTACTGCGCGAAGGCTATCAACAGGTCCAGCCGCTGGAAGCCGACTTGCGTAACGCCCAGGCCGATATCCTGTGGGCTGAACAACTGACGCTGGTTTATCCGATCTGGTGGGGTGGCGTACCGGCCTTGCTCAAGGGCTTTTTCGACCGGGTGCTCTTGCCCGGTTTTGCCTTCAAATATCGCCAGGGCAAAGCCTTCCCCGACAAACTCCTGCGCGGCCGAACCGCCCATTTGCTAGTGACCATGGACACACCGCCCTGGTACTACCGATGGATCTACCGTATGCCCGGTTTGCATCAGGTCCGTAAAACCACCCTTGAATTCTGTGGCATCAAACCCACCCAAACCCTCACCTTCGGCCCAATTCTCGGCGCCAGCGCAGACCGGCATGCGGCCTGGTTGCGGCAAGCCGAAGCTATCGCCAGCGATTGAGTCGGTCGATAATGCGCCGAGCTTTATCCTCGGAGAAAAGGACCTTCCCATGTACATCGGCCAAGCCGCACAACGTTCCGGCACCACGGTCAAAAGCATCCGTCACTACGAGTCGATTGGCCTGCTGCCTGCCGCTCGCCGTCAGGGCAAGTACCGCATCTATGACCAGCACAGCGTCGACCTGCTGATGTTCATCAAATGTGCCCAGCAACTCGGGTTCAGGCTCAAGGAATTGCAGTCGGTCTTCGCCGGACATCAGGGCCCGCAGTTGCCATGGGAACAGGCACATCAGGTCATCGCCAGCAAAAAACAGGAAATCGCCCAGCGGATAGCGGCGCTGTCGCAACAGCACTCGCAATTGGTCGAGTTCGAAAACAGCCTCGAACAATCCAGGCTCGACTGCCCGCTGAACCATCTTTGAGAGCAGTGCGTTTCTGGGCAGCTCAGTGTCGAGCACAGACAACTGATGATTGGACAAGCGCTATAGGGTGCGACTTCAGTTCTTGAGCCCACTGCCCGGAGTCATCATGACCGCACCGATTACCGTTCTTCGCGACACCCACCCATTGCCTGTGCTCGACGCCTGCAAATGGGAAAAACTCGAAGGTGACCCGCACACCGTCAACCTCAACGCCTACACCAGCGAAGACGGCAGCAAGATCATGGGCACCTGGATTTGCACGCCGGGCAAGTGGTACGTGGAATATGTGAAGTGGGAGTATTGCCATTTCCAGGAAGGCTACTGCGTCATCACTCCGGAAGGCATGGCGCCGATCCACCTGCGCGCCGGTGACATTTTCGTCATCGAACCAGGGATGAAAGGCACCTGGGAAGTGGTGGAAACCGTGCGCAAATATTTCGTGTTTGCCTGACAAAGCAAAAGATCGCAGCCTTCGGCAGCTCCTACGGGGTGTATACATTCCCCTGTAGGAGCTGCCGAAGGCTGCGATCTTTTCTTTCTGCCCAATAAAAAACCGGGAACCCGCCCGACGCGGATTCCCGGAAATACCCCTTATTGCGGTTTGCGGTAGCCGTTGATGATCGCCGAGAAGTCCTTGCCACCCTCCCCACGCAAACTCATCGCCTGATACAACTGCTGGGCCACCGCGCCGAGTACCACCGGCTGGTGCGCCTGACGCGCCGCTTCAGTGGCCAGCCCCAGATCCTTGAGCATCAGTTCGGCACCGAAACCACCGGTGTAGCCGCGCGACGCCGGCGCCGTTTCAACGATGCCCGGCCATGGGTTGTACATCTCCGAACTCCAGCAACGCCCGGTGGAACTGTTGATGATGCCCGCCAGCACCTTGGTGTCGATGCCCAGGGCATCGCCCAGCGCCATGGCTTCGCTGACGCCGACCATGGAAATCCCCAGCAGCAGGTTGTTGCAGATTTTAGCGATTTGCCCGGTGCCGACCTCACCACAATGGACGATGTTGCGGCCCATCTGCGCCAGCACCGGTTGCAGGGTGGCGAACAGTTCAGGCGTGGCGCCGACCATGAAGGTCAGCGTCCCGGCGGCTGCACCACCGGTGCCGCCAGAAACCGGCGCATCGGCCATGGCCACGCCCTGTTTGGCAGCGGCGGCGGCTACGTCCCGCGCGGTCTGCGGATCGATGGTGCTGCAATCCACGGCCGGCACGCCTTTGCCGATACCGGCGAGCACGCCGTCTTCACCCAGCCACACACTGCGCACATGCACCGCGGCGGGCAGCATGGTGATGACCAGTTCGGCGCCCTCTGCCGCTTCACGGGCCGATGCGCTGATGCTGCCGCCCAGTTGTTCCAGCTCCGCCAGCACGGCTTTGTTCAGGTCCACCAGGCGCAGTGCATGGCCGGCCTTGATCAGGTTGCGCGCCATCGGCGCGCCCATGTTGCCCAGACCGATAAAAGCGATTTTCATGTCCGGCTCCTTAACGCAGGTTGATGGTGGTATTCACACCGTCGTTGACGCTGTCGTCGTCGAACCAGCGACTGGTGACGGTCTTGGTCTGAGTGTAGAACTGCACCACTTGCTTGCCGTACGGGCCGAGGTCGCCGAGCTTGGAACCGCGCGAACCGGTGAAGCTGAAGAACGGGACCGGCACCGGAATCGGGATGTTGATGCCGACCTGGCCGACGTCGATTTCGTTCTGGAATTTACGCGCCGCCGCGCCGCTCTGGGTGAACAGGCCCGTGCCGTTGCCGAACGGGTTGGCGTTGACCAGGGCGATGGCCTCATCGAGCGTATTGACTTCCAGCACCACCAGCACCGGGCCGAAGATTTCCTGGGTATAGATCTGCATGTCGGTGGTCACGCCGGAGAACAGGGTCGGGCCGACAAAGTTGCCCTTCTCGTAACCCGGAACCGTGATCTCACGACCGTCCAGTTCCAGTTTCGCGCCTTCCTTGATGCCGCTCTCGATCAGCTCGAGAATCCGTGCCTTGGCCTTTTTCGAAATCACCGGCCCCACATCGGTGCCCGGCTCGCAGCCGGCATTGACCTTGAGCTTCTGCGCCAGCGCCTTGAGATCCGGCAGCCATTGCTTGGCCGCGCCCACCAGCACCACCACCGAGGTGGCCATGCAGCGTTGACCGGCAGCGCCGAAGCCGGCACCCACCAGCGCATTCAGCGCTTGTTCGCGATTGGCGTCTGGCAGCACCACGGCGTGGTTCTTGGCACCCATCATCGATTGCACACGCTTGCCGTGCTTGCCCGCCAGGTCATAGACGTGAGTACCGACGGCGGTCGAACCGACGAAGGAAACCGCCTTGATGTCTTTATGGGTGCAGAGCCCGTCCACCACGTCCTTGCCGCCATGCACGACGTTGAGCACGCCGGCCGGAATGCCGGCCTCGATGGCAAGTTCCACCAGCAGCATGGTCGACATCGGGTCCTGTTCCGACGGCTTGAGCACGAAGGTGTTGCCGCAGGCGATGGCCATCGGGAACATCCACAGCGGAATCATTGCCGGGAAGTTGAACGGAGTAATGCCTGCGCACACGCCGATGGGCTGGCGCAGGGTGTAGGTGTCGACACCACCGGCGACGTTTTCAGCGAACTCGCCCATTTGCAGGCTGCCGATGGAGCAGGCGTGTTCGACCACTTCCAGGCCACGGAAAATGTCGCCTTCGGCGTCGGCAATGGTCTTGCCCTGCTCGGCGCTCAGGACTGCGGCGATGCGTTTGGAGTGCTCGCGGATCAGCGCCTGAAGCTTGAGCATGATGCGCATGCGCGCACCGATCGGGGTCAGCTTCCAGGTCTGGAAGGCACGATGGGCTGCGCTGATGGCCGCGTCGACTTCTTCGGCGGTGGCAAACGGCACTTTGGCCAGCACTTGCTGGGTCGCCGGATTGATGATGTCGTGCCATTCGGTGGTCTTGGATTCGACCCACTCGCCGTCGATCAACAGCTTGACCTTCTGCACGGTGGTTTCGTTAGGCGTAAGCGATGCGTTCATGTGGGTCTCCTGGACTTTGTTGTTATCAGGGGAGGCAAGGCGAGAAAGTCGCCTTGAGATGAGGCGTGTGCCGTGAATTGGTTAACGGACTGTTTTTGGAGTATAGATGTGCAAACTTCTAATAAGAACGCACATAAAAACCGGTCCAACATGCAAAAAAACATCACCTCCCTCGGCTCGTTGAACTGGGATGACCTCAAGTTTTTCCTTGAAGTCGCCCGCACCCGCAAGGCCAGCACCGCGGCCAAGCGCCTGGCGGTGGACTACACCACAGTGTCGCGGCGCATCAGTTCCCTGGAAACGGCACTAGGCACATTGCTGTTCGAAAAATCCCGGACCAATGGCTTTGTCCTGACCGCCGAAGGCCAGCGGCTGATGGGGTATGCCGAGTCGATCGAAAGTACCCTGCACATGGCGTGCGAGCAGGTTTCCGGGTCCGGCGTGGCGCTGTCCGGGCATGTGCGCATGGGGTGCACCGAAGGCTTCGGCAGCTTTTTCATCACGCCGCAGCTGAGCCACTTCGTCGACACCTACCCGGCGATCTCGGTGGATATCCTGCCGCTGCCGCACTTCATCAGCCTGTCCAAGCGCGAGGCCGACATCGTCATCGCCCTGGAGCGTCCGGAGCATGGTCCGTACGTCTGCTGCAAACTGTGCGACTACCGATTACAGCTGTACGCGACCCAGGATTATCTGGACAACCACCCACCGATCCGCCGGCCGGCAGATTTGGCGAAACATTCGTTTATCAGTTACGTCGACGACCTGGCGTTCAGCTCGGAGCTGTTGTACCTGGCCAACGTATTGCCCGGCGCCAGTGCCAACCTGCGCAGCACCAGCGTGATCGCGCAATTCGTGGCCGCGCAGCAAGGACGCTCACTGGCGATCCTGCCGTGCTTCCTCGCCACTCAGGACCCTCGCCTGCTGCCGGTGTTGCCGCAGGAAATCAATATCACTCGACAGTTCTGGATGTACTGCCGCGAAGACCTGCGCAAGCTCAAGCGGATCACCCTGTTGTGGGATTACATCCGGGAGGTGACTGAGCTGAATCGCCCGTTATTGCTGGGCGAGACGCGGGATCTTCGGTTTGCAGACTGAGCAACTTAAGGAAGAAAGGGAGGCTCATCGTAGCGAGGTCAGCAGGCGTTTGGCAACGATTTGTGACATGGTTGATACAGGTCTTGTGACAGTCGAAAGGGTTCTTACGGAGGCGCGCACACGCAAGAGAGGACTCCATGCTGGTATCCGTATGGGCACCTGCGTGAGGGCATACGGGGGGAACCTGTGCAGGAATGAATCAATGAGGTGATGGCTGAAAAATTTCTGTCAAATTCCCGCTAAGGGAACCTATGTGACCACAGCCAGAGATCTAAGCGAAGCAAGTAGTGGACGGCTCGTGGGTAAGTAGGTAATTTTGCGACTGGCTTTCCAGCCTCGGAGTACATGGCGCCAATCTCAACTTAGGCAGCGAGTGAGCTCCAGCAAATCGATGACAATGATTTTTACCCACTGGTAGCTCTAACTGAATTTTCTCCCAATAACCAAAGAGCTTCGAGCATAAAAAACCATGAGCATTCCGAAAGTATTCATCTCCTATTCGCACGATTCGCAAGAACATAAGCAGTGGGTTTTAGAATTTGCGACGCGGTTACGTAACTCTGGTGTAGACGCAATACTCGACCAATGGGAGTTGCAGCCAGGAGACGACCTGCCACATTTCATGGAGCGAAACCTTGCGTCTTCTGATCGAGTGCTCATGATCTGTACTGAACGCTATGTAGAAAAAGCCAACTCGGGATCAGGTGGAGTCGGTTATGAAAAAATGATTGTTACGGCAGACTTATTGAGGACCATTGACTCTAACAAAGTAGTTCCTTTAATTCGTCAATCTGGCACTCATGAAACACCCACGTTTTTGAGGTCAAAGTTGTTCATCGATTTTTCGAGCGACGACCAGAACGAATTTTCCTTCGATGAGCTAATTCGAACGCTTCATGGTGCTCCGCTCTTCGTCAAGCCCGCTGTGGGTAATAGTCCTTTCACATCGGTAGTGAAAAATCCGCCTGAGCGGCAAGGCGACGCAATCCTCGAGCTTATGAAAGTTGCGGTGAGTATCTTTGAAAGGCAAAACGCAGACTATATTGACTACAGTAAAGTACGCTCCAACATCAACGTATCCCGACTAATGCTTGACGTATTGATTGAACAGGCGAAAAAAGAAGGCCTTATAACTCAAGCTCCGGCCAAACACCTGATCCTTACAACAAAAGGGAAGCAATACGCCCTCTTCCACAAAATTATCAGTTAGTAATTATGACGCAACCTATTGTTGCTAATTTCAGCAGAGGCACCACGAAAGACAGCAAGCGGGGCAAATTTTTCCGCTTGCTATCTTTATAGGTCTTTGCTAATGCGGAATTTATATAGTTTCTCGAGTTAATTCCACCACACCCTCAAGTTCATTTAATCACCTCCAAAGCATTCTAAATACCCATTGATTTTTTGATCAAACGATCATAAATAGCCTCTTTCAGAATCCCTGTAGGCCAGTCTTTTCAAACTCTTGCGCTCCTTCTCGGCGGGACTCTGAGGACGCAGTGGAGTCTTCTTGCTGGCCTTCTTGAGGGCTTGGAGAGCCGCTTGCCGATTGTCTTTCTCACGTTCGATCAGATGAACCACAGCAGCCTGTACGGACACACGCTCAAATCCTGACCCTTCAAGTTCAAGCCAGCGTTTAATGATCAAGTGACGCAGCTTGACGCTATAGCCCGCGATGAGAGTAAAGGTCAGCTCCTTGTCGAGGATTACCAAAGGTTGAGCTTTGTTCTGACTGTTCTGGTAGCTGGTCTCGACAAAGGAGGACGCGTCAGTTTTGACGACTCCTATTGAGCCCAACTCTTCGAGCATCTTCCGGGTGTCCTTCAGAACTCGGTCATGCCGCTTACCAGTGATCTCAGCGATCTCCAAGGACGACATACCGGGCAAACCGTTGAGGGTCGTTGGTGCTATCGCCCCAGCCTTGGTGATCTTCTCGATGGTGGTGACGGTGGTGTTGGTCATGTGCATTTTCTGTTCTCCTTTTGGTTATGCTCTTCAGGTCGCACCCACAGCCGGTCATCCGACCCCAGACAAGGGAACCGGCGTGGCATGAGAGGCACTATCAGAACAAGCTGGATGGTTTGCCCTGCGACGGGCGAGATGGTGAAGCCGAGGGTTGCTGTGGCAATAGTGAGGGTATTTAAACGACACCTTAAGCCCTGACCTTGATTGACTCAGTCCCCCTCAATGGCTCCTCAAAAGCACCGAAGCGATGGCCTGAAGGCAGACTCCATGGGCGACCAGATGGGTTACCCGTTCAGCAGTCTTTGCGGAGCACTTCAAGGGAACCTCATGGAGCATGGTGTCTTTGTGTCTTTGTCGAAGGTGACGACCACAGACGCATAGGTCCTAAAGGAAGCGTTTCGCTTGTTGAGAACACGACTTAGCTCAATCAGTTGAGGTCGTGAAGACGCGAGGAAGACCAGTGACAAGGTAATGAGGTCGTCTTCAGTGAGCCGGGAGGTTGCTGGGCAAACGATGGATGTCATGGAAGGTCTCCTTTGCGATGCTCTTGAAGATTCCTCTTCGAGGAGGGGTGATTATTATCACTACCCCTCTCCTCAATGAGCGGGTCGAAAAGGGTCCTATTATCTGGTCGATTGCTATGCTCGATTGGGTGTCCTAATGGTTCTTATAAGTATGCGACATTTATTCAGAAGCGCTGTCAGTCCCCAGCGTCCTCAGGTCATGGTGCAGCTTTGCGAGGGTCTCAGGGCTTGGTGGCTCAAGCTGGTCTTCCCAATCATTGACGCGGGTGTCGGCCTTTAGGAAGCCGTAGCGCATCTCGTGGCTGAGGTCATCGGGGCAACTCTTAAGAAGGTAGAGCATCGCCAGCTCAATGGCCTTCACGTAGCGTTGAGCCTGCCGGAGACCCAACCTGTATTGATCCATGACGGTGGCTGCTGAGACGACCTCAAGTTCCGCAAGGATGGCTACAAGGCGTTTCACGGACAGGGGCTTGGATGAGCCACCAGACCCGATAGGCCGGTCATGCCAGTCCAGCCGAGCGATGCCCTCAAGGATGTCCATGGCGAAGGTAGGATATTGGCCGTAGTCAGTAGTCGGCCCGATGAAGCCGTGGAATAGGTTGGTGATGACCTTAGTTGGTCGGCCTCGCCCCCGCTTGGCGGTGGTGATGGCTGCGGTGGTGATGGCTCCGTGTTGAGCGGGATCATAGCCTGTCATTGGGTCAGTCCTCATGTTGTGTGGTGGCAACAGTGAGGGTTATTAACGACAGTGGACTTTCGACCAACAAACACGGGCCTTTAGGACATCTTGAGGGCTTCTACAGCACGCTCCTATGCTCACGCAGCAAGGCCAGGGCCAGCGATTCGGTTAGATTTCTCGTAGAAGCGCGTAGCGATGAAACGCGTCTTGCGGATGATCCACGAATACATCCAGCTCTATCAGTAGCCTATTGATGTCTTATTTTATTTATGGTCAATTTGAAAGACCATCAACAAGGAGGACTCTATGGCGTATTACACCGATAACTCTAAATTCGATAAAATCACCAACCCCAGTGCCGTTTGGGGTAACGAATACGGGCCGGGTGATGCCGTACCTGCGTCTGGCATTTATCGCTGTATCGGATGCAAAAAAGAAATCACGTCAAACTTTGGCGATAAGTTTCCGCCACAAAACCACCATCAACACCCTGTCCAAACCGGCGCGGTAAGATGGAAGATGAACGTCTGGACCAATACTGAAGGTAAATAAAACCTCGGTTATGAACCTCTATGTCGAAATAATGTGGTGTCATAGAGGCTCAAAAACTCACTCAACAGTTGACGCTACTTTCAACACCTTAGCCCCTTCAAAGTCTCCCGCTAAGCAATCCACTGAGCATCTCAGCGATCACCTCAACAGGCACCCCCGAGCCATATGTGTCGAACGTAATGGTCCCCGATGCATGCCCCATAACAGCCTGAGCGTGGGTAGTCGGAACGCCTTTCACCTGCATCAGGGAAGCCAATGAATGGCGGAGTGAGTGATACGTCAGCCCTGCCTTGTGATCACCTCCAAGAGCCTCAGGGATCGCCTGCCGGTTCGCCCAATCCCCTGCTGTCTTGTACCCGATCTGCGCCAGCGACTCATCTTGATTGGCTTTGCAAGTTTCGACATATCTCAGGAATGCCGCAAGATCGAATTCGTAGGCGCCATCAGTCAACGGGATCAGTCGCTCACTGCGCTTGTTCTTAATTGACTTGCCTTCCCCGAGCTCATTGATATGGATGGCCGTAATCCCAGACTCAAGGGTCTGAATGTCGCTCGTGGTCAATTGGGAGATTTCGTTAAGACGCCCGCCCGTGATAACCCCAAGACTGAGCAGCCAGCGCTTCCATGAGGTCTCTGGGAGGTTGCTCGCGTAGTCCATCACCTTGGCTACTTGAGCTTGCGAGAATGCCTTACGGGTCGACTCAAGGCCCTTGGTCAGCTTCAGCTTCTTGTCATATGTTTTGACCAAATGACCATTCTCGACCGCCCAAGCGAACACAGCCGAGAGCTTTACGATCAGCTTGTTGACCGTGGATGCTGCCCGCGATGCATGTAGGCGATCTCTCATTGCTACAAGATCGGCCCTTGAGTGCTTCCGTAGGTCAAGGTCGCCCAATTGCGCGGAGAGGACACCATGACACAGCTTGGTTTCCTTTAGTGTCGAAGGCTTTTGGTCTTGCCCACGATCAGCCAGATACAGCCCGGAGAGGGTCTCGAAGGTCATCGGCGGCGACGCTAATACAGATAGGGAAGCAGGGACACTTTTCCCCATTTGCCCATGGTCACCCTCAAGGTCCCGAATGATCTTCACCAAAGATACGGAGTCGCCTTGTAGCCGTGCCTGAGCAGCAATCATCACCTGCTTAGCGTTCATCACATGTTCGTGTTGATCGACACTAAGCGGCATCGTGGCAGCGATCTCAGCGAGGTTCGTCTTCACGTCTTCGTAAAGCTCGCCCCAGTCGAGCAACGAATGGACCTCATGACCTGATGACAGCAGATCCTCAGCCACCCACAGCAGATGCTCCTTCAGCTCGCTAAAGGTCGCCTTGGGATGATCCAGATGGAAAGCCTTGATTGTCTCTGCAAGTCGTTGTGAAGCGTCCATAGCGGCTCTTCTGTCGGTGGTCTTGAGGGAAACGGACGCAGTGCGGGTGGTGGTGCCAGTTTCGCGAAGGCGCAGATAGTAAATGCCGTTGCGTCGATAGTGGTAGAGCTTGGCGAGCCGGGTTGTCGGCCTCAGATGAACGGCAAAACTTGTGACAGCACTTGTGACAGGACGATGCTCTGCAAGGATGTTCATGGCGGTTAGCCCCCGTATTCATTGGGTTAACCTTTCTTTCCTTCCAGTTCTGGATGTACTGCCGCGAAGACCTGCGCAAGCTCAAGCGGATCACCCTGTTGTGGGATTACATCCGCCAGGTCACCGAGCAGAATCAGGGTCTGCTGATGGGAGAAAGCCGGGAGATGCTGTTTGCCGATGACTGACCTTTCAGCCCGTCGGCTCGCGGCCTTCCTTTAGTTCCAGCATCAGTCCGCTCAAGCGTTTGACCCGGCGTTTCACCGCTTCTTCAAACACGCCTGCACGCGACTCGATCAAGGTGAACCAGTCCTTGGCCCGGGTAATTCCGGTGTAGATCAGTTCCTTGGTGAGAACCGGATTCAAGGCATCGGGAAGAATCAACGCGGTATGTGCGAACTCCGAGCCCTGGGATTTATGCACGGTCATGGCGTACACGGTTTCGACATCATTCAGGCGGCTGGGCAGGACAAATCGCACACCGCCCTGGCCATCGTTGCGTGGAAATGCCACACGCAGAACCTGCTTTCCATTTTCATGTCCGTCCTGTTCCGGGAGCTTGAGGGCGATGCCGATATCGCCGTTCATCAACCCCAACCCGTAATCGTTGCGGGTCATCAGGACAGGGCGACCTTCGTACCACTGCTGGTCACTGTCGATCAGGCGTGCCCTCAGCAACGCGTCCGTCACTCGCTGGTTCAAGCCCTCGACACCCCACGGCCCCTTGCGCACGGCACATAGCAACTGGAATGCGTCGAAGGCCTGCAACACTTTCCGAGCCCAATCAATCCAGCGCGAATCTTCCAGCGGGCTGTCCAGTGGCGGCCTCTGATTGCGCAGCACACTCAGGTAATGTCGATAACCCTGCGGGCCCTCACCGTGGCCGTCGAGAAGCAAGCGCTCCAGGGCCCGATCCTGCTCGCCCTTGAGGGCCAGGCAATACACATCGTCATGGCTTCGCGCCGACAACAACTTGCGGGCTTCCTCGGGTTGCTGCTGGTTGACCCAGCGAGCCAGTTGGCCAATGCCGCTGCCTTCACCGAATCGCCGGGAATGGCGCAGCATCACAACCTGTTGGGCCAATGGATGAGTGCCTTGCGTGTCCTCCTGCAATCCGCTGGCCTGCAGGTTTTCGCCACTGACGGCTTCCAGCCACTGGCGTGTCTGCGGGCTGTACCAGCCAGCCTCCGCGTCGCGACACAGATCCCCCAATACCGCACCGGCCTCTACCGAAGCCAATTGATCCTTGTCCCCCAACAGCACGAGGCGCGCATGGGCCGGCAAGGCGTCGAGCAGGTTGGCCATCATTTCCAGGTCGATCATCGAGGCCTCGTCTACCACCAACACATCCAGCGGCAGACGATTGCCCGCGTGGTGCCGGAAGTGTCGAGTCCCGGGTCGGCTGCCGAGCAGGCGGTGAACGGTGGTGACGTCGGACGGGATCTTGTCTCGTATGTCTTGGGTGACCTTCAAGGTCCGGACTTGCTGGCTGATGGACTCCGTCAGGCGCGCCGCGGCCTTGCCGGTCGGCGCGGCGAGACGAATGCGCAGGGGCATGCCGGCCTCGACCGCCGGTGCCTGGAGCAACGCCAGCAAGCGCACGACAGTGGTGGTCTTGCCGGTCCCCGGCCCCCCGGTCACGATGCTGAAGGCGCTGCGGGTCGCCAGGGCGCAGGCGAGCTTCTGCCAGTCGATTACGTCACCAGACCGGGCAGGACCAAACAGACCGGTGAGGCGCTGCAGCAAGTCGTTCGGCGTGGACTCGTGTTCCGTCAAACGCTCGCGCAGCGAAAGGTCGATCCGCCGCTCGTAGGCCCAATAGCGGCGCAGGTACAAGCGTTTGCCCGATAACACCAAAGGTCGGTCGCGCACGTTGTCACGGCTGTCAGCGGCCAGCGCGACCAGGTTGCTCGCGGCCAGTACCTTGCACCAATGGGCCCCGTCCAGCGACCCCAGCAATTGCGACGGCAACAGCATTGCGCCGCCTTGCACGTCACCTTCGGGGGGTAATGACAGGGCGAAGTCCGGTTCTTTCAGCGTCTCGAACAGGTCGAGACAGACATGCCCGTGGCCCAATTGGTGGCTGGTCAGCGCGGCCGCCAGCAACACCAACGGATCATCCTCCGGAGCCAGTTCATGCAGAAACGCGACAAAGGCTTTGTCCAGCGCGCGCAACCAGCCACGTTCGACCCAACGCGTGAGCAACAACAGCAAGTCGTCGGCACGACTCAGCGGCGCCAGATCGGCCAGGCTTTCGGCTGCCAGCGATGTGGGCAACAAATCGGCAAATGTGCGACTCATAACAGTACTCCCTGTTCCCAGGCGGGTTCGGCCTTGGGCTCTGGCTTGCCCTGGAACAGCCTGTCCAGACGCTCGATCAGCTCTCTTGGCGGCCGGGCGAAAAACACACCCTGGCTGGCCGCACGCGTCCCCCGCAAAAACAGGTACAACGCACCGCCGACATGCCGGTCGTAGTCGTAATCGGCGAGCCGCGCCTTGAGCTGACGGTGCAGGGCCAACAGGTACAACACGTATTGCAGGTCATAGCGGTTGTCGAGAATCGATTGTTCCATGGCCTGCGCGGTGTAGGCCGCATCATCGACGCCGAGCCAGTTGGATTTGTAGTCGGCAACGTAATAGCGGCCGTCATGTTCGAACGTCAGGTCGATGAAACCCTTGAACATGCCATTGAGCAACACCGGTTCGGCGGCCACCCGGGCCACGCCGTTATGGGTGTATTGACACACCAGCGCATCGAGCTTGAGCACATCGACCTTATGGCTGGCGAACCAGAACTCCATCTCGACCTGATACTGCGTCAACTGGCCGAATACCACCGGCGCCTGGCCGCCACCCAGTTGCAACGGCGACTTGAGCAGATGCTGCAGCCAGTCACTCAAGGTGCTGATCCAGCCCTCCCAGCCCCGACGGTTGCAGCGACGGGCAATGGCGTCGATCACCTCTTGTGGTGCCGCGTCAAAACCCTCGCCTCCCGCCCATTCGAGCAAGCCATGGAGGAAGGTGCCGGGGTTCGGGCCGCGTGGGAAGAGATGGATATCGCCGCCACCGGCCACCACTTCCCTGGGGGCCTGCGGGTCGAGGCGTTCGTCATCGAACAGTTTTTGCGCCTGCGGGCTCTCCGGCGCCTCGTCCGTGCCGACACTCAGGGTGTCGCCAATGCGCAACGCGCTGTAGGAAGCGATCCACCAGTTTTCACTGGCCTTGCGTTTCGGAACCCGCGGAACCAGCAGCGCCGCGTCGTTTTGCGGTGGCTGGTAGTGCTCCGCTGTTGCTTCAGGCATCTCGGCATAGGCCAACGCCGGGCAGTCTTGTTGCAGGTCCCGCAACCAAAGCTGCAACGCCGGGGAATCAGCCAAAGGCGCGCCGCCGCCCAGCAGATAACCCAATGCCGACAGATGCAGCACCGAGCCATTGTTGTTGCCGCGCTTGAGGTCGGCCACCCCCAGCCAGCAGGCGTGTTGCGCCCGGGTCAGGGCGACATAGAGCAAGCGCAGATCCTCGGCCAGACGCTCATCGTCAGCCAGGGCAACCAACTCCGACGTTGGCTTCAACGTGACCTGGGCATTGCCGGATTCATCGTGGTAGTGCAACGGCAGGCGGCTGCCATCCACCGGTTTCGCCGAGCAAATGAACGGCAGGAACACCAAGGGGTATTCAAGGCCCTTGGACTTGTGAATGGTCACGACCTTGACCAATTGCTCATCACTTTCCAGACGCAGGATCTGCTCTTCGCCAGCCTGCCCGGACAACGCCAGATGCTCGGACAGATGCCGGATCAGGGCTTGTTCGCCATCGAGTTCGGCGGCGGCTTGTTGCAGCAGTTCGAAAAGGTGCAGAAGGTTGGTCAACACGCGCTCGCCGTCACTGCGGGCGATCAACGCCTGGGGCAGACGGAAGTCGTGCAGCAAGCGCCGCAGCATCGGCAGTACGCCCTGCTTGCGCCAGACTTCGCGATAGCCACGGAACTGCATGACCCGGGCTTCCCAGGCCAACTCGTCCTGATTCAGCCGCTCCAGCTCAGTCAACGAAAGGTTTAACGTGATGCTGGCCAACGCGGCTCGCAGCGGGCGCTCGACATCCGGCTCGGCGCAGGCCTTGAGCCAGGTCAGCACGTCATGCGCTTCCTGGGCGGCGAACACCGAGTCCTTGTCCGACAGGTAAACACTGCGCACGCCACGGCCGGCCAATTGCGCACGAACCGCCTGCGCCTCCTTGCCGTCGCGGACCAGGATGGCGATGTCCGCCGGCAGCAGGCCCCTGAAGGCTTTGCCGTCCTGGGTGAATCCCGCTTGCTCCTGCTGTCCGCCATTGAGCAATGCCGTGATTTCACTGGCGCAGGCAGCCGCCAGGTGTTGCCGGTACACCGCGCCGGACAACGGTTGTTCGGCCGGCAAGTGCCAAATGTTCAAGGCCGGGATTGCCTGGTCATTGATGCGCAAGACTTCTTTGCGGCCCTGGGAGGCAACCGGCGTGAACGGAACCGGGTTGTTGCCATTCTTCTGCCTGAAGAGGAAAGCGCCGCGTCCTGACGCCCGGGCCTCGGCGCGCTCGAACACATGGTTCACCGCGTTGACCATGCCGTGGCTCGAGCGAAAGTTGGTGCCCAGGGTGTGCAGGCGGCCGGTGGTGGCCTGCCGGGCACGCAGGTAGGTATGGATGTCGGCACCGCGAAAAGCGTAGATCGCCTGTTTCGGGTCGCCGATCAGGAACAGACCGCACTCGGGGCTGTTCTCTTCAATGCGGTAGATGCTCTCAAAGATCCGGTATTGCACCGGGTCGGTGTCCTGGAACTCATCGATCAGGGCGACCGGAAACTGTTCACGAATCAGGGTTGCCAGTCGCTCGCCGCCATCGGACTGCAAGGCCGCATCAAGGCGCAGCAACATGTCGTCGAAACCCATTTCCGCGCGGCGACGCTTCTCTTCCTCGAATCGCGCCCCGACCCAGCGGGCCGCATGTTGCAGCACGGCGGCATCAGGCGTTGGCAACCCATCGAGACAGGCCTTGAGGCCGGCCATCGCATCGAGCCCTGGATGTCGAGGCGCTTCGCCCTTCCAGGCTTCGGCCATGCCATCAGGGGTCAGGCGCGTGAAGCCGGTACCGATATCCAGTTGCTCAAGGGATTCGTCTTCGGCCCAGGCTTTGATCTTTTCAAACCAGGGCTCGAAATAGCGAGCCTGCATCTTGCGACCGTCGACAGCCTTGCCGGCAACGCCCTGGTGACAGATGGCAAGCAACTCGTCCGCCCACTGCAGCCAAGGCTTCTTCAGTTCGATCAGGGCAACCCGTCGCTCTTGCAAGCATTGCGAAATCACTTCGGCGGGTTCTTTCCCTTCATGCGCATCCCGCTCGCTGGCAAACAGCGCACGAATCCGCGGCAGCAGCGCCGCCGGTCCGCCCCAATTGTTGCGCACCCAATTCAAGGCGTCACCTTGCATCGGGTAACAGAACAGCCGCCAGTAATCGCGCAAGACCTCCCCCAGCAAGTCGCTGTGGTCGGTTTCCAGGGTCTGGGTAAACAGGCTGCCGCTGTCGAACGCGTGCTCGCGCAACATGCGCTGGCACCAACTGTGGATGGTCGACACCGCCGCCTCATCCATCCACTGCGCGGCGATATCCAGGCGGTTTGCGCACCCGGGCCATTGCTCGGGCAAATACTGATCACGCAACTCGGCAATCAGGCTGTCGGGGGCGGGTGTTTCATCGCGGAAATATCGTGCGGCCTCGGCGAGCCGCGTGCGAATGCGTTCGCGCAGCTCTTTGGTCGCGGCGTCGGTGAAGGTCACGACGAGGATTTGCGGCGGCAACAGCTCACGTCCGAAGCCACTGTCCTCCCCGCCATTGCCAAGCACCAGACGCAGGTACAACGCAGAAATGGTGAACGTCTTGCCGGTCCCGGCGCTGGCTTCGATCAGTTGGCTGCCGCGCAGCGGGAATGCCAGGGCCAGAGGTGTCTTTGTGCTCATCAGCGCGATTCCTCGCTGGACAGTGAACGCCAGGGTGCTTCAAGAAGTGGGCGATAGAGCGCGTCACACCACTGGGGGAACGTCTCGTCGGCGACCAAGGCATCGTAATCGGCGAATTGGCGCGCCAGTGCCGGGCTTTCACGACGCTCTCCGTCCGTCGTCTGCCCATCCCCTTCATAGGCCTTGCGCGCAGCGGCTTCGGCTTTGACCGGATCGGTTTGCCCCAGCCACGCGAAGGCCGTCTTGACCGCGATCGGCAGAGGCTGGCGCATCCCCGACTGCCAGGCCATCAACAGGTCACCGAGAATTGTCCGCGCCGAGGACTGGTCCAGCGGACCGAGCAACAGGCTGTCGTCGCTGGCCACCAAGGCGGTGGTCAGCGCCATGCCACTGGCACAAGCCACCAGATGGGTGAGCCACGGGCGTGTCAGTCGATGCCATTTGCGTGACTTGATCGAGCCAATACTGTTGGGGATCGTAGTGATAGACAGTAATCCGCCATCGGCGCGCTGATGCAGGCCGCTGAGCCAGCCCTCGATGTGCAGGCCCTGCAGTTCAAGACTGACGGGCAACGCGCTGCCGAGCGGTGTTGGCCACAACGCCAGGAGCTGTTGGTGGCGTTGCAGCAAGTCAGGTAATGGCTCGATCAACTCGCGTTGCAGGCACTCACCGAATCCGGCCATGGGCAGCAGCCCGCTGTTTTGCAGGCGTTTCGCCTGATCCTCCAGTGCCTGTCCGGTATTTCCAGGATCAGCCAGCGCCGCTTCGAGCAAGCGGTCGCTGAGGCTGTAACGCTGCAACGCATCCAGGACAAAAGGCTCTTCATCAGCCAAGGGCACTTCAGCCGCCTCGAAGAAGACCTTCAGGCGCTGGCTGAAAAAGTGCCGTACCGGATTGCGCAGGAAATCCTGCAACTGACCGAGACTCAGTGGTTCGTCCTGAACGTGAGGGCCGAGCGCTTCGGCACGTGCCTGTTGCTCTGTCGCCTGATGAAGCACCTGCCATTCGGTGGCGTAGCTGAACGACTCATCCCCGTCGTGAAAGTAGCGAGCACTGAAGGGTTGCAACGGGTGTTCCCGGGTCATGGCCTCCAGCAGGTCATTGTCGCTTTGCGGCAATCGCCAACCGCTGGCCAGGTGGTCGCGTAACTGGCCGATCAGCACCGACGCAGGCCTCTCGCTGTTATCGCGGATGCTGCGGCCCACCCAACTGATGTAGAGCTGGTCCCGTGCCGACAGCAGGGCTTCCAGTAGCAGGTAACGGTCATCTTCGCGCCGGGAGCGGTCACCTGGACGGTAATCACTGCCCATGAGATCGAAATCCAGTGGCGGCTGCGCGCGCGGATAATCGCCGTCATTCATACCCAACAGGCACACCAGTTTGAACGGGATGGCGCGCATGGGCATCAAGGTGCAGAAGTTGACCGCTCCGGCCAGAAAGCGTTGGGACAAACGGCCCTGATCCAGACCCGCAAGCCAGGCTTCACGGACGACGGTCAGCGGCAACTCGTCCTGCAACCCGACCGACTCGCAGGTCTCGAGCCAGGTCTCACGCAGCTCTTCGAGCTGAGCCAGCAAGTAGTCATCGTGTTCGTTACTGGCAAGGAAGAACAACTGCACCAACGCCTGCAAGCGCAAGCCCCATTGCCCCGGCGATGCTGGCTGAGAGAGTTCGTGGTACGCCACTTCCAGCGCGTCCAGCAGCGCAACCAGCGGGCCGATGAGCACGGCGTCCAGGCCCCCTATTTCGTCGTAGGGCTCGATACATTCATAAGCATCGGCGCTGCCAACGGCATAACCGAGCAACATCCGGCGCAAGCCGAAACGCCAGCTGTTTTGCTCCAGTTCATGCGGCAGCCCGAGCCCGGCACGCTGCTCGGCGTTCATGCCCCAGCGAATGCCGGCACCTTCGATCCAGCGGTGCAGTGTCGGCAGGTCGCGCTCCTCAACACCAAAGCGAGCGCGCAGTGCCGGGACGTCCAGCAGATCGAGAATCTCACTGACGGGGAATCGGCTGTCAGGCAGCTTGAGCAGGTGCTCGACAGCAATCAGCAATGGATCGCGGCCACGCTGGCCCTGGTCCGCCAGGGTAAACGGAATGAAGCGTGGATCCTGGCGGTCAAGCTGACCAAACACGGCACGAATGTGCGGTGCGTAACTGTCGATGTCCGGGACCATCACGATAATGTCCCGGGGCCGCAAGTGCGGGTCGGCGCTGAAACGCGAGAGCAGTTGATCGTGGAGAATCTCGACTTCTCGCTGGGCGCTATGGGCAATGTGAAAACGGATCGACTCGTCCTTCTTCAGGTCGATAGCGGGCCAACGCTCCCGAGTCTCATTAAGTGGACGCAACTCAAGGATGTCGTCCTGCAACTGGTTGAGCACGTTCAGCGGCTGACCGTCACTGAACAGGTCGATACGCCCGTCGCGGAATGCCGAACGATAGCTGTTGGGATCGTCATAACTGTCGAGCAGGTTGATATAGTCCCGCCCCTGTTTACCCCAGGCAGCCAGCAATGGGTGAGCATGCTGGTGCAGGGTTTGCGGATCGATCACTACCGGCATGCCGCTCTTGCGGGCCTGGCGCTTGTATTGATGCCGCAGCAGGTCTTTATCGGCGACGATGTCCGCCCAATGGTGACGACACGGGTTGTGTACGCACAGCAGGACCTGGCTGAATCGAGCCAGTCCCGCCAGTGCTTCCAGGGCTTGAGCAGGCAGGGAAGAAATCCCGAAAACGATCACTCGCGAGGGTAATCCCTTGGGGGCTGTTTCGAGATGGTTGATACGCTCGACAAATCGCTGATGGACGCCGGCACGGCTTTGCGCCATGCCTTCTTCTCCCACATCCAGCAAGAGTGCGCGCCATAACTCTGCCTGCCAGCAATTGGCCGGGGTCAGAGGTTTGGCTTCGCCCCTGGCGTGTCTTGTTTGATGTCGACCTTGCGCCCAGTCTTCCAGCCAGTCAGCCCGATAGACCTGGTATTGGTCGAACAGATCCGCCAGACGCTCGGCCAATTGATAGCGTTTGCGCAGATCGGTGTCATGGGTCAGGAAACGCTGCAGCGGCTCGAAGTGCGGTTGGTTGATCAATTGCGGCAGCAGGCGCATCAGACGCCAGGTCAGTGGGGCTTTATCGAGCAGGGACTTGACCGGAATTTCGTCGCGGCCAAGGACCATGCGATAGAGCTGCCACATGAAGCTGCCGGGCAACTGCACGTCGATGGCGGCAGCGATGCCGCAGCCTCCCATGTCGTCGTCCTCAGAATCTTCCGCCAGTGCCAGCTTCAGCCATTGGGCAATGCCATTGCTTTGCACCAACGCGATTTCATTCTCCAGGGGAGCCAGCGGGTAGCGCCGCATCCAGCTGACCACCAGGCTGCGCAACTCATCCAGGCGGTTGCCGTGAACCACCATAAAACCAGCACTGAGGGACGTCGCGTCCGGCATAAAGGCTTCCTTGGAAATGCAAAATCGAGAAACGACTTTAACATCTGTAGGAGCGAGCTCGCTCGCGAAGGTCGTCAACGATGACGCGGGTGGTCTGGGGTAACGCGGTGTCCTGAAGTTCTTCGCGAGCAGGCTCGCGCCTACAGGAAACAAGGCGCAAAAACAAAACCCCAACTGCTTTCGCAATTGGGGTTTTGGAATTTAATCTTGACGATGACCTACTCTCACATGGGGAAACCCCACACTACCATCGGCGATGCATCGTTTCACTGCTGAGTTCGGGATGGGATCAGGTGGTTCCAACGCTCTATGGTCGTCAAGAAATTCGGGTACCGAGTCGTGGCCGGCTGGCCGCGCTTCAGCAAATTGGGTAGGTGATAGCTTTGTGTGTTTGCGAACTTTCGGTTCATTGCGTCTTCACACACCGCAATCTGATGCTCTCTCGAGTAGTCAAATTGCTTGGGTGTTATATGGTCAAGCCTCACGGGCAATTAGTATTGGTTAGCTCAACGCCTCACAGCGCTTACACACCCAACCTATCAACGTCGTAGTCTTCGACGGCCCTTCAGGGGACTCA
>NZ_JAHUWC010000049.1:0-401 GCF_019219185.1 Pseudomonas sp. PDM26 | reverse complement strand
GACATGGTCGAGTTCTGCGACGACCAGCGCTGCTACGAGTTCGACGTCACGCTGCCGTTGCGCTCGCCCTCCGGCTTCAGCAGCCACGAGGACGCCGTCTGGGCCCTGCAAACCTGCCACAAGGTGGTCGAACAACAAGTCAGCGTGCGCGCCTATGACCCCAACAAACCCGGTGCCCACCTCGACGGCGAAGTCGACCAGACTCGCGGCGAGCCCGCCACCATTCAAGACACTACCGATACCAAACGCGCGCCCCACACCTACGGCGAGGCCTACCACTACGCCGAGCCCTACACCGAACTCGGCCACCCCATCCATCGCGACGAAACCCTGCAGACCGAAAGCGGCCACTTCTTTGCGCGCCTGCGCCACGAACGCTACCTCAACCAGCAGACCCGCCT
>NZ_JAHUWC010000048.1:0-418 GCF_019219185.1 Pseudomonas sp. PDM26 | reverse complement strand
TGGAAGATACCGCCCTGACTGGCAGCGTCCTCAGCGGCACCTCGAGCGTCGATGGCCCGGTCAGTGTGGTCAACTTCAGCATCGACGGTGTGACGGGCACGTTCAACGCCGGCCAGACCGCGACCATCACTAACGTCGGCACCCTGGTGATCGCGGCCAACGGCGCCTACACCTTCACGCCGGCCGCCAACTACAACGGCGCGGTACCGACCGTTACCTACACCGTCACCGACGGTTCCGGCACAGACGACACTTCGACCCTGAACATCAGCGTTACGCCGGTCGACGACAGCTTCATCGACGCCAGCGAAACAGTGTCGACCCTGGAAGACACGGCCCTGACAGGCAGCGTCCTCTCCGACACGAGCAGCGTCGATGGCCCGGTCAGCGTGGTCAACTTCACCATCGGTGCGACCAC
>NZ_JAHUWC010000047.1:0-431 GCF_019219185.1 Pseudomonas sp. PDM26 | reverse complement strand
CTGGAATCCTGCCGTGTCCGCATCCCCCCCGCCTGAAGACAACATGCGCGTGAAGCGTCCCAAGCCCGTCGTGCTGCTGATCCTGGATGGCTGGGGGCATCGCGAAGATCCCGCCGACAACGCGCTGGCGCAGGCCACGCTGCCGAACTGGCACCGCCTGCTGGCGAACGCCCCGCACACGCTGATCCACACCGAAGGCCGCCATGTGGGCCTGCCCGATGGGCAGATGGGCAATTCGGAAGTGGGTCACATGAACCTGGGGGCGGGCCGCATCGTCTACCAGGACCTGACCCGCATCGACGCCGCCATCGAGGACGGCAGCTTCTTCGCCAATGCCGAACTTGTCGCTGCCTGCGAGGCCGCCAAGGCCGACGGCAAGACCCTGCACGTGTTCGGCCTGCTGTCGCCGGGCGGCGTGCACAGCCATGAAC
>NZ_JAHUWC010000046.1:0-435 GCF_019219185.1 Pseudomonas sp. PDM26 | reverse complement strand
CGGGAATCAGCGCGGTGGTGATCACGATGTCCGCCTGCTTGGCGCGTTCATGCACGGCCGCGGCCTGGCGCTGCATCCAGCTGGCCGGCATCGGGCGGGCGTAACCGCCGACGCCGACGGCGCATTCACGCTCTTCATCGGTCTCGTACGGCACGTCGACGAACTTGGCGCCGAGGGATTCGATCTGCTCTTTCACCGCAGGACGCACGTCGGACGCTTCGATCACCGCTCCCAGGCGCTTGGCCGTGGCGATGGCCTGCAAGCCGGCCACGCCGGCACCGAGGATCAGCACGCGCGCCGCTTTCACGGTGCCCGCCGCCGTCATCAGCATCGGCATGAAGCGCGGATAGTGGTGCGCGGCCAGCAACACGGCCTTGTAACCGGCGATGTTGGCTTGCGACGACAGCACATCCAGGCTCTGGGCGCGGGAGGTGC
>NZ_JAHUWC010000045.1:0-494 GCF_019219185.1 Pseudomonas sp. PDM26 | reverse complement strand
GCCTTGACCATGTCTTCGATGACCTTCTTGGCGTCGCCGAACACCATCATGGTCTTGTCCAGGTAGAACAGTTCGTTATCCAGACCGGCATAGCCGCTGGCCATCGAGCGCTTGTTGACGATGATGGTCTTGGCCTTGAACGCCTCGAGGATCGGCATGCCGGCAATCGGCGATTTCGGATCGTTCTTCGCCGCCGGGTTGACCACGTCGTTGGCACCCAGCACCAGCACCACGTCGGCCTGGCCGAACTCGGAGTTGATGTCGTCCATCTCGAACACCTGGTCGTAAGGCACTTCGGCCTCGGCCAGCAACACGTTCATGTGCCCGGGCATCCGACCGGCCACCGGGTGGATCGCGTACTTCACGGTCACGCCGCGGTGGGTCAGCTTCTCGGTCAGTTCTTTCAGCGCGTGCTGGGCCCGCGCGACCGCCAGGCCGTAGCCCGGCACGATGATCACGGTGTCGGCGTTGGTCAGCAGGAAGGTCGCGTCGTC
>NZ_JAHUWC010000044.1:0-534 GCF_019219185.1 Pseudomonas sp. PDM26 | reverse complement strand
TGGCTGTGCGCCTGATCTGTCAGGTTTTGTACGGACTGGTCGACTGGATGTGGCGAGGGGCTTTCGGCTTTTGTTCGCAGCGGTTTTGTGCGCGAGCAACGACTTGTTTAAACGCCTTCAAGGTCATTTCACGAAAGCTACATCGCCTTGCGTCGTTGCCTACGGTTACGCCAGAATCCGCCGGCTTGTGCGCCCTGGGGCCGCTCGGTAACTTGATTCGCGTCACTGATGGTCAGTGATCGGGTTTAGTCGCCCGGGCAAGGTTAAAGCGGTCGCATGAGTATCATCAGTCAGGTATCCGCCTGCATTTGATGGTGGCTGTGCGCTTGGCGTCTTCGGACGCGCCGGTTTTTGCTTTCCTTGCCGGTCGACTAACTTGCGCGCAGCCGCCACCCCTTCGTTTAGTCGCGAGATGGTGCGGCCCTACTAATAAAGGGAAGTACTTATGATCAAACCCACACCGAATCCGCCGAACAATGATCCGGCAATACCTTCCGAACGCATCCCCTCAGCCGCCGACATCCAGGCCACTCC
>NZ_JAHUWC010000043.1:0-539 GCF_019219185.1 Pseudomonas sp. PDM26 | reverse complement strand
CGACAGGCTGCTCGAGCACCACTATCTGATCTGTCGCTACCGGCTCAATGGCGCCTTCCAGCGCGTCAAAATGCACATACTGGTTGATGCGCTCGAGCTTGCGAAACTCGCCTTCGCCACTGACCGTTACTTGTGAATCGACCGGCAACTCGAAAATGACGTTATCTGAATCGGCAATTACTGGTTCGGCCCGGACGTTGACTAACCTCGTCGACGAACTGACGCGGGTTTCTTTGCCGTCCGGGTGTATGAGCAAGCGGGTGGCAACATAACCGTTAATCGAGCCGTCGGGGTTGAGCAAACCGCCCGGTCCCAGGCTGCTCTCTAATCTGCGGAACTCTCCGCTGCCACTGATAGTTACTTCGGCTCCTCGCGGCAGAAAGTCGATGACCTGGCCATGCCCCTTGTTGTACACCTTCAGACCACGCTGTTCGGGCTGGCCGGGGTGAATGTCGTTTGCCGTCTGTTTGACGCGAAAGGTCGGGCGCTCGGGCCAGAATGGCGGGCGAGCGAGGGTGGAATCCTGCTGGTACTTCCCC
>NZ_JAHUWC010000042.1:0-544 GCF_019219185.1 Pseudomonas sp. PDM26 | reverse complement strand
GCCACTTCGGTGCCGGCGATCAGCGGCAGGTGCAGGCCGTAGGTGTCGCCGGCGTAGGCGCGGGCCTGGCGCAGCCATTTGCTTTCCTGGCCGAGGGGCCAGGTGTCGCGGTCGAAGAGGAACTTGACCCGGTAACGGCCTTCCGTGTCGATTTCGGCGTAGGTGGCGTTGGGCAATGGGTAGGTGATGCGCGCTGGCAGGGTGCCGGCGATGCGTGGCTTGCCTGGCAGCGGTGGTCGGAAGCACAGGCGTTGGGCGTACGGCATGGCTTCGAAGTCGCATTCGTAGCCGCGGTCGCGGGCGGCGCGGGTCTTGGTGCGGGTGATCACAACACGGGGGGCGAAGGCCTTGGGCGCGCCGCCGCTGATGGTCAGGACCTGGCCGGGGGCCAGGGTGGCGCTGCTGGTGGTGCCGCTGAGGCGGGTCTGCTGGTTGAGGTAGCGTTCGTGGCGCAGGCGCGCAAAGAAGTGGCCGCTTTCGGTCTGCAGGGTTTCGTCGCGATGGATGGGGTGGCCGAGTTCGGTGTAGGGCTCGGCGTAGTGGT
>NZ_JAHUWC010000041.1:0-596 GCF_019219185.1 Pseudomonas sp. PDM26 | reverse complement strand
GGCCGGTGGTTGACCGGGTGCACGATCATGCGCCCGTTATGCCGCTGGATCAGCGCCGGAATGTAGCGATGCATGTGGTCGAAGTACGGCAGGCGCAAGAACGCCGCGCGCTCGATCAGCTTCAGGCCGCAACCGGTGTCCGGGGTGGCGTCCTTGAGCAGGCGGCGGCGCAGGTTGTTGGCGAACCGCGAGGCGTAGCGCTTGCTCGCCGTATCACGGCGATTGACCCGGTGCCCGGCGACCAGTTGCACGTCAACCTGGCCCGGTTCGCCGCACACCAGCGCCAGCATGCCGGGAATGTCCGCCGGGTCGTTCTGGCCGTCGCCATCGAGGGTCGCCAGCCACTGGCCGCGGGCCTCCTGCGCGGCGTGGTACAGCGAAGTGCTCTGCCCCAGCGAGCGCTCGTGATGCAGGATGCGCAACGTGCTCAAGCCGTCGTGGCGGATCTGCCGCAGTTCCTGCAGGGTCGAATCGGTGCTGCCATCGTCGACGACGATGATTTCGTACGATTCAGCGGCCAATGCGACGCGGATTTCCTCAAGCAATGGCTTGAGGTTGTTCGCTTCGTTTTTGGCGGGAATCAGTACGGATACAAA
>NZ_JAHUWC010000040.1:0-648 GCF_019219185.1 Pseudomonas sp. PDM26 | reverse complement strand
GCTGGTAGTTGTTTGCACGCTGGGACACCAGATCCCGGTGCTGGTCGTCGTGCAGGGCGTGGGCGATGTAGGGGCGGTCCGGGTCGCCCTGCTCGAAGGCGATGGCCACTTCGGTGCCGGCGATCAGTGGCAGATGCAGGCCGTAGGTGTCGCCGGCGTAGGCGCGGGCCTGGCGCAGCCATTTGCTTTCCTGGCCGGGTGGCCAGGTGTCGCGGTCGAAGAGGAATTTGACCCGGTAGCGGCCTTCCCTGTCGATTTCGGCGTAGACGGCGTTGGGCAGCGGGTAGGTGATGCGCGCTGGCAGGGTGCCGGCGATTTTCGGTTTAGGTGGCACGGGTGGTCGGAAGCACAGGCGCAAGGCGTAGGGCATGGCTTCGAAATCGCATTCGTAGCCGCGGTCGCGGGCGGCGCTGGTCTTGATGCGGGTGATCACGGCGCGGCTGTCGAAGGCCTTGGGCGCGCCGCCGGAGATGGTCAGGACCTGGCCGGGGGCCAGGGTGGCGCTGCTGCTGGTGCCGCGCAGGCGGGTCTGCTGGTTGAGGTAGCGTTCGTGGCGCAGGCGCGCAAAGAAGTGGCCGCTTTCGGTCTGCAGGGTTTCGTCGCGATGGATGGGGTGGCCGAGTTCGGTGTAGGGCTCGGCGTAGTGGT
>NZ_JAHUWC010000003.1:0-527740 GCF_019219185.1 Pseudomonas sp. PDM26 | reverse complement strand
CCATCATCGTCAACAAGCGCTCGATGGCCAGCGGCTATGCCGGTCTGGATAACGAACTGTTCTACCTGGACAAGACCATGATGGTGTTCGGCGACGCCAAGAAGGTCATCGAAGACATGGTCAAGGCCGTCGAGTAAAACCTGCCCCGCCCTTCCCCAAAACCCCGGCCATTGACAGGACGGGGTTTTGGGGAGGGTGAAGCCCATCCACTCACCAGTGAAGTCTGCTCGACGACGCTTGCTATAAAAACCGCCGATCCCTCATTGCGGCCATTGTTCGAGCAGTATTGAAACGAATTTCTCCGCTGCGGGGGATAGTGATGCCCCCCGACGGTAAACCAATCCCAATGATCGATTCACCACAGGCTCTATCAAAGGGACGCTTACCAGCGTTGGGTGATCCCCGGCAGGCATTGCCAGACTCGGCATCGCCGATACGCCGAGCCCAGCCTCTACCAGGCCCAGAGAAGTGGACAAGTGCTGTACCTCGTAGAACCACTGTGGGCGCCAGCTCAAGCCTGATAAAGCGTGATCCAGCAGCATACGGTTTCCGCTCAGGCGACCCACGCCGATAAGACGATAATCGCTGAGTTCAGACCAGGTCACCGAGCTACGTTCAGCCAACTCATGATCACGCCTGCAGGCCAACACAAAAGGTTCATTCACTAATGGCACGAACTCGATATCCGGGTGCTGGCCGCTCATCATATTGATGCCGAAATCGGCTTCGCCCCGCAGGACTGCCTCAAGGCCTTCATTCGCACTAAGGTCTAGCAGCCGGATTCGAATTTTAGGATAGCGCTCGTTGTACAGGCGGATCACCGAAGGCAGAAAGTAGAAGGCGGCAGTCGGAATACACGCCAGGGTCACTCTGCCAATTTGACGTTCCGCGAGCTCGCGGATATTGAGAATCGACTCATCGAAATCGTCCAGTAATCGCCGTGCCTTAGGCAGAAAATCTCTACCTACGCTGGTCAGGCTGACCTTGCGCGTTGTGCGATCGAGCAATGAGGTTCCCAACCCTTCTTCCAGCTTTTTGATTCGCCGGCTCAAGGCTGGCTGAGACAGATGCAGGGCATCAGCCGCTTCGTGAAAACTGCCCAGTTCGGCAATCTTCACGAAAGATCGTATGTCATTAAGCTCATAGTCCATTTTTTGTCATGCCTGCAACGAGGATGGATAGCAATCTACTTCAATTTAATCATTCGTCAAACGCAATAATAGCGACGATATTTGCATTGGAAACATTTTTTAAAGCCTGACACTCTTGCCTCAAGAACATCAATTACCCCGATTGATCAACAAGAGTCTGTGTCATGCAAAGAATTCCCTGTGTGCTAATGCGTGGCGGTACCTCCAAAGGCCCGGTATTTCTCGCTTGGGATTTACCTGCAGCCATCGAAGCCCGTGACGAGCTGCTGCTCAACCTGATGGGCTCAGGTCATGAGCTGGAAATCGATGGCATCGGCGGCGGCAGCCCGCAAACCAGCAAAGTAGCCATTGTCAGCCCTTCGTTGCACCCAGATGCGGATGTCGACTATCTGTTCGTCCAAGTGATGGTTTCACAACGTCGGGTGGACACCGCTCCCAACTGCGGCAACATGCTGTGCGCCGTTGGTCCGTTTGCTATTGAACAGGGGCTGGTCAAGGCGTCCCGCGAACGTACTCGCGTGCGCATTCGCAATTTGAACACAGGGACATTTGTGAATTCCGAAGTGCAGACCCCGGATGGCAAGGTCAGTTACGAGGGAGAGACTGCAATCGACGGCGTGCCGGGTACCGCTGCACCGGTGCAACTGACCTTCCTCGATGCCGCCGGCAGTAAGACTGGCAAACTCTTCCCTACAGGAAACACACAGGATGTGATCGATAACGTTCCTGTGACCTGCATCGACATGGCAATGCCAATGCTCCTTGTCGAAGCTGGCCAGTTGGGCAAACGTGGAGATGAAAGCCCGGCCGAACTGGACGCCGACAAGGAGTTTTTGCGGCGCCTGGAGTCGTTGCGACTTCAAGCAGGCCTCGCAATGGGCCTGGGTGATGTCAGCGACAAGGTCATTCCCAAACCCGTATTGGTATCACCGGCCAAAGCCGGTGGCACGATCCAGGTTCGCTACTTCATGCCACACAACTGCCACCGTGCCCTTGCCATTACTGGCTCCATCGGCCTGGCCACCGCTTGCGTCACTGAAGGCAGCGTAGTCGCGCAGATGCTGGGTGGAATCAGTACCCCTCGTCTGGAAAATGTTCGAATCGAGCATCCAAGCGGCGCAATTGACGTCGTGTTGTCCTACACCGGTGCCAAGGGTGAGACCATTCGCGCCTCAGTCGTACGCACGGCACGCAGGCTATTCGCCGGTTACGTTTACGCCACTGCCTCTGCGCGACTTGCCGGATAGACCCGGTAGTCGTTGGCATTTTTGCATCAGCACAATTCTAAAAATGGGTGATGCCATGAAAGTTGTTAAATCGCTCTATTTCCAGATTCTCTGCGCTGTCCTGCTGGGCGTAATCGTCGGGCATTTCTGGGCTCAGCAAGCTATCGCTCTCAAGCCGCTCGGTGATGCCTTCATCAAGCTGATCAAGATGATGATTGCACCTGTCGTGTTCTGCACCATCGTCACCGGTATTGCCGGGATGAGTGACAAGCGTTCACTCGGCCGCTTGCTCAGCAAGACCATGTTGCTGTTTCTCGGGTTGACGGTGATCAGCCTGATCATCGGCCTGGTCGCGGTCTATGTGTTCAAGCCTGGCGCCGGCATGAACATCGATCCGAGTCAGTTGAGCACTAGCGGATTGACTCAATACACCGAGTCGGCTGCGCAGCTTGGGGTGGTCGAGTTTTTCATGCACATCATCCCCGATACCTTTATCGGTGCATTCAGCAAAGGTGAAGTACTGCCGGTGCTGTTCATTGCGGTGTTGTCTGGCTTTGCCCTGTCCTCGCTTGGCGAGCGTGGCAAGCCGGTGCTTGACGTTCTTGAAGCAGCGTCGCACATGGTGTTCAAGATTTTCTCTTACCTGATGCGTTTTGCACCCATCGGCGCTTTCGGCGCGTTGGCGTTCACGGTAGGGCAGTACGGCATCACTTCGCTTGGTTCGCTGGCGAAATTGATCATGACGTTGTACATCGCCTGCGGTTTCTTTGTTTTCGTGGTGCTGGGAAGCATTTGTCGCGCTAATGGCTTCAGTCTCTGGAAGCTGTTGCGATACTTCCGTGAGGAGTTTCTGGTGGTGCTGGGGACTTCGTCCACTGAACCTGTGATGCCACGCATGCTGGAGAAACTCGAAGCCTTGGGTTGCAGGAAAGGCGTGGTGGGTCTGGTGCTGCCCACTGGTTATTCGTTCAACCTGGATGGCACTGCCATCTATCTGTCGCTGGCCGCCATTTTCATTGCCCAAGCCTGCAACATCGACCTCACCCTCACCCAGACCATCACCATGTTGGCGATCATGCTGTTGTCTTCAAAAGGAGCTGCCGGCGTTACCGGCAGCGGTTTTGTCGCACTGGCATCTACGCTGACCGTGATGCACGACATTCCATTGGCCGGCTTGGCCTTGCTGATTGGCATCGATCGTTTCATGTCTGAGGCACGTGCACTGACCAGCCTGGCCAGCAATGCTGTGGCAACCGTCGTGATCTCTATCTCGGAAAATGCTTGCAACCGGGAAACGCTGATACAGACCCTGGACGGAAAACCTGTTCCGGCTGAGGCGCTGGCCAAGAAAGAATCCTGGGAAGACCTGGAAGTCACCAAGCACGCCAAGATCGGATAGTTCCTACTCCTGACTTTACTCAAAACCCACCCGCCAGGCACCGTTGATCGTGTCGCTTGGCGGGTTGGGGTGCGTACGCCTCGGCGTCAGCCACTCTAACGATAACAACAAGAGAATCGTCCTATGCTCGCTTTCCTTGGCTTAGCCATGGTGGTCGTATTCACCTTCCTCATAATGACTAAGCGTTTGTCGCCCATTGTCGCACTGACTGTTGTGCCCATCGTATTCGCCGTCATTGGCGGATTTGGCGGTACCACCGGCAAGATGATGCTCGACGGCCTGAAAATGGTCGCCCCTTCAGCCGCACTCCTTTTATTCGCAATCCTGTTCTTTGGCTTGATGATCGACGCCGGTTTGTTCGATCCACTGATTCGCAAAATTTTGAAGCGAGTCAATGGTGACCCAATGAAGATCGCTGTTGGCACTGCCCTCCTCTCCTTGCTTGTAGCCTTGGACGGTGACGGCACAACCACTTACATGATTACTTGCGCGGCAATGCTGCCGCTGTACAAGCGCATCGGCATGAACCCGATGATATTGGCGACCATCGCTATGTTGTCTCTCAGCATTATGAGTGGCATGACGCCATGGGGCGGACCCGCGACTCGCGCGATCGCGGCGTTGGGTCTGGATGCAGGTGAATACTTCGTGCCTTTGCTACCGACCATGATCGGTGGTGCGATGTGGGTAGTCTTTAGCGCATTTTTGCTGGGCCGTGCCGAGCGTAAGCGTATCGGCAATATTCAGCTGCAAAGTGGTGGCGGCGATTGCTACATCGAGGCGATTCTTGAGGACACACCGCACAAGCGTCCCAAGCTTGCGTACATCAACCTGCTACTCGTAGCCGCAGTGATGGTGGCTCTCGTGATGGGGCTGATGCACTCCGCGATTCTGTTCCTGATCGGCTTCGTTCTGGCGCTGATGATCAACTATCCACAATTGGACATTCAGAAAGAACGCATCCTTGCCCATTCGGGCAACGCCATGACCGTCGTGTTGCTGGTGTTTGCAGCCGGGATTTTTGCCGGGATTTTTTCGGGTACAAAAATGGTCGACGCCTTGGCCCAAACCCTCGTCGACTGGATTCCGCCGTCCTGGGGGCACCTGTTCCCACTGGTCGTTGCGATCACCAGCATGCCGCTGACTTTCGTGCTGTCTAACGACGCCTACTATTTTGGCGTATTGCCGATCCTGGCCAATGCGGCCGCAGCTTATGGCATTGATCCCGTGGAGATCGCCCGGGCGTCTATTCTCGGACAGCCAGTACACCTGATGAGCCCTCTGGTCGCTTCTACTCTATTGCTGGTGGGAATGGTCGACCGCGATATTGGCGACTTCCAGAAAGCCACTGTCAAATGGGCGGTGCTCACCTCCCTGGTGGTTACTGCACTGGCCTTGTTAACCGGGGCAATCAGCCTGTTCACCTGATTCACCCAAATCTTATGCCGTCTTCCAACGAGCCTCACTAGCGAGGCGCGCGCTGTCCTGCACTCTAAAAAACAACAATGAGTAATTTGCCATGAGCTTTTTGTATTCCCGTCAGGCTTTGTTTTGCGTTTTAGGTTTGTTGCCAATGGCCGGTGCCAGCGCCGAAGGCTTTATCGATGACAGCAAACTTAAACTGCAACTACGGAATGTGTATTTCAACGAAAACTTTCGTGACGAACACGGCATGAGCACACGAGCAGCGAGAACCGCAAAAAGTGAGCGAACTGAGTGGGCTCAAGGATTCTTGCTGGACTATCAGTCAGGATTTACACAAGGGACGATGGGGTTTGGCATTGATGCCCTTGGTCTGTTTGGGGTCAAGCTCGACTCAGGCCGTGGCCGTAGCGGTACCGGACTATTGCCGGTTCATGATGACGGTCGGGCGGCCGACGAGTTTGCCAGTGCCGGCGTTACAGCAAAAGCACGGCTTGCAAAGACCACCGTCAAATACGGCACCTTGCTGCCCAAGACCCCTGTGCTGATTTACAACGATGCGAGATTGTTGCCACAGACCTATCAAGGCACCCAAATAAGCAGCAGCGACATAGAAAACCTTACCGTCACCGGAGGATACCTGGACCGTTTCAAACTCCGGGACTCTACCGACAGCATGCCGATCGTACCTGACGGTTTCAGTGGGGATAAATCAGGAGATTTCAGCTACGCCGGTGCCGAATATAAATTGGGCAAGGACATCCGGCTGAGCTATTTCTATGGCGAGCTCGATAACTTTTATCGCCAGAACTTCGCAGGCATCCAACACGATTTGCCGTTGGCCGGTGGAGTGCTCACCAGTGACTTGCGCTACTTCCATAGCGCTGATACCGGATCTGCCTTCGACGGCAAAATCGACAACGACATGCTCAGTGGCCAACTATCGTATGCCATCGCGGGCCATACGATGGGGGGTGGCTATCAGACCCTTAGCGGCGATGCAGGCTTACCCTTCATCAGTGGTGCTACCGTCTATTCATTCAGTAACGCTGGCATTGGCAAATTCATTGAGGAAGACGAGAAGACCTGGATGCTTAATTACGGCTACAACTTCGCGGCCGCAGGCGTGCCTGGCTTAACCTTTTCCACGCGCTACCTGAGCGGCAATGACGGTAAATCCGATACCACCGTCAAGGAATGGGAGCGTGATACCGAGCTGGCTTACGTCGTTCAAGGAGGTTCTTTCAACGGCCTGGGCGTGCGCCTTCGCAACTATGTCTACCGCTCGGATTTTTCCCGGGGGCGTGACAGCAACCGGATCTACCTGACCTACGACATTGTTCTTTGGTAGGGCACGGATCACGACCGGATACCAAGGCTCGGGGCCGCGATCACGAGCCAATCCATTTGAACGAGCGATAAAAAGAACCTCCGCCCGAGGCCATTCGAACGATGGCTTGCGGATCTCCCCTGACACCGCAATGCATAAAGCACCGCTCGTGGTAACCGACATTGTTTGTGGGGGAAGCTTTTTTTGCCTGCGCGTAAATTTTGGTCATGACAGGCAATCAATGACCACGAATATACTGCTCCAGATGCAGAATCAGGTCTGCTTGCTCTGTAATTGCAGCCTTGACCAGATCACCAATCGACAGCAAGCCAATTAATCTTTCGTTTTCTACAACCGGCAGGTGCCGAAGATGACGTTCGGTCATGAGACCCATGCAAGTCTCAATGCTCTGACAAGGGTCCACCGTTATCACGGGTGAACTCATAATCGACCTGATGGGGGTGCCCGCGGAGGAGCGCCCCTGTAGCACCATCTTGCGCGCATAATCCCGCTCACTGATAACACCGATAACAACACCGTTCTCAATGACGGGTAGCGCTCCAACATTTCGTTCAGCCATCGCCCTGACAGCTTCAATGACCATTTGCTCCGGTGCAACGGTGTAAACGTTCCGTTCGGATTTTAAACTGATTAATTGCGCAACTGTTTTCATAATTAGCCTCTCTTGTTTTTATCACGCACAAGCGCCCTATGCTGGGCGCTCAGTCAGCAAGCAACTCAACGAATAATGAAACTGGTTTTAATCAGTAGAGCTCCACCACTACAATCCAGCACCTGGAGCCGACTTTACGACTAGTGCTTTCGACTCCGCTCAACTGTTTTTGACGGCACTTCCAAAAATAACTTCTTGTAGTCAGATGAGAATCGGCCCAAGTGGTTGAATCCCCACTGCATCGCCACCGCAGTAATATTGCCATTGCATCCACCTTCCAGCAGCGCCTGCCTTACCGCTTCCAACCGAAAACGCTTTAAATAAACAGTCGGCGTGATACCGAAATACTTCTTGAAGTCATCATAGAGCTTGAAGCGAGAGACACCCACCGCCCGTCCAACCTCGTCCAGGTCGACTTCATCGCTGGCGTGCTCATGTATAAGCTTCTTGGCTTTTAATAAGTATTCAGGACATCGGGATTGCGAAAGGCTAGCCAATTCGCTCGAATAATTATTTGGCTGCGACAGGATCAAACCCTTTATCAACGCCTTTTCAATATCACGGGTAATGGAGACATGACCAAAAAAATCACGTGCCTGATCCATCTCCACAAGCAGGAATTTTACCAGCCGCCACCATGCGCCAGGGGCTCCGTCACTTGTACTTATTTGGGTTTCGAAGATAATCGGCTGTTGCGTTGGCCGCTGTAACAGTTCCTCCAACACCTGGCGCATTGCTGTACACGTAATGGCAACCTGAATTTTTCGACAATTACCTGCCATAGAGAGTTCTTGCTGATCATAAGGCGATACGATTATTCCGTTTTCGTTATCGGACATCAGCAACCCATTGGGTTTTCGCAGTTCCTGCTCACCACTGATTGGCAGACTGATGCTGTAACGATTGAGTACCGACGCATCAATATCGATAGTGACATCGGTACCGTATTCGATATATCCAATCACTGTAGACATCGACTTCAAAACATTTCCGGCATGTTGAAAATGAAGTCGCTGCGGGGACGATGCCTTGAGCTCGTGAGGGCCGCAGATATTCACCATCCAGGCTTGCGCACCTTGTACATCATGATGCACCGCATGGATGTCTTGAAATTCAGCATTGTTCCCGGCATGAGTTTGCAGATTCATCGCAGCACCACGAGAGTTACAGGTCAGGCTACAACCGTACTTTCAACGCCTCGGAATCACTATCCGCATAATGCAAAAATCATCTTGAAAACGCACAAAAGAAACCCGCCATGTATGTCCCATAAAGAGCGGGCCGTACTCCCTCAAAAGCGGATAGATATCGTCTCGAATCCGGATAGATGCACCCCACAAAAAGGCTTTCAATCGGGGGGAGCCTAAAAACTACAAAAGGGTGTACCTGATGAACAACTCGAGAAGCATTGCCCAGTGGCAAGAATACATCCAGGGCTGCCTGGATTTCCGTCCGGCTGAAGGCATTTACCGCATCGCCCGTGACATGTTCACAGAGCCGGAACTGTTCGACCTGGAGATGGAACTGATCTTCGAGAAGAACTGGATCTACGCCTGCCACGAGAGTGAAATCGCCAACCCCAATGATTTCCTGACGATGCGTGCGGGTCGTCAGCCCATGATCATCACCCGCGATGGCAACAATCAGCTCCACGCGCTGATCAACGCTTGTCAGCATCGGGGCGCGACGCTGACTCGCGTCAGCAAAGGCAACCAGTCCACCTTCACCTGCCCGTTCCACGCCTGGTGTTACAAAAGTGACGGCCGCCTGGTCAAGGTCAAGGCCCCGGGGGAATACCCGGAAGGCTTCGACAAGGCTACCCGCGGCCTGAAGAAAGCCCGGATCGAGAGCTACAAGGGTTTCGTTTTCATTAGTCTGGACGTCAACGGCAGCGACTCGCTGGAAGACTACCTCGGCGATGCAAAGGTGTTCTTCGACATGATGGTCGCCCAGTCTCCTACCGGCGAGCTGGAAATACTGCCCGGCAAGTCGACCTACAGCTACGACGGCAACTGGAAACTGCAGCACGAAAACGGTCTGGACGGTTATCACGTCAGCACCGTGCACTACAACTATGTCTCCACGGTGCAGCATCGCCAACAAGTCAATGCGGCCAATGGCGGCAGCTCCGACACACTGGACTACAGCAAACTGGGCGCCGGCGATGCCGAAACCGACGACGGCTGGTTCTCGTTCAAGAATGGCCACAGCCTCTTGTTCAGCGATATGCCCAACCCGACCGTGCGCGCCGGTTATGCCAGCGTCATGCCGCGCCTGGTGGAGGAATACGGCCAGCAGCAGGCTGAGTGGATGATGCACCGCCTGCGCAACCTCAACATCTACCCAAGCCTGTTCTTCATGGATCAGATCAGCTCACAGCTGCGTATCGTGCGTCCGGTAGCCTGGAACAAGACAGAAATCACCAGCCAGTGCATCGGCGTCAAAGGTGAGTCCGACGCGGATCGGGAAAACCGCATTCGCCAGTTCGAAGACTTCTTCAACGTTTCAGGCATGGGAACCCCCGACGACCTGGTGGAGTTTCGTGAAGCCCAGCGCGGCTTCCAGGCACGCCTTGAGCGCTGGAACGAAGTGTCCCGCGGCAGTGAAAAATGGGTCGAAGGCCCCACTCCCAACAGCGAGGTCCTGGGCATCAACCCGGTACTGACCGGGACCGAGTTCACCCATGAGGGCCTCTACATCAATCAGCACGGTTCCTGGCAGCGCTTCCTTCTGCAAGGTCTGGAACAAAAAGCCCTGAAGTTGAAGGAGGTGTGAAATGAGCGCACTACAACATTCCGTCGAGCAGTTTCTTTACCGTAAATCCGAGCTGTGCGATCAGCAGGATTGGGATGCCTACATCGCCCTCTTCGATGAGCAGAGTGAATTCCACCTGCCGCAATGGGAGTCGGAGCATGTGTACACCACCGACCCCAAGCGCAGCATGTCGCTGATTTACTACTCGAACCGCTCTGGCCTTGAAGACCGGGTGTTTCGTCTGCGCACGGGTAAATCGGCGGCGTCAAACCCGATGCCGCGCACCCTGCACCAGATCAGCAACGTGCGGATCAGGGAGATCGATAACGGTTTGCTCGAGGTCAAGGCAGCCTGGGTCACCCTGTACACCCGACAGGGGTTGTCCGAGCAGTTCTACGGCCATGTGACCTACCACCTTAAAGCGGTCGCAGACAGCTGGAAGATCACTCGCAAACACATCGTGTTACTCAATGACACCATCAACTCAGTGCTTGATTTCTATCACCTGTGACCTGCGGAGCACGCTGTCATGAACCATAAAGTCGCTTTCAGCTTCGCCGATGGCAAGACCTCGTTCTTCGAGGTCAAGCCAAACGAGTTGTTGCTCGACGCTGCGCTGCGCAATGGCGTGAACATCCCGCTGGACTGTCGCGAAGGTGTCTGCGGCACCTGTCAGGGGCGCTGCGAATCAGGTCAATACACTCAAGATTATGTCGATGACGAGGCCTTGTCCGAACACGATCTGGCACAACGCAAGATGCTCTCTTGCCAGACTCGAGTGCAATCGGATGCGTCGTTCTATTTCGATTTCGATTCGAGCTTGTGCAACGCTGGGGCAACTCAACTGTTGCAAGCGGTGATTACCCGTGTGGAGCAGGTTTCAGCCACGACCGCGATCCTTCATCTCGACGCATGCTCCAGCCTGCAGCAATTGGAATTTCTTCCGGGGCAATACGCACGACTGCATGTGCCTGGAACCAGTGAGTGGCGCTCCTATTCTTTTGCCAACCGACCCAATCCCACTAACCAGCTTCAATTTCTCATCCGCCTCCTGCCGGATGGCGTGATGAGCAACTTCATCCGTGAGCATTGCCAACCCGGTCAAATCATCGAGTTCGAAGCCCCTTTGGGTAGCTTTTATCTACGCCAGGTGACCAAGCCTCTGGTGCTGGTCGCAGGAGGAACCGGCCTGTCGGCCTTCCTCGGGATGCTGGATAACATCGCGGAAAAGGGTGGCTGCGGACACCCGATCCAGCTGTTCTATGGTGTCACTCAGGACAATGACCTGTGCGAAACCCAACGACTGGCGGACTATCGCGAACGTATCGTGGATTTCGACTACCACCTCATCGTGTCGAGGCCATCAGAGCAGTGGAAAGGGAAAACCGGATGGATTCCTGATCACTTTGACCGAAATGCGTTTGAGGCTGATCCATTCGATATTTACCTGTGCGGCCCTCCGCCAATGGTGGAAGCGGTCAAGACCTGGTTCATCGAGCAGCGAATCGAAAAATTCCAGATGTTTTACGAGAAGTTCATCGAGAGCAATTCAAAACATTAAGAACCATGGGGAGTATCTGGGATCGACCAGATACTCCCCTCGCTTTTTATCAACTGACTGGCCTCGTTCAACTCCCATTCGCTAAAGATTCAACGATCGAAACGCTCCGCCAGGTTTTTCAGAGCCTCGGCCTGAGACTTCAAGTCCTCACCAATTCTTTGACCGTCCAAAGCCTTATCGACGCTCTGTTTCGATAGCTCGGCCACTTGTAGAACCTGCTGTGACAAGCTCTCTACCACTTGCGATTGCTGCTCCATGGCAGAGGCGATCTGCATGCTCATGCCCGATATTTGAGTCAACGAGGAATTCACTCCAGCCAGATTTCCTTGCACCGACATCACCTCACGAGTGCTGTGTCGCGCGAATTCTCGACCCTCGTCGGTCAGTTGGACGGTACGTTCGGTAGCATCACGCAGTTGCAGCAAGAGCGGTTGAATTTGCTGGGTTGCTTCTTGAGTACGTGTTGCCAGTTGCCGTACCTCGTCAGCAACAACACTGAACCCCCTGCCCGCTTCGCCGGCGCGAGCAGCTTCAATGGCAGCATTCAAAGCCAGCAAATTAGTTTGTCCAGCAATCGAACTGATGATGTTGGTGATTGCGCCGATGGCCTCGGTGGAGCTGGCCAACTGTTGGACTGCCACTGCAATATTCCCGACGGATGTACTGAGTTGCTGCATTGCGTCAAGGCTCTTGCCGGACAATTGCTCGCCATGGCTGGCGAGCCTGACAGCTTCTTGGGTGGCCAGATTCGTTGCCTGAACATTACTGGCGACCTCCTGGATAGTGGCTGCCAGTTCGCTGAGGGCAGTTACTGACAAGTCGGTTTCATCACGCTGACGTTCGAGACGCTGAGTCTCGGCCTGGATCAATTGGGCAAGCCCGACTACCTGCTGCTCAACGAAGCCTCCAGTCGTGCCGATTCGCGACAACGCGCTTTGCAGGCGGCTTTCTTCTGCAACCAAGGCCATTTCCATTAACGCGGCAGCACCTCGCGCATTACTGTAGATATCGGCGGTCAACGAGTCGGCAAACGCTTTGGGATGGGCAACGAAAATCTGCATGACGGCACGGTTCTGTCGCCAATCCTGAAGGCCCGCCATAACGGCAAATCCAGCCACGACCACAGCACTCTGGGCCCAAAAAGAATCCAGCTGCCAAAGGCCTGCCGAAAACAATAGACCCAGCGGCAAGCTCGGTAATGCAGACGCCACCATTCGATCAAGACGAGAACCCCACTGAAGAATTGCCCCACCAGAACTCAACCGTGAATAGAGCTTTTCCGCGCGCTCTGTCTGCACTTGCGATGGTGAGCTATAGACTGCCCCGTAGGCCTCAATCCCATCAGCGCCGAACACCGGTTTTATGTAAACGTTCAACCAATAGGTTGTGCCATCCTTGCGCCGATTCTTCAACAGCCCCATCCACGGCTTTCGTTGTTGCAGCGCACTCCACAGGCTACTGAAAATGTGTGCGGGCATATCAGGATGTTTAAGAAGACTGCTTGATTGATGCAACAACTCCTGACTCGTATACCCGCTAAGTTTGATAAAAGCTTCGCTACCGTGGGTAATGCGCCCCTGTAGGTCGGTACGGCATATCAGGACAGCATTGTCAGAGGAAGTACGGGGTGCGGACATGACTGAAAGGTCCCAAAAGAAAAAAGCCTGCCGATAAGGGCAGGCCGAGAGCAACAGTAGTTGAGTGCTATGGCACGATGACTGCGGCGGTCTTAAAAGTGATGAACATAGCGCACTTGCACACGACTCCCCTCTGGACGGTTCTCGACGTCCTGTTCGAAGTACGCGTTAAAAAACACATGATCGTCCTTGGAGAAGCTATACATTGCTCCCGGACCAATGGCCCATACCTTTTCACGGCGACCGGAAACCTCATGACCATCGACTTTGGTATCGGTGATTTGCTTTAGCCAATAGCCATTGATACCCAGGCGCAGCTGCGGCGTTACCGCATACTCGGTAGCAAAGTTTGCATGTAGGGCCTGGCCAGCTTGAATATCATCGGCGCCACCAAAGCCCGGGCCCGGATCATCATTCTTGCCGTTATAAAGATAGTGAGCTCGAACCGACGCCGTCCACTTTGGGGTAAACCAATAAGTGGCCGCCCAATAGGGATCAAACGACCAGGCGTTGGCGCCGGGGTTGATGTCATGTTTATTGTCGTATTTACCGGTCGGAACATTGACCTGCAATTCAATACGGTGCGCGAAACGCGGCCCATCCGGCCCCATGATCGGATCAAACTGGATCATCGGCCCCAATAGCAGATCACCCACGCCACTTTGAGCCTTTAGCGCCGCATTATTCAGTCCGTCATCGACCTCCATTCTGGTTACAAACGGCAGCAAAGCATTCATGCCCAGCGTCGCGTTGCCAACACGAAGATCGGAAAAATAGCTTATTTGTGTCACTGCAACCTGATAATCCAGTTCTTGCTTGGGCAAACCCAGCGCCTTGCCATTTTTATCTCGAAAACGATTAGCACTGTAGTTCTGGAAGTACTCCTGGAAATACCACCCCGCTCCCGCTGGCGGAGCGCCATCGAGAAAACTGGTAAATCCAAGATTGACTACCGGCAGGTCATACGCATACACCGGGGCGATACCCAAGAGACCAGATCCCAGCACGCATACCGATAGCAGTTTTATTTTTATTTTCATGACGCTCTCCACTTGCAGCAAGGCTAAAGGCAGAGTGGTTGAACGCAGCAATATGTACGTTGCCTCTCGGCACACCAGCTACGCTTCAACAAATCTAAATACCCATAGGATGTTCAGCAGGCATTTGTGTTTTAAAGCCACCATTTTTTTCATTGTGCGGCTGATCAGATCATGATCACCGCCCTGCTTTCTGACTATCCGCCAACTGCAGGGACTGTCCGATACACGCACATAAAACCAATCGATTATTTGTTTCTGGCGACGGATTTCTCTCCTGCATTTAAAATCCCCAGCTGCTTGTAAGGCGGGCTTCGGCTTCACTTGGATAAGCGATTATAGAGTTCTTCAGCGAACATCAGAGAGCGTTAACAACTTCATATGAATAGCAAAAGAAAAATTGCACTTGTAACGGGTGCTGGACAGAACACCGGGCGGGGTATCGCCCTTCGCCTGGCCAAGGAAGGGGCCGATATAGTGTTGGTCGATAAAGACGCAGCGTCGCTGAACGATACAGCCGATGAGATCACCGCAACAGGTCGTCGTGTGTCAGTTTTTTTGATCGATATCACCGGACGAGAACAACTTCGTGACGCAGTCGATCATGCTGAAAAAATATTTGGCAACTTCGACATCATGGTCAATAACCCCGGCTTTGAGAGAGAGGACGCAGAGGCTGATATTGGCTATGAAGAAGCCCAACGACTGATCAATCACAGTATTCAAAGCACATTGTGGGGAATTCAGGTCGCGGCGGATAAATTTCGTCAGCGACGCCAAAAAGGCACGATCATCAATATATCGTCCAGTGCCGGCCATGAGAATTCGTCTTTGGTGGATATCCACACCGCATCCAAAATGGCTGTGCGTGTGTTGACCCAGGCCGCATCCAAAGAGCTGGCCACGGACGGAATCATGGTCACTCTGCAATGCTTCGGAACCATCATTCCTGCAGCAAGATACGTGTCATAACAATAGGCATGCTTCGCCGCTCGGAAAGAACGGCGAAGTGCAACGTCGTCTGCCTTATCGGCTCAAACCAGGATGCTGCGCAGCCACTCGGTACTGCCCACCGTGAAACACCAGTGGGTCCCCTCCGCCATGGCGATAGTGTTCGATTTGTCCAAGGAAGATCAGATGGTCACCCCCTTCATACTGAGTGACATTGCGGCAGACCAGCGTGGCAATCACGCCATCGAGAAGCGGCACACCAGCCTCTCCAGCCTTGAAGGCCACACCCGAAAACTTGTCTGGCGCAGGCCGTGCAAAACGTCCGGAAATGTCATGTTGATCAGCGCCCAGGACGTTGATCGCAAAATGGCCGCACGACAGGTAGTCCGCCAGACTCGGAGCGTTGCGAGCAATACTCCAAAGCACCAGCGGCGGATCGAGTGAGACCGATGAAAAAGAATTAGCGGTCATGCCAACATTGCGCCCATCGGTTGTGCGCGTAGTGATGACGGTAACACCCGTGGCAAATTGCCCGAGGAGATTGCGCAGTTCGCGCGGATCGCAATCCTGTGCGTTGACCAGATCATGCTCGATGGATTCTGCGGTAAGTGCATTCATGATGAACTCCTGTCTCGATGGCGGCTCAAGCGGCCTGACGAGTCTTTTTCTGAATAAAGGCCTGGCAAGACTGGGCGTCGAACCACCAAGGTGCAAAGGTGCGTGGATCATCGAAGCCGTTGGCGATAGCCGATGCCAGCGGTTGCGACCGGCTCGCGGTACCGAGCAGTTCGAGCAAGTGCTGAGGCGGTGGCGTCAGCATGGTGTTGGTCCACTTGACCACATGCCGGGCATAGCTCCAGTACTGCTCGAACGTGTCGTGCATCCAGTCAGGACCAAAGTCTTGCGCGCCACGCGCGACAATCGCGTCGAGGTAAACCTTGCTGCACTTGGCGGCATTGTTCGAACCCTGGCCGGTAATCGGGTCGTTGACGACCAGAGCATCGGCCATGCCAAAGACCTTGCGACCTGACGGCAGCGTCAACACCGGTTTGCGCACCATCGGCGTGAATCTGCCGGACAAGAAGCCCTTGTCATCGGTCATTTCCACGGAGCGGCAACGTTCGGCCTCCCAAGGGACGTAGCGATTGACCAGCTCCAGGCTTTTCTCGAGATGTTGCTCGGCGGAGATAATCCCCTGCCAGCAATCCATCGGCCCGCCCGGAATGCCTTCGAAGACCATGATTTCGCAAGGTCCGGTGGTCGTCAGGCAAGGAAACACAAAGTACTCACCTACACCGGGAATCAGGTTGAAGCTGACCCGGGAAAACGGCGACATCGGTGTCATGCCCTTCACATAGGTCAATGACAATGCCCTTTGCGGTTGCTGAAACTGAGTCCGCTCGGCATCTTTTTCAAACAGATTGACTATTTCGCCCTTACCCGCCGCCAGCAGTACCAGGTCGTGGCTGGTCGACAAAAGCTCCAACTCGGCCACACCGACATCCTGGATAATCACCTCGCCGCCGCGCTTCGCGACCTCGTCCATCCAGACTGGCATTTTCAGACGCTGATCGACCGATTGGGCGTAGCGATCCAGCCGGGTACTCCAGCTGAACAGTGGCTCATTCGGCTTCTCTGGGTCAGGCACTGCCAGACCAATACCTTCTACGGCCGGGCACTGGTCTTCCCAAAAGTTGAGGCCCAAATCACGCTCACTTTGCAGAGCAGCGTTGAACATGCACTGACTGGACATCACCTTACCGTTGCGAATGTCCTCGCCATTACGGTTAGTGGCCAGGGTCACATGGTAGCCCTTGGCGAGCAGGCCTAGAGCGAGTTGCAGGCCGGCTTGACCGGCTCCGACGATGGCGATTCGACGCATTGTTATTCTCCTGGTTATCGACGGTTACAGGTGCAGCATTCGGCAGTCGCCGAACAGGGTTTCTTGTTAGTGTTCTGTGTTACTCGGCAAGCCGTGGTATCGCTGGCATATTCTGTTCCGGTCCCATGACCGAGTAGCCTCCATCGACGGCATAATCCGCGCCCGTTACAAAGCTGGCCACGGGTGAACATAGAAACGCCACCACATTGGCTACTTCGGAGGGTTCTCCCAGGCGCCCTAACAGGTGATAGGAAGCGGCGACCGCATCAGCCTTTTCACGGTTACCGCCGCTGGCTTCGGCGATCACTCGTGACCAGGTCCAGCCAGGCGATACCGAATTAACGCGGATACCGTCGGCGGCAAGGTCCATAGCCATACAGCGAGTCAGCTGCACCATCGCGGCCTTGGAGACTGGATAAAGCCAACGCCCGGTCTGGGCACACTTGGCCGAGATGGAAGTGAAATTGACAATCGCACCGCATCGGGCTTTTAGGTCCTGATGCACTGCTTGAGTCAATGCCACTGCTGAAACCAGGTTCACATCAAGCGCTTGCAGCCAATCCTTGCGGCTGGACGCAAAACCCTGGTCGCTGTAAGTGCAGGCCAGATTGATCAGCAGGTCGACCCCACCAAAACGTGCTCGAACTTCTTCGACTGCATGCGCAATGAGTTCGTCATCCGTTACATCGAGATGAAAAAAAACGGCTCGTTCACCGAGTTCGGCGGCGGCCTTGAGACCCGCTTCACGATCGATATCGAACAGCGCAACGCTAGCCCCTGCGTCCATCAACGCCCGAGCGACGGCGGAGCCAATCAGGGTCGCGCCACCACTGATCACGGCAACCTTGTTCTGTAGATGAGACATGGTTATCCCCTTAAACCGGCTTGTCGGCGCTGGAGGCCCAACTCGGCATGAGCGTATTGGAAGGCAGCGATTCATCGAGCAATTTCCGGGCGGTCACCACACCGGCCACCGGCAACCCGGTCGGGTCAAGCAGGCCGATCTGAACCAGCACGCTGGCCTGATCCCAGTAGATGTGTTCGTGATAGAGCTTCGGCCCGCGGAACTTGACTACGCCAAGCATCGGGATCTCGACGTAACGCCCGGTGGGTGCCACCCCAGGCAGCATCCAGTCGATCTCGGAGTCATGGGTAAAACTCATGATGAATTCATCGACGATCTGCGACGCACCGACCGTGCGAGACAGGGGGGTCAGCGCCATGTCCTTGGGATTGCCATGGACGAAGTGATGCTGGTAGAAGCGACTCAACTCTTTCGCACCCACGCCGCCGGTCATGGTCGGGATGTGATTGACGTAAGGTTCAGCGACCATGGTGGCCATGGTTGCAGGTACGTCCCGGGTATCGAACTCGTGGCGCACGTGCTCATCCCATAGATCTGAAAGGTTGTAGTCAGGGCCCAGAACCCGACGCAATGCAGCAACCGTCCGTTCGTGAGCCAACAGTGCAGACGGTTTGTGATAGTGATGGCCGTTGGGGCGAGCGAAGGCGTGATCAACCCCCGGATAAACGTAGAGTTCAACACCAGGCCTGTCGTGCAGTGCCTCCTGGATCGCGGACCGAGCCTGGGCAGGACAGAACTGATCCTGTTCAGCCATATGGAGCACCAGGCGACCCTGCAGACCTTCAGCTTCCGCCAAGGCGTTTTCAATACCCACGCCGTAGTAACCGACAGCACAGGCCACTTCAGGCAAGCGACAGGCCGCCAGGTAAGCCAGCTTGCCGCCCAGGCAGTAGCCCACAACACCCAGGTCACCCGGCTTACATTGGGGCATGCTTTGCAGGGCATTCAGACTGGCGCGGATATCATCAATACCCAGTGCCTCGTCAAAACCCTGGTAGAGCTCATAAGCGCGACCAAAGTCTGCCTCGGTGTAACCTAATTCGACACCGGGCTCCTGGCGCCAGTACAGGTCCGGAACCAACACGGTGTAACCTTCCTCGGCCAACAGGTCAGCGACTTCACGCATAGCCTGGTTGACGCCGAAGATTTCCTGACAGAGCACCACGCCCGGTCCGCGACCATCGACAGAGGTCGCCAGATAAGCCTGGAAGTGACCGCCGGACAGAACCGGCACGCTGACATACTGGCCTTTCATATCGAATCTCCAAGGGTTCAGGATCGTTGGAGATGATATTGGGCACCTTCAGTGGTGCCGACTATCCGCTGAATGCGGCGCCTGTCCGTGACATGCAGGAAGTTAACAAGAGGGACAGAACCCGATGGGCAAAATGAAATAAAGCTGTGTGAATGGCCTGAAGATAATCAGAGCGACACCGGTTACAAAGAGCCGCCCTTCTCCCTCGACAGGCTCGACGAAAAAAAGCGCAGGAAGGACGATTCATACATGAGTCGGATGAACACGCTGCTTAGTGTGATCATTGATCTGAAAGGTAAAAGCGAAGTATCAAACGATGGCGGCGCGTTGAAACAGTCCTGGCAGAGCTAGCAGAAGCAGTCGCAGCGCTGCGAAAGGATGAACCGCAAAATTGCGCACCTGGTCACTGCGACTCTCGCCATAAAGGCACCAATTGCAGAAATGTTCGCAGTTGTTGGTCAGCAGTCGGTATTGATTTTCTCCCATGCGAGACAGGGCTCGCCGGACCACTTCTTCTCGTTGAAATCTGACCTGTTGGGCCGTACGGACCCAGACCGGATTTCCCGAGGAAAACCGCTGCAACTCAATGACTTCGACAGGACCCGCGTGCAAGCCGGAACAAAGTCCGGAGTAGTGAACGACTTGAGACGCTCCCAGGTAAATCCCATGATGGTAATAACCATTTCGGGAGGTGATGAGATGGCTCCCCACGGGAACCTCTGCGCCAGCCATCCAATCCCAGTCATACCATTGGTTGGCAGGAAGTTCCTTTGCCTGCGAAGATGAAAAGGGCATGTTCATCGCACTTCGCCTTATCAGAATTGTGGCGGGTACCGCCCGAAATGATCTGGACGGCGCTCCCACTCGGTTAATTCAGAAGCGTTGGTACGATATTGAACATCTGCCTCCAGAGGGACTATCCGCTGGGTGCTGAACCTGTCCACGGCATGCAGAAAGATTTCTGGTTCGGCCTGCCGGGCTTTTCAGCTCTGCACCGAGAATCGGCGAGGCAATAGACTGCGCAACTGACTCACAAACGCTGATTGACCACTCCTCAAAAAACACGAAACAGCCAACGAAAAGAATGTTGGACGCCTAAGGTTCGCGGGAGGATTCTAGGATCGAATGAATCATGCTCAGCGATAGCCTGAGCAAAGGGAACGCCGCATGGCATGCCCATTGCTTCAGCAGGTAGATAGCCCCGATGAGGGCACAAAAAGAAACGGACATGTCCACAGGTTATCCGGTTAATGCAGTGACTATCCTTATCCTGCAAAACCTCGGTAACACGACTGTGCGCAATGCCTTGAAACCGTGCATGCAAGTGAGGCGACCATGAGCCTGAGTGCCATCCTGCAGAGCAGCGGCAGTCTCTTTGACAGAGCTTCGCTGTTCACCCCGCAAAACCAGCTGTTTCTTTTCAATGATCTGGAAGCCATTCGCCGAGGCGTCAGCAGCGTCTTCACACATCATGATCTGCGTTGCGTAGAAGAATCCGACGGCATCAGTGCACGAATGCACCATGTCAATCGCGGACACCTGTCCTTGAACAGGCTGGAGTATGGAGCAAGGGTCAATATCGACCCGGGTCGCCTGGGAAGTTTCTTTCTGATCCAGATCCCCATCAGTGGCCAGGCGCGCATCATGTGCGGCGACCATGATTTTATCTCCACGCCCCACAAAGCCTCGTTGATTTCACCCACTCTGCCGTTATCGATGTGCTGGGACGCCAACGCCCCCCAACTGGTACTTCGAATCGAACGCAGCGAAATTGAATACCATTGTGCCCAGCACCTCGGTCACGTGATGGACAGACCTCTGGAGTTTCATCCCGAACTCGACCTGACCACCCCGGGTGGAAATTACTTCCTCCAACTGATCACCATGCTGGCTGACGCGATTACATTGGGCGAACACCCACTCCACCACGCCCTTGTGCTCAAGCAGTTCGAATCCGTCCTGATCAATGCATTGGTCTATGGTCAACCCAACAACCTGCGAGAACAACTGGAGTGCGCCAGCAAACCAAAAACGCTGCCCTATTTCGTCAAAAGGACCGAGGAGTATATGCGGGCTCATGCCAATGAACCGCTGAGCATAGAGCAGTTGGCCGAACACGCCGGGGTCAGTGTTCGCACACTGTTTGCCGGCTTCCGCGATTTTTGCGATACCACGCCCATGGCCTATCTGCGCAACCTGCGATTGGAGCAGGTGCATCTTGAATTGAGCAATCAGAGTCATGATGCGTCGGTAACCGATATCGCCTTCAAATGGGGCTTTGCCCACTTGGGTCGGTTTGCCCAGGAATATAAAAAACGTTTTGGCGAAGCACCGTCAACGACGCTTAGATTTCGAAGCTGATATTCGATAACTCAAACCAGAGCGACATCACTCTATCAACCGACCACGGCTGACAGAAAATCAAAAGATCGCAGCCTACGGCAGCTCCTACAAGGGAACGTGTTTCAACCCGTAGGAGCTGCCGTAGGCTGCGATCTTTTAATGGCTTCTCGGTTTAAAGCCTTACGCTAGCGAAAGTCGACTCATTGCGCGCCTGGCTCAGCGCCGACAACGGTCCGGACAACGGCGACAGCACCAGGGCTTGTGGCAGCGGCGTCATCGCGACTTGTTGTGTGGTGTTGGACCCTACGCGCTCGTCACGCGGCGGAATACCGTAGTACTCGCGGTAGCACTTGGAGAAGTGCGGCGTGGACACGAAACCACAGACCGACGCCACTTCGATGATCGACATCGGCGTTTGCTTGAGCAATTGCCGCGCGCGGATCAGGCGCAGCTTGAGGTAGTAACGCGACGGCGAGCAGTGCAGGTACTTCTGGAACAGCCGCTCCAGCTGACGTCGCGAAACGGCGACGTACACCGCCAGTTCGTCGAGGTCAATCGGCTCTTCGAGGTTGGCATCCATCAGCGCGACGATTTCCTGCAACTTCGGCTGGTTGGTGCCGAGCATGTGCTTGAGTGGCACGCGTTGGTGATCCTGTTCGTTGCGAATGCGCTCGTAGACGAACATTTCCGAGATGGCCGCCGACAATTCACGCCCATGATCACGGCTGATCAGGTGCAGCATCATGTCCAGTGGCGCAGTGCCGCCGGAGCTGGTGAAGCGGTTCCGGTCGAGGGTGAACAGCCGGGTGCTCATGGTCACCCGAGGAAAGGCTTCCTGCATCGCCGCCAGGCACTCCCAGTGCACACTGCAATCGAACCCGTCGAGCAGGCCGGCACCGGCCAGCGCCCAACTGCCGGTGCACACCGCGCCCAGGCGTTTGGACTGACGTGCCTGGCTCTGCAGCCACGACACGTGTGCGCGGGTCACCGTGCGTTGAATGCCGATCCCGCCACAGACAATCACAATGTCGAGCGGCGGCGCTTTGTGCATGGCGGCGTCAGGTGTGATCTGCAGACCGTCACTGGCCCAGACTTGACCGCCATCGACGGTGAGCGTGGTCCAGCGATACAGCTCGCGGCCGGATAACTGATTCGCCATGCGCAGGGGTTCCACTGCGGACGCCAGGGAAATCAGCGTGAAATTGTCCAGCAGCAGAAAGCCGATGGATTGAGGCGCACGGTTCTGGGGTTGGGCCCCGGAGTTGAACGTCGTCATCGCGGTATCTCCTCACACAAAGCGGGTAAACGGCCTCAGGCGCAGGCTCTTTTTATTGCTCGTTCGGCGAGCTATCTGTATTTACTTGCAAAACTCACACCTGACTTCAATGGATCCTTCCATGCGTTCAAAAAACGACACTCCGATGTCTCTATCTCGATGGTCGCCAGGGGAAAGGTTAAAAGCGAAGGAGATGTGGTCAACCGCTCTACTCATTGGCAGTGAGCAATAAGGTAGCGTTTTTGGGAGGGAATGGCCGAAAACGGCAACTTGCTTGTTACCGACATGCACAGGTCGGTTTCGGAAGGAACAGTGGGCGATGACGCTAGTGATTGCAGCAAGCTGAAGTATGCGCCGCGATGGTGCATGGAGACCTATACCCGGTCACGCCGCAGCGTCCAAGGCATACCCGGGAACGCTTGTAATCGACCCTTTCCTGCAACTAACTGTTTTCAAGGGCTCATTACCGCCGATGACGGAGAGCAAGACCTTCTTGCACGTTTTATAACGTATTCGAGATGATGGCTTTGAGATACTATCTAAAGGTCAGAGAGTCTTGCGACTGCATTGGAGTGGCGTATTTTACAATGACCATTTTTACGGAAAGCAATGGTCTGAACCCGCTCGTCGCTCGTCCAATTTCAATATCAGGAATGATTGCGAACCAATATGCCAAAAAAACAATCGTCTTTAAAAATGAGTGGCCCAGGAGAAATCAGCACGAGTCCATTTCGCAGCCTCCCGCAAGTAGTTGATTTTATAGGTGGTTCCTCGCAGAGAGTATTCCAGAAAGCAGGCCTGAGTTTAGAGCAATTCGTCAATGAAGAACGGCACCTCACCTATATGGACGCTGCTCACCTATTCAAAGCTGCATTCGAACACACCGATTGCCCCCATATTGGCTTACTGATAGGCGAGCGTTGTGCACTGGATGATTTGGGTCCGGTGGGCCAGCTTATGCGTCTGGCGAATACACCAGGCGATGCATTAAACGACCTGGTCGGACATGCAAACCTCTATGATCGTGGCGCGACCCCACTCCTGCTTCCCTTGGCGGGCCAACACAGTTTGTTGGGATATGTCATTTATCGCCACGACCTGCCCAATCAATCATTACTTGTTGACACTGCCGTCATGGTGGGCCTGCAAATGTTGCGGACATTGTTAGGTGCTAACTGGACGCCCGTTCGTGTGCAGTTTTCATATCGCAAGCCATCCGATATCACCCCGTACGTCAGAAAATTTCGCTGTGACATTCAGTTCAATGCAAGTATCTCCGGACTTGTAATCAATAATCAGCAACTCCGGCAAATTCAATGCACGGCGAATCCACGCTTACACCATCTGCTTAAACTGGCTATTGCGACCGCCACGTCACCTTTGACGATGTCAGAACAAATAAAGAGCCAGGCATACGCTCTATTATTGAAAGGCCAGGCAAACTCCAAGCACATCGCCAGTCAATTCTCATTGAATGAAAGAACGCTGCGACGCCGGCTGGATGCGGAAGGTTCTCACCTTAAAGAACTGATCACCGATTCCAGAAGCAATTTCGCGCGGCAGCTCTTGAAAGATACGGATTTGCCGATATCCACAATCTCTCAGACCCTTCAATACCAGGATCCAAACGCCTTCTCCCGTGCATTCAAAACGTGGACAAATACGTCACCACAGCATTGGAGAGATGGACTGGAGTAGCCTCCATCGTGGGTTGACTCAACAATTTCCATACCCCCGCGGTACCGCGCGCACTGTCCGAAAATGCAAGGTGCCTTTCTGATGATTGCCGTAAAGTGAACGCAACAACAGGTTGGTTGCAAAGCTGATCTTCGGTTTTTGTGCTGTTCATGGGGCTGGCGATTAGTTGCACCTGCGGGTGGAGTTCCGCGCAGACACTCAAGAAGGCCACACGAGTAAAAGACGATGCCCTGGCCTTGGGGCGATCCAAGCGATATCGATTGAGTGATCTGGTAGAGAGGGATTTCATGCCGTTAAATAGAAGTGTGTTGTCGATTACTGTTCTTAGTGCGCTGACACTCTTGACCAGTGGCCGCAGTGTTGCCGGTGGCCTGATGTTGTACGAAATCGCCACCGACAACGTCGGACTGGCCAATGCCGGTGCAGCGGCCCGGGCACAAGGCCCTTCGACCATCGCCAGCAACCCCGCTGGCTTGAGCTACCTCAGCGGAACACAGATCTCCGCTGGCGCTCAGGTTCTTTTTGGTGACTTATCGTTCGATAAAGACAGTGAAACCAATACACCGGGCACCGGCAGTGGTAACGCGCTCAATCCCATACCGGGTGGCAGTTTCTTCATCAGCCATCAACTGGATGATCGGTGGTCCGTCGGCTTCGGCTCCTATGGCGATTTCGGCCTCGCTGAAAACTACGACAACGACTGGTCCGGCCGTTATTTCGTGCAGAACGCAAGCATTGCGGGACTGTCACTGGTACCCAGTGTCGCCTATCGCTTCAACGATCAATGGTCCGTCGGCGTCGGACTGAAAGCCATGTACGGGACGCTGAAGAGCGAAGCCGCCATCGATCAGAAGCCGCTCGGACTGACACAACGGGGTGACGGCCAATACAAATACCGGGACAGCACATGGGGTTACGGCGCCAACGCAGGCGTGATTTATGCCCCAAGGCCCGGCACCCGGATTGGCCTGGCTTACACCAGTCAGGTTGACCTCGACTTCGAGGATCGCCTGGATGTGCAGAGCAGTGCTCCGTCGGTGAGCCGCCTCAACAGCCTCAACACCAAAATCGACCTGAAAGTACCGCAAACAGCGACCCTCAGCCTGTACCAGCAACTGGATACGCAGTGGTCTATGCTGGCCACAGTCAATTGGCAGGATTGGTCGCAATTCCGCGACATCGGCATTGACGTAGACACTTCCAGAAGCGGTTCAAGGGCCGCCTCAATCGATGCGCATTACAAGGACACGTATCAATTGGCGCTTGGTGCTCAATACCAGATGAACCAGGACTGGGTCTGGGATTTCGGTATCGCCTATGACACGTCCGCTGTGTCCGATGGTGATCGGACGCTCACCGTGCCCATGGGCGCCGCCTGGCGCTTCGCCACAGGCTTTACTTATTCGCTGAATAAAGAGACAGACGTGAATTTCAGTTGGGTCACCGTGTGGATGGGGGACATGTCAGTCGATCAGCAGAAAACGCTGTCTGGCAATCGTGTATCAGGCGAGTTCGACAACGCCTGGATTCAAGCCCTGACCGCCAACATGACTTGGCACTATTGAAAAATCGACGAGGGTTTCAGGTCTTCAGATGACTTGACCGTGGACATGAACACTCACGACGCCAGCTTGCAAAAAACCAACGAGGTGAAAATGAACAGGATGTCAAACAAGGGCTGGACAATGGCTGCGGCGGTCGTCGTCGGTTCAACGCTTTTCGCCGGTTGTACGAGCAAGCTCGATCCGATTACACAGGCAGACAAGGCGGATGTGGCCAAGGGCGTTTCCGCGCCGACGCTGGAGCAAACCAAGGCGATCGCCGAGGAAGGCTTTATCTACGGCTTGCCGCTGGTCATGAACTACGCCGTGATGAACGAATTCGCGGTGGACTCCAGGTCCAGCCAGTTCAAGGCCCCTTTCAACCAAATGCACAACGAGCATCGGGTTTCTACTCCCGCCGACACGGCCGTCATTACGCCAAACAGCGACACCCCGTACTCGATACTCTGGGCCGACCTGCGCGCCGAACCGCTCGTGATCACCGTGCCGACCGTCTCCAAAAAGCGCTACTACTCGGTGCAACTGATCGACGGCAACACCTATAACTACGGCTACGTCGGCAGCCGGGCAACCGCCAGCGCACCCGGGAGCTATCTGATTGCAGGCCCCGACTGGAAGGGTGCGACCCCTCCTGGCATCGACAAGGTGTTCAGCTCCACGACCCCTTTCGCACTGACGTTGATCCGCACCCAGTTGTTCAATCCAGCCGACATGCCGAATGTCGAGAAGCTGCAGGCGGGTTACAAGGTCCAGCCACTGTCCGCTTTCCTCCATCAACCCGCGCCGCCCGCTGCGCCGAAGATTGCTTTCGTGCCGGCCACCACGGAGGGCATCAAGGCCAACTTCTTCGAGTACCTGTCGGCCGCGTTGGAGTATGTGCCGCCATCGGCTGAGGACAAGGCGATCCGGGCGAAGCTGGCCAGCATCGGCGTAGGCCCCGGTCGCAGCTTCGAATTCAAGGACCTCTCGCTCGAGCACAAGGCCGTGGTCCTGCTCGGGATGAAGGCCGGCGACGAGAAGGTCGACAAGTTCCTCTCGAGCGGAATGAAGAATATCAACGGCTGGAGCGTCGGCGCGTTCTTCGGCGACCAGGCGTTCTACAAAGGCGACTGGTTGATGCGGGCTGGCGCCTCGAAGGCTGGTCTGTACGGTAATGATGCCGCCGAGGCGATGTACCCCATTACGCGTACCGATGGCAACGGCCAGACGTTGAACACCGGCAAGCACAACTACACGCTCACCTTCCCCGCCGGCAAACTGCCGCCAGTCAACTCCTTCTGGTCGGTGACCATGTACGACGGCAAGAGCCAGCTGCTGATCAAGAACCCGATCAACCGCTACCTGATCAATTCGCCGATGCTCTCGACGATGAAGAAGAACGCAGATGGCTCACTGACGCTGTACATCCAGAAGGATTCGCCGGGCAAGGCCAAGGAGGCCAACTGGTTGCCGGCGCCTGACGACACGGCCTATCTGGTGATGCGCCTCTATTGGCCGAAGACCACGGCGCCTTCGATTCTTCCCGCCGGCAGCGGCAGCTGGCAGCCGCCGGCAGTGATGGCGTCGAAGTAACGCGAATTTGCGGCTGCTTGCAGTTGGCAAGCAGTCGTTCGATTGCTCAGGCAGAGATCCCGAAAAGGCTGAGGCCACAGGGTCTGGCCTTGAATAACAGACATTCAGGAACACATCCCTCAAGGAGTACCGTTACATGAACTTCTCGCACAAATGGATAACGGGTGCCGCACTGAGCAGTTTGTTATTGACCGGCTGCGTATCGAAAGTTACCGAGCAACAACAGTACTCCGGCTTTCTGAAGAGTTATGGCGGCCTGCAGGAAACCACCTCGCCAAGTGGCGTGGAAGTGCTGCGCTGGGTGGCGCCTGGGTTCAAGCCTGCGGATTATTCCACGGTGGTCTTCGAGCGTTTGGAACTGTATCCGGCGCCCAAGCCGGATGAACGTGTGGACCTGAAAACATTACAGGAATTGCAGGCCTACACCACTGAAAGCACCAAGCAGGCATTGTCCCAGAATTACCTGGTCGTTCCAGACTCCAGAGATGTTCGCAAAGGCGAGCGAGCGCTGATCCTGCAGGCGGCAATCACGGGCGTGACAGCCACCAACGAAGGCATGAAATGGTACGAAGTGGTGCCGGTCGCGGCAGTCATAGGTGCAACTCAGGCCGCCACCGGGCATCGCGACCAGAATACCGAGCTGTATATCGAGGCGGACTTGATCGACGCCAAGACTGGCGCACCGGTCGCAAAAGCCGTGCGTAAAGTGTTTGGCGAGAACCTGAAGAACGCCAGCCAGAAAATCACCGCGAATGACTTCAAAGCGGCCATCAAGGGAATGACCGGCGACATGCAGACGTTACTCAAGTAATCGTCACTGCGGGTACTCAAGCAGTTTCTGCCGATCGTTAGCGGGCTCCCCTTGATAGTCGAGGAGCCCGTGGCGATCCGCATTCAAGGATTTCAACATGTACAAACGCATTGAACGGCTTTTGCTCGCACTTTCGGCTTTCGGTATATCCGTTTCCAGTCAGGCTGACGATCAGGCGGAACTGGCTAAACAGTCATTGAATCCAGTCGCGGCACTGTACAGCTTGCCCATCCAATACAACTGGAATCAGAAAATGGGGCCCTCCGGCAATGGAATCCAGAGCGTCACCAATATCCAGCCGGTTTTACCCTTCTCACTCAATGACGATTGGAATCTGATCTCTCGCACGATCCTCCCGGTCATTGATCAGCATGGACTGGCACCGAGGGGCATCGCCGATAAAAGCGGCGTGGGCGACACCACGCAAAGCTTCTTTTTCTCTCCCAAAAGGCCCACCGAGGACGGCTGGATCTGGGGCGCAGGCCCCGCGCTGCTGTTACCGACCGGTAGTGATGAGCTACTGAGTAGCGAACAATGGGGGATTGGGCCGACAGCGGTGGCGTTGAAGCAGGCCAACGGTTGGACGACCGGTATTCTGGCGAACCACATCTGGTCGCTGGACAACAACCCGGCCAATGACAAGGAGAAGGTCAATCAGACGTATCTGCAACCCTTTCTGGTCTATACCACAGCGTCGTACACCAGTTTTGGCATTAATACAGAATCCACTTACGACTGGGAAGCCAGGGAGTGGAATGTGCCGATTAACCTGTTCGTGACGCAATTGTTCAAAGTCGGCAAGCAACCCATGAGCCTTCAGGTGGGACCGCGATACTGGGCGGACAGTCCTGAAGATGGTGCACACGGTTGGGGCTTTCGGGTGGCGTATACACTACTCTTTCCCAAGTGAAACGATCCGTGAGATGTGCGTTTAGCGCTCGAATGATTGATTGCCTGCGATTCGGTGAGATTCGAGAAGTTGCCTCCTTGATGGGCACAGAGATGCATCAGGATCGTCAGGGGTTCCTGCCTTTGGGGAATATCGCCTGATTAGCAGTTAGCTGACCGACACCCCCGTCTAACACGAAAAATGGAGTTTCAGGTTCATGACAACCACACTACCGAGAACATTTGGCTGTGCGATGTTATTGCTCGCGTCCCTTGGATCTACGCTCGTCCAGGCCGCGGACATCACGCCCACGGAGACGAAAGCCATCGCCGAGGAAGGCTACATCTACGGTCTGCCCATCGTGATGAACTACGCGATCATGTACGACTATGCCGTGGACAAGAGCTCCGGTCAGTACAAGGCACCGTTCAACCAAATTCACAGCATGCACAATGTCTTTAGCTACAAGGACACGGCCATCGTCTCGCCGAACAGCGACACACCGTATTCCATGATGTTCATGGACCTGCGTAGCGAGCCGATCGTGCTATCGGTACCGACGGTGGAGAAACCGCGGTACTACTCGGTGCAGCTAGTCGATAACAACACCAACAACTTCGGTTATATCGGCAGCCGTACCACCGGCAGCGAAGCCGGCGATTACCTGCTGGTCGGCCCAGACTGGAAAGGCGTGACCCCGCCTGGCATCAAGAAGGTGTTTCATTCCAATACACAACTCCTCTTCGCGATCTTTCGCACCCAGCTCTACAATCCGGCGGACATGCCAAACGTAGAAAAGATCCAGTCCGGTTATGCGGCCCAGCCGTTATCGGCTTATCTCAAGCAGCCCGCGCCGCCTGCCGCGCCGGCGATCGACTTTCCGAAGTTCGACAAGGCCCTGGCCAAGACCGACTTCTTCAAGTATCTGGGCTTTGCGTTGCAGTTTGCCCCGGCCACACCGGAAGAAGTGGCGATCCGCGCGAAGCTGGCCCGTCTGGGCATTGGCGCCGGCAAGGACTTCAACTTCCAGGATCTGTCCGCCGAGCAAAAGGCCGCAATGGTTGAGGGCATGCAGGCTGGGCATGCGAAGGTCCAGGATGCAGTCAATCATCTCGGCACGCAGGTCAATGGCTGGAACATCGTGAGTTCCGGCGGTAATGCCGCATTCTACAAGGGTGATTGGCTAAAGCGTGCCGCCATCGCACAAGCGGGCATCTACGCCAACGACGCCGAAGAGGCCACGTATCCGATGGCCAAGATCCTGTCCGATGGTACGCCGCTTGACGGCAGCAAACACAACTACACCCTCACCTTTCCCGCTGGACAGCTCCCGCCGGTCAATGCTTTCTGGTCGGTGACGATGTACGACGGCAAGAGCCAACTGCTGATCAAGAATCCGATCAATCGCTACCTCATCAACTCGCCGATGCTACCTGACATGAAGAAAAATGCGGACGGCTCGCTGACGCTCTACGTCCAGAAGGACTCACCCGGCGCAGACAAGGAAAGCAACTGGCTGCCCGCACCGAATGATCTGATCTACATGGTGATGCGCCTGTATTGGCCGAAGACGGAAAACCCTTCCGTCCTGCCGCCTGGCAAAGGCACGTGGAGTCCGCCGGCGATCGTCAAAATCAATTGAGCACCTGACGACCGGTTGCAGCGGACGGCGCTGGCGTGCCGCCGCTGAACCGGGGCGTCAGGGTTTCGCAGAGACCCTGACGTCCGCTTTGATCACCCAATGGCCGACGGTGGCCACAAACCGTAGATATTGTTGTTTTGGCGTTATTTGCACAGCACTGCGCATGCCGCGATTCAACGCCATTGGATGGATCCCCCTCCTCAAGAGGGGGGCGGTGTGAGCACGGCCTGTTCACGATGCGCTTGCCGCACCGTGTAAATCCTTCCACCGTCCAACAGAGAACAACAAGCATGTTTTATGAAAACATCGACACCTCCTCCATCAACGACGAGGACCTGCCGTGGGTTCCGTTCGCACCTTACAGCGATGAAATCTTCATCAAATACATCAAGTGCGACCCGGTTCGCGGGGAAACCATCACCCTGCTCAAGGCCCCGGCCGGGTCTTCTCTGCCCAAGCACCATCACTCCGGCACGGTCATCGTTTACACCATCAAGGGTGGCTGGAAATACCTGGAGCACGACTGGATCTCAAAACCGGGCGGCGTGGTGTTCGAAACCGCAGGTTCCAGCCATACGCCGATCGTGCTGACTGAATATGGCGATGAACTGATCACCTTGAACATCACCCAGGGCGACCTGCTGTATTACGACGATAACAACAACATCGTGGCCGTCGAGAACTGGAAATCCAGCGTGGATCGTTACCTGGCGTTCTGCAAGGCCAACGATATCGAGCCCAAAGACATCACCAGCTTTGCGGTCTGACCAGCCCTCCAATCTCTCAGCCGTCCGGTGTTCGACCGGGCGGCTGCGCCGTTGCAATGAATAAAAAACGGAGACACCCATGTCCCAGAAGCTGCAACCCGCCGGACGTTTCACCCTGAAACTCTGCGCACTGTTGGCCAGCTCGGTCGCATCCGCACAAGACTCACTGCCCTTCCCGCCGACGCCTTCGGCCAGTGACGCCAAACCGACGCTGCAAGAATCGAAGCACCAGAAACGTCAGCATCAATCTCAGCTTCCTGCCGAGGCCCCCAATATTCTGGTGATCATGCTCGATGACGCCGGCTTCGCGCAGTCCGACACCGTCGGCGGCGCAGTCCATACGCCGACCCTGAGCCGAGTCGCCGACAGCGGTGTGCGCTACAACGCTTTTCATACCGCTGCCATCAGCTCCGCTACTCGCGCTGCATTGCTCACCGGACGCAACCATCACCGGGTTGGCAACGGCGTCATCGCAGAGCTGGCCACCGATTGGGAAGGCTACACCGGCAAGATCCCCAAAAGCTCGGCGACCATGGCCGAGGTGCTCAAGCAATACGGCTACAGCACCGCCGCGTTCGGCAAATGGCATAACACGCCCCCCCTGGACACCACAGCGGCCGGTCCTTTCGATACATGGCCGACGGCCTACGGCTTTGAACATTTCTACGGTTTCCTGGCCGGCGAAACCTCTCAGTACGAACCGCGCCTGTACCGCGACACAACGCCAATCGAACCGGCGCGAGATCCGAAATATCACCTCAGCGAAGATCTCGCCAATCAGGCCGTAAACTGGTTGCAAGACCATCAGACCTACGCGCCGGAAAAACCATTTTTCATGTATTGGACGCCGGGTGCCGTACATGGCCCGCACCAGGTGAATGCGCAATGGGCCGATAAATACAAAGGCAAGTTCGACGGTGGCTGGGACGCCTATCGGGAGCAGACGTTCGCTCGCCAGAAAGCCCTGGGCTTTATCCCGCAGGACGCCGTCCTCACCCCACGCCCGGCGGAGCTCCCAGCCTGGGACAGCTTGTCTTCCGAACAGAAGCAGTATCAGTCTCGGTTGATGGAGGTGTATGCCGGCTTCCTGGAACATGCCGACACGCAGGCCGGCAAGATCCTCGACGAACTGGAGCGTGAAGGTAAGCGCGACAACACGCTGATCTTTTATGTCTTCAGCGACAACGGCGCTTCTTCCGAGGGGATGGAGGGCACGATTAATGAGTTGCTGGCCCAAAACGGGATTCCGGTTCCCAAAGAGCAGCAGCTGAAAGTCCTCGACGAGATGTATGGCGGCTTGTCCGCGCTCGGCGGTCCTAAACTTGAAAGCATGTACAACGCCGCGTGGGCCTGGGCAGGTTCAGGGCCATTCGTAGGCACTAAACTGGTCGCCGGCTACTTCGGCGGTACGCGCACGCCGCTGGCCGTTTCCTGGCCGAAACAGATCAAGGCCGACGCCCAGGTTCGCGGACAATTCCACCATGTCAACGACATTGCCCCGACGGTCTACGACGTGCTGTCGATCACGCCCCCCAAAGAGGTCAACGGTATCGCTCAGGACCCAATGGATGGCGTCAGCCTGCGCTACACCTTCAACGACGCTCAGGTGAAATCGAAAAAACCGGCGCAATACTTCGAAGTCTTCGGCAGTCGCGGCGTCTACAAGGATGGCTGGATGGCCTCGGTTTTTGGCCCGCGCAAACCCTGGGTGCAAGGCTTCGCGCAGTTCATGGGCTGGAATCCGGCGAACGACCGATGGTCGCTCTACAACCTGCAAGACGACTACTCCCAGGCCAAGGATGTCGCCGCGAGCAATCCGCAAAAGCTTGCGGAGCTGAAGGCGGAGTTTGACGTGCAGGCCAAGGCTAACCATGTCTATCCGATTGGTGCCGGTCTTTACCCCTTCCTCGATCCGACTGCACGAATCTCCAGCAGCCAACGCGAATGGCACTTCAGTGATCGCGTCCAACGCTTTCCGGAGTTTGCGGCCCCCAACCTGCGCAATCAGAACAGCAAAGTTGTCGTCGACGCCGACGTTCCAGCTAACGCCACCGGCGTGTTGTATGCCTTGGGCGGTATCGGTGGCGGGGTCAGCCTGTACATGGATGACGGCTTCCTGAACTACGAGTACAACGCACTGGCTATCTCTCGAGTCAAACTGCGTTCGGCCGAACGGGTACCCGCCGGCAAAGTCAGTATCGAAGTGCTGACGACCCTGTCGTCAGCCAAGCCCGGAGCGCCGGCCAATCTGAGCCTGCGACTTGACGGCCAGGAAGCCGCCAAAGGGGTGACACCGTTCACTCCGTCACTGACGTTCACCGCCAGCGAAACCTTCGACGTCGCTCAAGACCTCGGTTCCCCCGTCACCCTGGACTATTTCGAGCGTGCGCCCTTCGCATTCAATGGCAAGGTCAAGGATGTACACGTGACGTATTTGCCTTGACCCTCAATGCCGCCCGGATAACCGGGCGGCAGACTGATGACTCCCGGACCCTGCCCCCATGCCTACCCACGAAACCCCGCCCCAGGGCTTGCATCTCATGGCCAAACCCGTCGGGCCGATCTGCAACCTCGATTGCAGTTACTGTTTCTATCTCGAAAAAGAACAGCTTTACCCGCCCAGGGAACGCTTCAGCATGACCGACGAGGTGCTGCGTCTGTATGTGCAGCGCTACATCGAGGCCCAGTCCACGCCTGAAGTCGAATTTACCTGGCAAGGCGGCGAACCGACGTTGCTGGGGTTGGATTTTTTCCAACGCGCGGTCCTGTATCAACGCCAGTTCGCGGGGAACAAAGTCATTCGCAACACGTTGCAGACCAATGGCACGTTACTCAGTGACGACTGGTGCGCATTCCTCGCCCGTGAACGCTTCATGGTGGGGATCAGCCTCGATGGCCCGCGATTCGTCCACGACCTCTATCGCCCCGACAAGCGCGGACACTCCAGTTTCGATGACGTGATGCGCGGTCTGGAACTGCTCAAGCAGCATGGCGTCGACTTCAATGTGTTGGTGACCGTGGCGCGCGATGTCGCCAGATATCCCTTGGAAATCTATCGATTCCTCAAGTCTGAAGGCGTTCGTCATATTCAGTTCAACCCCGTGGTGGAACGCGAGCCCAGCGCCTCACAGGTCAGTCTGGGTCTGCATTTCGCTATCCCGCCAGAATTGCGCTTGCACGTGGTACCGGAGCCCGCGAAGGTGACGGAGCAAACGGTTGCCCCCGAGGCCTATGGTGATTTTCTCATCACGATTTTTGACGAGTGGGTGCGCCAGGATGTCGGGGAGGTTCATGTCATGAACTTCGAATGGGCACTGGCCTCATGGTGTCAGCTGCCGGCCTCGGTGTGCCTGTTCAGCCCGCGCTGCGGCAAAGCGGCGATCGTGGAGCACGACGGCAATGTCTACTCCTGCGATCACTACATGTATCCCGAGTATTTGCTGGGCAACCTGAAGACCGATGATCCGGCCGTGCTACTCGCCTCTGCTGCGCAACAAGCCTTTGGCGCCGCCAAGGAAGAGACACTGCCAACGTATTGCCAGCAGTGCGATTACCGTTTCGCCTGCCATGGCGAATGCCCGAAAAACCGCTTCATGAACGCGCCCAACGGCGAGCCGGGCCTGAACTACCTGTGCCCGAGCTACAAGAAATACTTCCGTCACCTGACGCCCTACATGAACGCCATGGCCCAACTGGTCAGCCACCAGCAACCCGTGGCGTTGATCATGCAGGCCTTCGCCGGCCCGCTGATCGTGCCCCTGGATAAATAGCCTTTCAGCTCTGAAATCTGAAGTCGCGAAACTGTTCGCGAAGCTTCATCTTTTGCAATTTGCCGGTGGCGGTATGCGGCAGCGCTTCGACGAAGGCCACATCGTCCGGCAGCCACCACTTCGCCACGCGGCTTTGCAGCACCGTCAGCAGATCGTCTTTGCTCGCGGTTCTACCAGGTTTGAGCACCACCACCAACAACGGCCGTTCCTGCCATTTGGGATGAGGGATGCCGATCACCGCCGCTTCGGCGACGGCCGGATGACTGACGGCAGCATTTTCCAGATCAATCGAGGAAATCCACTCGCCACCCGACTTGATAACGTCCTTGGCGCGGTCGGTGATCTGCATGTAGCCGTCAGTGTCGATCGTTGCGATGTCACCGGTATCGAGCCAGCCCTCGCTATCAAGAATCTGCCCTCCCTCGCCGCCGTAATACTGGCTGGCGATCCACGGTCCCTTGACCAGTAGAAGACCGCTAGCCTTGCCATCCCGCGGTAGTTCAGCGCCTTGCTCGTCGACAATTTTCATCGACACCCCAAACAATGCCCGCCCTTGTTTGGCCTGCAAGTCGAGCACGGCTTCCAGCGGAGCATCACGGTGCTTGGGCAACGGATTGCAGATGGTGCCCAGCGGGGACATCTCGGTCATCCCCCAGGCATGCAAAACACGCGCATTGAAAAGGGTTTCAAACGTATCGACCTGGCTGCGCGGCGCGGCGGCTCCGCCGATCACCACCCGGTTCAGGCACAGCTCTGTCGCCGGTTGCAAAGCCTGTGTCTCGACATGCTGTTGCAGCATCATCCACACCGTCGGCACACCCAGCGCCAGGGTCACCTGTTCATCCCGCATCAGCGTGTAGAGGCTCTCGCCGTCAAGTGCAGCGCCCGGCAACACCAGTTTGGCGCCACACATTGCGGCGGCATACGGCATGCCCCAGGCATTGACGTGGAACATCGGCACGACCAACAACGCTGAATCCGCCGCCGATAGACCGAAGCCATCCGAGGTACACAGCGCCAGCGAGTGCAGGATCGAAGAACGGTGCGAATACAGCACACCCTTTGGATTGCCAGTGGTGCCCGAGGTGTAGCACATGGACGACGCCGTGCGTTCATCGAACTCAGGCCAGATGAAGTCATTGCTGTGCCCGGCGATCAGGTCTTCGTAGCACATCAAACCAGGCACATCGATTATCGGCATTTGCTCCCGGTCACACAGCGCGATGAACGCTTTGACTGACTTCAGGCGCGGTGCGATCTGCTCGACCAGCTCAGCGAACGACAGGTCGAAAAGCAGGTACTGGTCCTCGGCGTGGTTGGCGATGAATTCGATCTGCTCGGCGAACAGCCGCGGGTTGATCGTATGCAGTACCGCGCCCATGCCCGACACACCGAAATACAGCTCCATGTGCCGGTAACCGTTCCAGGCCAGGGTGCCGATTCGCTCGCCGGGTTGCACGCCCAATGCAACCAGCGCATTGGCCACTTGTTTAGCGCGTTCGCCAATGTCGGCGTAAGTGCAGTGATGCACCGATCCATCTGCCATGCGTGAGGCAATTTCAGTGTGCGGATGCGCCTTCAGCGCATGTTCCAGAACGGATGAAATCAACAGCGGTTGATCTTGCATCAAGCCCAGCATGGTTTTGTGTTCCTTTTATTCTTGTTTGATGTCGACGTTTCAGAAACGGCAGGGACTCACAGGTAGCCGAGCGGATAAAGCATGCGAGCAGACGCTTCAAGGCGCACGACGGAGCAGGAAATGCGACAGTGCCGGGATCAGCACCAAGGCGCCGACCATGTTCCAGATGAACATGAAGGTCAGCAGGATGCCCATGTCGGCCTGGAACTTGATCGGCGACCACGCCCAGGTGATCACGCCCGCCGCCAGGGTGATGCCGACCAGCGCCACCACTTTGCCGGTGAACGCCACGGAGTTTTTGTAGGCTTCGGTCAACGACAGACCGGCACGCTGCTGAGCCAACTGAACGCTGAGCAGGTACAGCGCGTAATCGACGCCGATGCCGACACCCAAGGCAATCACCGGCAAGGTCGCGACCTTCACGCCCATGCCCAGCCAGACCATCAACGCCTCGCAGAGAATCGACGTCAGCATCAACGGCACGACCGCCACCACCACCGCCCGCCAGCTGCGGAAGGTGATGAAGCACAGCACGATCACCGCGCCATACACGTAGAACAACATGGTGCGATTGGCGTCGCGCACGACGATATTGGTCGCCGCTTCGATCCCGGCGCTACCGGCGGCGAGCATGAACTGCCGATCGTCATTGCTGTGTTCGCGGGCGAACTGGTCGGCCACTTTCACCACGTGATCGAGGGTTTCGGCCTTGTGGTCGGAGAGATAAGCGATCACCGGCATCATCGAACAATCACTGTCGAACAGTTCCGGATTGTTCACCGAGGCCTGTTGCGCGCCGTAGTTCAGCACGTTCTGGTTGCGCGCGACGGTCAGCATTTTCGGGTTGCCTTCATAGGAACCCGCCGTGATCTGGCGCACAGCGTTGACCAGCGACACGGTCGTCTGCACGCCCGGTTGCTGTTGCAACAGCCAGCCGAGACGATCGGCTTCCACCAGGGTTTCGTACTTCAGGCAACCTTCGCTGGCGGTTTTGACCATGACCGCAAACTGGTCGCTGGACAGCGAATAGTTGGCAGTGATGTAGGCGTTGTCGCGGTTGTAACGTGAGTCTGCGCGCAGCTCGGGTGCGCCCGGATCGAGATCACCAATCTTCAAATGCGTGCTGACCGTGAAGCCACCTACTGCCAGCAACCCGGCCACCACCACCGCCACCGTCGCCCAACGACGCTCGGTAAAGCGGTCAAGCAGGCTCCACACATTGCCCAGCCCTGCCCCCTTCAGCTCCTGCCTTTCCTGACGCAAGCTGCGCGCCGCCGCCTTGGGGCTGACACCCCAATAAGACAGCAGCACTGGCAGCAACACCAGGTTGGTAAAGATCAAGACCGCCACACCAATGCTCGCGGTGACGGCCAGGTCCTGGATCACCGGAATGTCGATCAGCATCAGTACCGCAAAACCCACGGCATCGGCCAGCAATGCGGTCAGTCCGGCCAGGAACAGACGGCGGAAGGTGTAACGCGCGGCGATCAACTGATGGGTGCCGCGTCCGACGTCCTGCATGATCCCGTTCATTTTCTGCGCACCGTGGGACACGCCGATGGCGAACACCAGAAACGGCACCAGAATCGAAAACGGGTCGAGTACATAACCGAACAAGGTGATCAGGCCCAGTTGCCAGACCACCGCAACCACCGAGCACAGAATCACCAGCGCGGTGCTGCGCACGCAACGGGTAAAGCCAAAGATGATGGCAGTGGCAATCAGCGCGGCGGCGCCGAAGTACATCATGATCAGCATCAGGCCATCGATCAGATCGCCCACCAATTTGGCGAAACCGATCACGCGGATCTTGATCGGGCCTTTGCCCTCTTCACCGGCAAGGTGTACCGCGCTGCTGCCGGCAAACTCAAACTTGTTGCGCAGCTGCTCTTCAAGCATCCGCGAAAAATGGTGATAGTCGATTGCGGCGCCCGTGACCGGATCCTTCTCCAGCAGCGGCACCACAATCATGCTCGATTTGAAATTATTGCCGACGAGACTGCCGATGATCCCGGAACGGGTGATGTTCAAGCGCAGTTGCTCGACCCCGCTGGCCGAGCCGTCGTAGGAGTCCGGCATGACCGGGCCGCCACGGAAGCCCTCTTCCGTGACCTCGGTCCAGCGCACGGCAGGCGTCCACAATGACTTTATCCAAGCCCGGTCTACGCCCGGAGTCAGGAACAAGGTGTCATTGACCTGCTTGAGCACCTCCAGGTATTTCGGGTCGTAGATGTCGCCGTCGGTGTTTTCCACCACCACCCGAACCGTATTGCCCAGCCCGCGTAACGACTGGCGATTCTCAAGGTAGTTTTTGATGTACGGCTGACTCTGCGGAATCATCTTTTCGAAGCTGGCATTGAGCGTCAGCCCAGTGGCCGCGAAATAGCTCAGCACTACCGTCACGATCAGACAGGTCAGCACCACCAGCAGGCGATGGTTGAAAATCAGGCGTTCAAGGACATTGCCGGAGCGTGCATCGAAGCCCTTCAGCTCTCGGATCACCGGCATCGTATCGAGGTTGTAGTTACCCATGAAGTGGCTCGTCTCTTTTTATTATGTGGGGGTGGGCTCATTCGAAGGGCAACTGGCGCAAGCCCCGTGCGCCTGCGACCACCACGGTGCCTGATGCGATGGCCTGTGCCGCAGCGGCGGGCCCCAGGCGGTCTTGTGGCTTTAGCGTGAAACTGGCGCCGTCGTCGGTGCTGACAAGCACATGCCCGGCCTGGCTGACCAGGATGATTCGGCCGTCGGCGGTGATCGTGCTCGCAGTGATGCTCGAGGACAGGCCCAGTTCAACCTTGTCCCAGTTCAGGCCGTGATCGACGCTGCGATAAACATTGCCCCGCAGGCCATAAACGAGCACCGAGCCCGGCTTGCCGGTGATGCCAAAATAGCTGCCGCCGTAGGGCGTCGGGAGGTTGATGAACCGTTGCGTTGCCGGGTCCAGTTTCAATACCAGGCCTTGCTCGCCGACAATGAACAGGTCATCGCCGATTGCACGCATCCCGTAGAAATTCAGCGCCCCCGGATTGTCGGTGCGATCCATCAACGGAACCCAGCTCCGGCCGCCGTCTTCGGTGCGGAAAATCAGATTGAACGCGCCGACGATATAGCCGGTTTTATCATTGGCGAACCAAACGTCCAGAAAAGGTTTGTCAGCCCCTTCATCGACCATCCGTTGAGCCTCGGCCAATAACGCATCATCGGGCTGTTGCCCTTCTTGCCTCTGAAAATGTTCGAGCATGATCTGCCCCACCTGACGGCCATCGAGCTGACGCGTCCAGGTTTCACCCCTGTCGTCGCTGTGTAACACAATGCCGTCGTGCCCGACCGCCCACCCCTGCGTCGGGCTCGGAAACTGCACGGCCACCAGATCGGAACTCACTGGCACTTGTGCCTGGTGCCAGCGGACGCCGTTATCATCGGAATAGAAAATATGGCCGCGTTGGCCCACGGCGACCAGGCGCTGACCTGCACGGGCCAACCCGGTGAACATCCCGCTGATCGCCTTTTCACTCTGAATCGCGGGGCTCGACAGCACGTCGACAAAATCGGCGGCGACTACGGCCCTGGTGAATGGCACAGCCAACGCCACAGTCAGCGCGGCGAGCGTAATCCATCTAAATGTATTCATGAGGTCTACTCGGCAAAAAAAGCCGCCGAACAGTGCGGTACACACTGTCGACGACAAAAAAAACACCTGCGTTATGGCTCAGCGAATACCCGTGCCGGCCAATGACTCAGGCGCCCATTGCGCTTTCGAAAGCGGGTCGATGTACTTGACGCCGCCGTACGGGCCGTAGATGCCGGTGATGTTGTAGCTGCCAGAGACCAGGTCATAAATCATGTGGTTATCGGAGTTCGGCGCCTGCACGTCATAGCTGTATGCCAGGTGTGCAAAGGATCCGCGGTACAGCTTGCCGCTGGCGTCATATTCATCCGAAGCCAGGGCGATCCAGCTGTCTTCGTCGAGGTAGAAGGTGCGCTTGCTGTAGATGTGGCGTTTACCCGGTTTCAGCGTGGCTTCGACCACCCACACGCGGTGCAACTCCCAGCGCATCAGGTCCGGATTGACGTGATGCGGCGTGGTGATATCCGCAGCGTCCTTGTGATAGTTCAACTTGTACGTGTTGTACGGAACGATCATTTCCTTCTTGCCGACGAGTTTGAAGTCGTAACGGTCCATTGCGCCGTTGAATACCCAGGCATCGTCATAGGTCGAAGCACCGGCCGAGCCAGGGTTTGGCGTGTCGTAGGCGATATCCGGCGCGAGTTTCACGCGGCGCTGACCTGGCAGGTATTGCCAGCCACGACGCTCCATTTTCAAGGGGTTGACGGCATCCTGCACCAGGATGGCTTCGCCTGCGCGACGGGCCGGGGCCTGGTAATAGAGTTTGGTCTTGAAGAACAGATCCGTTTCTTTCGCCGGCTCCGTACGCTTCGGATCGTAGAGCGGGTATTCCAGATAGCCATTACCGGTCGTGGCCAATATCGCCCGACCGGAACTGTCGACGTTCCAGGAGTCGTATTTGATATTGGTGGCATAACCCTGATAACGCAGCAGGTGGTTCCACATGGCCTCATAGCCATCTTTCGGGATCGGGAACGGAACGCCCGGCAATGCGTTTTCCAGTGCTACCCCGCCTTCGAGTGTTTTGGTGCCGACGGCATTTTTTGCAGTGTTATCCAGCAACCGTTGAGGCAGCGCAACGCTGCGATGGGTCGGAAACACATCGACCCGGAACGTCGGGTAACGCTTGAGCAGTTCTTGCGTGGTCGCGGTCAGTTTGTCGGTGTATTGACTGACGTTTTTGCCATCGACGACGACGCGTGGCTTGTCGGCCTCGTAAGGGTCCGGACGGAACGAACTGCCCGGTTGAAAACTGGCCGGCGCCGTGGTGAGACCGCCGGTGTAGGACGGAATGGTGTTGTCGGCATTGCCGGCCTTTTCAGCGCCGACGCCTGTCAGGCTGTTGCCGAGTCTGGCCGCTTCATCGGGGGCCACGGCTGCGTGTGCCGCACCCGCGATGGCAACGGTCAATGCAGTGAACAAAAGCGTATTGACGAATTTCATGGAGTGACTCCTGCTATCAAGCAAAGACTTCGATCAAATGGTCGTTTTGAAGGTAAAGGTGACCATGCCCCGATCCTTGAGCTGAGGCAGAACACCGCCGAATGCAGTGGTCTGCCCCGGTACGCAGTTGTATTGGCCGTTGGCCCCTGGTGCGGCACCCTCGCCCTGTGCACCTGCACCACCGGCTGAGCCGCAGGTGTCGAACGGGCCAAAGTTGTCCACGTACTTCAGGTCAAACCGGTACTGGTTGTGCACGTCCATGCCAACGCCCACCGAGTAACTGCCGGAGTCCTTGTTACCCCCGAGCTGAACCGACGAGTTGCCCGCAAGGCCGACGCCGTAGCTGGCCGGCAGGTACATATCGATGCCGGGGAATACCTGATACCAGGTCGGGTTGAAGTTGACGCCCAGCACGTAGTTGTCCTTGGTGACCTTGTCGACACCGCGATACCAGTCTTCGCCTTTGAACAGCTGCTTGTTCTCGGTGACGTCCAGCCAGCGGCTATAGGCGAGTTCAACCAGCAAGGTCGAGCTGTCCCAGACCGGTGTCGCACCGAAAGTGGTCAAGCCGTTGAGCACCGCGTGCACGGTGTTGCCTCGGGCCACGCCGTTGTCACCATCAAAGCTGCTGATGAAGCCAGGCAAACCGGCAGCACCGGCTACCGGATTGACCGTTGCCGGCACGCTGGCCAGCGGCATGTTGTGGCGATAGTTCAGGTCGAGGCCGACGCTGACACCTTCGATGCTTTTCGACAGGCTGATGCCGTAGATATCGATGTCGTCGACATAGAACTGGTTGTAGCTGCCGGCATTGCCGGAGATCAGTTGCGCAGGGCCGACCGCCGTTGGCTGCAACACCAGGTTGGGCAGAATGTCGGAGGTTTTGCGGTAGTAGAAACCCAGCGTACCCTGCAGCCATTCCGGGCTCCACTTGGCCATCAGGCCGAAGTCACCCTGGTTGTCCGGGGTAAACGTATGCCCGTTGGTCAACCGCAAAAACTGGTTGGCACCCAGTGGGCCAGGTGTGCCGAACAGCGGGTTTCGGCCGCCGATCAACGACAGGTTGTGCCCGCCATTTTGAATGCCGTCGTTGAACCCCAGATAAGTGCCCGACTCCGGCAACCGCGCGGCGCCCCAGTCCAGGAAGTACTGCGCGGCGAGGGTCAGTTCCGGGTTGACCGTGAGGCTGGTGGACAACTGATTACGCGGAATGAACAGTTCTTTGGCTTCTGTTCCCGGGACCGCCAGCGACTTGGAAATATCCAGGCCGGACTGGCCAAAACTGTTGCCATGGGCAAAGGCGAGAATGCTTTCGCCCCAGTAAACGGTGTGCCTGCCGAGCTTGCCGCTGAGCAGTGACTCATCGCCGACTTCAGTGCTGCCAAACACGAAGGCATCAAGGATTTCCGAAGAAGGACCGTTGTAATACCGATCGGCGTAACCGCTTTGATGACGAGAGTCCGGCTTACCGTTGTTGAGCTGATTGGTCGAGGCGTTGTCGCTGCCAATATCGTCGTAGGCGTGGTCGTACCAGGTGTTGGCGCTGACACGGAAACCGACTTTTTCTTTGTAAACCACATCCAGTTCGGACAGCACATCCAGTCGTTGAGAAACGGGACTGCCGGAGGAGAAGTTGCGATCCCCGTCATTGTTGTTCCACGAATTGGCCAACTTGCTGTTGGGGGCTTCCACGCGCTGGGCATAGTTGAACTTCAGCGTGTTGTCGAAGCGAACCGCAAAGTCTTCATTCCCCGTGTTGATCTCCACAGCCCCCACGGGCGCGATGCCCAGGCCGGTGAGAATGGCGGAGGCCAACAACCCTTTGCGAAGGTTTGCATGGCAGATCTTATTATTTTTGTTCATCTAGCTTGCCACCTGCTCTATGGTTTACGAAAAGTCATGGGTTGAATCACGGCGTAATGAGCCTCCTCTCAGGTGCGCTGCAAAAGGGTGACCGACACCGCCCGGCCCAGGGCGGTGCTATGTTGCAAAGCCGTGCGGGCACCAGCAATTTGCCTGCCGTCGGCCATGTCGCGCAATTGCCAGACCAACTCGACCAGTTGCGCCAACCCGGTGGCACCCGGGGCGTGACCACGTCCCAGCAAGCCACCCGATGGGCACACCGCATTCATCTGTCCTTTCAAGCGGTGTCCTTGCTGCACGAATCGATCGATCTCGTCCTCCCGGCAAAAGCCCAGCGCGGCGCTATTGACCATGAAGTCGCCGACGCTTTGGTCGTGCAGTTCAACCACGTCGATGTCTTCCGCACCGAGGCCCGCCTGCTGATAGGCCAACTGTGCGACTCGCCGGGTGGTTGCCTGTCCGAGCACATCCAGCACGCAACCCGCTTCCTGCTCTGAGGCGCTGTCACTGCCCCTGACACTGGCCAGCACGGTGACGTCCGCCCGAGCGCCGAAGCGCAGGGCAAAGGCCGGGGTACAGAGCAGGATGGCCGCCGCACCGCAGGCGGACGGGCACAGATAAGGCGCGAGCCAGTCGTCGCGATCCGGCATGCGGTTCAATACGGCGTAGGGATTGCGCCCGGCCTGGGCCCGTGCGCGCTCAAGCACTTGATCGAAGCTGCTTTGAGCAATGCCCATGCGTGTCAATAACCAGCTGGTTTGGGCCGCGAACAACAGCGCCGGTTGTTGTCGACGCTCGATAAAGCCGATGGGGTTCTCAGCCTGCCTGAGCGTTGCCGATTCATCGCGAGCGAGGTCTTTCAAACCGAAAAACTCACGATTGGAAATGCGTGCCGGCATGCACTCGACACCCACCAACAGGACACATTCAGCCTGGCCGCACAGCAGGCTATTGCGGGCCAACTGGAAAGCACTACTGGCCGACGCACAGCCATCGCCGAGGCTGAAAATCGGCACGCCCGAGTAGCCAATCTGCGACAACATTTGCTCGGCGATACCGGTTTCTCCGTGTACGCAGGAAGTAAACACCTGGTCGACCAGATCATAGTCGATCCGCGCGTCGGCCAGCGCCGCACGAACGGCTTGCCCCGCCAACGCCGCATGACTGTCAGAGCCACCCAGCGGTAGAAACGGCACCATTGCCGCACCGGCGATCAGCACTTTTACAGACATAAACTTGCTCCCACTCACCGATACGTTGGTGCTTTTGTGAGGTCAGACTATTGCGAAGTCGAAAAGCGAACCCCCCCATTGACTGGGGGGGCGGCTGGAAATCGATTTTTTGGGGGGGACGGGGGGGGATTGAAGGATGATCCGAGCGGATCACCTCGGGTGGCGGACTCGCATTAGCCCGCTGTCTCGAGAATTCCCAGCATGTAGGCACGCGCGACTACATGTTGTCTGGTGCCGGCCTGGAATTTTCCAAACAGGTTTTTCAGGTGCCACTTCACGGTTTCCTCGCCGACATTCAGCGCCAGGGCGATTTGCTTGTTGGACAGGTTGCGAGCCAATAGCTGCAACACCTCGCGCTCCTTGGGCGTCAAGAGACGACTCGGGGACACGCTCAATGGGGTGGATTCCGGTCGCGCAACAGGTGCGGGCGCAGAGGTCGCCGCGAGCAAATTGACGGTATCACGCTGGAGCGTCTGCTCCCATTTGGCCAGGTCCGGATGGGTGTCCTGCACCACGCGTAACATACCGTTTTCTTGCGCGAGGCTGACAGCCTCCAGCAAATAGTCGGTGCCGCCCTGTCCGTTCGCCCGAAGTGCCAGTGCCCTGAGCAGCTTGATCTGCACGATGTCTCGCCCACGACGCAGGTATTCGGCTGTTTCGCCAACCCTGTCCAGCACCGCCAGCATCGCCTCCCAGTCACGTTGGGCCAGTAAGGCATAAGCGTTGGCTACCCCGGCCAGCAAGTCCAGCTCCGGCCCCAGCAACCCCGCTCGCTCACGGGCAATAACCGGCGTGAAACTGTCCAGCCGTCGCCATAATGCCTGACAGGTATCGCTGCGTCCCTGCAAGGCATGCAGGCGTATTTGCTCTCCCAGGGAGGCAATGCAGAATCGTGGAATATTTCGCTCTTCTCCAAGGGCGAATAACGCCTCGAGCAGATCCTGCCCGCGATGCCCCTGCCCCTGGAGTGAGGCCAGTCGAGCGGCGGCGAGGAAACCCTGCACAATCGCATCGGGGGACGCCAATCGCTCAACGATATCCAGCCTGTTCGCCAGCACCGTAGCGGTCTCCTGAACTTCCCCCTGTTCCAGCAACACCGTCGCCAGAGCGCTCGCTAGAATGACCGCCACCGGACTGCGCCGACCGATGTCCCGTTCGGCATGCACCAGGCTGTCGTGCAACGCAGTGCGCGCCGACACCATTCGACCCTCGTATAAATAAGCAAGACCGACCACCCACTCGCCATACCCGCGTATGGCATCAAGGCCAGGACTACCCGCGTAACGCGGTGCTCGCTGAAGGATTCGCCGGGCTTTCTCCGGTTGTCCCTGCAACAGCGTCAGCCGGGCGATCAGGTTCGCGACCAAGGCTTGCACCGTGACTGAGAATGAAGGCAATCGATCGACCCAAGGCATGATGAGTCGATGCGATTGATCCGGACGATCCGCAAAGAAGGCGGCGGCGGCGGCGATGGCGGCCGCTTCACAACGTGTCGCCTCGTCGGCGGACAGATGCTGTTCAATAGCCGCAATCAATTGCGCCGCTTCTGCCTGACGCGCTCCCATTGCCAATGTCCAGGCCGCCGCCAGGCAGATGCGCGGATGCGCCAACACGTCAGCGGGGCCAAGCTCCTCGACCCACTCCAGCACCCGGCTGAATTGCCCTTGCAAAGCGACTTCGTACAGGCATTGGCCGATCAACGTATAGGCCGGTTGGGGCATGCCGGCCAACAGATATTGCCGGGCGGCCTGTTCCAGGAAACCGTGTTGTTCCAGCCACACGGCGCCGCGCCGGTGATAGCCCTGACGTTCCTCCAACGGCAAGTCGGCAAAGCGGCCGAGCAGAAATTCCCGCGCCAATGGATGGATGCGCACCCAGTCACTGTCGATACTTTCAACAAAAATCGGAGTCGAGGCACACAACTCCTTCAGCAATTCACCCGAGCGAGCGTTGCCCGTCAGCGCCTCGCATAACAAGGGCTGGACCATTTCCAACAAGGCAATGCCGGTCAGAAAGCGAACCTGCTCCTCCCGAAGATGTGCCAGCAAACTGTCGACGAAATAACGCTGGATATCACCCAGGCAAGTCGACAACTCTTCGACTGCCGCACTCCGGTTCGGGCTCTTCTCCAACGCCGAAATCGCTAATTGCAGACCAAGCGGCCAGCCTTCGGTTATCTCGTGCAGCCGCACGCAGACGTCGGCATCAACCCTTGCGCCGAAACGGTCATTGAGGATGGCGACCGCCTCTTCCACATTCAGCCGTAAAGCCGCTGTCATGATCGTCGTGAAAAGCCCTCTTGCCGCGAGGTCCGCCACCTGCAGATTCAACCGTGTGCGAGAGGCCATGATGATGCGCAAGTTGGCCGGTGCGTTGTGCAACAGGTACGTCAGGGAGTAACGGATCGTCAGCTCGGGCAGGGAATCCACTTCATCCAGAATCAATACGGTTTCGCTACCCAGATCGGCCACTTCCGCCAACCACTGCGTCAGCCCTTCCTGTTCGTCACGCCCCAGTCCCGCAATAGGTTCGAATGCGCGGGCAAACGACGGCCGACCGCTGCCAATGGCCATGGCAACGCCCAGCCCCTGGACAAAACGCGCACCATCATCCTGTACATCCAGCGTCATCCAGGCCACCACGGCGCCGTGAGACAGACATTCACGACGCCATTGGGTCAGCAGAAAGGTTTTGCCGAAGCCTGCCGGCGCTTGAACGGCGATCACCACTTTGTCTGTCAGCTCCTGGGTATGGATACCCAGGCGGTTTCGCATCCGTGCTGATTTCTGACTACGCGGCGGTGTGGTTTTGAGGATCAGTTGGGGCTCTATGCAATCCATTTCTTTCAGACCCTGGTGGTTGAGAGACGCCTACCCAAGGAGCGTCTGAAGGTCGCTGGATACAGTTCCAAACGATCGAACACTACCATGGAATAGTCCGGGGGGTTGAACCCCGGTGCACTCCAACGCAAGCCGCTTGCGTACGTTCGGTGCAGTGGCCTGCTCGCCACGCCAAAGCATCCGCTACCTTCCAGCCAGGGCTCTGTATTCGGCCGGTGTACTGGCGTGCGCAACCTTGAACGCGGCAGTCAGGTGGCTCTGCGAGCTGAAACCACACTCCAGTGCCACATGCAAAATAGGTAGATCGGTCTGCATGAGCAGATCACGCGCATGTTCCAGTCGTAGATTCATCACATAGCGATGGGGCGGCATACCCATGGCGCGCTGGAACAGCCGTCGGAAATGAGCCGGGCTGACACCCGCCTGGCCAGCCAGCGTGCTGATCGAGAGTTCCTGCCCCAGATGCTCGCGAATGAAGGCCAGTACTGTATGCAGGCGCGCCAGATGAATATGCGGCGGATAAATACCTCTGCTCGCGTCAACCCGTAGCGCACGATACACCTGCTCAAGCATGACCATGGCCAATCTTGCCATGAACCCCTGATCAGCCCCTTTCCCAAGACTTAGCTCATCCATCAATTGCCGGGCCGCTGCACTCACCAAACCATCACTGACGGGCAATGGCGCCTGCGCGCCAGCACATAGCTCACGCAATTGTCGAAACACGCCATCCGTGCGCTCGGGCAGATAAAAAACCGCGAAATCAATGCTGCCGGAATAGTGCCATTGAGTGGCACAACCTGCAGGCAGCAGCATTGACAAGCGCGGCATCGATGTCGAGCGCAACTCGCCCCCTGCCCCCTCATCCGCCCGCGAGCCACCGAACTGGGTCAGCAGGGCCATGAAGTCAACGGGCGGGACGGATAGATCAGTCGTATGCAGGAAGTAGCGCTCCGCATACAAGGGGATTTCACTGCACACCAGGCCGCCCAGCAAGGGCAATCCCAGTGTGTCATGGACCTGTTGCTGCGGATTCATGGGCATCTCGGGATGAGCATATTTTGACAAATATGACCGCTTTTCAGGTGAGTTGTCGATGTCGGGAAGAACAATAATCGGCCAAATATTCCGCTACTCGCTTTGATGCGAGGCAGGCACAACCGCTCGCCCGCATGACTGATCACAGCCAGGAGAACAGCATGAGCAAGAAGACCGTCACTGTATTCGGCGCCACCGGGACCGCTGGCGTCGCTTGCGTCAATGAGTTCATTCGCCAGGGCCTGGTCAATATCAATGTGCTGGCGCGCCGCTCCGGCCAGGTGGAACACTCATCATCGGGCATCAGCAAGAGCGAGGCGCAAAAACAGCAGCAGTACGCCGAATGGGCGCGCCAGGGCGTGACCATCAAGGAGGTCGACGTCACCATTGCCGAAGCGCTGGTCCCGGCGCTGCGCGGCACCGACTACCTGGTGTCCTGCGTCCCCCTCTACGCCACCGAATCGCAGATGCCGCTGATCTTTGCCGCCAGGGAAGCCGGGGTCGAACGCTTCGTGCCATCCGAGTACGGCGCGATCTACGAGTTCGAGCAGTTCTGGCAGACCGACACCACGCACCGCTTGATGGCCCGGCAGAAGGCGTTCATCCGGCGCATGATCGAACTGGCCGGCATGGACTACACCATCATTCCGGCCGGTGCCTGGATCGAGTACTACATGCTCGAACCGGTGATGGTGATGGGCGATCCCGACGCCAGGCTGGCCTGGTCGACCGGCGCGGATGTCGGCCGCATCATCCCGCATGTGCTGGCCCACCCGGCCTCGCGCAATGCGATCTGTCCAGTCGCGGCCACGGCCTGGTGTTCGTGGAACGAGCTGTTGGCCGCGCGCGAACAGGCAGTAGGTCGTCCGATCGAGCGTAACGAGTTGACGCCCGAGCAGTGGCGCGCAGCCTACGCAGCTTCCCGTCCCGGTGCCATCCAGACCCTGCTGGCGATCGGCGTCGCCATGGTCGATACCCCAGCGGGCATGTCGCTGTGCGGCCACTGGAACAAGACCTTCCTCCCCGAGTTCAAGGGGACGCCGCTGCAAGAGTTGTTCGTCGACACCGTAGAGCCTTTCGTCGAGGCCACGCGCGCCACGCTGATCGCCGCCGGCGAACTGCCGGCCGACGCCTGACGCGTCTCGAAAACCAGAGTGCAGGCCATAAGAAAAACCGAGTGATATGACGAGGCCCATCATGAAACTGAGCAACCGGATCAACCTGCCTGACATTTCAATAACCGGCTTTGAAACGCCCCTGAACGAGGTCGAGCGCGGCATCCAGGACAGCGTGCATCGCTTTGCCAGGGATTTCATGCGTCCCCTCGGCCAGGAACTCGACAAGATGACCGCAGAGCAGGTGGTCGCCCCCGGCTCGCCGTACTACAGCCTGTTCAGCGAAGCCGCCAAGCTGGGCCTGGATTCCGGTCTGCTGGCCGAACTGCCGCCGGAAACGGCTGTACGCGTCGAGTCCATGATCAGCGAGGAAATGGGCTGGGGCGATGCCGGCCTGGCGGTTTCCCTGGGCGTCAGCACCTTCCCGAACGAGATGGCCAAAGCCGTAGGGAACCAGGAGCTGATCGATCTGAGTGCCGGGAAAATCGGCTGCTGGATGATTACCCATCCGGACAAGGGCACTGACGCCGGCGCCTTCGACATGCAGCGCGACTGGGTGCCGGGGCAGTTAGGCAACAAGGGCAACCTGTTCGCCAAGGTCGGCGAGCACGAGATCGTCATTAACGGCCAGTGCTCGGCCTGGGTGTCCAACGGCGCGGTGGCCCAGGTGGCTCTGGCCTACATGACCGCCGACTATGGCAACGGCTTCTACGATGCCAATGGCTTGCCCTATGGCATCTCCGTCATCGTGCCCCTGGACTTGCCCGGTGTCAGCAAGGGCAAGCCGCTGGAGAAGATCGGCCAACGCGCGCTGCCGCAGGGCGAGGTGTATTTCGACAACGTGCGGATTCCCAAGCGCTTCGCCGTGGCCCTGCAGGACGAGTACTACGGCAACGTCGCTTCGACCTGGTCGTTCGCTGGCGCCCACATGGCGCAATGGTTCACTGGCGTGGCACGTTCCGCCTTCGAACTGGCCCTGGCTTACTGCCATGAGCGCAAGCAGGGTGGCCAACTGCTGATCAACCACCAGCTTACCCGCTACCGCATCGGCGACATGATGCGTCGTGTCGAGCTTTGCCGGGCTGTCGCCCGCCGCTCCCTGGCCTATGCGCGCCTGACCCCGCAGGGGCACCCCTGTGCCACGGCTTCCAGCAAGATCACCGTGACCGAAGAGGCCATGCGCGTGGTCAGCGATGCCTTGCAGCTGTTTGGTGGCAACGGCCTGACCCGCGAGTACCCCATGGAGAAGTTGTTCCGCGATGCCCGCGCCGCGCTGATCGAGGACGGCGAGAACATGATGCTCACCACCCGCCTTGGGTTCCTTGTCCAGGAGCTCTACGAAGACGGCTGGCCCCAGTACTGATCCCAAACCCGACTGACAATAAACTTTGGAGACAATAAAAATGGCTAAGTATCCCGTAGTTGTCTATGGCGCCAGTGGCTACACCGGCATGCTGACCATGGACTGGCTGATCGACCAGAACATCCCCTTCACCGCTGTGGCGCGCGATGCCAAGCGCGCGCAGGAAATGATGGCGCAACGAGTGGTACGCCTGGAGTCCGCGACCTATGAAATCATCGAGGCCGAGCACAACGTCGAGTCGCTGAGCGCCGCCTTCAAGGGGGCCAAGGTGGTCTGTAACACCGTTGGCCCCTTCGTCAACTTCGGTCTGACCACCGTTGAGGCCGCGCTCAAGGCCGGCTGCCACCACATAGATACCACTGGCGAGCAAAGCTATGTCCGTCAGGTTCGCGAGCAATTTGGCGAGCTCTATCGTCAGGCTGGCCTGCTGGTTTCGCCATCGCTGTCCTACATGTACAGCTTCTCCGAGATCGCCGCCGAACTGGCGCTGGAAACCCCCGGCATCGACGTACTGGAAACCGCCGCCCTGTGCCGCGGCCCGCGTGATGTCGCAGGGGTCAGCCTGGGCTCGGCGGCCTCGATTTTCGAATTGTTCCACAGGGAGCAGTTCTACCTGTGGGAAAACAAGCTGGTGCAGCACCCGGCCACCGCTTCGTTCAACATTGTCGACCCCAACTTCATGCAGCCGGTTTTCTGCCTGCCTTGGGGGGGAACCTCGCTGCCGATTTACTTCGAGCATGATTCGCGCGTGCGCGCCTGCACCTCCGCGGTCGGTTTCTACGACAACAATGTGATGCCGATGGTGCATGGCCTGAGCCAGAAGTGGGAAGCGGAATACAAGCACTTGTCCAAGGAGCAGCAGGACGCAGTGGTGAAGAGCCTGGTAGAGGCCACCACGCCGAGCATGCCGCCCCGCGAACGCACCACCTTGCAACGCAGCGTCGACATCGCTATCGGCCGCGGTCACCTGTCCGCCGTGCGCGCTACCGTCCATGGCGTCACACCCTATATTTCCACCGGTGCCCTACAGGCCGCGGCGGCGATCAGGCTGCTCGACGGCGACACCAACAAGGTCGGCTTCGCTTCCGGCTCCAAGGCTTTTGGACACCGCTATCTGCTCGGCTTCCTGGAAGAGCGCGGCCTGGCCCGTGCCACCGTTAGCAAACTCTGATTACCGGCACAGGAACCACTTATGGCCATCATCGACTTTTACGATCGCGGCTGGGGCATCAACCCTGCCGGGGTCGCCTACATCCAGGGCGAGCGCTCTTACACCTTCAACGAAATCGGCGAGCTCTCGTGTCGCATCGCCAACAAGCTGCTCGCACTGGGCTTGCCGAAGGAAACCAAGGGTGCCGTCTGGTCAGGCAACGATGTCACCGCTTGGGCCTGCACGCTGGGTCTATGGCGCGCCAACATGACCTGGATTCCAGTCAACGCGCGCAACTCGAGCGAAGAGAATCACTACATCCTCGACGCATTCGATTGTGAGGTGATGTTCTACCAGAACGACTTCGCGCAAATCATCACCGAGCTGCGGCCCAGGCTGCCGAAGATCAAGCACTGGATCTGCATCGATGCCGACGCTGTCGATGCACCTTCGTTGGAGCTATGGAGTGCCGGCCAGCCGGCGAGCCGTCCCGAAGTCGCCTATGACATGGACGACGTGGTGGCGGTCTCACCCACCGGTGGCACAACGGGCACGCCAAAGGGAGTGATGAACACCCACCGCAGCGTGCAGACGTTCATCGCCCACTTCATGCTGACCTGTGCTTATCGCAATGGTGAAAAGCCGGTGAATATGGCCGCTGCACCGATGACCCACACTGCCGGCCTGTTGTCCGTACCCTGCACCGCGCAAGGTGGCACGGTAGTGGTCATTACCAAACCCGATCCGGCATTGATGTTGAACGCCATTGCGCAGCACAAGGTCAGCGAGCTCTTTCTGCCGCCAACGGTGATCTACAGGCTGTTGGAAATTCCCGGTATCGAGAAGCTGGACTTCTCTTCGGTGAAGTACCTGATGTACGGCGCGGCTCCGATGTCGGTAGACAAGCTGAAGAAAGCTATCGCGGTTTTCGGCCCGGTCATGACCGGCGGCTATGGTCAGACCGAGGCACCGGCCAGCATCGCCAACTTTCGTCCTGACGAGCATCTGGTGGGTGATCAATTCGCCGACGACGAACGCCTGTCCTCGGTCGGCCGCCCTAACCCGCTGGTCCGCGTCGAAGTGATGAGCGACGCCAACCAGATCCTGTCGCGCGGTGAAACCGGTGAAATATGTGTGCGTGGAGACCTGATCATGAAGGGTTACTACAAGCAGCCGGAGAAGACCGCCGAGACCATCGTCGACGGTTGGCTGCATACCGGCGACATCGGCCATATCGATGCCGAAGGCTATCTGCACCTCACCGATCGCAAAAAAGACATGATCATTTCCGGCGGATTCAACGTCTATCCCAGCCAGGTCGAGCAAGTGCTGTGGGGACATCCGGCCGTTCAGGACTGCGCCGTGATTGGCGTGCCCGATGAGAAATGGGGCGAGGCCGTCAAGGCCGTGGTCGAGCTCAACCCAGGCCAGGAAACCACCGAGCAGGAGCTTATCGAGCTGTGCAAAGCCAGGCTGGGCAGCGTGATGGCACCGAAGTCTGTCGACTTCACTACCAGCCTGCCACGCAGTCCGGTGGGCAAGGTGCTGAAAAAAGAACTACGTCAGCCGTATTGGGAAAACGCAGCTCGCAAGATCTGACACAACCAGAGGGGTGCGAACTGGACACCGACCAACTGAATATAAGGAATTTTCAATGAGCAATATCTATATCGCCGGCATCGCCATGACCGTCTTCGGTCGCCACACCGAACGCAGCCTCGACGACTTGGCACGCGAGGCTTTCCAGGGCGCATTGAAGGACGCCCACTGCAGTGCCGCCGATCTCGATATCGCATTTTATGCCGGCATGACCAATGGCCCATTGCAAGGCCAGCTCTCGATCCCCGGTCAAGTCGTGTTCAGCAAGATCGGTATTCAAGGCATTCCTATCTATAACGTCGAGAATGCCTGCGCTTCGGGTAGCTCAGCCTTCAATCTGGCCGTGCAAAGCCTCAAGGCCGGTACGGCCAGTATCGCGCTGGCGTTGGGTGCGGAAAAGATGAACATCCCGGATAAACTCAAAGCCCTCTCGCTGTTCGAGGCTGGTTGGGACGTATCTCGCGCCGAAGAGAATTATCAGACGCTGGTGAAAATGGGCGAAGGCGTGGTGCCGCCCGCCGGGTCGGAATCGGACAAGCCTTACAGTAAGTTCATGGCCATCTATGCCGCATTGTGCCGCCAGCATATGAAAACCTACGGCACCACGCAGCGGCAGATCGCAGCGGTGTCGGCAAAAAACCACACTCACTCGGTCCATAACCCCTACTCGCAATTTCGCAAAGCCTTCAGTATCGACGAAATCCTTGCCGCCCCTCCGATCACCTACCCGCTCACCCTGCCAATGTGCGCACCACTGTCGGACGGTGCAGCCGCCGCCATCCTGTGCACCGAGGAAGGACTCGCACGCATCGGTGCCGACAAGAGCCGCTGCATCAAGGTAGCGGCCAGTGTCATCCGCAGCTTCAGCCATCGCCGGTTCGATCAGCCGGAACTGAATGTCGGTCACCTGGCAGCCAACCTGGCCTATGACCTGGCGGGCCTGGGGCCACAAGACATGCACGTCGCCGAAGTCCATGACGCCTCGGCGATGGGTGAAATCATTCAGGTCGAAAACCTGGGCCTGGTCCCGTTCGGTCAGGGCGGCCCTGCGGCTGAACGTGGCGAATTCACCCTGGGTGGGCGCATCCCGGTCAATACCTCAGGTGGCCTGGAATCGAAAGGTCATCCGCTCGGTGCTACCGGGATTGGCCAGCTCTACGAACTGGTGACGCAACTGCGCGGAGAGGCTGGCGCACGCCAGGTACATGGCGCACGCCATGCAATCCAGGAGAACGGTGGCGGCTTGCAGGGTATTGAGGAGGCAGCCGTCGCGATCCACATTCTCAGCAAATAGTGCTTGCCAGAAAAATCTGCAGTGGCGAAACCAATCAAAACAAGAAGGATAAAAAACATGTTCCAAAACAAAGTGGTCGTCATCACTGGCGCCGGATCAGGCATTGGTCGAGAGCTGGCTATCCAGATGGTGCAAGCGGGTGCACATGTCGCCCTGTCAGACATCAACCAGGTGGGTCTCGACAGAACCATGAAGCTATTGCCTGACGCCAGCAACGCGAAAGCTTACATCCTGGACGTATCGTCCTGGGACGCCTTCCAGGCTCATGCCGACGAGGTGAAGCGCGATTTTGGCACGGCGCACTTCGTCATCAATAACGCAGGCGCCGCAGTCATCGGGACAGTTGCCAACACCTCCATCGATGAGTACGAGTGGCAACTCGGTATCAACCTGTGGGGTGTGTTGTACGGTACCAAAGCGTTCCTGCCGATGATGCAGGCCCAGCGAGAAGGCTGCATCGTCAACATTTCCAGCGTATTTGGCCTGGTGGGTTTCCCGATGCAAAGCGCTTACAACATGTCGAAGTTCGCCGTACGTGGTCTGACCGAAGCATTATGGTCGGAACTCGAAGATAGCGGTGTACGCGCCGTGTGTGTGCACCCTGGTGGAATTCGAACCAATATCGAGAAGTCCGGACGACGCTGTAAAGCCGCCGGCAAAACAGAAGAAAGGTTCACGGCACTGGCAGACAAGATGCTCCTGACGCCGCCGGAGGATTGTGCCGGCGACATCATCAGGGGGCTGCGCAAGGGAACCAAACGCATTATCACAGGGAACAAGTCGAGCACCTTGTTCTGGATGAGCAGGCTGTTCCCCAATAGCTATCCGGCATTACTCAAGCTGCTTGGCTGAGACCCAAGAGCTACAGGATGTCTCTGCGTGATGCGAGACGTCACCACCTCTCAGGAACAACCCCATGACCGACAGTTATACCCGCAAGCTTTTTATTTCTGCCGCTTGTTTCAACGTACTCGCGGGCCTTCCATTACTCGTAGCCCTGATACCGGTAGCTGCACTGTTGGGGCTGCAAATTACCCCCACCTCAACCCTCTTCATTCAACTCACCACGTGCCTGGTTATCGTATTCGGCTGGGCCTATTGGATGATCGCCCGCGATCCGCTGCAGTATCGTCCCTATATCCTGCTCGGGGTAATCCTGAAAGTACTGTTCGTTGTGGTGGTTTATGGCCACTGGCTGGCGGGCAGCATCCCGTGGCCATTGCCGGTGGCGGCATCGGGTGACATCGTCTATGCATTACTGTTCTGGCGCTATTACCAGCGTACCGAGCGTTGAACTGCGTAGTGAAAAGAACACACCGATAGGCAAGTGACCGAAAAGCAGCTTCCTTTTGTGGAGGTAGCTGCGAGATTGGAGGGGGAGTCCATTTCATGGCCAAAATCCCCCTCAAAGAACTCAAGCCGCTGACCACCAACGATGCCGGCCGCATCCTCCGGGAGGATGGCAATCTGGCCGGTCGAATCTCCCTGCGTAAGGACGGCGTGTCAGTCAGCTTTTTCTATCGCTATCGGATACGGCAATGGGCGCAAAAATGAGCGAAACAAGCAGATGCTCCAGCGGGTTTCCGGGCCCTGCCTTGCTCCCCGCAGCTGGGGAGATGGTCTCGACAGCAATCCCATGGTGCAACCTTCCAAGCCATCCGTGAAACCTAAGTATGGTTGCGCGATACCCATGGACGATGGTGCGGGCTATTGCCTGGGAATAGGGTTTGCGGACCGGTACTTCGGCCTCATTGCGAAAAGCCTTGCGCACTTCGCGAGACCGGTCGTACCGCCCCTCATTCGCCGCAAGAGCGGTACCCAGACGAGAGCATTCACCATGACCGACGAAACCAAAGGAACCACCCGCCGCGCCCTGATGAACGCCGGTGTGGCGGCTGCCGCACTGGCAGTGGCCGTGCCTGCCCTGGCGGGTCAATCGAGCAAAGCCCAAGCGCCGGCGAGTGGCGGTTCACGCCGTCGGGATCAGAGCTCGGGATACTTCACGCTCAAGGACGGCACGCGTCTTTTCTACAAGGACTGGGGCACCGGCCAACCCATCGTGTTCCATCACGGCTGGCCGCTGTCCGGCGACGACTGGGATAACCAGATGCTGTTCTTCCTCAGCAAGGGCTATCGCGTGATCGCCCATGACCGGCGTGGTCATGGGCGCTCCAGCCAGTCCGCGGTGGGCAATGAAATGGACACCTATGCCGCCGACTTTGCGGAGCTGGCCGCCCACCTGGACCTCAAGGGCGCCGTGCACATCGGCCACTCCACCGGTGGCGGCGAGGCAGCCCGCTACGTCGCGCGCCATGGTGGCGGTGGTCGCGTCGCCAAGGCGGTGCTGATCGGTGCCGTACCGCCTATCATGCTGCGTACGGAAAAGAACCCGGGCGGCCTGCCACTGACAGTGTTCGACGGCTTCCGCGAGGCGCTTGCGGCGAGCCGCGCGAAGTTCTACCGGGACGTGGCCGCCGGCCCCTTCTACGGTTTCAACCGGCCGGGCGCCGAGGTATCCGAGGCGGTGATCGACAACTGGTGGCGCCAGGGCATGAATGGCGGCGCCAAGGCGCAATACGACTGCATCAAGGCCTTTTCGGAAACCGACTTCACCGAGGATCTGAAGATGATCGAGGTGCCAACCCTGGTCCTGCATGGTGAAGACGATCAGATCGTCCCCATCGACGACTCGGCGCGGCTGACCATCAAGCTGCTCAAGCACGGAACGCTAAAAACCTACCCCGGCCTGCCCCATGGCATGTGCACCACCCATGCCGAAACTATCAATGCGGATCTGCTGGCGTTCATCCAGGGATGATGGGTCGGCCGTCGTAACGCCGTGCAGTTGCAGGCTAAAAGGTCCGGAGGCTGTTGCTCTGGACCTTTTCGCCGAATCGCTCGCCAATGCACTGGCACAGGTCGTCGATATCCTCCAGGCGACAGACATCGGCACTCAAGGTCAAGCGCCGTGCTGGAATTCAGATGTCCGTTGCGAGATATGCCGGCAGCGTGAATTGCACCAGCGCACCACGCGGCAGGTTCGCGTTGGCCCACAGGCGACCGCCGTGGGTATCGATGATCGAGCGGCAGATCGACAAGCCCATGCCCAGGCCGGTGGCCTTGGTGGTGTAGAACGGCGCGAAGACCTGCTCAGCACTCTCCGCGACGAACCCTGGCCCGCTGTCGCCGACCGTCACCCGCATACCGTCCGGCTCGTGTTCGGTGCTGATAAGCAGGTGACGCTCCCCATCGGGCACGCCGCCCATGGCCTCGAATGCATTGATGATCAGGTTGAGCAGCACTTGCTGCAGCTCTACCCGGTCCGCATTCACCTGCGGCAAGCCGTCGGCGAGTCGTGTGCGCACCACAGCGCCATGCTTGACGGCTTCGCCGCGGGTGAACTCGACCATCTCGCGCACAGCCGCGTTGACGTCCACCGCCTGCTTCTGCGGCGGTGTCTTGCGGATCAGCTCGCGGATGCGCCCCAGCACGTCCGCCGCACGATTGGCATCCTTGATGATGCGCCCCAGCACCTGGCCCACCTCACCCAGTTCCGGCGGTTGCGCGCCCAGCCAGCGCAAGGCAGCGTTGGCATTGGTCACGGTGGCGGCGATCGGCTGGTTCACTTCGTGGGCGATAGAGGCCGCCAGTTGCCCCATGGTGGCCACACGGTTGGCATGGGCCAGTTCCGCCTGCACTTCGCGGTAGCGCCGCTCGCCGTTGCGGACCTGCTCCTCGGCCTGCTTGCGTTCGGTCAGGTCGAGTACGAAGGCGACCCCTTCCTGCAAGCTGGCCTCGAAGGCAGCCAGGCCGACGATCACCGGCAGGCGGCTGCCGTCCTTGCGGATGTATTCCTTCTCGAAGGGTTGCGCACGACCGGTGCGCACGGCCGTGGCGAGGGCCTCTTCGCTTTCCGCGCGCCTCTGCGGCGGGGTCATGTCGTGCCAGCGTACACGCCCGGAAACCAGGTCGTCGCGCTCGTAGCCGACCATACGCAGGAAGGCATCGTTGGCCTCGATGATCTCGCCATCGGCACTCCAGACGATGATGCCGATGATATTGGCGTCCACCAGTCGGCGGATCTTCGCCTCGCGTTCGGCCACATCGCGGTACAGGCGCGCGTTCTCCAGCGAGATTGCCGCCTGCGACGCCAGCAGCCGCAGAACGGCGATTCGCGCCGGGCTGAACGCGCCGGCCGTGAGGTTGTTCTCCAGGTAGAGCGCGCCGGTGAGCTTGGCCTGATTCATCAGCGGCAGGCACAGGATCGACCGCGCCCCGCGCTGGTGGATGTAGAGGTCCGCAGCGAACGCGGGATCGGCCGAGGCGTCCTCCAGGCACAGGTTCTCCCCGGTTCGCAGCACCTGGTAGAGCACCGACTCCGCCAGCGCGGTCGCATTCACCGGCCCGTCGCGCAGCTGTGTGATGCCATTACTGGTGTCGGCTTCCGCCGCGATGCGCAGTTCGCCGGCCTCGGCGAGAATCAGCAAGCCACGCTCCGCGCCGGCCTGCTCGATGGCCGTGCGCATGACCATGTCGATCAATTTTTCGAGGACGATCTCTCCCGAGGCTGCCTGGGAAACCTTGAGCACTGTGGCCAGGTCCAGGTGCTCCACCGCCGTGGCGATGGTGGTGGTCGGGCCGGGTGCCACATCTTCGTTGCGCAGGTGCCGGTGGAGCCTCTCCAACTGCCGGACCTTGCCGTCGGCGCCCCAGCGCAGGTAGCCGTAGCGAGCATCCTGCAGGTACAGCCGGGCGATCTTGCCGAGGCCTCGCGCACCGTAGAAGCGCGCCGCGAGCTCGTTGGCCAGCGCTTCGAGATGGACGAAGCCGCTATCCTGCGCCAACTGAATGGACTGCTCGTAGAGCATTTGCGCCTCGACCAGACGACCCTCGACGCGTGCGATTTCGGCGCCCACCAGTGCAACCCGGCATGCGAAGGTTTCCGCGCACTGCTGCGCCCAGACTTGCAGCAGGCCATGGTGCCCGGCCAGAGCCTGCAGTTGCGCAGCCGGTTCCCCGGTGGAGCCGGGATCAAAACGGGCTGCCAACGTGAGTGCCGCGTAGAAGTGATACTCGGCTTCCTCGAAGAATGACGAAACGATCCACATCAGCGCCTTGGCCTGCGCCGCGCAGTCTGCCGCCACCGCGTAGTCGCCGGCCAGGTAACGTGCCTGCAGTTTGCGCACCCAGTACTTGCACGCTGCCAGTGCCAGGTCCGACGTGCTGCTCAGGTGCGCCTCGAAGCGCGCTTCATCGAACCGGCCATCGTCAAAGCAGCCAAAGACCGGCGTCTGTCCCCGCAGCATGCGGATCAACGCCAGCTGGGTGCTGATGAAGTCAATGACCAGACCGAAGTGCACCTTCTGCGCGTAGGCCAGGCCGTGCTCGGCTTCGCCCTGTACTTCCTGCAGCGGTTCGCCGATGAACAGGAGGTCGGAGATGAGGCCATTACCGGCAAAGGCGCCATAAGGCAGATCGCCGACCCTGTTGGCCGCGACGAAGGCGCGATCCAGCAATTCCCGGCACTCGCGCACCGGTCTCATCCAGCGTGCAACGAACATCGAGAAACACAGGTAGGTGCTCGCCTCGAAGCGTTTGAGGCCACGCCGGTCGACCAATTCGCAGCCCAGACGGCCGAATCGGTAGCCCGCCTGATAGTCGCCGAAGCGCCGACCGGCCACCCGCCCGACGTTGGCATAAAGCACGCAGGAAGCGTCGCAATTGCCGCGCTCCATACTCAGGCTGACCGCCTTGCATATGGTCAGGCAGGCCAGGTTGGCGTCTGTCTGCAATGCCGGTGCGAAAAGCTTGCTCAAGGCGTCGAGGGTGACCAGCGAGGCTGCGTCTTCCATCAGCGGCAGATCGATGAGCTGCTCGATGCTGCGTTCGCCCAGCTGAGTCCAGATCTGCTCGTACTCGCGGCGCACCTCCTCGTCGTCCGGGTGGGATGACCAACCGATACCGACCTGGCGCAAATATGCCAGGCACACACCTACCGCGCGGTCACTGCGATCGAGCAGCAGGCAGACGTCCATTTGCAGACAGGCCACCGCCGCGCGATGCACCGTGGTCGTGGCGCGCTCCGCCAACGCGGTGAGGCGCTCGTCGGCCAGCGCCAGTTGACCGGTAAGGAATTCGCACTCCGCGCGATTGAGTTCCAGGGCGAAGCGCAGTTCGTGGCGGCGCTCCCAGCAATCCTCGTCGAGCAACTCCGCGCCGGCTCTCAGGTAAGCCAGCGCTGAGGCATAGGCAGTGGAAGCCTTCGCGCGCTGGCCGGCCAGCAGGTTGAACTCGGCCAACTGCTCTCGCTCACCGCGCGCGTTGATCAGACCGGCGCCACGGTTGAGCTGGCCGACAATCTCGAAGATGGCTTCCTCGCGCCGCTCCGTTGGCGTCTGCGCAGCCAGGATCCGGCCGATCCGCAAGTGCGCCTCGGCACGGGAAGTTTCGGCGATCAGCGAATAGGCGGCTTCATGGATGCGATCATGGGCGAACGCACAGGCGCCCTCCAGTCGCTCGACCAACTCCTGGCGCACCGCCGCCCACAGCACCGCATGGACCCGAACCGGCGTCAGGTCCAGCACAGTAGCCAGGGTGTCGATCTGCGCCACGTTGCCCAGACACGCCAGTTGCTCAAGCGCCTGCCGGGTCTGCGCTGGCAGGCGCGCGAGCTTGCCGACCATGAGATCGACGACGTTGTCGGTGTACCCCTTGGCGTGGATACGCTCCGGCTCCCAGCGCCACCGGCGCACCGTATGGTCGTAGCTCAGCAGCGCTTCCTCGGCCAGGGCCTGAAGAAACTGGATGACGAAGAACGGGTTGCCGGCGGTCTTGTCCTGCACCAGCCGGGCCAGGGTCACGATGCCAGGTAGAGGACAATGCAGCGCCTCGGCGATCAGCTGTTCAATGTGCGCCCTGGCCAGCGGTACCAACTTGATCTCATCGACGCGCACGCCGGCATGGCGAATGGACTGGAGCTTGCGGGTCAGCGGATGGCTGGCATCCACCTCGTTGTCTCGGTACGCGCCCACCAGCATCAGGTGGCGCAGTTCCGAATGGGTCAGCAGGTCTTCGAGCAGGTCGAGGGTCGCCGCATCCAACCATTGCAGGTCATCGAGGAACAGCGCCAGGGGGTGATCCGCGCGGGCGAAGACGCCGATGAATCGGCGAAACACCAGCAGGAAACGCCGCTGCGCCTGTTGCGGCTCCAGCTCCTGCACCGGCGCCGGTTCGCCGATGATCAGCTTCAGTTCCGGAATCAGGTCGGTCATCAGCCGGGCGTTGGGGTCCAGCGCCTCCAGCAATGCACTGCGCCAGTCAGCCAGCACCTCGTCGCTCTTGCCCAGCAGCGTGCGGACCAGGCTCTGGAAGGCCTGTACCAGCGTCGAGTAGGGGATGTCGCGCTTGTACTGGTCAAACTTGCCGGACGCGAACAGCCCGCGTGGCGGCACCAGTATCTTGTGCAGTTCGTTGACCACCGAGGACTTGCCGATTCCGGAGTACCCAGACACCAGCACCAGCTCCGGGGCGCTGCTATTGACGATGCGCGAGAAGGCCTCGACCAGGGTCTGCACCTCGCGCTCGCGACCGTAGAGTTTCTCGGGAACCAGCAACCTGTCAGGAGTGCCCTGCTCGTCCAGCGAAAAGGCTTCGATGCGCCCGTCGCGCTGCCAGTCGACCACGCACCGGCGAAGGTCATGTTCGACCCCGGCGGCACTCTGGTAACGCTCTTCGGCAGTCTTGGCCAACAGTTTCATGACGACTTGCGAAAGCATGACCGGCACACCGGACACCCGCTCGCAGGGTGGCAGAGGCTTGCGCGCGATGTGGCAGTGCACCCACTCCATCGGGTCGTTGGCGCTGAACGGCAGGACGCCGGTGAGCATCTGGTAGAGGGTGATGCCGAAGGCATAGAGATCGCTGCGCGAGTCGATGGAGCGATTCATCCGTCCGGTCTGCTCGGGCGCCATGTACGCCAGGGTGCCGGCGATAGTCTCCGGCGGCTCGGGCGCCTGTCGTTCGCGTGGCAACCGGGAAGTCAGGCCGAAACCGGTCAGCCGTGTCTGGCCGTCGCGGCAATTGACCAGGATGTGATTGGGCTTGAGATCCTTGTGCACCAGACCACGCTGGTGCAACTGGCGCAGCGCCTCGGCGATGCTGATGGCCAGGAGCAGACAGGGCTCTACCTCCAGAGGGGCCTGCAACAGGTGCGACAGCGGTTCGCCGCCAGGGTCGTCGAGCAACAGGCGCGTCTGACCGCTTTCGCGCGTCAGCGCCTGTGGCCGCAGGGCCCAGGCGCTATCCAGGTCATCCCTGAGGCTGTATTCGTGAGACAGTCGGTCGAGGGTCGCGGGTAGCGGTTGTTCAGCGGACGGCTGCACCAGCAACTCACTGCCATCGCTCTGCCCCAAGCGTCGAACGCGGGAGAACACCCGCTCGCCATCGTCCCACAAGATCTGCTGTCTGCTCGCCATCGGCACGGCACCGTCTATGAGGTTTCTGCTGCCGCTCGCAATTGTGGCCTGCGGCGTGTTTGGCAATTGGCCGCGCGACCCGCTCAGGTTGCCCGGCGCGAAGGTTCGACGCCCAGCGTCTCGGCCATGCGCACGAGGTTGGCAACCGAACGCGCGCCCAGCTTCTTCATCACCTGGCCGCGGTGGACCTTCACGGTCACTTCGCTCAGGTTGAGCTCCGCTGCGATCTGCTTGTTCATCAACCCCGCCACCACGAAGCGCATGACCTCGCGCTCTCTTTGGGTCAGCGCCTCGAAGGCGGTGCGCAGGGCCGCGCCTGACTGCTCGGCAAGCAGGCGTTCGCTGTCACGCGCCAGGGCACTGGCGACGGCGTCAAGCATGTCCTGATCACGGAACGGTTTGGCCAGGAAGTCCACCGCGCCGGCCTTCATGGCCTTGACCGTCATTGCGATATCGCCATGGCCCGTCATGAACACTATGGGAATGCGAACGCCGCTCTTCTCCATCTGTTCCTGGAATGCCAGGCCGCTTTCGCCGCGCAGGCGCACATCGAGGATCAGGCAACCGGGCACGTCGCGCTTGGCAAAAGTGAGGAAGTCCCGGGAGGATTCGAAGGTCTGAACCTGCAGGCCGATCGAGCGCAGCAACCCATCGAGCGCAAGACGCATGGACTCATCGTCATCGACCACATAGACCACCGGCTCCTTGGGAGCCCGCGGGCTTTGCGGCGGGTTGGAATACGACCACGAAGTCATCTTGCCTCCTTAGCGGGACCGCATCATGCGCGGTGTGCAGGTCAAAAAAGATAGTCCATGATGACACCCGCGACAATGCGCCAGCCAAACGGTCATCCTCAATCTGGCCGGCGTTTCGGGAGTCGGCGTCAGCACGCGCGCGGTGGCGCAAAGGTTTGCGCTGCGAACAAAACTAGCACGCCGACGCGAGCCGCCGTTAGGCCAGAACACCCTGAAAAACGGCCAGCTTGCGCGCTTGAAAACTCCCCGTGCGGACCCTATTTCAGCCACCGTTCGAACAGGCAGGATTTAATGACGAACTCCCCCACCATGCACCACTCGACACACCACCAGCCCTGGCCGGGCCAGCGCGAGGTGGTGTTCGTCGCCTACCCGAAGATGGGCCTGCTCGATCTCAGTGGCGCACAGACGGTGTTCTGGGCGGCCAGCAAGGCGCTCTCCCAGCGCGGGTTGCCCGGCTACCGGTTGCGCACGGCGAGTCTCGATGGCGGCCTGGTGAGCACCGTCGAGGGTCTGGCGGTGGACACCTGTACGCTTGGCGAGCTCGATCTCGCAGCAATCGATACCCTCGTCGTTCCCGGTGCTCCCGATATCTGCCAAACCCTGGACAGCCACGTCGGGCTGGTGGCGTGGCTACATCGCGAAGCGCCCACCGCACGCCGCGTGGCCTCGGTTTGCAGCGGCGCCTTTCTGCTGGCCAAGGCCGGCCTGCTCGACGGCTGCCGCGCCGCCACCCATTGGGCCATGTGCGACGCGCTGCGACAGAGCTTCCCCGCCCTGGAGGTGGACGCCGACGCGATCTTCATCCAGCAGGGCGCGGTGTGGACCTCGGCGGGCGTGACCGCCGGCATCGATCTGGCACTGGCCTTGGTGGAGGCGGACTGCGGCCGCGAGGTCAGCATGCAGGCGGCCCGCGAGCTGGTGGTATACCTCAAGCGTCCGGGTGGACAGGCGCAATACAGCACGCTGTTGCAGATGCAAGCGCAGGACAGTTCGGTATTCGACGATTTGCACGTGTGGCTGGCCGAGAACCTGAGCGACCCGGAGCTGACCGTGGAGCGCCTGGCGGAACAGGCGAAGATGAGCCTGCGCAACTTCTCCCGAGTCTACAAGCTGCACACCGGGCGCACGCCCGCCAAGGCCATCGAACTGTTGCGCCTGGAGGCGGCGAAGCGTCTGCTGGAGACCTCGCCGCGCAACATCGAGCAGATCGCCCGCGCCTGCGGATTCGCCGACGAGGAAAGGCTGCGCACCACCTTCCAGCGTCACCTGTCGATTTCGCCGCGCGACTACCGCAGCCGCTTTACCCGTGAAGGCTGAAGCCCCATCCTCAGGCCACGGCCAGCACCACCGGGCGTTCCGGCTGCTGCGCCAGGTAGCGTGCGAAGCAGGAGCGCAGCCAGCGCTCGCGCGGGTCCGCATGGCTGGTGCCACGCCAGGCCATGGACAGATCCGGGCTCGACAGGGGCAGCGGCGCGTAATCGGCACGCAGCCCTTCCAGGCGGACCATCTCCTGGGCGACGTAGTCAGGCACGATGGCTAGCATGTCGCTGCTGTCCAGCAACGCTGGCAAAGCGCTGAATTGGGGGACCGCCAGAACCACACGGCGCCGGCGACCATGGCGAGCCAGGATGCGGTCGACATTGTCGCTCACATTGCCCTGCGTGGAGACCACCACATGCGGGCGCTCGCAGAATTCGTCCAGAGTTACCGGTCCGGCCGCTGCGTCGGCACGCAGCAACATCGACTGCATGGGTCGCAAACTGCGGCAACGGGAATTCGCCGGCAGATCCCGGGCCAGACTGATGCCCACGGAAATGTCACCGCTGACCAGCAACTGCGGCAGCTGCCACTGATCCACCCGATGCACCACCAGCGTGACGTTGGGCGCCTCAATGCGCAGGTGCTTCATCAACCTTGGCAGCAGCGCGTACTCGACATCGTCGGAGAGCCCGACATGGAAGGATGCTTCGCTGGTGCGCGGATCGAACGCCTGGCTGCAACTCAGGGCAAGGGCAATACCTTCGAGCGCAGGCGCCAGTCGCGCGTGGATTTCCTCCGCTCGGGCCGTGGGCTCCATCACCCGCCCGGTGCGGATGAACAGCGGATCATTGAACATGGACCGAAGCCGCCCAAGCGCGCTGCTGACGGTGGCCTGACACAAGAACAGGCGTTCGCCCGCCCGGGTGACGTTGCGTTCACGCATCATGGTTTCGAAGACAACCAACAGATTGATGTCGGCATGCCGTAGATCGTTTCTGTTCATTTTTCCCACCCACCTGGTAAAGTCGGATTCGAACAACGCCTCGTCGCAACCGAATAAACAGTCGGGGTCTGCGATGTATTTCCAGCGTATTCAGGCAAAGCGGGCGAGTCTTTAGTTCATGGGGTCAATGAAAGCATCCCTCGGGCGCGCGAACTTATACTTGCGTATTTTCCTCTCGAACTTTCCGCAGCAAATATCATGAGCAGCAGACTTCCAGTCAGAATTTCTACACTTAGGTTTTGTTCACTTATACCTAGGTATACTTCTCCGACTCGGGCGACAGCGTATCTTGCAAGTACGGCAGGCGCCGCCACGAGTGCCCCAAATGATCCAACAGACTGAAATCCGCAATAGGGCCGTCATTGCAGTTGTCGATGACGACGAATCCCTTCGCACCGCCCTGGAAGGCCTTCTACGCGCCTCCGGCTACCAGGCGCGCACCTATGACGGGGGCCGCGAGTTCCTCGACTCCGACGGTCCGGCACAAGCCCACTGTCTGATCTCCGATATCCAGATGCCCGGCATGTGTGGCGTGGAGCTCTACGAGGCATTGCGCACCCGTGGCCTGCACATCCCGGTGATCTTCATCACCGCCTACCCGGGCGAGAAGCCGCGCATCACGTCGAGCATGCCCGGGGTGATCGCTTGCCTGCCCAAGCCGTTCGCGGCCGAACAGTTACTGGATTGTGTCGAAGCCGCCCTGCAACAAGTGCACTGAATTCCCCGGCCAAGTTCCTGACCGATACCTTCGTATAACTTTCTTCAACGGATGCATAGTTCTCGCACACCGATGGAGAAGTGCACCTCGACGTTCGCTCCCATAGCATGAATCCACAGCGGACAACTGGAAACAGAACAACACCGCTTGTATTTCGTGGCGGCCATTCATTGTCACGCCGAGCTTGAAGCCACTCCTTCAAGTTTCATTCATTCGAGTCAGGAGCACATCATGAAACAGCAACTTCTGGTTATTGGCGCGGGGTTCGGCGGTCTGTGGAGTGCCTTGAGCGCTGCCCGCCTGCTGGACATGCATGACCGCCAGGATGTGGAGATCACTCTGCTGGCACCGCAAGCCGAACTGCGCATTCGCCCGCGCTTCTACGAGCCCGATGTGCACAGCATGTTCGCCCCGCTGGATGCCCTGCTCGACGCGGTGAACGTGCGCTTCGTCAAAGGCACCGCTGAACGCATCGACGAGCAAGCCGGCCACGTCGGCTATCGTGACGAGGCCGGCCGTCCTGCCGAACTGACCTACGACAGGCTGGTGCTGGCCTCCGGCAGCCAATTGTCACGCCCCCCGGTGCCGGGCCTGAACGAGCACGCCTTCAACGTCGACCAGATCGAGTCCGCCGCACGCCTGGAGCGTCATCTGATGTCGCTCGGCAACCAACCTGCGAGCCGCGCCCGCAACACGGTAGTGGTCGCCGGTGGCGGCTTCACCGGCATAGAGACCGCCACCGAAATGCCAGCCCGCCTGCGCGCCGTGCTGGGTGCGGATCAGGACGTACGAGTGATTATCGTCGACCGCGGTGAGCGCATTGCAGCCGCTATGGGCGACGGCATTCGTCCTTCCATCGTCGAGGCCTCCGAGGAGCTGGGCATCGAGTGGATCACCGGTGCAACGGTTGCTTCGGTAGACGCCAACGGCGTAACCCTCGCCGACGGCCGACACATCGAGAGCCACACGGTGATCTGGACCGTCGGTTTCCGCGCCAGTCCCCTCACCGAACAGCTCACTGGCGAGCGCGATGGCCAGGGCCGTCTGCACGTTGACGGCAACCTGAAGGTCCGTGGCCAGGACAATGTGTTCGCCGCAGGCGATGTGGCCTACGCGGCCACCGACGATATCGGCAATTTCGCCGCGATGTCCTGCCAGCACGCGATCAGCCTGGGTCGCCACGCCGGCAACAACGCTGCTGCCGACCTGCTGGGCGTACCTGCGACTCTCTACCGCCAGCCCAAGTACGTGACCTGCCTGGACCTGGGTGCCTGGGGCGCGGTGTACACCGAAGGCTGGGATCGTCAGCTGAAACTGGTGAAGGAGGAAGCCAAGGAACTCAAGACGCAGATCAACACCCTGTGGATCTACCCCCCGGCCGCCGACCGGCGCACCGCCCTGGCCGCAGCCGACCCCCTGATCCCGGTGGCCTGACCGCTTCGCGCCGTTTCTGCCGTCGCGAGAGCGACATTCGCCTGATGTATTCGACCCAAGCAATAGGAGAATGACCATGACCATGCCTATGAAATCCTTCCCCCACCTGCAAGCGGATGCCGAGGAACTGGTTTCTTCGCGCTACGCACTGCGGCTCGGCGAGATTGACGTACTGGTGGTCAGCGATGGAGTGCTGCCGCTGCCGACCGAAACAATGTCCACCAACGCCGACCCGGCTGCCCGCGCGGCCTGGTTCAAGGACATGTACCTCGGGCCGGACATGTTCGACTGGGCACTGAACGTGCTGGTGGTACGCAGCGGCGAGCAGACCATTCTGGTCGACGCCGGGCTGGGCGGCCAGTTCCCCGGTTTTCCGCGAGCCGGGCAGTTCCCCAAGCGACTGGAAGCCGCCGGTATCGACCTCGCGTCCATCACTGACGTGGTGATCACCCACATGCACATGGACCATATCGGCGGGCTGCTCGTCGATGAGGTGAAGAACCGCCTGCGTCCCGACGTGCGCATCCACGTCACAGCCACCGAAGTCGACTTCTGGACAACCCCCGATTTCTCCCACACCTCGATGCCGCAACCGGTGCCGGACGTCCTGCGCAGAACCGCCAATCAGTTCATGGAGCAGTACCACAGCAAGCTGCACATCTTCGAGGATGAGCATGAAGTGGCACCGGGCGTAGTCGCCAAACTCACCGGCGGTCACACTCCCGGGCACTGCGTGGTCTACGTTACCTCCGGCGGCGAGCGCCTGACCTTCGCCGGTGACGCCCTGTTCCCGGTGGCCTTCGACCATCCCGACTGGCACAACGGCTTCGAGCACGATCCCGAGGAATCGGTTCGCGTTCGAGTCCGCCTGCTACAGGAGGCGGCGGCGAGCGGCGAGTTGTTCGTCGCCACTCACCTGCCCTTCCCATCGGTCGGCCGAGTGGCCGTCGACGGTGCCGCTTTCCGCTGGATTGCGGCCTTCTGGGATTATTGATCGCCAGTTGGTATCGGGCCTGCGCCTGGTCCGCCCTCCCGCATTCACGGGAGAGCGGACCAGGCGCAGGCCTGCTGAGAACTTTGGATGAGCATTCGCTGGAGGTCTGTTGTTCGCCAACGGCAGCAATCGGCCCAGGCTGTGTAAAAACGCAGACACCATGGGAGCCAAATCTTTTCTTGTGGGTAAAGTCCAAGTAACGAGCAGTACAGTGACAGCACCGGACAAGACAATTACAATTTGATTAACATCTAGCGACTTGAGCGATTGAATACCCCCATGGAAAGCAAGACTGCGCGCCTCACTGTGCTCATTGATCCCGTCAAGAAAAAAGCTTTCGAGGAACTCTGTGCGGCACAAGACCTGACGTCTTCACAGGTTGTCCGCCAACTGATTCGTGACTACCTGGACACCCACGGTGCCAGCTATTCGACCAAGAGCAAGCATGCCGCCAGCACCAAGTCATGACCTGACACGGGCGGTAAGCCTTTAGAGGGTCGACGGACCCTCTGCAATACTGACCGCGTTAGCCAGCGCGGTGTTGAAGTCGGCGTGGTAATGCTCCGTGCCGATTTCCTGCAAGATACCCACCCTATCGAGCTTGTGGAGCACCTTCGCGTTCGCTTCACAGAGTTTCACCACGATGTTGCGATTGTGCAGTTGCTGAATGACCTCCTCCAGCACCTGCAAGCCAGTGATATCCATGAACGGTACACGCTTCAAGCGAATGATCAGCAGGCGTGGATCGGTATGGGTCTGTGCCAAGACACGCTCGAAGGTCTCTGCCGCGCCAAAGAACAATGGCCCTTCAATCGTATAAATCAATGTCCCTGGCGGCAGACGAGTGTGCCCATTGGTCCTCAGCTCTTCTTCAAGCTCGTGCTCGACGACCTGTTGCACCTCCACAGATGAGGCCATGCGGCGCAGGAAGTGCAGCATCGCAAGAATGACGCCGATATTCACGGCGATCACCAGGTCGCTGAACACGGTGAGGCTGAAGGTGATGAGCAGGATAGCGACGTCTGCGCGTGGAGCCCGTTGGACCATGCGCTTGAAGTGCTTCAACTCGCTCATGTTGTACGCGACCACGAAAAGAATGGCGGCCAGGGAGCACAGTGGAATGTTTGAGGCCAGAGGTGCCAGAAACAGAATAATAAGCACCAACGTGACCGCGTGCGTAATGCCGGCCAGCGGGCTCGTGCCGCCGTTACGGATATTGGTTGCAGTACGGGCAATGGCTCCGGTCGCTGCGAAACCGCCAAACAATGGCGTGACCAGATTAGCCACTCCCTGACCGATCAGTTCCTGATTGGAGTCGTGCTTGGTGCCTGCCATGCCATCGGCCACCATTGCGGACAGCAGTGATTCGATTGCTCCAAGCATGGCAATAGTGAACGCCGGACCAATCAAGTCGATGACGCGAGACAACGTGATTTCAGGCAGGCTAAACGCTGGAAGGCCTTGAGGTATTCCCCCAAATGCGCTGCCGATCGTGGCTACCCCCTCGAAATGAAAGGTTGACTGTATCGCTGTAGCGACCGCCATTGCGACTAATGGGCCAGGTAGCCGTTTGAGTCCGGGGACTTTGGACGCGGTGATGACCAGGAAAAGACTAAGTACCGCCAGCAGGCTTGTGGCCATGTGAAGATCCGGGAGCGCCTGGAGCAAATGCCAGAGCTTTTCATGGAAATGCTCTCCACTGATCTTCGGTAAACCGAAAAAGTCTTTCCACTGTCCGACCCAGATGATCACGCCGATGCCCGCAGTGAATCCGACTATCACCGGGTCAGGGATAAACTTGATGATTGCACCGAGGCGGGCCATCCCCAGCAATAACAGCATGGCCCCCGCCATCATCGTGGCGATTTGCAAACCGTCAACACCGTGCTTGGCGGTGACCCCCGCCAAAATCACGATGAACGCACCTGTCGGCCCGGCAATCTGCAGGCGGCTTCCGCCAAAGAGTGAAACCAGCAGGCCACCGATGATTGCGGTGTAGACGCCTTGCTCAGGTTTGACCCCGGATGCAATGGCAAACGCCATTGCAAGGGGGAGCGCCACGACCCCGACGATCACGCCAGACACCACATTGCGCAGCCAATGCTCTCGCCTCAACAACCCCGCCTTCCATGCCTCACCTATCGCAATCATGGCTAGCTCCTCAGTGGATGCATGTGCATAATATTAACATACTGTGATAATTGAAATGCCCTTGATCCACCGCTTCGTGCGGTTGGAGATGTCTATAGTGAAAGTTCAGATGGAGCTGGGCGGGCATGCACTGCAAATAGAGAATCTTGAAAGCGCGTGTAGCGTGGTGACTGACATGAATCGTAAAGCTGTGAGAAGCAAACACGCCGAAGGCGTGACCTTTGACACCCATGTGATCGCGAATCCGACCAACCCCAAGGAGTGGATCGTGTTCTTCAAGAAGGACGCCGGGAGAAGTTATTTCCTGGTTGATGACAACGAGGAAGTCGAGTCTTTCGGGCATCTGGATGACCTGATCGCCGAGCTTCGGGACTTGGGCCTCAAGACCGCTGAAATCCATTTCTGAAAATCATGGTTGATCGGTACAGGCAGATTGAACCTCACCCTGCATACCTGCCTGCTTGTTCTACATAACGGATCCGATTGAACCCGGGACCTCCGATAAAAAAACTGAGCAACAGAATCGCCGGTCAGATAAGCGTGCAACTACACGGGAGTGGCTGCTTCTGGCCGATTCTGTTGAAAACAGTCGGTCTGCCCAAACTCCCTGATCTTTGACTGGTGAAGACGCCTTTTTTGCACACTGCTACGTGAAATCCGAGCCCGGAAGCCTCTGCCGAAAGTAAAGATTTCAATTTCGGACGCATACTTTTCTACTGCACAAACCATGGTCGACTTTTCAACAGAATCGGCCAATAGCCGACGATAGCGGCAGGCAACACTCGACCCTGATCGGCCAGTCGTGCATCGACGACATTGTGGGAAACTCCATGTTATTGAGCTCGTTTGACGACTACTCGTCCATTCAACCTCGAAGGCTCTACTTCGACGGTTGTTAGAAAACAAAAAAGAACTCATTAGATTTTAATGCGGGCAAGCCTGTCCGCCCCCTCGATATTGGCAATGCCGGTGATAGGCTGCGACGGCGCCTAGAAACTCTTCTCCAGCGGCAAGGGAGGTTTACGTCTATTACGTCTTCTAGTGCTCCCCTTTGCGCCACGCATATACCCTCGCCGATAGTTCAAGTGGCCTAATTGATTCGGCAGCGGCTGGCCGCCTTTTGGAGGGAAAAAGCTGCCACATCCGACGCCACCACGGCCAGAGAGTTGGTATCTTCGGCGTTATGCTGGTTTTACGTAACGATCGTTGCGTAAAATAAATCTGGCTGCTACGATCAATCTCACTTTAGTGAAATCTCGTAGGAGAAAGCCGCTATGCAAGACTCTCTGCGCAAGGCATTCCAGGAAGACGGAGCAGTCCTGATCAAAGGACTTCTGAGCGAGGAGCAACTAGCTCAGTGTCGGACTGCCTATGACTGGGCAGTCGAGAACCACGGCCCCAACGCGTTTCGAATGTTCGATGGGACCTTGCAGCAGTCGCACGTCGACAACGCTAATCCGCTCGCCAAGGAGCGCCTGGAGGAGTTGGTCTCTTCCCTCCCCTTTGGCCAGTTATTCGCACACCTCTGGGGTTCCGAAAATGTCTGGTATTTCGCCGAGGAAGTGTTCCTCAAGGCCGGCGGACGCGGTTCGCGCACACTCTGGCATCAGGACACCTCTTATTTGCCCTGGGCCGGCATGCATTGGGGCAATGCATGGATCAGTTTCGAATCCGTTCCCAAGCAGAATGCATTGGAGATCATTCGGGGCTCACACCGCGGAACGCGTTTTGATGGCACCACCTTCCTCGACCCGAACGACCCAACCCAACCCTTGCATGGAGGCGGCATGCTGCCTCGCCTTCCCGATATCGAGGCTGAGCGCGAACAGGCGCCCGATGCGTACGAAATTCTGTCGTGGGCAACGGAGCCCGGGGATGTGGTCGTGCTCCATCCCGGCTCGCTACACGGCGGCGCGCCGGTCGACGAAGCCTTCCCGGATCGCCACACCTTTGTTTTCCGCTTCTTTGGTGACGATGCAACCTTCAACCCCCTGCCGGAGCACAGCGATGCTGGTTATCCGAAGGAAGGCGTTCTCTTCACCGAAGAATTGATGACCTTGAAGCCGGGAGAACCCTTCCGTCACCCCACCTTCCGCCAACTCGTATGATCGGAGACCAAGCAATGAGTACGCAGATCCTGAAACGGCAAACCATCACCCCTCCCCAATCCCAAGTGTTCTACGATAACTATCACTTTCCGCAAGCGACGCGTGTCGGGGACATGATCTGGGTTTCCGGCCAGGTCGGAATCGACGCCACAATGACACCGGGCAACGGTATCGAAGAGCAGGCGCACCTAGCCTTCCAAGGCTTGAAAATCGCCCTTGAGGCGGCGGGCGCGACCCTGGCGGATGTTGTCGAGCTGATGACATTTCATACTGAGCTTCAAGCTGATACGCACGCATTCATCCAGGTCAAGCACCAGTACTTCCCCGACCGGTATCCGTCATGGACCGCCATCGGCATCTCGCAACTGGCCCTTCCCGGGCTTCGCGTGGAAATTCGCGCCGTTGCGGTCGTGGGTTGCGGCGAAAGCTGATTTCACAAAGACACCGCGCCTCAGGTTGCCGAGGCGCGTCTCACGCCCTCTCTACCCCATCACAACAAGAGCAAGGACTACCCATGGCTACCCTTATCGTGAGCTACCCCTTAACCGAAGATGCGAAATTCGACCGGGAGTACTACCTTTCCACCCACATCCCGCTTGCGCGCTCCGCATGGGGTGAGTTTGGACTGCAATCGGCCGAGATCCTGTTTCCGGCCGTCGGTCCGCAGCCCTTGGCCGGCCTGGTGATTCTGCGCTTCAACAATCAGGCCGGAATCGATGCCGCGCTCACCTCCCCCAGGACGGCTGAGGTTCTCGGCGACGTGGCGAATTTCACCAATATCGCTCCGGTGATCTTCCGCGCGGACGACTGATGTATCGCACGGCTGCCCGAAGGCCGCTGATGCGCCCTTCGGGAGAGCCCCGGTATCGAGTCTTGCATGGGTGCTTTCTTCAAATAAATTCCATATGCTGAGCCGCTAATAGCAAGTTGCAGCTTTTTCATTGCAACTGTTACTCCGATCAATTGAGCCAGCGAAAATTACCCATTTCCTATGCCTGATTCACGACCCCAGCCTCCCATGAACAACAGCTCTCAAGCGAGTGATAGCGAATCCGAACCGGTCTCCCGCCGGGGTCGGCCCGTAGGCGACCACAAGGCGAAACGGGCCGAGTTGCTGGCGGCGGCGATCGCGGTGATCGCACGCGAGGGCTATGCCGGAGCTTCGATGCGCAAAGTGGCGCAGCACGCCGGGTGCACGACGGGAGCGGTGACCTACTACTTCGCAAACAAGGAGGAGATGATCACCGCTGTCGCACAAAGCCTGTTCGACCAGATCGATACTTTGCTGGAGAACAACCAGGAGCGGATCGATATCAAGGCTCTCATCGAACAATGGCTCGACTGGACGAACACCGACGAGCCGGACGCATGGCTCGCATGGCTCCAATTGCTTGGCTACGCAAGGCACGAACCGGCTTTCGCCGGCGTCATCAAGCAACGATATGCAAGGTTCCGCCAGGTGTTTACATCGGTACTGGAGAGAGGGCAAAGCCAAGGCATAATCCGCGACGATATCCCCGCTGAGTTGCTCGCCGATCAGCTCAGCGCGATCAGCGATGGATGGATGATGATGTTGCCGATCGAACCTGAACGGTTCGGTTCGAGCCGAGGTCAATCCCTTCTCGATGCCCTCATGACCTTGATCACTCCACCCCAACCGCAAAAACCATCTTCCAAGAGAAAGGCAGTCGCCAAGTAAAGCAGTTAACGCGCGCAGCTGAGATTGCTTCCACGGGCCGCGCGCTTCTCCAGGATCATCAGGTCGGGGCTGCGCATCGCGCTTTCTTGCAATGGCCATTACATGGCACCGGTTGCCTTGTTCTGACCGCCCTATCCAGCAGGACACCTGCCCTTATCATGCCGCGGCCCATCTCACAGGCGCCGGGGCCTGCGTCCTCCTCCCCCCTCAAAACCAAAACGCCCTCCTGTTCTGCTTTGCACGGTTTCAAATGTGCTGTATTTTTACATAACAATTGTTATGTAAAAATACACTATAAATATGACAGAGGCGAAGATGGATTCAGATAACGATGAATTGTCGCTGCCAGCGCGCCAGCGACGCTTGCTGCTTCAGGCGATTGGAAGCGCCACCTTGATCGGAGGGATCGCACTGAGCGGGCGGGCCACGGCTCAGGTGCTACATGCTGGCCAGGACGACATCCTTGACGTAGCCATCATCGGGGCAGGACTGGCCGGCCTGACTTCGGCGCGGGACCTGCGCCGCGCTGGCTGCGAGTCCTTCGTCGTACTCGAGGCCCGGGACCGTGTCGGTGGGCGCACCTACAACCACGACCTGGGCAAAGGCGTTGTGTCGGAAGCCGGTGGCGAGTGGATCGGTCCCGGCCAGACGGCCATCTTCGACCTGGCCCGTGAACTCGAGATCGACACCTTCCCGACCTGGTACCAGGGCAAAAACGTCTACCTGGTGGGAGACGCCAAGTTCGAGCAGGACCTGACCAAAGGCCCGAACTCCAATGCCTCGATAGTCGAGAAGCTGAATGAACTGGCACGGGGAGTGCCCAGCAAGGAGCCATGGACCGCGACGGATGCGGCCGCCCTGGACAAACTGTCGGTCGGCGAGTGGCTTGCGCAGCAGGGAGTCAGCAATGAGAGCAAGCTCGGCTTCGATACCTCCATCGGCCTGACAACGGGTACCCCTCCCTCAGTCCTGGCGCTGTTGCACTACCTGTCCCTCATCAATTCCGCCGATTGCCGCATGGAAAAACTCGAGGGGTTCAAGGGCGGCGCCCAGGAAACTCGCTTCGTCGGCGGCTCACAGATCCTCAGTCTCAAGATGGCAGAGGCACTGGGTGACAAGGTCAAATTGTCCTGCCCGGTGCGCAAGATCGTCAGCTGGGACCAAGATGTGGTCGAACTGCATACCGACCAGGGCGTCATTCGCGCCCGACAGGTCATTGCTGCGCTGCACCCGGCCTTGTGCAACCAGATCAGCTTCGATCCGCCCCTCCCCGACGGGCGGGCGCAGTTACAGCGCCGCTGGCCGTCCCATGCCCCCATGCGCAAGACCGTGCATGTCTACGAGCGTCCGTTCTGGCGGGACAAGGGCCTGAACGGCCAGATCACGCAAGCCGACGGACCGCTGATCCTGTCCTATGACAACTCGCCCCCGGATGGCAGCGTCGGTGTCCTCAGCGCCTTCGTCAGAAGCGGCCAATTGCCCCACGATGCCAACGCCGCCCAAAGCGCCCTGTCAGAGATCTATGCACAAGCAATGGGCGACGAAGCGCTGCACCCCATCCAGTTCCACGACCACGACTGGGGCAAGGTCGATCCCTGGACCCTTACCTGCGTCGCGTCGATACCACCCGGTTTTCTGACCAAATGGGGTCAGTACCTGAAACCGTCGGTCGGCCGCCTGATCTGGTCCGGCACTGAAACGGCCGATCTCTGGGCCAGTTCGATGGATGGTGCTATCCGTGCCGGCCACCGCGCAGCACTCGAGGCGCTCCAGGCGTTGGTTCAACGTCAGAGGAACGTGTAATGAAGCGAGCATTTGTGATGGGGGCGGTCGTAACTGTGGCGGCCCTGGCGGTATCGAGCGTGATATATGGCCCGGAGATGGTGGCGGGCTATCGCTTCATGGACGCCCTCGACCAGCATTATGCCAACTACGAGGCCAATGGCGGCGCCTGGCCACAGATTCAGGATTCCTGCGCACTTTGCCACGGCGCCAATGGCCAGCCCCGGGACGCGCAGTACGCTTCCCTGGCCGGTCTACCCGCGCCATACATCGAAGCCCAGTTGCACGCCTTCGCCGAAGGGCGTCGACACAGCCCGCAAATGAGCCCGCTCGCGGCAAATCTGACTACAGATCAAATCAAGTCCCTGGCGGACTATTTCGCGCGTCAGCAGCCGGGAGGGACAGAGGCCCCCAGCCGCGATGAAACGCTGGAACAACGCGGACAAGCCACAGTCGCGACCAGGGGATGCGCCGCCTGCCATGGCGAAAGTCTGTCGGGGAGCCCGCTGGCTCCCCGCATTGCGGGCCAGGGCGAACACTACTTGATAGACCAGCTCACCGCCTTCAAGCAGGGGCAACGCAAGGACCCCAGCCAGGCCATGAACGCCATGACCCGCACACTCTCGGAGGAGGAGATCAGGGCCACGGCCCACTTCCTGGCCAACCAGACACCAACCTCGAATCCGGTAACCAGGTAATCGGTTATTCGTGGAGGTGGGCATGGACGCTCACCTGCCCCACATTCCCGTTCGAGAGACAGAACTCCCCCGGATCATTGCTGCCAACTCGGACATTGCGCCGAAACGAGTAAGCCGCCAGAACATGGCGGCTTACTCTATGCAACTCGCAAATCGGTCAGCGGACCTGCACAAGCAATCGAGACGAACCTCCCATCGCGCGCCCCAGCGCGCCATAGGCGTAATACAGTTGGACCATGGTGTAAGACCAAGTGGTCAAGGCAAAGGTCATGAATACCATTTTGGTGTCGTCACCCGGGATCGGGAAGAGGTCATAGACGAGAGCCACGACCAGGGCGACCGCAGCACCCACCGCCGTGGCCAGGGCGTGCAGGTTCTCTCGGGCACAAACCAGTTGCCAGGTGAAATACGCGAGATAAATCGTGTAGCCCGACCACATGATCACATAGAAGTACGGGAGCGGTTCGCGAACGAAGTCAGCCAGGACGAGCACGAAGGTGGCAGCGAATGAAGCCGCGAATATCACGACATCCTTGGAAACCGATGGTTTGTAATTATGAGTGACCGCCATCAGGCCAAGAGTGGCAACAATCGGTATACCGAACCCGCGGGAAAAGGCATCGAGAAAGAATGAGATGCTGTAGTTAAACTTCCACTCAGTGAGGAGGTATATCAGAAGATTCGACCCGGAGAAGGCAACGATCAGCCACTCGAAACCGAGCAGATAATTCTGTTTTTTAAGAAACTTGATCCCGTAAGTCACTCCGCAAAGAATCAACAGAGCGCAAGCAAGCAACGCAAAGGTATCCCTGATTTCCATAGTAATAGCCTCTATCAAATACTGGACTCAATACATCACTTCGCCACAGGAGCGAGTGCCGCGAGATAATGGGCAAGTGCTTTGCGATCATCCGCGGACAACGTCGTGACAATGGCGGTCATCGCGCCTGACGGATCCTTGCGGTGACCCAGCGCAAAAGCATTCAGCTGCGCCAGCAGGTAGTCATGCCCCTGCCCGGCCAACCGCGGGAATTGGTCGTGCCCCATCAGACCTTCACCATGACAAGCGGCGCAGCCCCCGCTCGCCACCAGCTTCTTGCCCTTCTCCTGCAGAGCGGGATCAGGCTTGAACGACCCGTTTTGAGCAGCAGGGTGCTTGGCGAAGTACTCCGACAGGAGCTGAATGTCAGCCTCACTCAGGCTCAATGCCAGCGGGCCCATGTTCGGGTTGGCTCGCTCGCCGCTGGCGAAGTGGCGCAGCTGAGCCGCCAGGTAGGGAGCCGGCTGGCCCGCGAGACTCGGGTAGCCCTGATGCAGCGAGTTGCCCTGGGCCCCATGACAACCGACACACGCATCGGTCAGGCGTGGCCACGGCCCACCATCAGCCTGCCGCGCCTCGCTGGACGTGCTGATGTGAGTCAGCAGGCGATAGAGATCGAGCAGGTCCCGGCCGTAAACAGCCAGCAGGCCCGCAACGACCGTAACAAATCCCAGCAAAATCCACTTCTTCATATTCACCTCCTATGCCCGGCGCAGGGCGTTGAGGGCCTGCAGGGCACTCTGGTGGCCCGAGCGCACAGCGCCATCCATGTAGCCGGCCCAGATTTCGGCGGTCTCGGTACCGGACCAGATCAGATTGCCGCAGGCTGGCCGCAGCGCCTCACCATGGGTGGTCCAGAATCCCGGAGGTATGGCCGAAATGCAGGTGATCGACCAAGGATCGTCACGCCCCCAATCCTGATCGTGATAGGCCACGGGCTGCAGCGCTTTGTCTCCCCAGGCGCGCGCGTAGAGTTCCGTCAGGATGTGCTTCGCCGTTGCAGGGTCCGAGGGCAGATTGGCGTTGGATATGAAGGCGTTGATGACGCCCACATCCCCATTGGGTGGTGAGTTATCCCAGGCCCAGATAATGGGACCGTTGAGCATGATGATGTGCCCATTCAGGCCCTTGTCGCGCCAGAACGGCCGGGGGTACACCATGGCCGTCTTGCGCGCCGGGGAGTGCGCTGGCCAGGCACGCTGCAGAGCGGCACGCGCTGGCGGCAGGGGCGGATCGAACTGCACCTGGTTGCAGAGGGCTGGATGGATGGCCACGATAACCTTGCGCGCACGCACCAGCCCCTGGTCCGTGTGTAGCGTGACGACCTCGCGATCCCAGTCGGCAATCCTGCGGACCGGGCACTGCAAGCGCACCTTGTCCCCCAGTTGCCCGGCCATTGTGGTGCTGAGAATCTGCGAGCCGCCGACAAACCGAGTACCCTGGGCGCTGTCCTTGATCGAGTCGAGCTTTTCGTAATCACAGCTGGCTGAGTTGATCATGGACAGGAAATGCAAGAGCCCCATTTTGGCCGGGGTTACCCCACCGCTCAGCGTCATGCTGGCATCCCAGCCTGGCTGATCCTCGGGTTTGATGTTTTGCCGGGCCAGCCAATCGCCAACCGAAAGCTTGTCCAGCTCCGCTGCCTTCGGCGAATTCCAGGGCGCCCCCGAGGGCACATCGCGCGAAAGCTCGCTGAGCTTTCCAGCGACGGTCATATCAGTGCCGAAGGTTCCCTTGAGATCGACCTCAAGGCGGCCGTCGCCGCCGAGAATGACCGTGCTGCCTTCGTAGAAGCTCGGGAAGGTTCCCACCTCCAGCTGCCGCGCGAGATCCTCGACAGCGGTCTGGCCCGGCCCGATCCACTGGCCACCGACCTCGGAAACATGGCCGTTGCCCATGTCGAAATTGAGGGTTCGACCTCCCACGCGGTCCCGTGCCTCGAGGACCACGAAGGACTGGCTGCCGGCCAGCTGCAGGTCCCGGGCGGCAGTCAATCCAGCCAGGCCAGCGCCTATGATGGCGACATCCAGAACATCGCCCGCCTCGCCAGTGGCTGCACCGGCATGCGCCAGCCCCACGTTCAGGCCGAAACCTCCTACGGCCACGGAGGCACCGGCGAGTTTCAGAAATTGTCTACGTTTTGAATCGAGTCCGGTATCGGAGTCAGGCCTCTTGGCCATGGCTAATGCCTCACGCAGCGGTTAATCGAGATCACTGACCAACAGGTATTTCGCTGCGCAACATTGGCGAAGCGAACATGATCAGTCACATGGGAAATATCAGAACAACGATAATCAGCTGCGCCGCTGCAGGGCTCTCCAGTTCGTCCACTCATCAAGAGCTTTCGCCGCCACAAGGCCAACATTCATGGCGCACCACTGCAGGGGTTCGGGAAGCATTGAAGGCGTCTTGTGGTGCAACGCCTCCATCAGCGGATTCTCGACACCACCGATTCGCTCGGCGAGTAGCAGCCCCATGAGCGATTGGGTAGCAACACCGTGTCCCGCACACCCAGCCGTGTAGAGGATGTTTTGCTGTGCCCCGGTTGCGCCCACCACCGGCAGAGCGTCGTACGCCATGCTGACGTAACCGCTCCAGCAAGATTGGATGCCAAGGCCGCGCAGGGTCGGGAAGCGCTCGTGCAGCGCCTGCCCCAATGCGCGATAGGCGCTGGCGTCCGGCACGTTGGGCGTCTTCGAGCCATAGACGTAACTGAGCTGCTTGGTGGTCAGCACCAGCGTGTTACGTGCAGTCAGGCGGTGACTCTCCATGGTTATATGCGGCGTCACAATGCCTTCGCGCCCTCGCCAGCCGAGCGATGACAACTGCGTCGCCGACAGCGGCCGGGTTTCGATCGCAGAAACCCGAAACGGCGCGATCTTATTGCGCAGCAGGCCCAGTTGTGGGGTAAAGGCGTTGGTGGCCAGCACCATGATTGGCGCACTCGCGCTACCGTGCGAGGTCTTGCAGGTGATGGTTCGCCCCTCGCTATAGGACAGCAGCGGAGTTTGCTCGTACAGCTTCACGCCCGCCTGAATCGCTGCACGGCGCAGCCCCAGTACGTATTTGCCCGGATCCAGCGTGCCGCCGTGCTGGGTGCAACCGAACAGGAAGGCTGGCGGAATCCCGCGTGCACGCATCTCGGCCTGATCCACGAAGCGCGTGACCGAACCCAGATCAAGCCCAACTTCCATGCTCTTGCGCAGTCGCTTTTCCTGCGAGGGATGAACGGCGGCGCGGATGAGCCCGGAAGGGTTGTAGTCGCAGTCGATGCCCAGCTCGATCAACCGCTTTTCCACATAGGGGACGCCTGCATCGTAGAAACGGACGATCTGCTTCGCCCGCTCGCGCCCCACTCGACTGACGAACAATTCGAACTCAAGCCCCATGCTGCCGGCAAGGTAGCCCGCATTGCGCCCACTGGCGCCAAAGCCGGCAAATTCTTGCTCGAGGACGATGACTTTGGCCCCGCGAGCCGTCAGCTCTAATGCGGTGGACAGGCCAGCGAAGCCGGCACCGACCACTATCACGTCGGCGCTGACATCGCCCTGTAGCTGCGGTTGCAGATCGTCCGGCTTATCCATCCACCCACCGAAGCGTCGAAACTGCCCCGGATCGGTAAGGGTTATTTGGTTTTCGTTGCGATGGTGGGTAGACATGGCGAGTTCTCCTAACGACTCAGAATATGGACAGCCACAGCGCCTTCCTCGATGCCGATCAGTCCCCCTCCGTTTTCCTGGATCGCATGGCGTGCGCCCTGGACCTGACGAGCCCCTGCCTCGCCCCGCAGTTGGGTGGTCAGCTCGAACAACTGGCCAATGCCCGTTGCGCCGAGCGGGTGACCTTTGGATTCCAGGCCGCCAGAGGGATTGATCGGTATCCGACCGCCCACGGTGAAATCACCGCGCTCGGCACAGATCCCGCCTTGCCCCAGGGGCGCCAGGCCGAGATTTTCCGATTGAATGATCTCGCCCATCGCGGAGGCGTCATGGACCTCGGCGACCTGCATGTCCTGCGGACCCAGCCCGGCGATCTCGTAGGCCTGAAGCGCGGCCAGGTGACTGACATGCTTCTCAGGTTCGGCCAGGTCGCGCAGGGTGAAACTGCGAATCACGCTGGCGGCGATCCGCACGCAACGTTTGGGGTCGGCACCTATGCGCTTCAGGCCCGCCTCGGTGCAAATGATCGCGGCCGCAGCGCCGTCGGTCATCGGTGCGCACATCGGCAGGGTGATCGGATAGGTGATGGGTGGCGCGGCCAGCACCTCTTCGATGGTGAAGGGCTTGCGAAACTGCGAATAGGGGTTGTGCACCGAGTGATTGTGGTTCTTGGCGCACACCGCGGCGATCTGGCGCTGGGTGGTGCCGTAGGTCTTCATGTGCCAACGGCACATGGCCGCGTAGATGGCCATGAACTTGCTGTACGGCCGATCGGACTCGGAGCCCGCCGGAAGGACGATGCCCTCCCCCATCCTCACTAGCGTCGCGTAGTTCTCCTCGGCGGTGGAGACGTCCCAGCCAGCCTCGAACAGGGAAAGGGTTTTCATCTTGTCGGGTACGACCATCTTCTCGGCGCCCAGGGCCAGCGCCACGTCGGTGGCGCCGGCGCGCAGGCTCTGCACCGCCAGATGAACGGCGGTACTGCCCGAGGCGCAAGCGTTTTCGACGTTGTAGATCGGCACCCCTTCAATGCCGATCTTGCTGCACACCACCTGCCCGGGGATCGACAGCTGCCCCTGCAATTGGCCGTTGGTAATGCCGGCGTAGAAGACGGCACCGATATCGGAGCGCTGGGCGCGGGCATCCGCCAGCGCACCATTGAGTGCCTCCAGGGCCATGTCCTGGAGGCTGCGATCCGGATGGCGCCCGAACTCGGTCATGGCGATGCCGGCAATATAGATTGGTTCCATCAGAGGACTCCTGGACTTCAGATTTGCCGTTTGGCGTCTTGCCAATAACGGGCACGCAGGTCTTTCTTCAGCACCTTGCCGACCGGGCTGCGCGGGAGGGACAGCACTATGTCCACCGTCTTGGGTGCCTTCACCGAGCCCAACTGTTCCTTGCACAGGGCAATCAGCGCTTGCGCGTCGATGGTTTGACCCTCGTTCAACTCGATGACGGCCTTGACCGCCTCGCCCCACGTCTCGTCCGGCACACCGATCACTGCACAGTCGCGCACAGCGGGATGCCCCCAGATCACCTGCTCGACCTCGCTCGGATAGACGTTGAAGCCACCCGAAATGATCATGTCCTTCTTGCGGTCGGTGATATGCAGATAGCCATCGGCGTCGAGATGACCGATATCGCCGGTATGCAGCCAGCCATCGATGATGGCTTCGGCGGTCTTCTGCGGGTCCTTGTAATAGCCCTTCATGATGAGATCGCCGCGTACGCAGATCTCACCGGTTTCTCCCTGCGGCAGAATCACGTTGTCGTCGTTCATGATCTCGACGCGAACCAGAGGATTGGGTCGGCCGACGGAGGACAGCCGCTCATCACCCGCAACATGTCCATCTACAAAGTGCTCGCCCGGCGTCAGATGCGCGATGGCGCCTGGTGCTTCGGTCTGCCCATAGCCTTCCATCATGACTGGCCCGAAGACCTCGATCGCCTGGCGCAGCTTCTCGACCGACATCGGCGCCGCACCGTAGAGGAAGTAGCGTAGTGACGAGAAGTCGACCTTCTTGTTCAGATCGGGAATGTCGAGCAGCCGATAGATGACGGTCGGCGGCAGGAAGAATTCCGTCACCTTGTACTGCGCGATTGCCGCGAGCAGCTGTTGCGGTTCCGGCTTGGTGATCACGACAACCGTGCCGCCCCTGGCCGTGCAGGGCATGGACAGCATGCCGGCGGTGTGGGTCATCGGCGCCGCCGCCAGATTCACCGGCCTGGCGTTGGCCGGATAAGGGGTATTGATCATGAAGTGCGCAAAGCTGGTCTGCACGCTGCGATGCGTGTTCATGACGCCCTTGGGCAAGCCCGTCGTACCGCCCGTGGGACCAACCCAGATTACGTCTTCCGGATCAACGTCCACCTGCGGGTCGGTTGCCGGCTGCTGCGCGACGAAGTGCTGAAGAGACTCGGCACCTTCCACCTCGCCGTCGATGCAGATCCACCGGCGTATCTTGGGCAGCTGCGGCCGCAGGGCAACAATCACCTCGGTAAACTCGCGCTGAAAGAACAGGATCTCGCAGTCGAAGGCGTCCAGCACGTAACGGTTTTCCTCGGGCGCGTTGCGCGCGCCCACCGGAATCCAGCACAGATTGGCGCGCCACAGGCCCAGCGTACAGAGCCAGGCCGTCACATCGTTGGCCGCCCAGACCGCGCCCTTGACTCCGGACGCGAACCCCTGCGCGAGGAGCGCGTTGGCGATGCGGCAGGACAGTTCCCCCGCTTCAGTAAAGGTCGTGACCTTGCCGTCCTGGATGTATGCCACGCCGTGCGGATTGATCCGCCAGCCACGATCGAAAAAATCAATAATCGCCATCTTCGTCACTTCACAGTTGGGTAATGGTGGCGCGTGCCAGGCCGCGCTGCTCGAGGAAGCCGAGCATGTAGCGGTGACCGAAGGCCTTCGAGGACGAGGCGAAACCCACCTTGGCGACGTCGTTGTCCAGCAGCTTGGCCACTGCCGCGGCTTGCAGGGCGCCGGTGGCGATGTAGGGGGTGATGCCGTGCACGGTCGCCCGGACTGCCGTCAGTTGACCGCGGCCGATCGCGAAGTCCACTGTGCGCTGCAGGGTGCTGCGCTCACGAGGTGGCATGCTCGGCGTGGTCGAATCCACCAGACTCTGGATCACCTCATCCTGCTGTTCCTTCGGCAGGTGCTTGTATTCGGCTTCCCACTTCTGCCCCAGCGCGTGGACGCTCTTCATCACAGGGTTGTCGTAGAAGCCGACGCAGGACATGCAGCTGCGCACGCGCGCATCCTGCTCGAAATACACTGGAAGCGAGGTTCCGCCCCAGGGCAGGCAGAACACCGACTCCATCAGATTGGGGCAAACGATGTTGAAGCTGGCGTTGGGCGCATACGGAACCAGCGCCTTGTCCCACAGATAGGAGCCCTGATGGCGAAAGCCTTCGAAGATGGTAGCGGTGGAGCCTACGGTCACACCGGCGGCACCGACACGCGGCCCACGGGTCAGGGTCGCGGTTTCCAGGGAGTCCACGCCGGGGGTTTCCAGGGCCAGCTCGGCAGCGATCTCGGCGAAGGTGTACATGTAGGCGAGCGAAGGCGACAGCAGCAGGCCGGCCTGGCGGAACAACTCGCCGAACTCATCACGCAGTGCACGAATGTGCTCCTGCTCACCGGCAGGGTCCAGGTAGTGACAGCCGGCCTTGAGCGCGGCCTCGACCGTCACCTTGCCGAAATTGACGAATGGGCCGACGGTGTTGCAGACCACGCGCGCGCCCTTGAACACCTTTACAAGCGCTTCGACCTCGTGCGGGCACTCGATGATTTCATATTTGGCCGACTCCAGGCCGACGACGCGTTGCGCCATCATTTCCTGGGCACGACCGGCGTTGCGCGCCACAGCAGTGAAAGGAATGTTCTGGTCGATCAGCCAGTCCATGGTCAGCATGCCGGTGTAACCACTGGCGCCATAGACAACGACAGGATATTTGGCCATCTCGTGTTCCTCGCTTTCTTATTGGATGATTTTTACAGGGTGGGTTTTGTCGGCTCAGCCCTGGGCCCAGCCTTCGGCGTAGAGCTGCTGGGCCAGCAACCCCAGGCGCATGGTCAGGACACGGTTTTCCCCGTCCTCGATCAAAGCGGCCTGTGTGTCTCGCAACAGCTTTTCGATCGGGTATTCGCGCGTGGTCCCGTTCCCCCCGAACAGGCGGAAGGCTTCCTCGACAACGGCCAACGCCTCTTCAGTCACCGTGACCTTGGCGGAGGCAGTGGCGTAAGGGTGGGTTTGCGGCGACAGACGAGCAAAGCTCAGCGAACGACGAGCCACGGCGCGAGCGATCTCTACGCGGCGCAGCATTTCGCCCAGACGCAGGCGCGTCATCTGGTGGTCAATCAACATCCGACCGCCCTGGCGACGCTCATGGCAATATTGCAGCGCATACTCGAAGGCTGCCCGAGCGACGCCAGTGAAGACTTGGCTCATGTGAGTACCGGCATAGGACCAGGACGAGCTGACGGCGCCGTAGTAGGCATCCCGCTCGGCGATGGCAAAGCGCCGAGGTACCCGCACACTGTCAAAATAGATCTCACCCTGAGGCAAGGAACGCTGCCCGATCTTGTCCAGCGGCTTGCCCTTGGAAACCCCCTTGAGGTCCAGCGGGATGACCACGGCGATGCCATGGGGCAGTCCGTTGCTATCGAAAAAGCCGTCACCATAGTCGGCGCACATCAGGCCAAAGGCGACCTGCGCCACTGCGCCATTGGACACCCAGGCCGAGCTCTGTCCATTGATGATGATCTCGTCGCCGACGACCTTTGCGGTCAGGTTGCCGATGTTAGCCTGCTGCCCCGCAGGCCAATCGCGCGCTATATCGAAGAGTTGATTGTCGCTCCCTCGATCAGGCTGGGTGGCCATCCAGCAACCGATTCGGCCCTGACAAAGCTCCACCAGTTCAGCATTGCCGGCAGCGACCGCCATTTGTAGCGGGAAACCGGCACAGCCGAGAGAAACCGCCAGACCTGCATCACCCCAGCCAAGCTCTTCACCGATCAGGGATTCGATCCGCACCGCCATTTCCGGCGGTAACTCCGCCAGCAGCGCGGGATCCAATCCCAGCTTGGCGAACTCACTGAAGAGTGAGTAATAAGGCGAGCCAGGAGCGATGACCTCCTCGGCTTTCATCCGGTCCAGTTCACGACCCAGCGGCCGCAGCACCTCCTTGGAAAAACGGTGTACCGAGGCCTGGATCGCTGCTTCTTCTTCACTCAGGGGGGGCTCGAAACCGGACAACCCGGCAGCCGGCAACGTCATGGTGGATTTGAGCGTAATCATCAGAGCACCCTCGCCGGAACCGGCACGCAAGTCATTGGCTGGCGACCGCCCAGGCAGTTGAGTTCGATAGTGGATGGGGCCTTTGGCGTTTCGCCCAGAGAGCCTCTGGCAACGGCCAAGCCGTCGTTTGGACAGGAACCAGCCTTGGAATCTTTCATGTTCGACCTCCTGGGGGCCTTTTGTTGTTTTGTCGACTTTAACAAGGAGTTTTATTTTACGCAACGACTGTTATGTTAATAATAACCGCGCGCAAACGTCCCCTGAAAGCGAGCCCTTATGGTTCGCCAGTCGTTCAACCGGGAGATGGAAGGCCCAGCGCAGGCACTACCTGACAAAAGGGCCAAAAATACGAGGTGCCCTGCTCATCGAGCGGGTGCCTGAGATGCAGGTTGTGGGAGCAACGGACACTTGCGCGCAGATCAATCGCTATGCAGGGTGCCCCGACAGGACACCCTCTCAGATGGCTAAAGCGCCTTTGAAGAGAGCATTTCCTGAATCGTCTGAGTGGCTTCTCGAGTTCTGCCCGCGAGCTTCTTGACTTCATCGGCCACTACGGAAAATCCGCGCCCCGCATCACCGGCTCGTGCCGCTTCGATTGCTGCATTGAGGGCGAGCATGTTGATCTGGTCAGTGATGCTCTTGATCACGTTCACGACCTGCGAAATCTGTTCGTAAGTCGCCTGTATGCCAGCCAACTCCCGCGCGCGTATCGTTTGGGCAAGCTTTTCGTCCGAGATATCACGTACTGCCCCGATGATGCGGCGGAGCCTGCCACTGCGATCCATCACGCCCTGTCCCCTTTCGCGGTACCAGATCTCGCCTTTGAATTTGTGCCTCATTCGGTACTCGACCGTATAACCTGAGGAAGGGTCTGCAGCATTGAGGTATTGCGTCACCACCTTCATGACGTGCTTCAGATCATCCGGATGGACGATTGAAAAATACCCCTCCCAATCATCCTTGAAATCCTGTTCCGAGTAGCCCACGAGTTCGCGGAACTGCTTCGACCAGCGAAGCTGGTTTTCAGGGTGATCCGGATTTCCGTCAACAATAAACAGCTCCCAGCAAACCTCTGTGAGCGCATTCTTGGTCACTTCCCAGACCTGTTCCTTTTCCCGGCATGAAACCAACTGCTCATTCAGATCGGACAGTTTCAGGTTGCTCTCCTTGATCTCACATTGAAGCTCGCGCATTTCATCCCGAGCGGCTTGCAGAGAGCTTTTCAGATCACTGACCAGGGCACTTTCAGAGTCATCTGGTCTCTGACCAGCACTGTTATGCTGCTGATGGTTGAGCCGCTGCTCCAGCCCATCGAAGCTGTCAGCCAACCATGGATATTTGTTGATCAAACCCCCTTGGAAATGGGGAGCTGGCTGACCACTCAACAGCGACGATATTCGCGAGCTGACCTCTTCAGCCAGGCGCTTGAGCTTTCTTCCGGAAAACATGGGTCCTCCTTAAAAACAGTCGAATTCATGATTGGCTGATTTCAAAAAAAAAGGGACCGGACGCCGGATCCGACGAGGTCCCTCAAAGGGAGGAATCAAAATCAGCTATGGGGCAAAGAACAGAGTCAACAACTTGCCGTTCCTGCGACGTCTCGAGAGATGCCTTTACTTGATTTGTACCGGCACCACACCACGTCGAGAAAACAGGACGGGATAGTCATTGCCGCTGAGTAATGCAGCCGTCAGCGAAACGCCATCGGGCGTCTTCTGCTCCTGGAAACTCCCTCCACCATCGCTGCTGCGTACCATCAGCCCATCCAGACCGACCACGACTACCTGCTTTCCTGAAACGGCGATGGCCGTGATCGAGCTCTTGCTCTCCAGGGGCACGCGTTGCCAAACCTGTCCGTCCACGGTGCCATGCAGCAGTGTGCCGCGTTGGCCACCGACCAGCAGGGTGCCATCGGCCAACACCGCTCCCGACCAAAGCGTGCCCTCATAGCCGGTATCCAGATAGCTCCAGCTTTTCCCAAAGTCATCGGAACGCAACACCTGGCCTCGTTCGGCAGCGGCATACACGCTGCCGCGAGCGTCGACGAAAAGCCCCATCAAGTTCAGATCGGCACGGCTAGATCCCGGTGGGGCTTCAAGCTTCTGCTCATCCCAGGTTTTTCCGCCGTCATCGGTCGTCAACACCAGTGACCAAAGGCCAACGGCGACACCTTGTTTGGCGTTGAAAAAATGCACAGCGAACAGTGGCCGATCCTCATTGCTGGACAGTCGTTGGATCTGCCAGGAGTCACCGCCGTCGTTGCTGGCCAGAATTGCCCCCCAGTGACCAACCGCCCAACCTTGCCTGGAATCGACGAATGAAACACCGGTCAATGGCGTGGACAACGGTACCGAGCTTGCCTGATGGAAGCTTTTCCCTTGATCATCGGAAAGCAACACCATGCCATGATCGCCAACGGCGACCACACGATCCTTTGCCCATGCAGCATCCAGAAAGGTGGCCTGCGTGGCGTTGCTCGAAGGGACTGCCGGCACAGCTTCCAATGTAGACGCCTGAAGTGTGACCAGTGGCAGCACTGCAGCGAGTAAAGTCCCCATGAATGAAATCATGTATCGCATGTTGCTTTTCTCCTCAGTGCGCCAGTGCGCCGACCATGCGCACAGGGCGCTTACGCGGGAACACCCGCTCGAGCCAGACTGCGAAAGCCGGTAACACGGTCATGGCCATGACCATGTTGACCATGAACATGAAGGCGAGCAGCTTGCCCATATCGGCCTGGAACTTGAGGTCGGAGAACGCCCAGGTGGCGACGCCGACTGCCAGAGTAATCGCGGTAAAGATGGTTGCCACACCGACTTCGAGCAAGGCGTGTTCGACAGCCTTGTCGATCGGCAGGCCCAGGGACTGATGCAGTTGCATGCGGTTGTAGATGTAGAAGGCGTAGTCCACACCGATGCCAACCGCCAATACCATCACCGGCAGCGTCGCGATGGTCAGACCGATCTGTAGTTCCTTCATGAACCAATAGCCGATAAAGGTGCCAATGGTCAGAGGAAGGCAGCACACCAGCACAGCGCGCAGATCCCGATAAACGACAAATACCAGCAGCGCGATTGCGGCATAGACATACAGCATCATTGGCGTCTCACTTTTTTCAACTTCGTCGTTGATGGCTGCGATCACCCCTGCATTGCCCGAGGCCAGTCGCACCGTCACCCCTGGCATCGGGAATTCGCGACGAAAGGCCTTGGCGGCTTCGATCACCTTGTTGATAGTCGTTGCCTTGTGGTCCGCCAGATACAGGTGTACGGCGGCCATGCTGCAATCAGAGCGCATGACTCCCGGAATACGAGCCACTTCGGTAGCCAACGAGGAGTAGTTCGCCGGATCGATGGGCACCGCATTCATTTTCGGATTGCCCTCGTTATAACCCTCGTTGAACTGGCGCATGCTGGTGGAAAATGCGGCAACCGACACCACTCCGGGTACGCCTTCCATTGCCCACACAAAGCGATCCTGATATTGACCCAAGGCGACCTCTTCGCAGGAGACTGAAGCGCCGTCACCAGACTTGCCTGGATTGACCTCGAAGACGACGCTTAGCCAATCCAGGCCAATGTCGTAGTTGCTGGCGATGGCTACTGCATCACGGTTGAAGCGAGAATCCTCACGCAATTCCGGAGCACCTGCCTGCAGGGAACCAACGACTCGGTCATGGCTTTGCCAGACCGCCGCGAGAAAGACGAGCAAAGCAACACCAAGCACCCATTTGGCATTACGCCATTCGGTGAGCCTGACCAGTCCATGCAACCAACGGGCACGGCGTTGACGGGAGATCTCCTCGGTCGCGGCGTAGTCACCGTCGACCCGCAGCATCGACGCCACCAACGGCAACATCACCAGATTGGTAATGATCTTGTAGGACACACCGAGCGACGCGGTGATGGCCAACTCGCGTACCATCGGAATCGGGATCAGCACCAGCGTTACAAAGGAAACAAAAGCGGTCACCAGTGCCAGCGTGCCGGGGATCAGCAAACCGCTGAAGCTGGAACGCGCCGCCTCCTCGACGCACTTGCCATGGGCGATTTCCCGCACGATGAAATTTATCTGCTGCACGCCATGGGACACGCCGATGGCGAACACCAGAAAGGGCACCAACACGGCAAGCGGGTCGAGGCCATAGCCAAGCAGCCTTAGACTGCCAAACTGCCAGACCAGCGACGCCAATGAACACCCCAGTGCCAGCAGAGTGAAACGTACGGAGTGGCAGTACCAGTACACCGCAGCGGCCGTCAGCAGCAATGCCAGCAGGCAAAACTCCAATACTGCAGACGCGCCATCGGCAATATCGCCGATCTGCTTCGCAAAGCCGATGATCTGAATTTCGAAATCACCGTCCTCGAACTGCTGACGAATTTGCTTTTCCAGGACCTGGTTGTAGGTCACATAGTCCAGGCGCGCGCCAGTGGCGTCAAACTCGTTGAGTTCGACGGTGATCATCGCGCTGCTCTGATCCCGCGAGACCAGCGTGCCGATAAAGCCCCCCTGAGCCGTCGAATCGGCGATCCTGGCAATGGTTTCATCATCGAGGCGTTCGGGGGTTACCGTACCCGGTACAAGTGGATCTGCACGGAAGCCCTCCTCGGTTATCTCGTTGACGAAAGCGTTCGGCGTCCACAACGAACGCACGCTGCTACGCGAAACATTGGGTAGAAAGGTGACTGCCTGAGTGACGTCATACAGACGCTTGAGAGCCGTTTCGCTCCAGATCTTGCCTGTGCGAGCCTTGACCACGATGGTCAGGCGATTCGCCCCCAACAGGTCATTGCGGTACGCCTCGAACGTTTCTACATATTCATGGCCGATGGGCAGCTGCTTTTCAAAGCCGGCATCCATGCGCAACTGAACAGCAAACCAGGCCATGATCAGAGTGAAGATGACCAGACTCGCCAGTACTGGCCGGCGATGCCCGAAAAGCCAGTTTTCGATGCGAGGCAGCACGCCACGCCCCCGTTTGACGGGCACTTTTACAGAAGTATTCACGACATGCCTCACAAAGTGCGCGAAATCACGAAACCGGCATAGTCGCGATCACCCAACAATTGATCGTAGGGGGTGTCGCCTCCCATGAATTTCGCGTAGTTGAAAGAGACCTGCCAACTTGCGGGGTTACGCACGAAGTTCAAATACAGGTTCATGCTGCTGGCACCCTCGGTGAAGGTTGCAGACAGATTGGGTGTCCGTCCGCCCAGGGAGCGCGAATAGAAGATCCCAGGCGTAACCTGCCAACCTGGAAGCAACGTCCCGTCATAGGTGAGGCTGAAGTCCACATTGACGCCCGATGAGGTTTTGTCGCCCTTGGCCGTCGGCGGGGTCGATGGATCTAGCTGCCAGGTGTTCAAACCCGCGGAAATAAGCTCACCGTCGACGCTGTCATGCAGATCGGGATACTTCACGACCACCAACTCAGACAGCAGGGTGCCCGTACTGGCGCCGGTGAAGTCAAGCAGTCCGGGGGAGTTGGAGGGTGTCAGGCTGTATAGGCCGGTCAGGTGCCACTGGAATTTTTTCTGGTCGTCCCAGCATTTGCCGCCATTGTTTGCACAGAGATCGAGAACAGGGTTGAGTGGCACCGCATCCTTGGGACGGTAGGACAACTCCGTGCCGACAGCCCAGTCGCCAATCGGCATGTTGGCGCTGACGCCATAGAGCATACGGTCTTCCGGATATACCCACTTTTGCGAAAGGGCGAAGGTCTCCGGATCGAGCACCTGCACCGTCAGCGACGGCAGCTTTTCGTGATAACGCATCACGTAAAGGCCAAGATTGAGATCGGTGTCATCCGGTTGCCAGCGCAGCGAGATGCCCCACTGTCCACTATTCCGAGCATCCTTATCGTCGAACCCGTAGGATTGCATGCCCTCACCGAGCCCGTGAGTGGTTGACCAGTAACTGCCAACGGGCGGCAACTCGCTCTTGTTCCAGCCGAACTGATAGTAGGCCTCAATGTTCAGACCTGAACCCAGCCCCGAAGCGAGGCTGAGCATCGGGGCCGGCAGCACGGCTTCCTTGAGCTGGACACCAGGACGCGCGAGGGCCTGGTAATCGTAAGCGTTGGTGTTGTTGATGCCACCCACCACGAACAGGCTTTCGCCCCAGTTGATCACCTGGTTGCCCAAGCGAGCCCGTACGCGCTGATCGCCGACATCGAAGCTCTTGCTCACCCACAGGTCGAGCAGGCGAGCCTTGAATTCGAGGTCGTCACGCGCATCATTGGTAAGACCGTCGCTGCCAACGCCCGCTGGTGTGTTGAAAGACAGGGCGCCGGTGGTATCGGTGGCGGCGAAGTCACGAATCCAGCTTCCACGCGCCATGAAGGTGAAGTCCTCCGGTAACTTCAGCAGCAACTCATGGGAGCCTTTGATGTAGTTGGTGAACAGGTCACCCTTGTCGTAGTTCAAGTTGCCCTGATCACCAATGCCAGAAGTTTGTGCCAGGCAACCACTGGGCGGGTTGTGTCCGGTAGCGCCGGTGTTGACCAGATTGCAGGATTGCGAATCGGTGCGCAGGCCCATGCCCACGGCAATGGTGGAATCGAATGAACCACGGATGTTCTCGGTTTCAAACGTGAACGCCATTGCCAAAGGGGTTGCACACGCGATGACAAGGCCTGATGCTTTTGTGATTATTTTTTTCATGATGGCTCTCGATCGATCGCTTTTTAGCGTTCGCTGATGGCACGCAAGTTGTCGGAGGTGTAGAAGTCACGCTTCAGGCGGGGGTTGCCTGTACTCTCGGTGAGCCAGCGGTGATCGTTCTTGCCCACTCCGACAGACGTCATGTCGTACAGATAGCGACCGTCAACCAGGTTGTACTGCGCCTGTGCCTCCATATCGCAGGTGCCTGTTTCGTAGACCGGGATCGTATAGCCTTCGCGAACCTTCCAGATTTGCCCTTGCTTGTCGTAGTCGACAGCCATCAGCGCGTTCCAGCTATCTTCATCGATGTAGAAGAGTCGCTTCGGAGCCTGGTGGCGCATGCCCTGGCGAACCGTGGCCTCGACGACCCAGACACGATGCAATTCATAGCGGCGTGATTCGGGCGCGATGTAATCATGCTTGGCCACATTCTCAATGTTGGCAGAGGCGTCATAGGCCCCGAAGGCGTTGTAGGGCACCAACAACTCCTGCTTGCCGACCAGCTTCCAGTCGAAGCGGTCCATCGGCCCGAAGAACACGTTCGACTCATCGATGGTGTACTGATTGTCGAGACCAATTTGCGGAGAGTCGTAGGAGTAGGCGGGCATGCGACGCACACGACGCTGGCCGGGGAAGTAATAGAACGTGGTCGCCTGTTCGCCGGCCTTGGTAGTCACCACACCGGCCTGTCCGGCAAGGGCAGCAGGATCCAGATAGGAGAAATAAGTGGCGACTTCCAGGCGATCGAAGGAAGAGAACAACGCACTGCCCTTTTCTCCCCATGGGGTATACATGAACCAGTCCGTCGAAGTGCGCAGCCAGTCGTTCCCCCCCTTGCGCGGCGATATCCCGGAAACGGTCTTGGACATATCGAAACCAACGCCGCGGTAGCGCATTTTCATGTTCCACATCACCTCGGCACCCGTGCTCGGCATAGGGAATGGAATACCGGGTACGTGAGCTTCTTTCAGCGCCAGACCATCGGCATCCAATGTGGCGAACCCGACGTTCTTCCTGGTGTTATCAGCGACAAAGTCGGGCACGCCGCAGCTACGACGGGTCGGATACACGTCCATGCGATAGCCCGGGATTTTCTTGAACAGTTCCACCTGACCGGGTGAAAGCTTGTTCGCATATTGCGAGATATTGTTGGAGTCGATACTGAAAAGCGGCTTGTCGTTCTTGAATTTCCAGGATTGACCACGCACCTGGCCATAAGTCCAGCCACCGCCCTGCGGACCGGGTGGTGTCCAGGCCGGGATGACCCCATCAGTACTTGCCGCGACCTCCCCTCCCAGCGGCGTTAGCTTCGTACCGAGCAGAGCAGGATCCTTCTGTGCAGCTTGAACAGTGCCAATAGCAGCCATTGCTGCCAATGCCACGATCAGATACCTGACTCCACTTCTGGTGGTGATGCCGGCGCGTGGCCGCTCAATAACTTCATTCATTGGAAGATCCTCATGGGGCTGGAACCGGCGGCGCGACCTTCCTGGAGGGAAGACTCGGGCTGTGCCACACTCTCTAATCAATTGACTTGATCACTTGACCAAGTCAATTGACTACAAAGCAAACCACATGCCAAACCATGGAGGTAAAGTTAATTTGCTTAGTTATCAATGTGTTATAAATTTGATCAATCGGCCAGGCAACACTGCTTACTCACCGACGCACCCGCTTGTGTCAGCAGGCCGCACCAATCTGGGAATTTACGAAACAGTTGTTACGCATTATCACTGCATTGGAATGAGCTATTCACGTGTGACATTGGCAACAAAACCCATGCGCCGCTCCACGCCGGCTCATGACTCGCAGACCAGTCATGCTGTAGCATCCGCCGGCGTTGACGCCGCCCCCCAGGCAGGCGCTGCTGCAGTAACAAAGGAGATTGCTTGACTATGGCCAGAGTAGGCGCTGAATTGCGTAGACAGGACTTCGTGGAAGCCACTGTCAAAGTGATTGCTGTACATGGGGTTGCCAATGCAACGACTCGACGTATCGCCGCTGCCGCAGGCTGCCCTCTCGCGTCGCTGCACTACGTGTTTCATACAAAAGACGACCTCCTCTATGCAGTCTATGAGTCTCTTTTCAACTTGCCACATCAGGCCCTGACGAACGTGCCTGCGGGGACTACCGCAGCCGAAACGACAGCGGAAATGCTTCGCCAATTAGTCACGTGGTTCTCCACCAACCCCGACATAGCCAAGGCACAAACCGAGCTTTTCTTCTGGGCCATGCGCAACAATCCCGAGATGGCGAGCAGGATCTACGCGGTAGCGATAGAAGCAACGGAACAGGCCATGGAAAAAGCCATCGGTACGCAATTCGACAAGACCTTCTTGAAGGCCACAAGTCGACTGCTGGTTCATCTTGTGGATGGTCTGATCATTGCCTGGTCCGCTCATGGAGACTTGGCACGGCTGGAGGCAGAAACTGAAACGGCCTGCGAAGCGGTAGCGCTATTAGTGGCCAGCCGCTGAACATTTCGATCCGTATCTACCTGACGATCATCAACCTGTACCCCGGTGGGTGATCGCCGGGGCCTGAGTGATTTGTTGAGCTGTGGCGGATTTAGCTGTTGGAGGTGCCGGTGATGGCTATAGCCGGTGCCGACACGTAGACCAAGTATCGAGGCAATATTGATGATGCTGCCGCTACGTCCTGCTTTAACCAGCCGCTGCGCTGCGATCTGAGCAACGCGCCAGACACCGTCGAGGTTGGTGCCAGCATTGCACGCCAATCTTCCTCACCGATTTCCAGCGGGCGTTGGCCATTGCCGATACCGGCATTGTTGAGCACTACGTCGATTACCCCGAATTGCGCCTCGGCGGTGTCAAAGACCGCCTCGACGCTGGCCCGGTCGGTGACGTCGAGAGCGACCGAAAGCACCTGGCCATTCTCCCACTTGATGTCCTTGGCAACCTGTTCGAGCCGCTCGACGCGCCGCGCAGCGAGCGCGACGCGGGCGCCAGCGCGAGCGCGATCCGCGATCCGCGATCCGCGACAAGTGCGCGCCGATGCCGCTGGAGGCGCCAGTGATCAGCACCGTTCGGCCGGCCAAGGAAAAGCGCTGGGCGAAGTCGCGATCCATCAATACACCTCGACTGCGATACAGATGACGCACAGAGTCAACTGGCTGGCCCAACGCTGCCTGGCGCAAGAGGGCACATCCTTCCAGCGGCTATTACTTTTCCCACTCGGCCTTGGGAATCATCAAGCCGTGGTTACCGTTGTAAGCGGCGCGCTCAGGCTGTTTCCAACCCTCCAGCAGCGAATTGTCGAGACGGTAGATTTCCACACCGAGAGGACGGCAAACCTTCAGCGGATCCTCGGCGTCGGGGCCCCACATCGGCAATGACAGGTCACCGCCCGGACAGGTGGACAGCGCGCAGAGCAGGTCGATTTCCGCGAAGAACTCCAGGTAGTCGCCCTGCTTCGCCGGGCACGCCTTCATGAAGTACATGTCGTCGTGATTGAGGCCAGTGCACTGGAAAATGTTCAACACATCGTGCACGTCGAACTCGGTCAGGCCGTGCGGCAATACCGCGCGGGTCAGGTTGGAGTGGCAATGGTGATGGAAATCCTCGCCGGTGAGCATCTTGTTCACGTAAGGATCGCAGCGGGTGCCGAGCAGGTCGTGCAAACGGCCGCCATGTTCGTCGATGCCGTAGCCGGCCAGGCTGTCGTCGGTGATGGTGACCATCGGTCGCAGGAACGGCAGGTTCGACCACAAGCGGTCGTAGGTGGTGACGTGCGCGCCTTGCAACTGACGGGTGCGGGCCGCCCACATGCGTTCGCGGGGATCGTTGGCGCTCCACACGTTGAAGTCGCCGACCTGCGGCCCCACAGGCGTGGTCACGCGAAACACATGCCCCGCCGGCACCTTCCAGGCGCGGCCGGTGCGAATCGGCACTTCGAATTGCTCGACCAGCGTGCGGCCTTCCTGGCTTTCGCGCACGCGGTCATAGAACGCTTTGTCTACCTGCAATGCGGCGCCCTTGCTGACTTGGTAGGCCGCTGGATAATCCTTGTACATGATGGATCCTCTCTTCAGTGTTTTGGTCGGCTGTTCAGAATATCCAGCAGCACGAGCTCGGAGTCGTTGAGATAGCTGCTCATGGCTTCCTCGGCTTCCTTCTTGCGGCCGTCGCCCAGCAGGTCGTAAATATGCCGGTCGCGCTCAAGCCACGGTTTCTGGAACGATTCCTCGCTGGGGGCGTTGGAAAACACCAGGCGCATCTGGGCCGCCACGTGGGTGAAGAATTCGTCGAACAGCGGGCTGCGCATCAGGCCGACGATGTGTTGGTGAAAACGCAGGCTGTAGGTACCGAAGGCTTGCCAGTTCTCGCGATCCTGGGCCAGTTGCGCCGCCTCGATGGCATCGAGCATCAGATCGGACTGGTACTCGCGTAACGGCTTGCTCGCGGCGATCGCCTGCAATTGGAGCGTGCGGCGGACCTTGAAGATGTCGCGCACATCGTCGATACCCATTCGGCGCACCATCACGCCTTTGTTGCGCACATAGCTGGTCAGGCCTTCGCGACCTAACTGGTGCAGCGCCTCGCGTACGGTGTTGCGCGAGGCGTTGTAGGCGTTGACCAGCTCGCTTTCCACCAGTGGCGTGCCTGGCAACAGGCGCCCGCCAATGATGTCTTCGCGCAGCTCGATGGCGACCTGGTCCGGCAGCGACAGGCTTTTTTCCTTGGGTTGACTCACTGTTGCACTCCCTCCGTTCACGCGAGGTTGCGCGTGGTTTTCTTGCCCATCAGACCTTTTCGCACGTTCGTATCCTCGGTAGGTGGAAGCAGTAAGGGCGGCCATGATTGTTCAACAATCACTTGATTACATATTTGCTAATACTGTGCCAATTACCGAATTCAAGACCTGTTTGAAAGTTTTTGTCTGGAGAACGCCTTTTATGGACAGGCGGGTACGCCAACACAGTGCGATTCGTTACCGAACGCTACGTTGCAGAGAAAAAAACAGTTTTACGCAGCTGAAATTCCGAGTGATTACCGGACGCGCACGTTTCCCGCATAGCTCGTAAGCTGCAATGGATTGACCGTCGACGCTGCTGGAGCATCAAGGATTGAGCCAGGAAAGTCGGCGTCCTTAATCTCACATTTTGTTACCACATACCCCAAACGTGTATAAAAACCTGCTTTGGTAACAGCCTCGCAGGCTGCCTCCCACCCTGCGCTCACCTGCCTGAAAAGCCCATCCCAGAGCGGTGTACGCGCTTTCTCAAACGTTCAGTCCGCGAATTGGCCGGGTGATTGCATACGCTTGTCTGTACAAGTATCTGCGTGTGCATAAGAGATATTGCCAAGCAGTACCCGTGCTCTTGCGTCACAAGCGCTTTCGATGGTCCCAGGGAATAAAACAATGAAAAAAGCATTTCTCACCCTTTCTGCATTGGCTTTGTGTGTGGCTGCCGGTTCCGCGCTGGCCAAGGAGTACAAAGAGTTGCGCTTTGGCGTCGACCCCTCTTATGCGCCGTTCGAATCCAAGGCCGCCGATGGCAGCCTGGTGGGTTTCGATATCGACCTGGGTAACGCCATCTGCGCGGAGCTGAAGGTCAAGTGCAAGTGGGTCGAAAGCGACTTCGACGGCATGATTCCCGGCCTCAAGGCCAACAAGTTCGACGGCGTGATCTCTTCCATGACCGCCACGCCAGCGCGTGAGAAAGTTATCGATTTCTCAAACGAGCTGTTCTCTGGCCCGACCGCGCTGGTATTCAAGAAAGGCGTGGCCATCGGCACCGATCCGGCCTCCCTCAAGGGCAAGAAAGTCGGCTACGAGCAAGGCACCATCCAGGAAGCCTACGCCAAGGCCGTGCTGGACAAGGCCGGGGTAGAGACCCAGGCCTACGCCAACCAGGACCAGGTGTACGCTGACCTGATCTCCGGACGCCTCGATGCAGGGATCCAGGACATGCTGCAAGCCGAACTGGGCTTCCTGAAGTCGCCACCAGGCGCTGACTTCCAAGTCAGCGAGCCGGTCGAAAGCCCCCTGCTGCCAGCCAAAACCGCCGTGGGCCTGACCAAAGGCAACGCCGAGCTCCAGGCCTTGCTGAACAAAGGTATCCAGGCACTGCACGACAATGGCACCTATGCGGCCGTCCAGCAGAAGCACTTTGGCGATCTGAATCTCTACAGCGGCAAATAATGACCCTGCGCCCATTTCCGGATGGGCACTTTTTTGATCGATGTAGGGCTGCCCAATGCTAGAAAACCTCTTGATGATTCTGGGGCTGTCAGGCTTCAGCCTTAAAGGCTTCGGCCCGCTGTTGCTGCAAGGCTCCTGGATGACTGTCAAATTATCCTTTCTGTGCTTGCTGGTGAGCGTTGGCCTGGGCCTGATCGGCGCCAGCGCCAAGCTTTCGAAATCGGCACTGCTGCGCGTCCCTGCGCAGGCCTACACCACGCTGATCCGCGGGGTGCCGGACCTGGTGCTGATGCTGCTGATCTTCTACAGCCTGCAAACCTGGCTGACCTCGTTTACCGATTTCATGGAATGGGAATACATCGAAATCAACCCGTTCAGCGCCGGGGTCATTACCCTGGGCTTCATCTACGGGGCTTATTTCACCGAAACCTTCCGTGGCGCGATCCTCGCCGTACCGCGAGGGCAGATGGAAGCGGCTACCGCCTACGGCCTGACCCGCGCTCAGCGCTTTCGCCTGGTGGTGTTCCCGCAAATGATGCGTTTTGCCCTGCCGGGCATCGGTAATAACTGGATGGTGATCCTCAAGGCCACCGCGCTGGTGTCGATCATTGGCCTGGCCGATCTGGTGAAGGTGGCCCAGGACGCCGGCAAGAGCTCCTATCAGCTGTTCTTCTTCCTGATTCTGGCCGCCTTGATCTATCTGGTGATCACCACCGTTTCGAACTACGTCTTGCGCCGGATGGAAATCTTCTACGCCGCAGGCACCCGGGAGGCCGTGCGATGATTGAGCTACTGCAGGAATACTGGAAACCTTTCCTGTTCCAGGACGGCAATCACATCACCGGGCTGGCCATGACCCTCTGGCTGCTCAGTGCCTCGATCTTCTTCGGCTTCGTGATGTCGATCCCGCTATCGATTGCCCGAGTCTCGAGCAATGTCTGGGTGCGCTGGCCGGTGCAGTTCTACACCTATCTGTTTCGGGGTACTCCACTCTATATTCAGCTGCTGATCTGTTACACCGGCATTTACAGCCTGGCCGCGGTGCGTGCTCAGCCCGTGCTGGATGCGTTCTTTCGCGATGCGATGAACTGCACCATCCTGGCCTTCGCCCTGAACACCTGCGCCTACACCACCGAGATTTTCGCCGGGGCAATCCGCAGCATGGCCCACGGTGAAGTGGAAGCGGCCAAGGCTTACGGACTGACCGGCTGGAAGCTGTACGCCTACGTGATCATGCCGTCGGCCCTGCGTCGTTCGTTGCCGTATTACAGCAACGAAGTGATTCTGATGCTGCACTCGACCACCGTGGCCTTCACCGCGACCATCCCGGACATCCTGAAAGTCGCGCGGGACGCCAACTCGGCGACCTTCCTGACCTTCCAGTCGTTCGGCATCGCCGCGTTGATCTATCTGGCAGTCACTTTCTCTCTGGTCGGCCTGTTCCGCCTGGCTGAACGCCGTTGGTTGTCTTTCCTCGGCCCGGCTCACTAATTCAGGATGCTTGTTCATGTACAAACTGACCGTTGAAAACCTGCACAAAAGTTATGGCAACCATGAAGTCCTCAAGGGCGTTTCGCTAAACGCCAAGACCGGCGATGTGATCAGCCTGATTGGCGCCAGTGGTTCGGGCAAGAGCACCTTTCTGCGTTGCATCAACTTCCTGGAAACGCCCAATGACGGCGCCATGAGCCTGGACAACCAGCCGATTCAAATGGTCCATGACCGCCACGGCATGCGCGTCGCCGACGCCAATGAACTGCAACGCATCCGCACTCGCCTGGCGATGGTGTTCCAACACTTCAACCTGTGGAGCCACATGACCGTGCTCGAGAACATCACCATGGCCCCACGCCGGGTGCTGGGCGTCAGCAAGAAGGACGCAGAGGATCGCGCCCGGCGCTACCTGGACAAGGTCGGTTTGCCGGCACGGGTGGCCGACCAATACCCGGCATTTCTCTCGGGTGGTCAGCAGCAACGGGTCGCCATTGCCCGTGCCCTGAGCATGGAACCGGAGATCATGCTGTTCGACGAGCCGACTTCGGCCCTGGACCCGGAACTGGTGGGCGAAGTGCTCAAGGTGATCCAGGGGCTGGCCGAAGAAGGCCGCACCATGATCATGGTGACCCACGAAATGAGCTTTGCGCGCAAAGTGTCGAACCAGGTGCTGTTCCTGCACCAGGGGCGGGTCGAAGAACAGGGTGCACCCGAGGACGTATTGGGTAACCCTAAAAGTGAGCGTCTGCAGCAGTTCCTCAGCGGCAACCTGAAGTAACTAGGGGGCGCTCTCAATTAGTTTCCCTACCGCGCCGGGTCTGCTGTTGTGCAGGGCAAGGCGCGAGAAGCGCAGTTTGGTCATTCCAAATCAGCTTCGAGCAACACAGCCCTGCACAACAGCAGGCCCGGCCCTTCGGGTTGTGCCTTAAAGCTGGCCAGGCTGCGTTGCAGGCCTTGGAAAGGGAACAACCATTCCCGGCGGCCTACGCCTTGCCTGGCCAGCTTTAAGGCGACAACGCGGTAGGGAAACTAATGGAGAACGCCCCCTAGAGCGCCTTCGAGCTACCGCAGGGTCGCTCGAAGGCGCTGGCTCACCCCTCAAAACGGGGGCCTGATGGTCCTCGTGCTCAAACGTCTGACGCGTGGTTCATCCAGCATGAATGGCCCACATGGAACGCTTGAAGTGCTGCCTGGACAGTGCGGCGGCTTCGAGCTTCTCGTACCGCCTTCGATTGCATAGCAAGTTGTCCTCATTGACGATTCAGGAAATTGTAGGCCCACTTCATCACTCGATTTTTACGCACGCCACCTGCTCCTTAAAGCCCCAACTCCAAGGCCAGCAAGTCCGACAATGGCTGTGGGCGTCTAATCAATCTGGCTTGCCCTTGCTCGATCAATACTTCCGGCAACAGGGGGCGGCTGTTGTAATTGGATGACATAGAGGCGCCGTACGCGCCCGTATCGTGCATGATCAGCAAGTCGCCAACCTGCGCCTCGGGCAGCAAACGGGGCGTCACACCGTCTTCATCCTGCGTAAAGATATCGCCGGATTCACACAGCGGGCCGCCCACCACGTAATCGTGTTCAACGCGATTGACGGGGGTACCCTCGGCGTCCAGCAAGGTCATGTGGTGATAGGCGCCATAGAGGGCCGGGCGCATCAGGTCATTGAAGCCGGCGTTCACCAGGATGAAGTTCCGGCGACCCACTTTTTTGACCGTGCGAACTTCCGTCACCAGACAACCTGACTCGGCAACCAAAAACCGGCCGGGTTCGATTTCCATCCGCACCGGATGACCGAGAAACGCCTCGATGTCCTGCCTGGCCTGATGCCATGCGTTGGCGTAACGCTGGATGTCAACCGGCTCATCGCCCTCGCGGTAGGGGGTGGAGAGCCCGCCACCAATAGAAAACGCTTCGATATCATGGTCGAGCATTTTCACGGCCGAGACCATTGCACAGCCCACTTGCTCCAGATGTGCGTAATCCACGCCCGAGCCGATATGCATGTGCAATCCCACCAGCTTCAGCCCGAACTGTCGAATGACGTCGAGCGCTTCGTGAACCTGGTCATGCCAGATGCCATGCTTGCTGTTTTCCCCACCGGTATTGGTCTTGCGGCTGTGACCGTGCCCGAACCCGGGGTTGATCCGCAGCCAGACGCGATGGCCCGAGGAGCGTTCGCCCAATTGGCGGAGCATGTCGATCGAACCGGTATTGACCTCGATATTCAGCTCGACCACGCGGCGCAATGTAGCCTCGTCGAACAGATCACACGTAAAAACGATGCCCGCTGGTGTGCCGGCCGGGCTGAAACCTGCCAGCAGTGCCCGCTCGATTTCACCCAGCGAGACGGCATCGACCCGAACGCCTTGCTCTCGTATCAAGCGCAGGATGTGCAGGTTGGAGCTGGCTTTTTGTGCGAATCGTACGGTCTCGAAGCACGCCAGTTGATCGACACGTGCCTTGATGGTCTGTGCGTCATAACACCAGAACGGGGTGCCATGTTCAGTGGCAATAGCGGCTAACTGCTGGAAGGCGGGCTGACTGGGCATAAAGATAGTCGATCTGATCAAGAGAGTGGCGACCATCATGCCGATTGCAGGGCATTCAATAAAATATCTTCTTTTTAGTTATCAATTCAGTTTTGATATGGGCTTCAAGCGATCATGAAGGTTGGGTATGAAAGTCTCGTTGCGGCATATCGAAGTTTTCCGAGCGATCATGCAAGCAGGCAGCGTCACGGGAGCGGCGCGCTTATTGTTGACCTCCCAACCGACGCTCAGCCGGGAACTGGCCCGGTTTGAAAGCCTTTCGGGTTTACGTCTGTTTGATCGGGAGGGCGGCAGGTTGGTACCGACGGCTCAGGCAATAATGTTGCTCGAAGAGGTCGAACGCTCCTATATCGGGTTGGAACGAATCAATAGCGTTGCGCAATCGATCCGTCGTTTCGAACATGGCCAACTCAGCATCACCTGCCTGCCGCTGTTTTCTCAGACGCTATTGCCCAACGTTTGCAAGCAGTTTCATCAGCAGCATTCGGGCATAGGCTTGAGTATCACCGCGCAGGAATCGCCCTTGCTCGAGGAGTCTCTCAGCGCACAGCGTCACGACCTTGGCTTGACCGAAAGTGAACATGTGCCAAGAGGCACCCGAGGGGAAATGCTCTTTTGTGCCGACATGGTCTGCATACTGCCAGAGGGGCATCCTTTGCTGTCCAGGTCGCTGCTGGCAATAGAGGACTTTCGCGGTGTCAATTTCATCAACCTGTCAGGCCTGGACATTTACCGTCAAAAGCTCGATCAGCACTTTAGTCACGCAGGTGTCGATCGGCATACCGTGATCGAAACCACCAATGCTGCGTCGGTCTGTGCCATGGTCAGGCAACAATTGGGCGTGGCGATCATCAACCCATTGAGCGCCGAGCAAGAGTCAGGCAGAGGATTGGTCATTCGACCAATCAACGTGTCCATTCCCTACCGAGTCATGCTGATAAGGCCTGATTTTCGACCCTCCTCAGTTTTCGTTGACGCCTTTTGCAAGGCATTGAGTGTTGAGGTGTCGAGTCTTGCCAGTGCCCTGGACAAGAGAATGGCGGGGGCCGGTCAGGTCGACGTACCTATGCTCAGTCCCAGGTTTTCCATATCCAGGTTTTGAGCATCAGGTAGCCCGCAACCACCAGGCATACGGCGGAAAAACCCAGTTGTATCGATTTGGCGGGAATCCTGGGTGAGAGGAGTCTTCCCAATAGCATTCCGCTCATACTCGCAGCGATAAAAACGCCGCCCGTGACCGTTATGTGGGCTCCTGCGTGAATTGCGCCTGTCACCGCGATAGCCGAGATCAGGGCGATAGTCATAAGTGAAGTCGCGACGATGCCATGCATGCGGATGTCTGAAAGCTGTTGAAAAGCAGGCACGATCAAGAACCCGCCTCCCACACCAAGCATCCCGGTGAGCAGTCCAGAAAGTGAGCCAACGACGGCAAGGCTGGCTGAGCATTTCGGTGTCCAGCGCAGTCGGCCGGTTTGAGGGTTGATCATGCAATTCTTTTCTTGCCAGCACTGCTGATTGTCGGTGGCCTTAGCCGAGATGCCGCTCGCCTGCCGAATCATGCGTATCGCCACAATGACCATAACCATGCTGAACATCGACGTCAGTACGGTGTCGGGCAGCAGATGGGCAAAATGCACGCCCAGGCGCGAAAACGCGGCCCCCAACAATGCCATCAGCAGGGCAGCCCGATAACGTACCAGACCTTTCCTCAGACCATCCACAGCCCCTACAGCTGCCGCTGCGCTGACGGCGAACAGCGCAGCGGGAGCAGACTCAGTCATTGACCACCCCAGGCCGATCACGAGTGCCGGCACGGCCAAAATTCCACCTCCCGCACCGGTAAGGCCGAGAATGATGCCGATGGCAATCCCGAATATTCCACTCAATAGCATGCTCGCGCCTCACTCAACCTTGGAGAGGCTGGTCAACCACTCACGGCCTTTGAGCATGCCGTTCCAATAGAACCAAGGCAGGAGCCGAGCCTTGAGGAACCATGCACTTTTTCGGGCGACCGTTGCGTCAAGGGGGAATGTGGGCAGCAGTTTCCCGCCGTAGCCGAACTCTGCCAGCACGACTTTGCCTTTTTCGACAGTCAACGGGCATGACCCATAGCCGTCGTAGCACAAGGGCATGGGCTGGTTGTCACGTGCTGCCATGAGGTTCTCGGCGACGACAACGATTTGTTTGCGCGCAGCGGCAGCGGTCTTGGCGTTACTGGTGGAGCAGACATCACCGAGCGCAAACACGTCCGGATAGCGGCTGTGTTGCAGCGTCCCCGGATCCACTTCACACCAACCGGCCTCGTCCGCCAGAGGACTTGTGCGGATGAAGTCAGGGGCGACCTGCGCGGGGACGACATGGAGCATGTCGAAGGTCTTGGCCTGGCGAATGACTGCGCCGTGTTCGTCCTTGCTTTCAAACCAGGCTGTCCGGCTCGGGCCGTCAACTTTCACCAGGTTCGAGCCGAATACCAAGTGTGCTTGATACTTCTCGATGTATTTCATCAGGGGAGGGACGAAGGCCGGTACACCGAACAGCACTGCGCCAGCGAGATTGAACTCGACCTGCATGTTCTGCAGAACACCTGACTTTTGCCAATGATCGCAGGAAAGGTACAGGGCCTTCTGCGGGGCGCCAGCACATTTGATCGGCATCCCAGGCTGGGAAAAGAGGGCCTTGCCTTTGCGTAGTCCCTGCACCAGTTGCCAGGTGTAGGCACACAGATCATAGCGGTAGTTGGAAGTCACCCCGTTCTTGCCCAGGGTTTCTTCCAGCCCTTCGATTTTCTCCCAGGCTAGCCGCAGTCCCGGGCAGACGATGAGATTTTGATAAGCGACGCTTTTGCCGTTATTCAGCTCTAGACGTTTTCCTTCGGGCAGGGCCTTGACCACTGCCGCCTTGATCCAGGTTACGCCACGGGGGATGACCTGCGACATGGGTCTGACAGTCTTGCGCGCGTCATAAGCCCCCCCACCGACCAGCGTCCAGGCCGGCTGGTAGTAGTGCTGATCATTGGGTTCGATGAGCGTGATCTGGAGATCGGGTGCACGCTTGAGCAGGCTTGCCACGACACCGATGCCTGCCGACCCGCCACCAATGACCACGACGTCGGCAGTGATATCGGGGCATTTTGTGGCAACTTCACTTCGCGCGGCACACGCCGACGCTTTTTGGTAAAGCCTGGTAGAGCGATTACCGGTACGACAAAAAGCCAATACCGGTGCAGGCAGGATGTCCAGCAAGTCGGCAAAATGCCGTACATCGTTTTCACTGATGGTGTCGGGCTGAACCGGGAAATAAGCAAACTCAAGGTCTAGCCGTTTGGCTTCGGCGTGTATGGCCGCGCTGGCAGGTTGATCCGCGCCACCTTCACAATCCGGTCGGTTACAGATGATTGAGCGAAAACCCAGATTGGCGGCTTCGTTCAAATCTTCTGGGGTTAATTGACCGGTTGTTGCAAAGTTTTTGCTGTGAGTGGTGATTTGCATGCCATTTAGACTCGTAAAGAGGTTATCCATTTCGCCCTGCCTGAACTCAATCAAGGTGTTCAGAACATATTGAGCGGTATCTTCAAATAACTGATGCCATTGACCCTGGCCGCAGGTGTCTCACCGGCTCGCATGTTGATCTGCACTGACGGCAGCAGCAGCCTGGGCTGATTCAGGGTCTTGTCGCGCGTCGAGCGCAGAGCAACGAAATCAGCCTCGGCGATGCCCTTGCCGATATGGATGTTGTGCGCGCGCTCCTCGTCCACCGTGCTCTGGTAACAGTAGGCGTCGCGGCCGGGCGCTTTGTAGTCGTGGCACATGAACAGCCGCGTGCTGCCCGGCAGCTGGAACAGCCGGCCAATCGAGTGGTACAACTGGTGTGCGTCACCGCCAGGAAAATCGCAGCGGGCGGTGCCGCAATCGGGCATGAACAACGTGTCACCGACGAAAGCGGCATCTTCGATCAGGTACGTCACGCAGGCCGGGGTATGGCCAGGCGTGTGCAGCACACTGACGGCCAGGGCGCCGACATGGAATGTTTCGTTGTCGACGAACAATCGATCGAACTGGCTGCCGTCCGGGCACCAGTCATCGTCGGCGTCGAACAGCGTGGCAAAGGCCTTCTGCACCTGAGGAATACGGTCGCCAATGCCGATCTGTCCACCCAGTTGACGCTTGAGGTAACGGGCAGCCGAGAGGTGGTCGGCATGCACATGGGTTTCCAGAATCCACTCCAGCGTTAGCGCGTTGGCGCGCACATGCTCGATAAGGCGCTCGACACTTGAATACGAGATACGCGCGGCGGCGGCATCGTAGTCGAGCACCGGATCGATGATCGCGCAGTGCCGGGTCACCGGGTCGATGACCAGGTAACTGTAGGTACAGCTCTCGGCGTCGAAGAACGACTCGACATCAAATTGCATGGTCATTGCCTCCATTCTCAAGGGGGCGGCCATCGAGCCTGCCCCCCCTGTACTCCATTCAGCAGGCTTGCGGCATACCACTCTCGACCCAGGGCGAGCGGATATCGGACAGGAATCGTTGTGCACGAGGGTGTTCAGGGCGCTGGAAGAAAGACTCGGGCGTCGCTCGTTCGAGCACTTTGCCTTGATCCATGAAGATCACTCGATCGGCCACTTCACGCGCGAAACCCATCTCATGGGTGACGCACACCATGGTCATGCCTTCCTTGGCCAGGCTTTTCATTGCTTGAAGCACTTCGCCGACCATCTCCGGGTCCAACGCGGAAGTGGGTTCATCGAACAGCATCACCGGTGGGTTCATTGCCAATGCCCTGGCGATGGCTACGCGCTGTTGCTGACCACCCGATAACTCGGATGGGTAAGCGCATGCCTTGTGAGCCAGCCCTACGCGGTCCAGCAAGTTCATGGCCAGATCGTCCGCTTCCTTGGCGCCCAGCTTGCGCAGGCGACGCGGTGCCAGCGTGCAGTTCTCAAGAACGGTGAGGTGGGGAAACAGATTGAACTGCTGGAACACGAAGCCAATACCGCTGCGCAAGGCGTTCACGCTGACGGAGCGATCATGGATATCCACGCCATCGATAAAGATATTCCCGCTCTGGATAGCTTCCAGCCGATTGAGCGTGCGAATCATCGTCGACTTGCCGGAGCCTGACGGACCGCAGACCACGACCACTTCACCCTTGGCGACGGTTTCGTTGATGTCATCCAGGGCATGGTAACTGCCATACCACTTGTTAACGTTTTTCAGTTTGATCATGGGGTTAAACCTCTGCAGTTCGAACAGCGAGACGTCTTTCCAGCCAGAAGGCGAAGCGAGACAAGCTGAAGCACATGACGAAGTAAGTGAGACCGAGCACGGCATAGACCTGGACCGGCTTGGTGAGCAACTGAGCACTGATCTGCGAGGCGACGAAGGACACTTCCGAGAGGCTGATGATGTAACCCAGCGAGGTCTCCTTGATGGTGGAGACAAACTGATTCACCAGTGAGGGCAGCATGTTGCGAAAGGCCTGGGGCATGATGACCAGGCGCATTGTGGCCAGGTACGAAAAGCCGAGTGAACGGGAGCTTTCCATTTGCCCGCGAGGCAATCCGAGAATGCCTGCGCGAATGATTTCTGCGAGGTAGACCCCATCAAAAATCACCAGGGCAGCCAACATGGTGCCAAATTGATCGGTGCGTTGACCGGTCAGGGTTGGCAGAAGGAAATAGGCCCAGAAAATCACCATCAGCAATGGCGTTCCGCGCAGTACGTACACAAGCCCCGTGACCGGCAGACGCAACAGTGGGTAAGGACTGATGCGACAGAGTGCGAGCAGCACCCCAACAGGGAAAGCCAATACCAAGGCCAACGCTGCCAGGATCAGCGTCATCGCCAAGCCGCCCAAGGGGCCGTTCGGGTACTGGCCAATCAGGTAGAAAAGCCCATAGTTGTGGATGATATCGAGCATCGTCAGGCACTCCGGACGGGATAGCGTTGCTGGTACCAACTGGACAGCAGCGTGATGATGATCGAGATGCCGACATAACCTGCCGTGGTAACGGCGTACGATTCGAAACCCCGGAATGTGGAGCTTTCCACCTGCTGGGCCTGATACATCATTTCAGCGACGCCGATCACCATGGCGATGCTGGTGTTCTTCCACAGGTTAAGTGTCTGGCTAATCAGCGGTGGCACTGTCACCCGTAGTGACTGTGGGAGGATGACCAGACGCATGGTGCTGAGGAAGCCAAAGCCCAGGGTTCTGCCGGACTCCATTTGCTCCTTGGGAATGGAACGCAAGCCGCTGCGGATGTCCTCGGACATGTAGGCTGCCGTGTAGAGCACCAGAGCGATAACCGCGCTGACCGCTTCGATATTGTGTTCGTAGATCCATGCCTTGATGGGGGTTGGCAGCAGCTCCGGTGCCCCGAAATACCAGAACAGCATGTGTGCCAGCAGCGGGACGTTGCGTATGGCTTCCACATAAGTGATCGCGATTGCCCGGAGTGCAGCGTAAGGGGCCATTCGCAATACAGCGATGACGATTGCCAGCGGTAGGGCAATGGCCAACGAGATCAATGCGAGTTGGATGGACAGCAGGAAGCCACTGATGAGCCAGTCGTGATACTGCCCGGAGAGCACAACCGATAAATCAAACGTATTCATAACCAGTCCCGTGGCCCGACCCAAAGGTCGGGCCCTCAATGAAGTTAGTTGATTTGGTCGGTTTCGATCTTGAATGAGCGGCTGGCAAATTTCATGTTGGTCTCAGGACCAAACCATTTGGTGAAGAGCGTCTCAGCCTTGCCAGACGACTCCAGATCGCGCAGCGTCTTGTTCACCTGCTCCTGGAAGGCGGGTTCTTCTTTTCTCAGGCCCAGCGCAATATGCTCGGTGGACAGGGGCGTTGGGAGAATCCGAAAATCTTTTGCCGCATCACCCAGCTTGGCGAAGTTGCCGGCCAATGAGGTCTCATCGTTGGCGTAACCCAAGCCTTTGCCCTGTTGCAGGGCGAGCAAAGCTTGAGGGTTGCTGTCGAACGATACGATCTGGGCGTCAGCGATCTTCGCGCGGATGCTCTGCTCCATGGTGGAGCCTTTGATTGTCAGAATTTTCTTGCCGGCCAGTTGGTCGAGTTGATTGACGCCACTGTCAGCCTTGACCATGACTTTCTGACCCGTGATAAAGGTCGAAAGGGAGAAGTTGATCAATGCTTCGCGTTCTTTGTTATGCGTCAGGGAGGCAGCCAGAAGATCGACACGGCCTTGTTGTAATTCAGGAATACGTGCGGCGACGGTCAATTGCTTGAGTACCGGTTTGACCCCGATGGTCGCGGCAATGGCGTTGCACATGTCGACGTCGTAACCGACGATCGCGCGAGACGCTGGGTCCTTGATGTAGCTGAACGGCTCGTCGGTGCCGAGCACACCACAGACCAACTCACCCTTGGCCTTGATATCGCTGAGTTGATCAGCTGCAGCAGAGAAGCTGGTTACCAGCGTCAGTGCCAGTACTGCGGTTTTCCAGTGTTTTTTGAGCATGCGGTTCGTTTGCATTTTATAGACCTTATTGTTTGATAAACGGAACGCCGGTTTTCATGAAACGTCAGTGCAATGGACCTCGATACCCTCTTGTGGGTGGAGTGGGAATTTCTGTTATTCGACGTTGGTCGTGGGTAGCCGCACAAAGCCCGCATTCAAATCGGCGATCAGATCGTCGACATGTTCCAGGCCGATGGAGAGGCGGATCAGGTTCTCGCTGATGCCCAGGCCGATTTTCTGTTCATGGCTCAACGAGTTGTGCGACATGCTGTAGGAGTGGTTGATCATGCTCTCGACTCCGCCCAGGGAATCGGCCAATACAAAGATCGACAGCTTTTCGATGAAGGGTGCTATCGCCTTGCGATTGGCCTTCAACTTCAACGAGACCACTGCGCCGCCAGAACGCATCTGGCGTTTGCACAGTTCGTGCTGCGGATGGCTTTCCAGTCCGGGGTAATACACCGCCTCTACCTGCGGGTGCTGGTTGAGGTAGCGAGCGATCTGTAGCGCATTGCTGCACTGGCGCTCCATGCGCACGTCGAGGGTCTTGAGCCCACGCAGGGCGAGGTAGCAGTCGAACGGTCCCTGGACTGCTCCAATGGCCATGCTGATGCCGCGCAGGCGGGTGAACAGTTGCTCATCGGCTGCCACCACGACTCCACCGATCAGGTCGGAGTGCCCACCAATGTATTTACTCGCTGAGTGCATCACCAGGTCGACGCCGTGCTCGATCGGACGCTGGTTCCAGGGTGAGCAGAAGGTGTTGTCGACGCAAGTCAGGATGCCGTGGGCACGGGCAAACTCTGTCACGCACGGGATGTCCACCAGCTGCAGCAGAGGGTTGGTCGGTGTCTCGATCCAGATCAGCCGGGTGTTGTCGCGGCGACTGGCGGCCAGTGCCTCAAGGTCATTGAGGTCGACGTAAGTGGTGGTGAGCCCGGACGTCTTGCTGCGGTAGTCTTCCATCAGACGGAAGGTGCCCCCGTAGACGCCCGCCATCACGATTACATGGGAGTCCTTGGGCAATAGCTCAAGCACGGTGGCGGTCGCAGCCAGACCCGAAGCGCAGGCCACGGCTCCAAGGCCATGCTCCAACTGCGCAATGCAGCTCTCATAGGCATGTCGGGTTGGGTTACCCACTCGTCCGTAGGCGTAGTCCGGGTTGTCGTCAAGGCTGCGCTTGATGAACGAACTGGAGGTGACGATCGCCGGGAAGATGGTGTTGTCGGCATAGGTCGACTGTTCGCCAGCGTGGATCACTTGGGTCGAAAAGTTGCTCTTGTTCAGGCTCATAATCAGTCGTGACTCACGTGTATTAAAGGTAGCAATCGAGTTGTTTCGCATAGGGTGTGATGTCGCCGATGTGGCGAGCGACCCAGTCGCGGTCGTAATAGGTGTCCAGATAGCGTTCACCGCTATCGCACATCAGGGTCACGATAGAACCCTGCAGACCTTGCTCTTGCATCCTCGATGCGACTTTCAGTGCGCCCCACATGTTGGTACCAGTGGACCCCCCTGGCTTCCTCCCGAGTACTTTCTCCAGCCAATAAAGGGTGGCGATGCTGGCCGCGTCGGGGATCTTGAGCATGTCGTCGATCACATCTGGCAGGAACGACGGCTCGACCTGGGGACGACCGATGCCTTCTATGCGACTGCCTTTGCTGCCGGTAAGACTTGAGTCGCCTGTTCGATAGCTGTCATAGAAAACCGAGTGCTCGGGGTCCACCACGATCAGTTGAGTGTCATGACCCTTGTAGCGGATGTAGCGGCCGATGGTGGCGGTAGTGCCGCCAGTCCCTGCACTCATGACCACCGCGTGGGGAATGGGGTGCGCCTCGCCGGTCAATTGCTGGAAGATACTGTCGGCAATATTGTTGTTGCCACGCCAATCCGTTGCCCGCTCGGCATAGGTAAACTGATCCATGTAGTGCCCTTCGCTTTCGCGTGCCAGGCGCTGCGCCTGGGCATAGACCTCTGACGAATGATCAACGAAGTAACAGTGCCCGCCGAGCAGCTCGAGCTGCTCTTTCTTTTTGCTCGCGGTGTTGCGCGGCATGACGGCAGTGAAGCGCAGGCCAAGCATTTTGGCGAAGTAGGCTTCGGACACAGCAGTGCTGCCCGAGGATGCCTCGACCACATGGGTACCCTCTCGGATCTTGCCACTGCAAATGGCATGTAGAAAAAGCGAGCGTGCCAGCCGATGTTTGAGACTGCCAGTTGGATGTGTGCTCTCGTCCTTGAGATAAATGTCGATGCCCTTCAACCCTGGAATTTCCAGCTTGTGGATGTGGGTGTCGGCGGAGCGCAGCAGATCGCAGGAGATACGGCTGACTGCTGTACGGATCCAATCGTTCACAGAGTTTCCCTCGCCCCGGCAGGCGTCAACGGCATAAGGACCATCGCCTGAGGCGTGGCGAGTGTGGCGATGATCTTCTTCATTTTTGAGTGGCTCCAGGCACGGTTTTCATGGTGTAAATCCTACTGCCGCCCACTCGAAATTTAATTTCCATTTCTTCAGTCCTTAGGCTATTTTTTAGAAAAAAATTCTACGAACTCACAAACAAGAAGAAAAAATGGATAGCTTTGATCGCCACATCCTCTCCCTCCTGCAACGCGATGCCGACATGCCTATCAAAGATCTGGCTGAAGCCGTCAACCTTTCAACGACCCCCTGCTGGAAGCGGATCAAGAAACTCGAGAAAGAGGGCTATATCAGGGCCAAAGTAGCCCTGCTGGACCCAGTGCTGCTGGGTCTTGGGTTAACGGTGCTGGTGCAGGTCAAGACGCAGCGTCATGACAAGGTCTGGCTGGATACATTCGCCAAGACCGTGTCGCAGTTCGAGGAAGTGATGGCGTTCTATCGGATGTCGGGGGACTGGGACTATATGTTGCGCGTTGTGGTGAGCGACATTGCCGCCTATGACACTTTCTACAAGAAGCTGATCACGAGCGTCGACGGACTTTCCAACATCACATCAAGCTTTGCCATGGAGCAGATCAAGTACACGACGGCGCTGCCTTTACCTCGATAATCTGCTGTTTGTGGCAGGTGCATCTGCCACAAAGCAATCTCTGACAGGACAGCGGTGTACCTGTTACAGGCCCGCGCCCTGCCCACCCATTCTGCTGCTACCGCTCTGCGAATGGGACGATTACCGAAAGCGATACACGTTCCGTCAACTTTCTATTGTTGGACGTCCATTGCCCCGAGGAATCCTGAGTACCTTCAGAGCGCCATTTCATCCGGATACGCTTTCTCATTATCGGGTTTTAACGAAATCGACCGTTTTGGAGAATGATTTTTCTCATTCCACGAAAAACCTGACAAAAATTGAAAAATTCATACTCCCCCTTCTGAATACACTCTTTCCATCACAAACAGGCTCAAAAACGATGCCTTCGAGGGCGGTGCGTTTATGAGCGATGAGTCTTGATCGCAAACTCAGAAAGGTGCGGCTTATGTCTTATTCCAGCTATCACAAAAAAACTATCGGAAGCCATGCGTTGCACCCTGAGACATTGATGATGTCTTATGGTTACGACCCGTTCCTCTCGGAAGGCGCAGTCAAACCACCGGTTTTCCTGACCTCCACCTTTGCGTTTCGCACGGCTGAGGAAGGTGCAGAATTCTTCGATGTCGTGTCGGGTCGTAAACCGATTCCGCAGGATTCATCAGCTGGCCTGGTCTACAGCCGCTTCAATCATCCCAACCTGGAAATCGTCGAGGACCGCCTCGCGCTGCTGGATGGCTCAGAAGCCGCCGCAATTACATCCAGTGGAATGTCCGCCATCAGTGCTGTTTTGTTTGCGTTTCTGCGCCCAGGCGATCAACTGGTGCAATCGGCACCGCTGTACGGTGGTACTGAGACCCTGATTAGCAAGATTCTCTCGGATTGGGGCATCGGCTCGCATGGTTTTGACGACGGCCTGTCCATGCAATCCATTGCAGATGCACTGGAAACTGCTGCCTGCAAGGGGCCAGTTAGAATTTGCTATATCGAGACTCCGGCTAACCCGACCAACGCACTGATCGACCTGGAAGGGTTGCGCAAGGAAATAGACGCTTTCGAAACGCGCCATAGCTACCGGCCATTAATTGTCTGCGATAACACCCTGCTCGGGCCTATCTTCCAGAAGCCGGTGAAACACGGTGTTGACCTGTGCGTGTATTCGCTGACCAAGTATGTGGGTGGACACAGTGACCTTGTTGCCGGAGGCATTACGGGCACCAAAGAGCTGGTCAGCAAAATACGCAGCGTTCGCAGCTCGTTCGGCTCGCAACTCGATCCACATTCCTCATGGATGATCTCCCGCTCGATGGAAACGCTCGTCCTGCGCATGAAAGAGGCCGCAAGAACCGGCACCGTGATCGCTCGCTGGCTGGCCAGCAACCCCCACCAGAAAGTCGTCGTTCTGCATCCAGAGCTTATTGAGGATGGCAGCTATCAGGAGGTCTACCGCCGGCAATGCACGGGCCCTGGCTCAACCTTCTCGTTCGTACTGGACGGCGGTCGCGAACGGGCCTTTCGCTTTATCAACGCCCTGCATCTTTTCAAGTCGGCTGTCAGTCTCGGAGGCACCGAGTCCCTGGTTTGTCATCCAGCTTCGACCACACAATCGGGTGTGCCGCAGGCTCTGCGCAGTAAAGCAGGGGTGTCCGAGGGGTTGATCCGGATCTCGATTGGCCTCGAGCACGAGGAAGATCTGATCGCTGATCTGGATAATGCTCTGCGTCAATGCTGAGCACCTGAGGAAAACAATGAGAAGCTGAAAAAACAGGTTCTTCACGGATTACCGGGAAGAACCTTTTGTTTAGCCCGTAGACAGGGTCGCACCACGCAGGCCCATTTTTTTGGCCAAATCAACAATCCATTCGCCGAGCATCTTCCCTTGATAGCGACGAGACTCTTTTTGATCGCAGCCACTGCCTGGCAACACGGAGAGTAAAACGGGTAAAACAGTTAAGACACTTGTGAACCGGTTCATGACTTGCCTCCAACACTTGCCTGCCTTACCTCAAATGCCTGGCTGCTGATAGCGATTGGCTGCAAGCCACCTTCAGGGCGGCTTCACATCGCCTCGGCATGCCTCGGTAACCCGATAGAAATCAGCGCTGCGAGCAGCACAAAGGCGCTCGATATCCACAAGCACGCCCCCAGCCCATACACCTGATAAATCCAGCCGGAAAGCACCGTACCTATCAACCGCCCCATGGCGTTCGACATGTAATAAAACCCCACATCCAGTGACACACCATCTTCCTTGGCGTAGGACACGATCAGATAGCTGTGGAGCGATGAATTCACTGCGAACAACGCACCAAAAGCCATCAATCCACCCAACAGCACCCCCTGTTGCGACAGCCCGGTGTTCAGCCCGAGAGCAATGCCAGCAGGCAGACCGGCCAGTGCCAGCGCCCACAGAAATGCTGCACGACCATCCGGTACGTGCCCACGCTTCTTTCCAGTGATGTGGGGCGCGAAGGACTGCACGATGCCGTAGCCAATCACCCAGGACGCCAGGAAGCCGCCAACCTTCCAGAAGTCCCAGCCGAACACGCTGCTCAGGTACACCGGCAAGGCCACCACGAACCAGACATCGCGGGCACCGAACAGGAACATCCGGGCTGCTGACAGAATGTTGATCGCCCGGCTCTTGGACAGGATGTCGCGAAACCTGGGTTTGGCTTTCGCTTTGCCCAGGTCCTTCTTCAACAGGATCAAGCTGCTGACCCAGATCAGCGCCAGGACACCCGCCATGGCCAGCAAGGCGCCCTTGAAGCCGATCAATGCCAGCAAGGCTCCGCCAAGAAAGAAGCCGACACCCTTGAGTGCGTTCTTCGAGCCGGTGAGGATTGCCACCCACTGGTAGAGCTTGCCCTGCTGCCCATCAGGAACCAGAAGCTTGATGGAGCTTTTGGCACTCATCTTGTTCAGGTCTTTGGCAATCCCCGACAGCGCCTGCGCGCCCATCACCCACGGGATGGTCAGCCAGACCACCGGAACCGTCAGCATCAGCAGCGCCGCAACCTGGAGGCCGAGTCCGATGTTCATGGTTCGGTTCAGCCCCAGCCGGGCGCCGAGGTAGCCCCCCACCAGGTTGGTGATCACGCCAAAGAGCTCGTAGAACAGAAACAATGCCGCGATTTGCAGTGGGCTGTAGCCCAACGTGTGAAAGTGCAGCACCACCAACATGCGCAAGGCGCCGTCGGTGAGGGTGAAGGCCCAGTAGTTGCCTGTCACGAGCAGGTACTGCCGCACTTGCGGCGCGAGGGCTGACAACGCTTTCATGACCGCTCCTCAGACCGCCAGACCGACCATTTTCGCCAGTTCGACAGTGCGGTTGGCATAACCCCATTCGTTGTCGTACCAGGCATAAAGTTTGACCTGGGTGCCGTTGATGACCATGGTCGACAGCGCATCGATGATCGATGAGCGCGGGTCGGTACGGTAGTCGATGGACACTAGCGGACGCACCTCGAAACCGAGGATGCCTTTGAGCTCGTTCTCGGAAGCATCCTTGAGCAACTGATTCACTTCTTCCACAGTGGTGGCACGCTCGACTTCAAAGACACAATCGGTCAGCGAAGCATTGGCCAGTGGCACGCGTACGGCGTGACCATTCAGGCGCCCACGCAGCTCCGGGAAGATTTCGGCAATGGCGGTGGCCGAGCCGGTGCTGGTTGGAATCAAACTCATGCCGGAGGCACGCGCACGGCGCAGATCCTTGTGCGGCTGATCGAGAATGCTCTGGGTGTTGGTCAGGTCGTGGATGGTGGTGATCGAACCGTGGCGAATGCCCAGCTTTTCGTGGATAACCTTGACGACAGGGGCCAGGCAATTGGTGGTGCAGGAGGCGGCGGTCACAATGCGATGCTGCGCAGGGTCGAACAGGTGCTGGTTAACGCCCATCACCACGTTCAAGGCGCCCTGCTCCTTGACCGGTGCACAGACCACCACACGCTTCACGCCTTGGTCCAGGTAAGCCTGAAGCACCGCGACGGTTTTCATCTTGCCGCTGGCTTCAATCACCAGATCGCAGCCCGACCAATCGGTGTCGGCAATCGCCTTGTTGGCCGTTACCTTGATGCGCTTATTGTCGATGACGACGCTATCGCCTTCGGCGCTGGCTTCGTTGTTCCAACGGCCATGCACCGAGTCGAAGTTGATCAGGTGCGCATGGGTCGCCGCGTCCCCTGCCGGATCGTTGATCTGCACGAATTCGAACTCTGGCCAACTCCAGGCAGCTCGCAGAGCGAGGCGACCGATGCGTCCAAAACCATTGATGCCAACTTTGATAGTCATGTTGTTGTGCTCTGTATTTGTTGTCAGTGGGCGTTCGACTGGGTATCGAACTGGCCGATGTAGTCGATATGGGAAATCAGCACTGGCACTTCCACCAACGGGCCAATCACCGTGGCGAAAGCGATGCTGCGACAGCTATTGGCAGTGCAGAGGAACAAGATTTTCATCGAGCGATCTCGTATTCGAAGGCGCAATCAGACGATCTGGCTTTAACAACAGGCGATTGCCCTTTCAGGACGGTCGCCCATCTCTTCAAGGCGTTTGGCATCAGGACTTAACCAGTGCTTGTTGCTTTCGAGCACCGTGGTCAGCACTTGATGAACCCAATCCGGCAGATTGGGGTGCAGTCGGTAATAGACCCATTGGCCTTGCCGACGGTCCGACAACAGGCCACAGGTTCTCAGTTGTGCGAGGTGCCTGGAGATTTTTGGCTGACTCTCGTTCAGCGCGCAGGTCAGCTCGCAAACACATAGCTCTCCTTCACGGGTGATGAGCATCATCGTGCGCACCCGAGTGTCGTCAGCCAGGCATTTGAAAACAGTGGTCGGTGTCAGATGGTCAGCCATATCGGTTCTCAGTGTTTGTTTTTGACCAAGACGAACATCTTGATGCGCTCATGAATTTCATGAAGGAGGAACACGGGATTTGCTGGCCATTGTGAAGCATCAGCTCATATACGGTTTATCGCATATATGGATTACCGCATGCAACGTAACGAGACAACTGCAAACCAATACATCAAAGCGATTGGACTCCGTACCACTGCATGCGCCTCGACATCGACGCCCCGATGGACTGCCACGCTCCCTGGCCGGGAGCATTCGAAAGGTGCACGACTGCAAGTGCTGATCGCCGACCGCCTCGGCATGACGGTTGAGAATGCCCAGGATCTGGTATCGATGGGGTGACTGTCGGTCTCACCTTTTGTCGTAAGCCGATTGACTGACAGAGACCTTTGGAGCCCAGTGATCAGCTGGCTAAACCTGATCAGGAGAGGAGCACCATGTCGAAGATAACGGTGATATCCGGTGACTTTCTGACAGGTGCTGCTGAATTTCAATCTGGACTGTTCATTTTAAATTCCGCAGTAAAACCTTCCCTTAAAATAAAGATACCCCTTTCAAAACTGGAAACTTTAGAAACAGCAACCGAGGAAATAGTTAATAAGAAAGGGAGCGTTATTCGATGGAACCTGGCTGGAGCATTGCTTTTAGGTCCGGTTGGACTGGTTGCGGGCTGGTGGCTATGCGACAAAGAAAAGGAAATAACTTTCTACGCAAAATTCAAGGATGGCCGCTGCCTTCTTGCCACAACTGATGTCGACACTTACTCTAAAATCTCTGCGTCTGCCCTCAAGTAACACCATTCCCCCTCCCCTTCAAAGTCAGCCGCTATTGAAGCTGCAAGTACTTACTTGAGCTCCTGCGGTGTTCTGCTCTACGAGAGTCCAGTGACGGCCATCAAGAGCCGACGTTTTTGTGGGGGAAAAATAGGGGAAATCCATTTCATCGACCAAAATCATCCTCGAAGAACCCGAGTTGCTGACTGCAATTGATGCCGGCCGGATAGTTACCTGCAAACCATTGGCCCACTGCTGATTCAAGTGGTGCGCTTGCATTATCACGCCTGGTTGCAAACCAGCGAGTCAGTCCCCACGCAGAATCAGCGCATGCGCGCCATCCCACTCGGCGAAGATTTTTTGCCCGCAGTGCACGCCAGGCAAGTTGTAATCGGCATGCCGTTTCTGCACCTGCAACTCAAGCCCGCCGCTGGCTTCGAGATAGATGTTGACCATCGAGCCGATGAACTCTTCACCGACGACGGTGCAGTTCAGCCGGTTGCGTCGCATAGGCTGCGCGGTCAGGTCGATATGCTCGGCGCTTACGCAGACCGTAACGCGCTCAGCGGGAACAACCGTTTTACCCTCAGGCAGCCGCGCAAGGAAACCACCGTGCTGCGAATCGAGGCAAACCAACCCGCTATCGTCGAAGCCAACGACAGTGCCTTCAAGGATGTTTTTACCGCCAACGAACTCGGCAACGAAGCGGTTGTGAGGCTCAAGGAAAACGTCCTGCGGCGAGCCGATCTGTTCGACCCGGCCTCGACTCATGATCACTACACGATCGGCCATTGCAAAGGCTTCGGATTGACTGTGAGTGACGTAGACAAAGGTGATACCCAGGTCCTTCTGCAGTCCAGTCAGCACGCCTTGCATGCGCACACTCAGATGAGCATCCAGGGCACTCAGGGGCTCGTCGAGCAGCAGGATCGGCGGTTCGGTGACCAACGAGCGCGCCAACGCCACGCGTTGCCGCTGGCCACCGGAGAGCAGGCTTATATCGCGAGTGGCGAACTCCTCCAATCCGAGCCGCTCAAGCCACAGTAGCGCCTTCTTGCGTCGCTCAGCCTTGGCCATCCCTCTCATTCGCAGACCGAACTCGACATTCTCCAGCACGTCAAGAAACGGGAACAGCGCCAGGTTTTGCCAGACCAGCGGCGTCTCCCGTTCCCAGGAGTAGAGATCATTGATGCGCTCACCGTTAAGACGAATTTCGCCTTCACTGGGTTTATCCAGCCCCGCGAGCATGCGCAGCGTTGTGGTTTTACCGCAGCCGCTCGACCCCATGATCGCGACGAACTCACCTTTGTAAATTTCCAGGTTCATACGCTCGACAGCCTGATAGCTACCGAAATGTTTAACCACGTTGTCGAATACCACCAACGGTTGAGTCATGGCTGAATCCTTCGTGTTCGGATGATTGTCAGGGTGGTATCAGGCACTGGCGGGCTTACGCCGCCGCATCAACAACAGTTGCGCGAGGATCACCAGGGTCATGGTCGTGATAAAGACGATGGTGCCGATCGCGTTGATGGTCGGGCTCACCTGCCCTTGCAGCGTATTGAGGATGCGCACGGGCACCGTTTCGTTAAGCCCCGACACGAACCAGGCGACAGCGAACTCATCGAAGGAAACGGCCATGGTCACGAACAGCGCGGCGAAAATGCTCGGCGCCGTGAATGGCAGGATCACATGACGCATGGCCTTCCATTGATTGGCTCCCAGGTTCCAGGCCGCCGCCTCAATGTTCGGATCCATCTGCGCCAGGCGCATCCTGATGACCGCCATTGCGAACGGTGCGCACATTACGATATGGCTGATCATCACCGCGTAGATCTCGCCGGAAAGCCCGACCCGCGACAGGAAAGCCAGCATCGCCAGGCCCATGATCACCACCGGGATGGTGGGCGGCAGTAGCGCGAGCGCCATGTAGATCGACTTGCCGAAGAACGGGTAACGGAAGTCTGTGTAAGCCGCCGTAAACCCAAGCAGGGTTGAGACCAGCGACACGACCACACCCACCGTCAGGCTGTTCCTGAATGCCTGCCAGACCGCCGGATCGCTGGCGATCATCTCGTACCAGTGCAGGCTGAAACCGCCCAGTGGCAAGGAAGGGAAACGGTCAATGTTGAACGAGAACACGAAGCTGCCGGCAATCGGCAAAAAGATGAAGAGGAACACCATTACGACAAAGCTGCGAAGCAAGAAGTTAATCAACCGATGCTCGTTCATGCGCGCCTCCGGTAAGCGAAGCGAACCGCACCAAAAGCCGCGATGAGCAACGTCACAATCATCATCGTTGCGATCACCGCCGCGCGTGGCCATTGCTGGCCGGACTTGGTGGTGTCCGTAATCAGCGTACTCAAGGTCGGCGGCTGACCACCACCCAGGTAGAGCGGGCTGACAAAGTCGCCGAAGGTCAGGATGAAGCAGAACAGCGCCGCAACCACGATGCCGATCCGCGCCGATGGCAGCACCACCAACAGCACCGTTCGCAATCGTCCGCAGCCCAGGTTGTGCGCCGCCTCGATCAACGAACGATCGATGTACATCAGGCTGAACAGTTGCAGCAAAACCACCAATGGCAGGCACAGCGTGAAATAACCGACATAAGTACCGAACGCCGTATTCAACATGGCAAACGGCTCTATCCCAAGCAGACCGAGTGCGGCATTGAAGATGCCGTTATCGCTGAGGAACACCTGCCATGAATAGGTGCGCACCAGGTAGCTGGTGAAGAACGGAGTGACCAGCAGCAACACCAGCAGCTGCTTTGCCGACTCACGAAACTTGAAGGCGATCGTATAAGCGCAGGGAAAGGCCACCAGGCTCACCAGCACGGTGGCGCTCGCCGCCATGGCGAGTGTATGGACGTAGGCGTCCCAAAAAAAGGCGCGACTGAGCATGTAGCTCCAGTTGAGCCATTCGAACGTTGGCACCATCCGGAAGTTGCGTACAAGCCAAAAGCTGATGGCCACCAGAAATGCCAGCGGGAATACGAAGAAAATCAATTGCCAGATCAGGATTGGCATCGAGAAACACAGGCCAAACAACGGCAAGCGCCACACCTTCTTGCCGGGATGCTGCGTTTGGGCATCGGTATTTCCCGAAAGCCCTAACGACGAAGCCTTCAACTTGTCTGAAATCATAGCGACCACCTCCACTCGTCTCGTCAAGCACCCTTGTATTGCGACCAGAAGTCATTCCACTCATCCAGACTCTGCCGGACCGGGAGTTCGCGGTACTTGATACGACCATCGCGTATGTCATCCATGACGTTGCGCTCACCGAGCAGCATGCCTTGGCGCTTCGCCTCGGCGGGATCGGTCTGGTTCAACAGTTCCCATCCCTTTTTGCTCGGGATCAGCGCTGGATAAGCGGCCATCTTCGCCGACTTGACCTGGCCTTCAGGTGAGGTGATGTATTGGATGAACTTCTTCGCCAGCTCCGGACTGTGTGCTTTTTTAGCGATGCAGTAAGACTCCGTCCATTGCAATCCGCCCTCTTTCGGCAAGACGGTTTTCACCGGTGCGCCGGCTCGTTGCAAGACACCGGTAATCCAGTCGCCGATGCCGCACATGGCATGGATCTGACCATTTTTCAGTGAAGAAAAGGTTCCGCCATAATCGAAGAAACCACCGATTTGCGCACGCAGGCTCATCATCTTCTGCTGCACCGTTTGCCAGTGCGCGGTATCGATGTCGTACGGGCGCACGTTGCCATTCATCAAGCTGATCTGTCCGAGATTCGGCAGGTGCCAGTCGAAGTGTCCAACCTTGCCCTTGAGGCTTTCGTCCCAGAACACGTCATAGCTGTGCACCTTATCTTGGGGAACGAGTTGGGTGTTGTAGGCGATGCCGAGGAAGCCAAAGCGAATCAGGACCGAGTAGAGCTTGTCCCCCTGCCAGTGGCCGGGAAAATGCTGGAACTCTGGGTAGAAGTCATCGAAGGGGTAGTCAGCGGGGTCAAGTTGCTCGATGTACTCGGCGGCATTGAGTTGCTGGACATATTCGGCGTCGGACAGGATCAGGTCGAAAGTGCCGGGCGGGGATTGTGAGATCAACCCCAGCATGTTGTCGCCACCGGTATAGTACTTGGCCCGGACCCTGACCCCATATTTGCGCTCGAACTCAGCGACGATGTCCGGCTCTGCGTGTCCGGCCCATGCGAGTATGACCAGTTCTTTTTCCGCTGCGGCGAAGCTTCTCAAGGGCAGCAAACCAGAAAGCGCTGCGGTGCCTGCCAGAATGCTGGAGGTCTTGAGGAATGTACGGCGTGAAAGGTCGATGCGATTTTTCATTATTGTCTCGCCTGGTGATGGAAAGTGGCTCTGATGAAAAGTGCTCCTGTCCGTCTCATCCTTTTGCTCTTGCCTGCTGCCTGCTATCGCTGCCAACCAAACGCATCATTCGCTGGCTGGATGCATTGCATCAGGTCGCCATCACCCTTTTTTGTGCGCGTCCGACCTGGACTTTGTCAGATCCGACTCATGCCCCTTCCCACGCAAAAGCGACGAGCCCTAATCCGATAACCGGACAGAAATGACAAATCAGAGGGTGTTTTGTCATTTACGGGTCGGATTTAGACAAATCTGCGCCCTCCCCCTCTGATCGAATTGATCCACGCGCCACCTTCGATTCCTGCAATCCGCAAGGTCGGCCAGACGATAGGCAAACGCCCCCAACCACCGGTTAAAAATCACCAACGGTCAAACACTTTCAGAGGGTGTGTAGATGAACAACAGTGTCGTTATTGGAGAACTCACCTGGCCTGCGTATGCAGAGAAGGTCGCTGCCGGCAGCCCAATCTTTCTGCCCGTGGGTGCACTGGAACAGCATGGACATCACATGTGCATGGAAGTCGATGTGCTGCTGCCTACCGCGATATGCAAGGCGGTAGCGCAGAATGTCAGCGGCCTGGTTTTACCTGCCCTCGCCTATGGCTACAAGTCTCAGCAGAAATCAGGCGGCGGCAACCACTTCCCGGGAACAACCAGCCTCGATGGAGCCACGCTGACCCATACCGTGCAGGACATCATCAGAGAACTTGCACGCCATGGCGCACGCAAACTGGTGATGATGAACGGGCACTTTGAAAATTCGATGTTCATTGTCGAGGGCATAGACCTTGCCCTTCGGGAGCTTCGCTACGGTGGCATCAGTGACTTCAAGGTCGTCGTGCTGTCCTATTGGGACTTCGTCAACGATCCTGCGGTCATCGAAAAGCTATATCCCGAGGGATTCCTCGGCTGGGATATCGAACATGGCGGAATTTTCGAAACCTCTCTGATGCTGGCCCTGCACCCCGACAAGGTCGATCTGAGTCGTGCGGTTGATCATCCTCCCGCGACCTTCCCGCCTTACGACGTCTTTCCCATCATCCCGGAGCGCACACCGGCCTGCGGAACACTGTCATCACCTAAAGGTTCCAGTCGCGAGAAAGGCGAGCTGATTCTGGAAGTCTGTGTCTCTGGCATCAGCGCCGCTGTGCGCGAGGCTTTTGATTTGGACACCTGAAGAACACACGGACGTGCCGAAACAAGTACTCACGGTTATTGCTTCACCCTCTCCAAGTAAAATAAAAAGGGTAAGTCTCATGTCCAGCAGCTCAACCTTGGCCCCAGGCCTCAAGCAGCGTCACGTCACCATGCTGTCCATTGCCGGAGCCATTGGCGCCGGCCTGTTCATCGGTTCAGGACACGCCATCGCCTCGGCGGGGCCGGCCGCCATCCTGGCGTACATTTTTTCCGGCACCCTGGTCGTGCTGGTGATGCGCATGCTGGGAGAGATGGCCGTAGCGTCGCCCGATACAGGATCGTTTTCGACCTATGCCGAGCGGGCGATGGGACGCAGCGCCGGCTTCACCATCGGCTGGCTGTACTGGTGGTTCTGGGTACTGGTCATTCCGATTGAAGCCATCGCCGCTGCCGCCATCCTGCACGCCTGGTTTCCCGCCATTCAGACCTGGGAGTTCGCCATAGCGGTCACCGGCCTGCTGACCTTGACCAACCTGTTCAGTGTCGCCCGGTACGGGGAGTTCGAGTTCTGGTTCGCCATGCTCAAAGTCATCGCGGTTCTGGGGTTTATCGCGCTTGGCGCGCTTGCCCTGGTGGGCGGATTACCGGATACGACGGTGAGTGGAGTCGTTCAACTAAGTCATGAGTTCGGAGGTTTCATGCCCAATGGCATGACCGCCGTCATCGGCGCGATGCTCACCACCGTGTTCAGCTTCATGGGCACGGAAATCGTCACCATTGCCGCTGCCGAATCGCAAAACCCCGCCAAACAGATCACCCGCGCGACCAACTCCGTCGTCTGGCGAATGGGGATTTTCTATATCGTCTCGGTATTCCTCATCATCTCCATCGTCCCCTGGAACGACCCCATGCTCATGGAAGTCGGCTCTTACCAGAGGGCGCTCGAGTTGATGAACATTCCACACGCGAAAATGATCGTCGATATCGTCGTGCTGATTGCTGTAGCCAGTTGCCTCAATTCAGCCATCTATACCGCGTCACGCATGGTCTACTCCCTGAGCAAGCGCGGTGATGGCCCTCGAGTGCTGCAGAAGACGTCGACTTCAGGGGTGCCTTATATCGCGGTGCTGGCCAGCACAGCGGTCGGTTTTCTGACCACGGCACTCAATTACTTTGCACCCAACGAAGTCTTCTCCTTCCTCCTGGCCAGCTCCGGTGCCGTTGCGCTGCTGGTCTATCTGGTCATCGCTGTTTCGCAACTGGTACTGCGCAAGAAGATGAATGCTTCGCGGCAACCGATCGCGTTCAAGATGTGGTTTTTCCCCTGGCTCAGCTACCTGGTCATTGCCTGCATCTTGAGCATCCTGGTGGTCATGCTGATCTTGCCGCAGCATCGCATGGAAGTTGTAGCGACAGGTGCGCTGACATTGTCCATCGTCTGTATGGGTGCAATCTTCAACTCCAGGAAGAAGACAGTGCAAGCCGTCGACATCGCGCGAACCGAAAACGCTTGAGGCGCTATCCCCGATAGCAACACGCATCCTCGTTCACCTCTTTCCGGCCGCTCTCCACCACGGAGCTGGCCGGTTTTTTTGTTGATCACTCATGCCTGACTCCCCACGCTTTCTGCGCCCCCTCCAGCCAATCGAGACTCATGACATCTTGCGTGCGTATTCCTTTCGTCAAGGTCCATTGACCGGACACACACAGTAAAATCCTGAAGCCTGTAAGCAGGGCATACAATCACAAAAACGAGATGACGTTGCCCGTATCGGCAGCTTGCCGCGGAGCATGTCACTGATGCAGTTGAGGAGCGGTAATAATGGCGAAACTCCAGGTGGTGAAACCCGCCGCAGGACGTTCGGCGAATGAACAACGACCGGTGAAAACCGTGGGTTTCCTGGTCATCCCCAACTTCACCACCATCGGCTTCGCCTCCGCCGTGGAAACACTGCGCATGGCCAACCTGGCCGCGCGCAAACCGATGTTCCGCACGGTCATCATCGCCGCCAGCCTGGATCCGGTGACAGCCAGCAACGGCATGCGCATCCTGCCTGACCATACCATCACCGATGCACCCAAACTCGACATGCTGTTCGTTGTAGGATCAAACCCGATCGTCTCCAATCACAGCAGCCGACCACTGCTCAATTGGCTACGCAAGCTGGCGCATGATCAGGTACCACTGGGCGGGATCTGCACTGGCAGCCACTTGTTGGCGCGCGCCGATCTGCTCAAGGGCTATCGCTGCACGATTCACTGGGAAGACATCGAAGCACTGAAAGAGCGTTTTCCGGGGATCATCATTTCCAACCAGCTGTTCGAGCTGGACCGTGATCGCTACACCTGCTCCGGTGGCGTGGCCTCCATGGACATGACCCTGCAGTTGATCGCCCGCGAACCTGGTGGTCGCGATATCGCAGCCCATGCGGCCGAGTTGTTGTTGTGTGATCGGGTACGCAATGCACAGGAACAACAGCGTGTGCCATTGCGGCAAAAGCTGGGTACCTCGCAGCCCAAGCTCAGCCAGATGGTGGCGATCATGGAAGCCAATCTCGAGGAGCCGGTGGGCCTTGAGGAACTCGCGCGGTTGAACGAGGTGTCGGTGCGCCAGCTCGAACGCCTGTTTCACAAGCATCTGCAGCGCACGCCGAGTCAGTACTACCTGGAATTGCGCCTTGCACGGGCGCGTCAATTATTGCTGCGCAGCGAATCGCAGGTACGTGATATCGCCCTCGCCTGCGGCTTCGTTTCGCCTGCGCATTTCTCCAAATGCTACAGCCGTTTCTTTGGCGTATCGCCGATGGGTGAGCGCAAGCAAGTAGTGGCGGTGCATTGATTCGACATTGATGTTGGCCGGGCTGGCCTCTTCGCGGGCAAGCCCTAATGTCGATCCCTTAACTGATCGACATTAGGGCTTGCCCGCGATGGCGTCCGCAATGTCACCCTCGCGGGCCGGTTGTGTTTCATGTCGAGAGAGGGTCAGTCCTGCAACGCCTTATGCGCCGTTTCCCGGCTCGCCAACATAGCAATCAAAGCTACCGCCGCTGCAGCCAGCAGATACCAGGCCGGGGCCATTTTGTTGCCGGTCAGTTGAATCAGCCAGGTTGCGATAAACGGCGCGGTGCCGCCGAACACCGCGTTGGCGATGTTGAAGCTGAAGGCAAAACCACTGAAGCGGACGCGGGTGGGAAATATCTCGGCGAGGAAGCACGGCAAGGTGCCGTCGTTCATCGCCAGGATCGCGCCGAAAGCAATCTGGATCATCAGAATCACCATCAGCGGTTGATTCTCCAACATCCCGAACAGAGGAAATGTCAGCACCAGGAACAATATTGAAGCGCTCAGCAGCATGGTTTTGCGTCCGAACCGATCCGACAGTTTGCCCATCAGAAAGATCAGCCCGATGTAAGTCGCCAGCGATACCGTGGACGCCAGGAACGAATCACTCTCGCTCATGCCCATTTCGGTGGACAGGTAGGTCGGCATGTAGCTGAGCAACAAGTAGAACGCCACCGCATTCAGGCAGGTCGCGCCGATCCCGATCATCACACTGCGTCGGTGCACGGTCAGCAATTCGCGAACCGGAGCGTGGGTCGCGCACTCCTTCGCTTCAAGGCGTTTTTCCATCTCCAGGAACTTGGGCGTGTCTTGCAGACTCATGCGGATGTAGCGCCCCACCAGCCCAAATGGCGCTGCCAGCAGAAAGGGTAAACGCCAGCCCCAGCTGTGCAGATCCTCGACACTCATCCACGCATGCAGGCCGGCGACAAAGACCGCGCCGAAGAGTAAGCCAGCCGCCGTACTCGCCGGGACAATGCTGGTGTACAAACCGCGTTTACCCTCGGGCGCATACTCGGCGAGAAAGGCCGAGGCCCCGGCGTATTCACCTGAAGCGGAAAAACCCTGGAACAAGCGAATCAGCAACAACAAGGCCGGTGCCCACAGGCCGATATGGTTGTAGGTCGGCAGGATACCGATGCAAAAGGTCGAGATCGACATGATCAGAATCGACCAGGACAGCGCACTACGCCGCCCGTATTTGTCACCGAAGTGGCCCCAGACCAGTCCCCCCAGCGGGCGGACGATAAACGACAGCGCAAACACGGCGAACGTCGCCAGTAGCGCGGTCGTCTTGTCTGTTTGCGGAAAAAACGTGAGCGCGATGACGGTTGCCAGGTAGCCGTAGGCCGCATAGTCGAACCACTCGACGAAATTACCCATGAAGCTGGCACTGGCCGCGCGCCGCAGGGCCTTGCGCTCGGCGGTCTGTTCAAGTTTCTGCGCCAGGGTCGGCGTCAAGCTTGCGCTTTGGGTGCTCATTGGGCACCTCCGGTGTCAGAGGTGTGGTGATCGAAACGAAGAGTCGAGGCGTAGAACATGACAAAACCCTCTATTGTTTTACTTGGCAGGGTCAAGGCTCGGTAAATGCTGCGCGCTATTTAGCGTGCATGCATTGTTTTGTTCCGGTTTATCTCAGCCACCGGGAAGATTTTTCGTCACTCGTCAAAGCAAAACGCCGCACAGGTTCACTGTGCGGCGCGGGATCTTACTTCTTGATGATGTTGTGTTCCGGACCATACGGGAACTTGGTGATGTTTTCCCCACCCTGTTCGTTGACAATCAGGATGTCGTGTTCACGATACCCGCCGGCACCCGGAAGGCCCTCGGGCAGCATGATCATCGGTTCAATGGACACCACCATCCCTGGCTCCAGCACCGTGTCGATGTCTTCGCGCAATTCCAGCCCGGCTTCGCGCCCGTAGTAATGGCTCAGCGTACCGAAGGAGTGGCCGTAGCCGAAGGTGCGGTATTGCAGCAGATCGTGTTCCAGGAAAATCTCGTTCAGTTGCAGCGCGATATCGCAGCAGCGCATGCCTGGTTTGATCAGCTTCAGACCAGCCTCGTGCACTTTGACGTTAACTTCCCATAAGCGCAGATGCTCATCGGAGCAGTGGTCCAGGAACAAGGTACGTTCCAGTGCGGTGTAGTAACCGGCAATCATCGGGAAGCAGTTAAGGCTGAGGATGTCACCCTTGTTGACCTTGCGCGACGTGACCGGGTTATGTGCACCATCGGTGTTGATACCGGACTGGAACCAGGTCCAGGTGTCCATCAGTTCGGAATCCGGGAAAGTGCGGGCAATTTCGCGCACCATCGCCTGAGTGGCATGCAGGGCTACTTCGTATTCTGGCACCTGATCACGCAAGGCTTCGACGATGGCCGCACCGCCGATGTCCGCGATGCGCGCGCCATGGCGAATGATCGCGTGTTCTTCGGTGGACTTGATCATGCGCATACGCATGCACGGTGCGGCGATATCCACCAGCTCAGCCTGCGGATAGCGGCTGGCGAGTTTGTCGCGATTGAGCAAGTTCAGATGATCGAACTCGATGCCGATGCGCCCGGCCTTGGGCAAGGCCTGCTGGATCGCGACGAAGTAGTTGTCGCGCTGCCAGTCGGTGTAGACGATGTTTTCAGTGCCGACGGTCCTGCGCCACGGCTGACCGCCATCGATGTTGGCGCTGATGGTCACGGCGCTGTCCTGGGTCACGACCAGCGCGTACTGACGCCCGAAGGAGCAGTACAGGAAATCGCTGTAGTAGTTGATGTTGTGATAAGACGTGAAGACTGCCGCGTCGATATTGTTCTGCGCCAGATAAGCCCGCAATTTGGCCTGGCGGTTGGCATATTCCTGAGCCGAGAACGTCGGATTCACTTTTTCGCCGTTCTTGATCTGGATGGTTTTCGGCATTTGCATGTCATTTATCCTTGTCATTGTTTGAGCAACAGAAGGCGCCAATCTGGCGGGCCGCTGAAGATCATTCGAACAGATGCAAGGTGAGGTTTTTTGCGCGAATCCGACCTGTAGTTGGTCATACCCGCTGTTTGCGAATGTGGTCCCCGAATCCCCCCGGCAGAAACAAAAATGCCCCCGGCAAGCGCGGTAAAAGCCGCTTGGCGGGGGCATTGGCAAAGGACAACGCAGTCAGTGCGCGAGCGTGCTTGCTCGCGATGTGGCCGGTGCGTTCAACATTGCTACCCGCTGATTCTGCGCCTTCGTGAGCAAGCTCGCGCCCATATGATCGCGAGGGTGTGCTCCGAAGTATTGGCGATAGCAGCGCGAGAAATGTTGCACCGAGACGAAACCGCACTCCCCGGCGACATCTGACAAGGAATGTTCACCGGCCCGCAACAACTGGCGCGCCTGTTGCAGCCGCAAATCCAGGTAGTGTCGGGACGGCGAACAACCCAGACTGCGCTTGAACAGCCGTTCCAGATGTCGCCGGGAAATGCCCATGGTGTCGGCCAGTTCGTCGATACCCAGCGTTCGGCGCAAGTGCTCGTTCATCAATGCCAGTGTTGCTTGAAGTTTTTCCGGGGCGTCATGCAGGGGAAGTAGCGGCCGAGCCTGGCGTGCTGCATGTTTTTCCATCCGCAGTATCAGACCACGACCGTGGGTCCGGGCGAGAAGCTCGTGCATCAACCCTTGAACGGCCTGCGGGCCGACGCAGGTCAGACGTTGGCGATCGACACAGAACGGTGCTGCTACCGGCGTCAACTCGCGCAAAGCAGCAAAGGTCAGTGATGGGGTGGGCTGCGGCAAGCTGCAGCGGAAACCATCCAGCGCGCCAATCTGCGCCAGTAGCCAACCGGCCTTACCCAACGCCCCCAGGCTGATCGGTTGCCTCGCCCAGTGGTTCAGCTGCTGGAGCAAGTCTGGATTTTCAGTTTGAAGATGCAGCTTATCCCCACCGCAGAGGATTAATACATCGAACATTTGTGCCTGATCCAGTCGTGCAGTGGCGGTTGCGATGCCGTTGCTGGCGTTCAGTTGCTGTCCGTCCAGGCTAAGCATTTGCCATTGGCAAACATTGCACCCCGCCAACTGATTGGCCTGGCGCAATGGCTCCAGCGCATTGGCAAGGGCATACAAATCGAAGGCTTCCATCAACCAGAAACCAATACGCAGCATCGGCGGTTGTGGCCGGCCAGACTCGGTCAATTGCAGCATGTTCCACTCCCCCGTTGGTCAAGATACTCGACAAACAAAGCCCCGGCACGCATCGGGCCGACGGTATGGGAGATGGAGGGGCCGACACCCATCTTGAACAAGTCAAAAACACTGATAGCCATCGTCGATCTCCGCGCCGCATCAAAGGTGTCAGGAATTCACCCGATTGTCGGCGTCAGGAATCATCAAGGCGTGTCAGATATCGACTCCCAAGTGTTCGTCACTACCAAGGGCGAGCTGGATGTGTTGCTCGCACTAGCCTTGAGGAGCATTAAACGATGCGCACACTGAATCGCCGATGAGCGGGATGGCTATGGAGCGCAAGACCGTCGCCTGCCCAGCTCAATCTCGTCCGAGCGACTACAACGCTCAAGACTGGAGCAGCGCCCTCAGTTGCTCTGGAACCTCAATAACTTCCCTGGTAACCGGCGAGATGCAAACGTGTGTAAGGCTAGAAGTAAATGCCATAACATCTGGCGCTACACTACCTTCGACTAGAAATGTGAACGAGTGAAGCCCAATACTGGAAACACTTACCTTCATGGAAAGTTCGTCATCCCAAGTGACCGGATGAAGAAACTCTAGCGAGAAGGCCCTTGCTGGAGGCAGTAGATTAAAACCGAGCAGGGTTCTTAATCCGGGACCGGAAAGCCAGACGGTAAGGGCATCATGAATGGCCTCGACAACGAAATACGAAAACCTGGGTGTATAGACAATCCCCTCCGGATCACAGTCGCCGAACAATACCTTTCTCTTGATAGTCACTGAGTTCGACACAAGATCAATCCTTAATATTGAGTGACAGAGCTCAAACAACCGCGTCGCAGCGCCTGTTTGTCCGGGGCAGACGATACCTCCCTCTCATCTCTAATGCATAGCCGCTATAGCGGCAAGGACGAAGTCATGCCTGAAGAAAAGATAACGTTCGTGAACGGTGAGCCGGCCCAGGCTGTGTAAAAACGCAGACGCCGTTTTGAAGTCCTCGCGCCTACATTGGAAATATGAAGAGCGAGGGATCAACGCAACTTCAGCGGATCGACCATCTGCGCCGCGATGGCCATGCCCACCAGTTCCGGCAACGTGTTGGCCTGCATGCGTTTCATGACGCGCGCGCGATACAGATCAACGGTTTTTGCGCTCACGCCCAGTTGCTCCGCGATTTCGCGGGTGGTGTAGCCCTGCACCAGCGGTAACATGACATCGCGCTCGCGCGGGGTCATGCTCAGCAAGCGCGCCTGCAAGGCTTCGTGACCCTGGTTGCCCGAACGGTTGGCGGCACAGTTGCTGAGCGCCTGTTGCACGCTGTCCAGCAACAGCTGCTCGTTGTAGGGCTTCTCGATAAAGTCATGGGCACCGGCCTTGAATGCGCGCACCACGATCGGCACATCCGCATGCCCGCTGACGAAGATGATCGGCAGGTTCAGTTGGCGTACGCGCATTTCTTCCTGCACGTTCAAGCCGCCCATGCCGGGCATGCGCACGTCGAGCAACACGCAGGCATCGAGACTTGCATCGCAGGCATCGAGGAACGCGACGCCACTGGTAAACGGCAAAGCCTTGAGACCGACCGACTCCAATAACCAGACCGTCGATTCGAGCATGCCCTGGTCATCATCGACCACGTACACAACCTGCTCCGTTACACCTGCCATTACCTGATTCCTATTGTTGTTGTTTTGTCGGGCCAGCCAGCGGCAGGCGGCAACACATCAGCAGCCCGACGGGCTGACGCAGGGCATTCAGTTCGCCACCGAAACCTTCGATGATGCTGCGGCTCATGGACAGACCAAGCCCCAGACCATCGGCCTTGCTGGTGTAGAACGGGGTAAATATCTGTTCCAGTTCCGGCTCGCTGACGCCTGGCCCCTGGTCTCGCACACGGATTTCCACGCAGGCGCCACTGCCCTGCTCCACGGTCATCACGATCTGCGAAGGTAGCCCGGGATGTTGCTCACGGTTGGCGTCGATGGCATTGCGCAACAGATTGAGCAGAACCTGTTCCAGCAATACGCGGTCGGCATAAACGGGTGGCAGATTATCCGGCAGTCGATCCTCGATTGTCACTTGGCAATTACTCGCCTCCCAGGCACACAAACGCACGGCTTCGCGGGCGACGTCGGTCAAGTTCAACGCCTGCATGCGCCGCTGTCCCTTGCGCAAAAAGGAGCGTAACCGCCGGATCACTTCGGAGGCGTGGGTGGCGTGATGGGTAATGCGTTCCAGGCCCTGGGTCACTCTGGCAGCGGCCTGGGGATTGGAATCCAGTGTCTGTAGATAGCGCTGGCTCGCATTCGCATAATTGACCACGGCAGCCAGCGGCTGATTGATTTCGTGGGCGATCCCCGAGGCCAGTTCACCGAGAGTGACCAAGCGTGCGGTGTGTGCCAGTTCGTCCTGATGACGGCGTTGTTGTACCTCCCGCAGCTCGCGCTCGGTCATGTCGCGCGCGACCAATGAGTAGTAACGCTCGCCCCCGGCGGAACGGTGCGCCAACAGTACCAGCGACACCGGCACCGATGTGCCGCCACCCGGTGGTTGCAACCGCGCATCGGTGCTCCAGACACCGTCGCGCTCGGCGCTCTGCCAGCCATCACGCTGCAGGCGCGCAAGGTCGCCGCTGGCGAACAACGCGGCCAGGGCCGGCATGGGTTGTTGCTCATCAATCCCGAGGATCCGGCGCGCGGCTGGATTGAGGTAAGTGACCTGGCCCTCCGGGGCGATGAACAACACCGGATCGATGTTGGCCTCGACCACTTCGGCCAGGCGTCGCTTGTTCTCCTCGGCCTGCACTCGGGCGGTGATGTCCCGGGATACGCTGACGACTTCGACCACCGTCCCGGTGTAGGTTTCCCGGATCGCCCGGCTGGCAGTTTCGAACCACAGGTAATGGCCGTCGCGATGACGGATGCGATAAGTCATGGTGTGATAACCATCCTGCTCCAGCGCATCACGCGCGCGCTGCACCAGACCGGCCAGATCCTGGCCATGAAACAGGCCCTGGGCCAATTGCCCGCGCAACTCTTCGGGCCAGTAACCGAGCAAGGTCCAGGATGCCGGTGACGCATCGATAACGTGCCCATCCGGCGTGTGACGGGAAATCAGGTCGGTCGTGTTTTCGATGATCAGCCGGTACAGCCGCCGTGCGGTGGCCGCTTCACGCTCCGCCAGCACTTGGGCCGTGGCGTCGCGGCAACGGGCGAGCACTCGGTTGTCCTGGGGGTCGGGGATGAACGTCCAGATCAGGATCTGCGCTTCAAACTGAGCCTCGACGCCTTCGATGGCGCGTTGCTGATCCAGGCAGGCACGCACCAGCACCCGATGATTGACCGGTAAAAAACCCGACACATCGGTCAGCGACTTCTCGGCGAGCAGCGCCATCAGTGCCGCGTTGAACTCCAGCGGTCGACCTTGTGCATCGAGCAACAGGCTCGGTTGTGGATCGTGGCCCAGCAGCGGCGAACCACGCAGCATGCCGTTGACGCTGCTCAGCAGCGTCGTCAGCAAATCCTGCACCCAGCCCAGCCAATCGAGACTCACGCCCTCGCACACCTGCACCAGCAACAACCCCGGCTGCCCCGGCTGCAAGGCCAGATCGAATACCTGGCCATGGCTGATCGCGGCCCGCCGCAACCGGCCGGACAACCAGCAATCGAGTTGACGGACTTGAGACAGGTCCAGGCGCCCCGCCTCGACCAGATGCTCGAAGAGCAACTGGTCGCTGGCCAGCGCCGGATCGCCAAGTCCCGGCGGAAAATGCTGGGCGGTGCCCTCATGGCTGTAGATCCGCGCATTGGGCTGCCAACTCAGGTAAACCGCCCGCTGCACCTCGGGGCAATCCTGCAGCGCCTGACACAACGCATCGGCCCGGGCGGCCAGAGACACGCCCTCTCGCTGCAGGTGCAACCAACTGTGCAATCGAACGGGAGTCAGGGTCATTGCGGGTCCACTTCGTCAGGGAAACCAAGCATATACCAGCCTTGGAGGGCTGGCGGCGGTGATTTGGAGTCAAAAGAATCAAATATAGTATATATACTATACTTCGTAGGTTGTACTTCCATATTAACGGCAGAATGTTATATAAGGTAACCCGGACTTTGAAGGTGACCTCGGCGAGGTCAACCATAGAGCTAACAATCAGCCATCGAGTACCCGCACATGTCTATCTATGACCAAGGCCTAGGCCCTTCGGCTGTGAACCACATAGCCTTGTCTCCGCTCAGTTTCATCGAGCGCACTGCCAGCACTTATCCTGATCTCCCCGCCGTCATCCACGGTTCGATTCGTCGCACCTGGGCGCAGACCTACACCCGTTGCCGACGTCTGGCCTCGGCGCTGGCCGGTCGCGGTATCGGCAAGAACGACACGGTCGCGGTGATGCTGCCCAACATTCCCGAGATGCTTGAAGTGCATTTCGGTGTGCCGATGATCGGTGCCGTGCTCAACCCGCTCAACGTGCGCCTCGATGCCGAGGCAATCGCCTTCATGCTGCAGCATGGCGAGGCCAAGGTGTTGATTACCGACCGCGAGTTCCATGATGTGATCCAGGCGGCGCTTGGCATGCTCGATCACCCGCCTCTGGTGATCGACGTCAATGACCCGGAATACGGTGAAGGTCAGGCCGCGAGCGACCTGGACTACGAAGCGCTGTTGGCCGAAGGCGACCCGGCATTCGACTGGCAATGGCCGGTCGACGAGTGGCAAGCCATTTCGCTGAATTACACGTCAGGCACCACCGGCAACCCCAAGGGCGTGGTCTACCACCATCGCGGCGCTTACCTGAGCGCATTGGGCAACCAGATGACCTGGGCCATAGGCAACCACCCGGTGTACCTCTGGACCCTGCCGATGTTCCATTGCAATGGCTGGTGCTACCCATGGACCATCACCGCCCTGGCGGGTGTGCACGTATTCCTGCGCCGGGTCGATCCACAGAAAATCCTCACGCTGATCCGCGAGCATCAGGTCACTCACCTGTGCGGCGCACCGATCGTGCTCAATGCACTGGTGAACATGCCCGAATCAGCCAAAGCGGCCATCGATCACCCGGTCAATGCCCTGGTCGCGGGCGCTGCGCCACCGGCCAAAGTGATCGGTGCCGTCGAAGAGATGGGCATCAAGGTCACTCACGTATTTGGCCTGACCGAAACCTATGGCCCGGTGACGGTCTGCGCCTGGCACGCCGAATGGGATGAGTTTTCTCTGGAGAAGCGGGCGCAAATCAAGTCGCGACAGGGCGTGCGCTACCCGACGCTGGAAGGCGTGATGGTCGGCGATAGCACAACGCTGGAGCCAACCCCGCGCGACGGCCAGACCATCGGCGAGATCTTCCTGCGCGGCAACACTGTCATGAAGGGTTACCTGAAGAACCCGACCGCCACTGCCGAAGCGTTCGAGGGCGGCTGGTTCCACACCGGTGACCTGGCCGTCTGGCATCCCGACGGTTACGTCGAAATCAAGGACCGGCTCAAGGACATCATCATCTCGGGCGGCGAGAACATCTCCACCATCGAACTCGAAGGCGTGCTCTATCGCCACCCGGGTGTGATGGAAGCAGCGGTGGTCGCCCGTCCCGATGAGAAATGGGGAGAAACGCCCTGCGCCTTCGTCACCTTGAAGGCTGATCACCAGGACGTTCGCGAGGCCGACATCATCAGTTTCTGCCGTGAACATCTGGCCGGATTCAAGGTACCGCGAACAGTGGTTTTCACGCTCTTGCCGAAGACTTCAACAGGCAAGATCCAGAAGTACGTATTGCGCGACCGGGCCAAGGCGCTCTAACCCCATCTGACATTGCATCCATCAAGCAGCAGGTGTTTTACCTGCTGCCAGGGGTTCGTGCAGGCCGAATTCGGCAGTGCCCTGCCCTACACAACGACAACAAAAACAATGTGGAGCTACCGATGATCGACATCCATTCAACCGATACCCAACGTTGCGAACGCATTCGGCGCAATCCGAAATTCCTTCAACTGGTGAGCAGCCGTTCACGCCTGGCCTGGACGTTGAGCGCCGTTGTATTGGGCACCTATTACCTGTTCATGCTGGTGGTGGCGTTTGCCCCGCAGTGGCTGCATGCACCACTGGGCGAACATCGGATGTTGACCTTGGGCATGCCGGTTGGCGCGGCAATCATCGTGTTTTCCTGGTTACTGACCGGTTGGTATGTCTACAGCGCCAATACCCGCTTTGACACTTTGGGCGCAGCCATTATCGAGGAGAGCAAGTGATGACTCTGTTGCGTAAACTGATCCTCGCCGCTACCGGCCTGCTGCCAGCCTCCATTGCGCTCGCCGCGCCGGCGATGGGCGCGGTGGAAAAGCAACCACTGAACCTGAATGCGATCGGCATGTTCTTCGTGTTCGTCCTCGGCACGCTGGCCATCACCTGGTGGGCCGCGCGCCAAACCAAATCCACCTCGGACTTTTACACGGCGGGCGGTGGTATCACCGGGTTTCAGAATGGCCTGGCGATTGCCGGCGACTACATGTCCGCAGCTACCCTGTTGGGGCTTTCCAGCCTGGTATTCGCCAAAGGTTACGATGGCTTCATCTATACCATCGGCTTCTTCGTTGGCTGGCCCATCATTACCTTCCTGATGGCCGAGCGTCTGCGCAACCTCGGGCGCTATACCTTCGCCGACATCGTTTCCTATCGACTGGACCAGAACAAGGTGCGGATCTTCGCAGCCTTCGGCTCGCTGACGGTGGTGTGCTGCTACTTGATCGTGCAGATGGTCGGTGCCGGCCAACTGATCAAATTGCTGTTCGGCCTCGACTACCCGGTTGCGGTGATGATCGTTGGCGCGCTGATGCTGATCTACGTGATCTTCGGCGGAATGATCGCCACCACCTGGGTCCAGATCATCAAGGCTGTGCTGCTGCTCGTCGGCGGCACCGCCCTCGCGGTCATGGCCATGTCGCAGTTCGGTTTCAGCTATGAAACCCTGGCCGACAAAGCCGTCAAGGTTCACGCCAGCGGCTGGAACATCATGGGCCCGGGCTCACTGCTCGCCAACCCGATAAACACCGTGTCGATGTCGCTGGGCCTGGTGTTCGGGATTGCCGGACTGCCGCACATCCTGATGCGCTTCTTCACCGTGCCGAGCGCCAAGGAAGCCCGCAAGTCGGTGTTCTACGCCACCGGTTTCATCGGTTTCTTCTTCCTCGTAGTCTGCACCCTGGGTTTTGTCTCTATGGTGATCATAGGCACCGATCCGCAGTACTACGTCAATGGCGAAGTCGGCGGCGCCCTGATTGGTGGCGGCAACATGGTTGCCATGCACCTGGCCAAAGCTGTCGGCGGCAATCTCTTCTTCGGTTTCCTCGCCGCTGTAGCGTTCGCAACCATCCTTGCAGTGGTGTCCGGCCTGGCGCTGGCCGGCGCTTCGGCGATTTCCCATGACCTTTACGCCACCGTATACAAGAAAGGCACCGCCAACGAGAAGCAGGAAATGCGCGTGACCCGCATGGCCACTGTGGGCCTGGGCATCATCGCGATTGTGTTGGGCATTGTGTTCGAGAAGATGAACGTCGCCATTCTGGTGGGCCTGACGTTCGGCATCGCCGCTTCGACCAACTTCCCGGTGCTGATCATGGCCATGTACTGGAAAGGCCTGACGACCAAAGGCGCGATCCTGGGCGGTTTTGCCGGCCTGATCTGCGCACTGGCACTGGTCATCCTGTCGCCACCTGTCTGGGTGACCGTACTCGGTCATGCGCAAGCGATCTTCCCGTACGACCATCCAGCACTGTTCTCCATGCCGCTGGCCTTCCTGGTGATCGTCGTGGTGTCCAGGCTCGACCGCAGTGCGCGCGCCGACAAGGAGCGTGACGCCTACGCCGACCAATTCGTTCGAGCTCAGACCGGCCTCGGCGCTGCCGCCGCTTCCAGCCATTGACTGAAGGGGCACGGCCCGCCTGTGCGGCGCTGTGCCCGTGACACAACTGTCCCAACGAGGTTCACGTTATGCCCGAATTCAAAGCTCCGCTACGCGACATGCGCTTTGTGCTGCACGAAGTGTTTGATGCCCCGGCCATGTGGGCGCGCCTGCCGGCCTTGGCCGACAGCATCGATACCGATACGGCGGACGCCATTCTTGAGGAGGCGGCAAAAGTCACCTCGCACCTGATTGCGCCCCTCAATCGCAGCGGCGACGAAGAAGGCGCGCAGTGGCATGAGGGTCGGGTCACCACCCCCATCGGTTTCAAACAGGCTTACGCTACCTACATCGAAGGCGGTTGGGTGGGACTGTCCGGCAACGCCGGGTTCGGTGGTATGGGCATGCCGAAAATGCTCGCCGTGCAGTTCGAAGAGATGCTCTACGGCGCCAACTCAAGTTTTGCTCTGTATTCGGCGTTGAGCTCCGGTGCCTGCCTGGCGCTGGATGCTCACGCCAGCGACACCCTGAAAAAAATCTATCTGCCACCGATGTATGAAGGCCGCTGGGCCGGCTCCATGTGCCTGACCGAGGCCCAGGCCGGCACCGACCTCGGGCTCATCCGCACCCGCGCCGAACCTGAGGCTGACGGCAGCTACAAGATCACCGGCAGCAAGATTTTCATCACCGGGGGCGATCAGGACCTGACCGAAAACATCGTGCATCTGGTACTGGCCAAACTGCCGAACGCGCCTGCTGGTCCGAAAGGCATTTCGCTGTTTGTCGTACCTAAAGTGTTGGTCAATGCCGAAGGCTCCCTCGGTGCTGCCAACGCCGTGAGTTGCGGTTCGATCGAACACAAGATGGGCATCAAGGCCTCGGCCACCTGCGTGATGAACTTCGACGGCGCCAGTGGCTGGCTGGTCGGTGAGGAGAACAAAGGCTTGGCGGCGATGTTCACCATGATGAATTACGAACGCCTGTCCATCGGCATTCAGGGCATCGGCTGCGCCGAGGCGTCCTACCAGAGCGCCGTCGCCTACGCTCGCGAACGCATCCAGAGTCGGGCGCCCACCGGTGCCGTGACCCCGGACAAACTGGCCGACCCGATCATCGTTCACCCCGATGTGCGGCGTATGCTGCTCGGCATGAAGGCCATGACCGAGGGTGGCCGCGCGTTCGCCAGTTATGTCGGGCAACAACTGGACCTGTCGAAGTTTTCCGACGATGCCAGCGAGCGCGACAGTGCGCAGGACCTGGTTGCGCTGCTGACGCCGGTGGCCAAGGCGTTTTTTACCGACACCGGCCTGGAAAGCTGCATCAATGGCCAGCAGGTTTTTGGCGGCCATGGCTACATCCGCGAATGGGGCCAGGAACAATTGGTCCGTGATGTGCGCATTGCACAGATCTACGAAGGCACCAATGGCATCCAGGCATTGGACCTGCTCGGACGCAAAGTGCTCGCCGATAAAGGCGTCGTGCTGCGCCAGTTCACCGGTGAGATTCGCCGTTTCGCCGCTCAGCCCGATGCACCCTATGCCACGCAGCTGCTCGATGCCGTGCAGCGGCTGGAGGACATCAGCGACTGGCTGCAGGATCGGGCGGCAACCAACCGCAATGAAGTCGGCGCTGCCTCGGTGGAGTATTTGCACCTTTTCGGTTACGTCGCCTACGCCTGGCTCTGGGCGCGCATGGCTCAGGTCGCCCGGCAAAAACGCGCCGAAGACGAAGATTTCTACGATGCGAAAATCGCCACCGCCGACTTTTACATCCAGCGCTTGCTACCACGCATTTTGAGCCTGGAGCAATCCATTCGGGCCGGCAGTGCCTCGTTGTATGGCCTGAGCGCGGAACAGTTCTAACGATTAAGCCGACGCCGCGTCAAAAAAATCCTCTCTTTCGGCGTTGGCGTTTTTTTATCCATTAGCTCTCGCCCCTCTGGCGAGGGCTGCTTCACACCAGCACTGCCCCTGGACATCGAGCCCCAGCCGCTCGGTGACAGACCCATGATTCCAAAAATAAAAACAAAGGAGCTTCACCATGGACCGCCGCACCCGCACTCTCGCTACCCGAATCCTGCTCACGGGTGGTGTCATCAGTCTTTCAGGCCCGGCTGCTGCTGACTTTATCAAGGACAGCAAGGCCAGCCTCGAACTGCGCAACTTCTACTTCAACCGAGATTATCGTCAGACCAACGCTCCCCAATCCAGGCAAGAGGAATGGGCGCAGGGTTTCCTGCTGCGCTATGAGTCGGGATTCACCGATGGGTTGATCGGTGTGGGTTTCGATGCCCTCGGTCTGGTCGGCGTCAAGCTCGATTCCAGCCCTGATCGCGCAGGCTCCGGCCTGCTCAAACGCCACAGCAACCCCCGCAATGGTTCCCTGGACGAGTACGGCGAACTGGGCCTGACGGCCAAAGTGCGTGCCTCAAAAAGCACACTGAAACTCGGCACGCTGCTGCCGAAACTGCCGACGGTACTGGCCAACGATTCACGGCTGTTACCACAAACCTTCAAGGGCGGTCAGCTGACGTCGCTGGAAATCGAAGGCCTGACGGTAGATGCCGGGCGACTGACGCAAGTCAATCAGCGCGACTCCTCGGACTACGAGGACATGGGCATCACCCGCACCGGCGCCAAGGGCATCACCACACGTCATCTCGATAGCGACAGCTTCGATTTCGCCAGCCTGAACTACAAATGGACCAGCAACCTCGCCACCGGCTACAGCTACGGTCACCTCGACAACTTCTACAGCCAGCACCTGGTCAACCTGAGCTACGTGTTGCCGGTCACAACCGGCCAGTCGCTGAAGACCGATCTGCGCTTCGCCCGCTCCACGGATGACGGCGGCAGCAATGTCGATAACAATGCGATTGGCGCGATGTTCACCTACAGCCTCGGCGGGCATGCGTTGGGCCTGGGTTACCAAGGCATGAGCGGCGATACCGGCTACGCCTACGTCAACGGCACCGACGCCTTCCTGGTGAACTTCGTGCAGATCGGCGACTTCGCCAGCAAGGACGAAAAGTCCTGGCAGGTTCGCTACGACTACAACTTCGCGGCCATCGGGGTGCCTGGCCTGACCTTCATGTCCCGCTACATTAACGGCGACAACATTGACCTGGGCAATAACCGGCCAGAGGGCAAGGAATGGGAACGCGATACCGACATCGGTTACGTTGTGCAAAGCGGCCCGCTGAAAAACGTCGGGGTGAAATGGCGCAACGCGACTGTGCGTTCGACCAACTTTGGCAGCGATCTGGATGAAAACCGTTTGATCGTCAGCTACACCTTGCCAATCTGGTAGGCGTTCTGCTCTGCGTCACTATTGCCCAGTACATAGGGTTTATAGCTGAAGGCTGCCTTGCGCAACTTTCAGCTTTTCTCACTCACGCCTTCATAGGGCGGGCGTCGATTCAAGGCTACCCCCCAATCCTGACAACCGCGCCGCATTCCCATAAAGCAACTTATCCAGCACCTGATCCTTGAACCCCAGCGCCTGAAAATCCTCGATCGACTGGCGGATCGGCCGGCGGATGTAGGAAACGAGCACTCTGAGGCGCTCTGATCAGCACTGTTGCTGGAGAGTCGGGGGCCTGAGCAAGAGGCATACCGGAAGCTCCGAAGCCCTGCGTCGCGGGCCTGCAGGCACCGCACACAGCTATCTGAGCGGCGACGGTGGAAGGTGAATGCCGTACGCCTGGGTCGACCGCACTGTTGCCCGCCCAACAGTGATGCTGAACCGCTATTGGCTGGGCAACACATGGCCGCTGCAAGGGACGTTCCCCGCTGATATCGGCCTGCCAAGGCCAACCAAAGGCGACTCACCCGGCACTGGCGGCCAGACAAAGCTTTAAGCTAATAACCAAAAAGTATTTATTGAATGTTTTTTAGATCATTTACATTCAATTCATGGATGCCGCCGTGTTGCCCGGTAGACAGCAGCGCCATTGTTGATCAGGCAACAGTCGCTCAACAGTTAGCTGCCCGGGCAACAGCAGCCGAGACAAAAATTTAATCCATCTTATTGTTTTTAATAATTATTTTATCCTTGGAACAACTCTTGCTCCGATGGCTGCACATCCCGCAACCCGAACAGGAACAGACCCCATGAGCAGCCCACTTAAAGTCGTCGCCGTTTCCGGTGGAACCTATCGCCCGTCGCGCACCCTGGTCCTGGTCCAGGCCATCGTTGCCGAGCTGAGCCAGTACCTGCCAATCGAAAGCCGCATCATCGAACTGGGCGACATTGTCCGCCCGCTGGGCAGCGCCCTGTTCCGTCAGGAGCTGCCGGAAACCGTTGAGTACGAGTTGAGTGCGATTGAGTCGGCGGACCTGCTGGTGGTGGCCGCCCCCGTCTACCGTGGCGCCTACCCGGGCCAGTTCAAGCACCTGTTCGACCTGATTGGCCAGGACGCATTGATCGACACCCCGGTGTTGCTGGCCGCCACCGGTGGCAGCGACCGGCATGCGCTGGTCATCGATCATCAGTTGCGCCCGCTGTTCAGCTTCTTCCAGTCGGTGACCCTGCCCCTTGGCGTGTATGCCTCGCAGGCCGATTTCACGAATTACCAGATCAGCAGCGAAGCGCTGAAAACACGCATCCGCCTGGCAGTCGAACGGGCCGCACCGCTGTTCACCGCCAATGCCGCCGATTTGCGGAAAACAGCCTGAGGAACAGCCTGTGACCGCTATCCATACATCCAGACTTGAAACCCCGCTGCAGATCGCCCGGACGCTCGCCGCCGAGTTTTCCCGAACCGCCGCCGAACGCGACCATCTGGGCGGCACGCCGAAAGCCGAGCGCGACGCGTTGCGCCGTAGCGGTCTGCTGGCGATGAAAATTGACCAGCAATACGGTGGCCTTGGCGCCAGCTGGAGCGACACCCTGGAAGTCGTGCGCGAATTCGCCAGAGTCGACAGTTCGATCGCCCATGTGTTCGGCTTCCAGCACTTGATGCTGGCCACGGTACGGCTGTTTTCCCGGCCCGAACAGTGGCAGCCCTGGTTCGAACAGACCGCGCGCAACAACTGGTTCTGGGGTAATGCCCTTAACCCGCTGGACACCCGCACCCTGTCGAAAAAATTTGCCGGCTATCGCGAGTTTTCCGGGCGCAAGAGTTTCTGCTCCGGCTCCGCCGATTCGGAAATGCTGATTGCCTCGGCGCTGGATGAATCCACCAGCGGCAAGCTGTTGATCGCCGCCATTCCCAGCCATCGTACCGGCATCACCTTGCACGGCGACTGGGACAACATCGGCCAACGGCAGACCGACAGCGGCAGCGCCACCTTCGAACGGGTGCGCGTGGAAGAGAATGAACTGCTGCTGGATCCCGGCCCGCTGAGCACGCCCTTTGCCTGCCTGCGCCCGCTGATCGCCCAACTGACCTTCGTCAATATCTTCCTCGGCATTGCCGAGGGCGCGTTCGAAGAGGCCCGCAATTACACCCTCAAGGAAACGCGCCCCTGGTTCAAGGCCAACGTCAGCCAGGCCAATCAGGACCCCTATGTCCTGCGCCATTATGGCGAATTCTGGGTCGGGCTGGAAAGCGTGCGCCTGCTCACTGAACGCGCCAACGCCCTGCTCGACCAAGCCTGGAGCAAGGAGCACCGGCTCGGCGCCGAGGAGCGTGGCCAACTGGCCCTGGCCATTGCCACCGCCAAGGTCGCCGCCACCCGCACCGGCCTGGACCTGACCAGCAGCCTGTTTGAAGTGACCGGCGCCCGCGCCACCCATGCCGCGCTGCGCCTTGATCGTCACTGGCGCAACCTGCGCACCCAGACCCTGCACGACCCCATGGACTACAAGCTCCATGAACTGGGTGACTGGGCGCTCAACACGACGCTGCCCACTCCGTCCTTTTACTCATAGGCCCGACCATGCAACTACTCACGCTGCCGCCCTCACCAGCCCTGGCCACCTCGATACGCGCCACTGCGCAAGTCTTCGAAGACCCGAAATCACAGGCGCTGCTGGCGCACCTGCAACAGGTCGCGCCCAGTGACGCCAGCGTGTTGATCATCGGCGAAACCGGGACCGGCAAGGAACTGGTGGCCCGTCATCTGCACAACCTCAGCGCCCGTCGCAACAAGCCGTTTATCGCGGTCAACTGCGGCGCGTTTTCCGAAAGCCTGGTGGAGGCCGAACTGTTCGGCCACGAAAAAGGCGCCTTCACCGGCGCCCTGAGCGCCAAGGCCGGCTGGTTCGAGGAAGCCAACGGCGGCACGCTGTTCCTCGACGAGATCGGCGACTTGCCGATGCCGATCCAGGTCAAGTTGCTGCGGGTGCTGCAGGAGCGTGAAGTGGTTCGCCTGGGTTCACGCAAAAGCATCCCCATCGATGTACGGGTGCTGGCTGCGACCAACGTGCAGCTGGAAAAAGCCATCAACGCCGGGCACTTTCGCGAAGACCTCTATTACCGGCTGAACGTGGTCAGCCTGGAACTCAGCCCGCTGCGCGAGCGACCGGGCGACATCCTGCCGCTGATCCGCCACTTCATCGCCGAGTACAGTCGTCGGCTGGGTTATGGCGAAGTGGTGCTGGATACCGAAGCCGAACAGAAGCTGGTGAAGTACTCATGGCCAGGCAATATTCGCGAGCTGGAAAACGTCATTCACCACACCCTGTTGATCTGCCGTAACAATCTGATCCGTGTCCAGGACCTGCACCTGTCCAACCTGCGCATCGAACGCCAGGACGCCAGCAATACCCTCCAGGACGACAGTGTCGACGCCCTGTTGCAGCAAGCCTTCCAGAAGCTGTTCGAGGAAGAAAGCGGCGCCCTCCACGAGCGGGTCGAGGAAGCGCTACTGCGCGCGGCCTATCGCTTCTGCCACTACAACCAGGTACACACCGCCAGCCTGCTGGGGCTGAGTCGCAACATCACCCGCGCGATGCTGATCAAGGTCGGTGAACTGGTGGTGAACAAACGCCGCCCGGCACCAGACACCCGGACGGTCAAAGTGGTCAACCTGTCGATCTGACGGGTGCTTGCGGTCAAGCAGCAGCGCCTTTACCCGCTGTCCCGCCCCCCAGATAGAAGTCCTGAATATCACTGCGCGCGGCCAACTGCCCGGTCGTGCCTTCGCTGACGACCCGGCCGCTTTCCAGCACGTAGCCGTACTGGGCGTAACGCAGAGCCAGGTTGATGTTCTGCTCGGCAATCAGGAAGCTCACGCCGTCGCGCCGATTGAGCTGATGGATGATCTCGAAGATCTCCTCGACGATCTGCGGTGCCAGGCCCATCGAAGGTTCGTCCAGCAACACCAGCTGTGGCCGGGCCATCAGCGCCCGCCCGAGCGCAACCATCTGCTGTTCTCCGCCGGAGGTGTAGCCGGCCAGGCTTTTGCGCCGCAGCTTGAGGCGCGGAAACTGGCTGTAGATACGCTCCAGATCAGCCTTCAGTTGCCCGCGGGACACCTGACGCGCAAAGGCCCCCGTCAGCAGGTTTTCCTCCACTGTCAGTTGGGCAAAGCAATGCCGGCCCTCCAGTACCTGCACCAGGCCGCTGGCCACCAGGCTATGGGGCGTGCTGCGGGTGACATCCTCGCCTCGATAAATAATCCGTCCCTGCACCACCTCGCCCCGCTCGGCCCTCACCAGATTGGAGGCGGCCTTCAAGGTGGTGCTTTTGCCAGCACCGTTGGCCCCCAGCAACACCACGATCTGTCCTTGCGGCACCGCCAGGGATACCCCGCGCACGGCGAGGATTGCCTGTTCGTACAGGACTTCAATCGCGTCGATCTGCAAGATCGGTACTTCATTCATACTGTTCTCCCCCCCCCCCCCCCAAAAAAAAAGTTCTTCACGCAATCCCGGGGAACACCAGCTCCTACAGCCATCAGGTTTCCTTGGCGCAATCGCGCGGTGTGATGCCCTTTTCCCTGGCGTACTGGTGCGACGAGGCTTCGATGATCGGCCTGAGCAAGACACGGTCCGCCTGCACCCAGTCGCTGATCAGCTTCCACTGGCTGCCATCCCACTGCTGGAAGCGCACTGCCCCGCCGCCTTCATGGTCGGCGCACGACAGTTGCAAGGGTTGCACCAGGCCCTGTGCGCCCAGCTCCTTGAGGCGGGCATCGTCCAGCTTGAGGTGCTCGAAGCCCCAGCGCACCTGCTCGCCGGTCAGCGGCTGCTTGCCGAATTTTTCCTGCGCAATGCGCACGGCTTCAACGTTGAGAATGCCGTTCACCACCCCCAGGTTGTAATACACGGTGCCAAAGCGTTTCGGATCGGCCAGGTCACCATTGCCCTTGGCCACCACCTGCTGCTGGATGCCTTGCAAGACCGGGAAATCGCTGCCCGAGGGGTGCGTGGTGATCGCAATAAAGCCTTTGGCGGCGGCACCGGCCGGGGCGGCATCGTCCTCGGAGTTGCTCCAGATATTGCCGATGATGTGATCCACCGGGAAGCCGACTTTCTGCGCGGTTTTCAACGCCACCGGGTTCATCACGCCCCAGCCGCGCAGAATCACCCAGTCGGGTTTTTCCCGGCGAATGTTGAGCCATTGCGACTGCTGCTCGTTACCCGGATGGGGCACTTCCAGCAGGGTCAGCTTGAACCCGTACTTGTCGGCCAGGGTCTGCAACACCTCATTGGTTTCCTTACCGTAGGGCGAGCCGTGATACAGGGTGACGATCTTCTTGCCCTTGAGCTGGTCCAGCCCCCCCGCCTGCTGGCCGATGTAGTTGATGATCGCCGAGACTTCGGAGTACGGGTTCAGCTGCAAGGGGAAGGCGTAGGGGAAAACGCTGCCGTCAGTGGAGTCGGTGCGGCCGTGATTGATGGTGATCAGCGGCAGTTTGTCCGTGGTCGAGCGCTCAAGGGTGGCATAGGCGATGCCCACTGACAGCGGGTTAGTGGCGGCAGCCGGCGCACCATTGAGGCCTTTTTTCAGACGCTCGTAGCACTCCACGCCCTTCTCGACCACGTACTCGGTTTCGCACTCGCTCCAGGTCAGCTTGACGCCGTTGACCCCGCCATTGGCATTGACGTACTTGAGGTAGTCGATAAAACCACCAAAAAACCCGGTACCACCGGCGGCATAAGGACCGACCCGATAGCTCTGCAGCGGGAAGTACTGTTCGTTATCCGCCTGCGCGGTCAATGTGGCAGTGCTCAGACTGACGGCCAGGGCGAGGCTACTGAGTAGAGATGTTTTCAACATCGATGTTTTCCTTATCAAGTCATCAAGTGAAGGGTCAACCAAAGGGATTCAGAGCAACCGGCGCCTATGTCGAGTCGCTCAGTAGCGCAGCGGCCACACCCGGGCGCGCTCTCGAAACTTCTGCCAGAGGCGCGCCAGGCCCTCCGGCTCCTTGATCAGGAACACAATGATCAGGGCGCCAAATGCCATCTTCTGCAGGTTTTCTATCTGTCCGGCATCGATCAGCCCGGCCGGCAACAAGGCCACCAGGTTCGACAGCAGCACCGGAAACAACACGATGAACGCCGCGCCCAGGAAGTTGCCGAGGATGCTGCCCAGGCCACCGATAATGATGATGAAGAGGATCTGGAAAGATCGATTCAGGTCAAAACCGTGGGGCTCCACGGTCCCCAGGTAGGTGAAGGCCCAAAGCGCCCCGGCCACCCCGAGAAAGAACCCGCTGATGGCAAACGCCAGCAGCTTTGCCTTGAACAACGCAATGCCCATCACCGCAGCGGCGGTGTCCATGTCACGCACCGCCATCCAGTTACGCCCCAGCTCGCTGCGCACCAGGTTCTTGCCCAGCCAGAACAACGCCACCACCACGCCCAGGGTCAGCAGGTAACGCCCCACCGGCGAGTTCAGATCCACACCAAGAATCTCCAGACGCGGTGCGCTGATCACCCCCGAAGCGCTGTTATTGGAGAACCAGCTGAAGCGGGTCAGCGCCCAGGTCACAAAAAACTGCGCGGCGAGGGTCGACACCAGCAAATAGAAACCCTTGATCCGCAGGCTGGGCAGACCGAACAGCAGCGCCACCAGCGCTGCCACTCCCCCGCCCAGGGCCATGCTGAGCAACAACGGCGAGCCCGGCACCCGCAGCTCAACGTTGTAAGTGGCAAAGGCGCCCACCGCCATGAACGCCGCCGAACCCAGCGACAACTGCCCGGCATAGCCGGTCAGCAGGTTCAGCCCCAGCCCGGCCAGTGACAGCACCAGAAACGGAATCAGAATGGCGCTGAACCAATAGTCGTTACCCAGATACGGCACACCGACAAAGGCCAACAGCAGCAAGGCAACCAGGCCGTAACGGTCCTGACGCAGGCGAAACACCCGACGGTCCTGGGCATAGCGAGTACTGAACTGACCGGTTTCCTGATAAAACATCACGCCTCTCCTTAAACCCGCTCGATCGCGCGTTCGCCAAATAACCCGGCCGGGCGTACCAGCAGGAACAGCAACGCCAGCACATAGGGAAACCAGTTCTCGATACCGCCACCGATCACGGGGCCCAGATACACTTCGGCCAGCTTCTCCGAGGCGCCGATGATCAAGCCGCCGACAATCGCTCCGCTGATCGAGGTGAAGCCGCCGATGATCAGCACCGGCAAGGCCTTGAGCACCACCAGCGATAACGAGAACTGCACTCCCAGCCGCGCCCCCCAGAGCAGGCCGGCCACCAGACCGACAAACCCGGCCACCGCCCACACCAACACCCAGACCCGTTGCAGGCGGATGCCCACGGCCAACGCCGCCAGCGGGTCATCGGCCACGGCACGCAAGGACAAACCGATACGGGTCTTGTTGAACAGTAGCGACAGCGCCAGTACCAGCAGCGCGGCGGTCACGGCGGCAAAAATGTCGAACTTCGACAGCAGCATGCCGCCCAGCTCAAGCGGCTCATCGCTTATGCCCAGTTCCAGCCCATGTACCTGGGCGCCCCACAGCGCCTGGGCGAATCCCTCGATCACGTAGGACAGACCGAGGGTCGCCATGAACAAGGTGATTGGTGAACGGTTGACCAGCGGGCGCAACACCACCCGCTCCACCGCCACCGCCAGCAGCACCATCGCCGCCAGGCTGATGACGAACGCCAACCAGAACGCCACCCCGCGCTCCAGCAGGCTGACGAAAGTCAGTGCCGAAAACAGCACCATCGCGCCCTGGGCGAAGTTGAAGACGCCGGACGCCTTGTAGATCAGAACAAAGCCGATGGCCACCAGGGCGTACATCACCCCGGCCAACAGCCCGCCGATCAGCACCTCGAAGAAAAATTCCATGAGCCTTCCTGTGTTGCGGGCAAAGAGTCCCCGGCCACCCGATAGCCGGCGGCGCTGTAGAGTCGGGGGGTTAGTGGCGCGTGCCGAGGTAGGCGGCAATCACCTCGGGGTTTTTCCGCACCTCATCGGGCGGGCCGTCGCCGATCTTGCGGCCATAGTCGAGCACCACTACGTGATCGCTAATGCCCATGACCACACCAATGTCGTGCTCGATCAATATCACTGTGGTACCCAGCTCACGGTTGATGTCGACGATGAACCGGCTCATCTGCTGCTTCTCTTCGGCGTTCATCCCGGCCATCGGTTCGTCCAGCAACAGCAAGCGCGGTTCGCAGGCCAGGGCACGGGCCAGTTCCACCCGTTTCTGCAAACCATAGGGCAGCTTGCCGACAAGGGTGTCGCGCCACTGCTGGATGTGCAGAAAGTCGATGACCCGTTCGGCCGCCTCCCGCTGGCGGTCGTCTTCGCCCGCAGCGCGGCCGATGCGCAGGGCCTGCTCGATCCAGCTGCTGCGACGCTTGAGGGTGCGTCCGGTGAGCACGTTGTCGAGCACACTCATGCCTTTGAACAAGGCGATGTTCTGAAAGGTGCGGGCAATACCGCGCACCGCCACATCATGCGGGCGCATGCGAAGGTGCTCTTCTCCGGCAAAGCGGATGCGTCCCTGCTGGGCCTGGTACACGCCGTTGATCACATTCAGCAGTGAGCTTTTTCCCGCACCGTTGGGACCGATCAAGGCGCAAATCTCCCCGGCTGCCACGGCAAAGCTGATGTCGGTCACCGCCTTGACGCCCTTGAACGACAACCCAATGTTTTCCAGCACCAGCAGATGTTCAACCTTTGTCGCCTGTGTCTGTGCCATGAATCATGTCCTTGTCAGGCCGGTTGCGTGCTGTCTTCGATCCAGCCGTTGACCAGCGGAGCTGGCCACGGCGCGGGGCGGTGCCACTGCGCCGGATCCGGCCAGGTGCGTACCTCAATAGCCAACGCCTGGAAAAACGCCAGGGTTGGCGGTGCAAGTGCCTCGCCCACCAGCAACGGTGCACGGGTACGAGAAAAACCGAGGACATCGCGCAACGGCCGGCTGATCAGCCAATACCCCAGGTGCCGTTGCAGCGCACCGGGGTGCGCCACCAGCGCCCAATCCACCATTCGCCGGCGCCAGCTGCCTGGCTCCGGCAAGCGGGCCAGAACCTGGGTATGCAGGCGCTGGTAGGTTTCCCGGGTGCCGGCCACCAGCGTCGGGCCCAACTCACGACGGTCCTGGTCGCGAGTCGACAGGTTCTCCGGAAAGTTCAGGCGAAAGCCGGCAATCAACCAAGGCGCCAGCAAATAACGCGCTTGACCACCCGCGGCAAACGCTCGCGCCGCCAGGGCTTCGTCCTGCCGCCCCAACTGCTCACTGTGCACCAGGCGCCGGCCTTCCCGTAGCAACTCGGCGTGGCTGATGCGCTGCTGCTCGATGCCCTGCCCTGCGTCCAGACGATAGAAAGCAAAGGCTGTGCGCTCGGCGCGGGCCTGGGGCTCCAGCCGGTGATCGCTGCCTTGCTGCTGCAGTTGTGCGAACGCCAGGGTGTCACAGGCCTGACTCACCTCAGCCAGGCCGCGGCCGTCGGCGTAAATCAGCAGCCTGGGCGCCAGTCCGGCGGCGCGCAGGCGCTGAATCTCCTCATGACCTTCGGCGAACACCCATTCACTGTGCAGCTCACGCAGCAACGCCACCTGCGCGGCCGCAGCTTCCAGCGGATCCAACAGCGCGGCCACGCCGCCCAACCACTGTGCCGCCAGGGCAGCGATCAATGCCTCCGGCCGCGGGCGGCTGACAATCACCAACGTCGTACCAGGCACAAAACCACGCGCCAGCAAGGCCGTGGACAGGCGTTGAACCTCAGCGGCCAATTGGCGCCAGGTAAGCACCTGCCACACCCCCAGGCGCTTATGGCGCAGGGCGATGCCCGTCCCATGCTGACGTGCCTGCTGTTGCAGCCACTGCGGCAAGGTACCTGCGGCGGGTTGCGGGTTATCGGTGAATGTCGGCATGACCTTTCCCGTCCCTTACGCCAGTGCCGCAGTTTTGGTCGCCACCGCCTCGCGCTCCAGCTCACGCACCAGCGGCAACACCTTGCGGCCGAAGTACTCCACCTCCTCCTGAAAGTGCAGGAAGCCACTGAGCACCAGGTCCACACCCACCGCCTTGAGTGCGACGATGCGTTCGGCAATCTGCGCAGGCGTACCGATCAGATTGGTCTTGAAACCATCGTTGTACTGCACCAGGTCTTCGAAGGTGGACTTGGCCCAGTTGCCTTCGCCTTCGGGGCTTGAGGCACCTGCGTTCTTCGCCTCGCTGCCGAAACCGTTGACGGCCTCGGGGTCGGCCTTGGCGATAATTTCCTGCAACACCGCGCGGGCCTCGGCCTCGGTTTCACGGGCGATGACAAAGGCGTTCACCCCTACTTTCACCGAGTGGCCATTGATCGCGGCCTTGGCCCGAATGTCGTCGACCTGAGCCTTGATGCCTTCGACAGTGTTGCCGTTGGTGAAGTACCAATCGGAGACCCGCGAAGCCATGTCCCGCGCCGCGCGCGAGCTGCCACCCTGGAAGATTTCCGGGTGCGGTTGCTGCAATGGCTTGGGTTTGAGGGTGTAGTCGTGGAAGCGGTAGAAATCGCCATGAAAACTGAAGTTGTCCTGGGTCCAGATGCCCTTCAGCGCCTGGATGAATTCTTCCGAGCGACGATAGCGCTCATCGTGGTCCAGCCATGGCTCGCCAATGGCGCGGAACTCGCCCTTGAACCAGCCCGACACGATATTCACCGCGACGCGACCGTTGGTGAACTGGTCGATGGTGGCCAGCTGCTTGGCCGCCAGCACCGGACTCCATGGGCCAGGCAGGATGGCCGCAATCACCTTGAGCTTCTCGGTGGCGGCCAACAGTGCGTGGCTGATGGTCACCGATTCGTGTTGGTTTTCGGCGCCATAACCGGCGGTGAAGCGGATCTGTGACAAGGCGTATTCGAAGCCGGCCTTTTCGGCGATTTGCGCCAGCTTGCGGTTGTAATCGATGTCCCAGCCTGTGCGCTGTTCGATCTTGCTGACCACAAGGCCGCCGCTGACGTTGGGAACCCAGTAGGCAAACTTGATGTTGTCCTGGCTCATTGCATGTACTCCATTGATTCGTTGAAGTGAGGGTCGACCGGGGACGTCAGGCTGCGCTGGAGTCCGGTTGAACAGTCGGATTGAGGCTCAGTACCGCCGACTCGACAGCGCGCTCGATGCGTTCGAGCAACTGCGGGCTGGTGATCTGGTAATCGGTGAAATCGGCTTCGGCGGCATACACACCGATGGGCAAGCTCAGGGCCTGGAAAAAGCCGAACAGCGGGCGCAACTGGTGATCGATGATCAGGGCGTGGCGGTCCGAGCCACCGGTGGCGGCCAGCAACACCGGTACGTTGTTCAACGCCTGGTGATGGACGAAATCGAACAGGTGCTTGAACAGTCCAGTGTACGAGGCGCGGTATACCGGGCTGGCAGCAATCAGCAGGTTGGCCGTTTCAATGGCCTGCAGATCGGCCTCGACCGCAGCGGGCAAGTCTTCACGGCGCAGCACCCCGGCAAACTGCGGGCCGACCTCGGACAACTCGATCAGGTGCAGCTCGATCGGCAGTTGTTGCGCAAGACCGGCGATCAGCGCCTTGAGCAGCACCAGGGTGCGCGTAGGCCGCTGCACGCTCCCGGATACCGCGACCACTTTCAGTGTGTTGCCCATTGCCCGTCCTCGTGGTGGCAGAGGCCACCGCGGCACCTGCACAAGGACTAGAGCAGCAACCGTGCCACTTAAATAATTCAATATAAATCAATTAGTTATACGATTTTCTTAAAACGCCGCAGTGTCGTCCAACGGACAGGCTGTTGATCAACTGTTGCGTTCACAACAGTTGTCTCGCGGCGTTTGGCACCAAGCCCCGCCCGAGCCGCTGTTGTCGGGCGGTCAGCGCTTCAACAAGTTGCCCGGCAGGCGACAGGAGTGAGCGCCGTTGACACCCCGCACGCCCTGTAAAACGGCTTTTACAGCGCCAGGCACGACCTGTGCACTGACAGCAGTACGCAACAGATCGACCGCTCTGTTGCTTCTCTTGCCTGCCATAAGGAGCTGCACCATGACCGCCCAGCAACAACACCTGCCACACCCCCTCTCCACTGGTACCGACTACCAGGCCCTGGCCGAGCGCTTCCGGCCGATCTTTGCACGCATCGCCGCCGGCGCACTGGAGCGCGAGCAAAGCCGCAGCCTGCCCTTTGAACAAGTGAAATGGCTGAAGGAAGCCGGCTTTGGCGCTGTGCGTGTGCCGATCCAGTACGGTGGCGCCGGCGCTTCCCTGTCCCAGCTGTTTGAGTTGCTGATCGAATTGGCCGAAGCGGACTCCAATCTGCCACAGGCGTTGCGCGGTCACTTTGCCTTTGTCGAAGACCGCCTCAATGCTCAGGCCGACGCACCACAGGACACTTGGTTCAAGCGTTTTGTCGAGGGTGATCTGGTGGGCAATGCCTGGACCGAAATCGGCAGCGTCAAGATCGGCCAGGTCGGCACTCGCGTCTCGCGCCTGGGCGATCACTGGGTGGTCAACGGCACCAAGTACTACAGCACTGGTAGCATCTTCGCCGATTGGATCGACCTCTATGCCCTGCGCGATGACAACGGTGCCGACGTGATTGCCGCCGTCCGCGTGCAACAACCGGGCATCACGCAGAGCGACGATTGGGATGGCTTTGGCCAGCGCACCACCGGTAGCGGCACCTCGGTATTCGAAAACGCCGTGGTGGAGCCCGAAAACCTGCTCGACTTCGCCACCCGATTCAAGTACCAGACAGCCTTCTATCAACTGGTGCTGTTAGCGGTTCAGACCGGTGCCGGGCGTGCCGCGGTGCACGACATCACGCAAGAAGTGCGCAAGCGCACGCGCATCTTCAGCACCGGCAATGCCAGCCACGTCAGCCAGGACGTCCAGGTGCAGCAAGTGGTGGGCAAGGCATCGGCGCAGGTCTACGCCGCACACGCCACCACCCTGCGCGCGGCGGCCGCCTTGCAGGTGGCGTACGAAAGCCGTTTCGCCCATGACGAAGTCGCCGAACGCAAGGCCAACATCGCCGCCGAACTGGAATCAGCCCAGGCCCAAGTGGTGATCGCCGACCTGGTGCTGCGCGCCACCAGTGACCTGTTCAACGCCCTCAGCGCCTCAGCCACCAGCACCGGCAAGGCCCTCGATCGTCACTGGCGCAACGCCCGCACCGCAGCCTCGCACAACCCGCTCATCTACAAGGAACGCATCATCGGCGACTGGGAAATCAACGGCAGCGAACCACCCTACGTCTGGCAGATCGGCGCTGGATCGAAGTAAGCCGACATCACGCGGGTGCCAGATACCCCGGCACTTGCACCTGATCGGCCAGCGACGAAGCACGGGCCAGCAACGCGTCTGGCCCCTGGCTCGTCGCTACGCCCAGGAACCAACGTCCCATAAGACGGGTAATAGGTCCATGACCTGCCGTTCCTCGCGTGTACTGCTCAATACGCCGGGACAAACTCGTATCAAGAAGCCCACTCCCTGATAGGTTATGGCTACCGGTGCCCGACCACCGAAACGCAGTATGAGCAACAGCATTCGCAAGCGGCACCGACCACTGTGCACTCGCAAGCCGGGGGGCGAAGCAATGATCGTTATGGTCGCTTTGAGTAAATTGGCACCCTGCCCTCCGGCTCATCGTTCAATCCACAAATGGCTGCTATTGGCGCCTGAAAACTCTCCATCCAGCCATCCCTATTTTGACAACCGAGGCACCTCGGGCTTACGTTGCGGCAGCAAACCCGCGCTTCAAATCCTCTATCAATGCCTCGACATCCTCCAACCCTATATGCAATCGCAACACCGGACTCAGTGAACGGTCCGCCGCACTCTGGCGATCCTGGGTATCGGCCACGGTGATCAGACTTTCGAAACCGCCCCAGGAAGCGCCAAGCCCGAACAGCTGCAACGCATCGATGAAGCGCTCGACATAAGCGTCGTCCGCTTCGTTGAGCTCAAAGGACAGCAAGCCGTTACTGCCCTTGAAATCCCGTTGCCACAAGGCGTGGCCGGGGTGATCGGGCAAGGCCGGATGGAACACCCGTTTCACCTGCGGCTGCTTTTGCAACCAATGGGCGATTTCCAGCGCCTGGCGCTCGTGCACCTCCAGTCGCGTTGCCAGTGTCCGGGCACCGCGCAGCACCAGATAAGCATCGTCCGGGCTGACGGTGGCGCCAAAGGTGTCGCTCATGGCCGCCAGTGGCTGCCAGGTTTCCTCACGGGTGCAGACGCTGCCCATGACCACATCGCTGTGGCCGCACAGGTACTTGGTCAGCGCCATGATCGAGATGTCCGCGCCGAGGGCCAGCGGTCGGTACAGGTAACCCGAGCCCCAGGTGTTGTCGACCGCCAGCAGGATGCCTCGCGGTTTGCACAGGGCGGCGATGGCCGGCAAGTCGCTGAGTTCGTAGAGCAAGGAACCCGGCACTTCGGTGTAGACCATTCGGGTGTTGGCTTGCAGTTGCGCCTGCAAGTCGCTGCCGTCGGGGGCGAAGTAGCTGACCTGAATACCGAACGGTTGGAGAAACTCCCGGGCCAGACGCCGAACCGGTGCGTACACCGCGTCGGTGATCAGCACGTGATCGCCGGGGCGCAGGTAGGCCAGAAAGGTCTGCGCGACCGCTGCCAGGCCAGTGCCGAACAAGCGCGTGCGATAACCCCCTTCCAGCTCGGTGACCAGGTCTTCCAGGGCGAAGGCCGTCGGGTTGCCACGGGCGCCGTAACTCAGCACCCGCTCGCTATCACGGCGCGCACGGGCGTCGCGCATTTGCGCCAGGTTATCGAACAGCACGGTGCTTAAACGGGTGACCGGCACGTTGACTGATCGACCACCGACGCCTTGCCCGGTGCGCGCCGCATGAACCAGGCGCGTGCGCACCCGCGCATCGTCACGGGTTTGAGACTGCAGGGGGTTAAGACTGGCGATTTCATCGTCGTTCATCTGCGCCAGCAAACCGATTTCCCAGGCCAGGTACTGCCGCGCCGCCTCCTTGTTGCCGGAGTGGCGATCATGGGTGAAGAACAGGAAATCGATGCACTGATCATTGGCAGGCGTGTCTGGACGTTCCTCCACAACAAAACCGGCCGCACGCCAGGCGGCCAGTCCGCCGTCCAGCAATCGCAGCTGTGCACGCTGGGTTTCGGGCAACTCCTGCGCCGCGAATGCGGCCAGCAATGGATCATCGGCCAGCAACACCAACGGCCGGTTCTCACCGGCTACATGTGTCGCCAACAGCGAGCGGATCGACCAGCGCGAGCTGGCAATATGGCCCTTGCGATAGGCCATGCTCGGGCGCAAATCGATCAGCGCGACCGCGTCATCCTTCAACGCATCGGCCAGTGCCAATGGCGTGATCAATGGCAACGTCTCTTCAGCTTCAACCTCGATTGCGGGCAACGCCAGACTGCTGCTCACGCCACCTTCAAGCACATAGGCTTCATGCCCCAACTGACGCAGCCAACTCGCGATAATCGGCGCACGCACGCCGTCGCTGTCGATCAGCACCAACCGCGCCTGACGCACGCCAACGTACAGATCGGTGGATTGAATCAACTGCCCGCCCGGCGTGTGTTGTGCACCGGGAAGACTGCCGGCGGCAAACTCTTCAGCAGTGCGCACGTCGCACAGAAACAGACTGCGCCCGGCCTCTTCGGCCCACTGCGCGACTTGCTCGGCCACAACGGTTTTCACCCCTGCGCGTTCCGCCAGGCGGGCGGCGGCCACACGCTGTGCGGCCAAAGAGGCGACCGACACGGCATCGGCATAACGACGGCTGCTGCCATGCTCCAGCTGAAAATCTTCCAGATACCAACCCTGAGTACCGTTCTCCAAGGCGTAGATCGGGTTCTTCAATCCCAGGTTGATCAGCGTTTGCGCGCCGATGATACTGCGGGTTCGCCCGGCGCAATTGACCACGATCGGCGTGGTTTCATCCGGCACCAGGTCATGGATGCGATAACCCAGCTCACCGTTCGGGCAGCACACGGAACCGGGAATGGTCATCTTGCGGTATTCGTCGAACGGCCGACCGTCCAGCACCACCAACGGTTCGCCACAGGCTTGCCATTCGGCCAGCTGCTGCGCGGTGACGTGCGGTGTGTGACTGACCTCTTCCACCAACTCGCCGAAGGCCTTGGACGGCACATGCACGCCGGCAAACAGTTGATAACCGGCAGCCTGCCAACCCTCGGCACCGCCCTCGAGAAGGTGCACGCGCTCATACCCCAACGCCTGAAGGCGCTGAACGGAACGTGCAGCGACATCGCCGCCATTCTGGTCATAGATCACCAGCCGCACCTGAGGATTCGGCGCCAGACGCCGCACCTCCAGCTCCAGTCGGCTATAGGGCAGGTTCACCCCGAAAAACAGATGGGCCTCGCCATACTGGCCGTGCTCGCGCACATCAAACAGGGCGAGTTCCTGTCCGTCGAACAGCCACTGCTGCAATTGCCCCGGGGTTACGGTCTGGCTCATGAAAGTCCCGCTTGAAAAAGAAATTATTGAAGCGCCAGAGAGCGCTCATTGGCCGCTACTTCGTGGCCCTTCACATACGCCCGCTGGCGCTGATCCGCTGGAACGACACCTGCTTCTGTTCGCCCTCGCGGATATTGATCGGCAACACCCAGTAATCCAGTCCGAGTTCTTCGAGCAGGATGCCGATCTTCAAGCCGTTTCCGGTCGGCCAGTAGTAAAGATCGATCATGCGTAAGCCTTGATCGACGGCGCCATTTGCGAGGCGTTGTAATTGAGAATGCGTCCGTCAGCCTCAACGCCGTAACGGCCATTGAGGGATTCCAGCGGCAGGCCGTACAGGTGGAAATGCAGGGTCGCCTGCTCGCCTTCGACGCGAATGCCATGCAGGTCCTCACCGAGAAACGAAATCGAGGTGCCGGGTTGCACGATCACTTCCTTTTGCAGATGCAAGGTGGTGAAACCGGGCTCGCGACCTTCGTCGTCACGGCCATACACGTAGTTGATTTCCTGGCCTTCGACGGCGCTGATGATTGCCCAGGTTTCGTGGTTGTGCGCGATTGTGCTTTTACCCGGCAACAACGAGTTCAGGTACAGCGTCGGCGTGTCGCCGTCGTCATTCAGACGGTAGCGAAACGCGGTGCTGCCCTGCCCCGGCACCGGTGCCGGGAAGGCGTCGAAATTGAACAGGTCACGACGCTCGGCCAGTGCTTCGAGCAGGGCAACGATTTCCACCAGCGCGGCGCGGTCGACGCCGCGTTGATTGATGACACGGATTTTCTTCAGGAAATCCTCGATGACGGCGGCACGGTTTTCGGTACTCATGAACAGGCTCCTCGGTATTAGACGGACAGGCTGTAGCGACCCAGGTTGGTCAGCAGATACGGATCGTTGGCAACGGCGGGACGGCGCCCCGGATCACCCAAGGCATGACGCAGGAACTCCTGGGTGCGCTCACTGCTCGGGCGTTGAAAAATCTGTGCGGCGCTGCCGTGTTCGACGATCACGCCGTTTTCGGTGAAGTAAACGATGTCGCTGATCTCTTCGGCGAAGCGCATCTCGTGCGTGACCAGCACGCAGGTCATGCCCTCTTCGGTCAGCTCGCGAATTACCGTCAGCACCTCGCCCACGGTTTCCGGGTCAAGGGCCGAGGTCACTTCATCGAACAGGATCAGTTCCGGACGCATCGCCAACGCCCGGGCAATCGCCACGCGCTGTTGCTGGCCGCCGGACAGTTGCCCCGGATAGGCATCGGCCTTGTGCTCCATGCGCACTTTCGCCAGCAAGACCCGCGCATCTTTTTCGGCATCGGCGCGGCTGCGCCCCAACACCTTGCGCGGTGCAATCACCAGGTTCTCCAACACCGACAAATGCGGGAACAGGTTGTACTGCTGGAACACAAACCCCACGCGCTTGCGCAACTCGATGCGCTGGGCTTCCTGCGCCAGGTTATGCACCTCGGTGGCGCCGACGCGGATGGTCCCGCGCTGCGGCTGCAACAGCCCGGTGATGCAACGCAGAATGGTCGATTTGCCGGAACCGGACGGGCCGATGATCGACACGGCCTGGCCGCGATGGACATCAAGGTCGATGCCTTTGAGCACCGGGTTGTTGGCGAACGACAGGTGCAGATCGCGCAGGCTGACCAGAGGCTCGGCGACGGTTTCAGTAGAAGGCATAACGTCGCTCCAGGCGTTGGGTCAGACGGGAAATCGGGTAGCAATAAGCGAAGAACAACACCAGCAGGCTCAGGTAAATCACCACGGTGAAGCCGGTCATGTTCACGGTGTTGCTGGCGATCTGCGCGGTGTCGATCACGTCATGCACGCCCACCAGCGAGGCCAGCGCCGTGCCCATGGTGATCACGGCGTAGAGGTTCATCCACGGCGGCAACATGCGTTTGAAGCACTGCGGCAAGATGATCGAGCGGAAAATCTGTCCGCGGGTAAACGCCAGGGAACGTGCGGCTTCCCATTGGGTGCTGGGGATCGAGGCAATGGCACCACGGAAAATTTCCGCGACGTTGGCACTCGCCGGTAGCGCTAGCCCGAGGGTGACCTTGACCCAGTCGGGGAACGAGACATAGGTGCTGCCGATCCTGACCTCGAACGGGAACACATAGGTGGTGAAATAAATCAGCACCAGCCAGGGGGCGTTACGGAAAACCTGCACCCAGATCCGCGCCGGCAAACGCAGCAGGCGCAGGGGCGACAGCGCCAACGCCCCCACCAGCAACCCCAGCACCGAACCCAGCGCGATGGCGACCAGGCTGATCAGAATGTTCTGGCCAAAGCCAACCGCCAGGGCCGGCGACCATTGCAACAGCGCTTTGAGCACCGGGCTTTGCGGGGCGAACCATAGCAGCCAGAGCACGGTGCCGAGCAACAGCAACAGCTTGCCGACATGCCGACGCGACCAGGCCACCGGCGCGGTGACGGACGATTCAATGGCCATAACCGGGCATCCTCAGGCGCGCTTCCAGGTAGCGCCCCGCACAATTGACGATAAAACTCAGCAGACCGAAAAAGCTCAGGATCAGGATCATCAGCTCCAGCACGTTATCGCTCTGGGTCCAGATCATGATCGACGCGTAGGTGATGTCGCCGACGGCAATCGCCGAGGCCACGGCGGTCATCTTCACCAGGTCGATCAGGTTGTTGATCAGCGACGGCAAGGCGAAACGTACCGCCAGCGGCAGTTGCACGTTCCACAGCAACTGACGACCGTTGAACGCCAGTGAACTGGCCGCCTCCAGCGTCACCGCCGGCACGGCTTCGATGCCGGCGCGCAAGGCCTCGGCATGAAAGGCGCCCTTGTGCAGCGAGATCACGATCACCACCCAGGCGAACGGCGTCAGCGGGTTCGCCGCGCCGACAGCCTGGGTCAGCAACATGTTTAGCACCAGGAACGCGCAATACAGTTGCACCAGCGTCGGCGTGTTGCGAGTGACTTCGACGAAGACCCGCGCCGGTTTCGCCAGCCACGGTTTTCCCGACGTCAGCATCGCCGCCAAGCCGACACCGGCGAGCAAACTGCCAACGATGGTGAACAGGCACAACCACACCGAGGTCAGCGCGCCTTGCACCAGGCTTGCGCGCTGATAGGCGTCCAGCAGAAAGCTGTAGTTCAGACCGAAACCGGCGGTCCAGTGGACGAAAAGATCCAGCCAGTGACTCATGCCGTCCCCCGCAGTTGCGCGCAAGCCCGAGCGATGCGGCGCCCGGCTTCAGCGACGCGGTCGGTCGCGGTGGCGATGGACAGGCGCAACCACGGCGACAAGCCATAGGCACTGCCCGCCACACCGGCCACGCCCTCCTCCAGCAAATAGGCGACGACGTCAGCGTCGCTGTTCAAGCGGTTGCCGTCGGGGCGATAACGCCCCAGCAAACCGGCGCAACGGACAAACACGAAGAAGCCGCCCTGCGGCTCAAGCACTTCAAGACCGTCGACAGCGCGCAAGGCGCTCACCAACAGATCCCGACGCTGCTGATAGGCCACGACCTGCTCGGGCAGGAAATCCAGCCCGCCTTCGAAGGCCGCCAACGCGGCGGCCTGGCCCACCGAGGACGCCCCGGAAGTGGATTGCGATTGCACCACAGCCATCGCACTGGTCAGCACCTGTGGCCCTGCGCCAAAACCGATGCGCCAGCCGGTCATGGCATACGTCTTCGACACACCGCCCACCAGCAGGCAACGCTCCTGCAGGTCCGGTGCGACATTGAGCAGGTTCTGCGCCGGCTGACCGTCGAAACGAATGTGCTCGTAGAGCTCATCCAGCAGAATCAATACCTGCGGATGGCGACGCAGCACCTCGGCGAGCGCCTGCAACTCCGCCGCGCCGTACACCGCGCCGCTGGGATTGCCGGGGCCGTTGAGGATCAGCCAGCGCGTGCGTTCACCGATGTGTTGTTCAAGCTGGTGTGCCGTGAGCTTGCAGCCCTGCTCAAGCCCGCATTCGATGAACACCGGCTCGCCACCGTTGAACCGCACGCTGTCCGGGAACGATGGCCAGTAAGGCGTGGGCACCAGCACTTCATCGCCATCGTCGAGGGTCGCGGCGAACGCGTTGAAGATGACCTGCTTGGCGCCGTTGGCAATCACGATGGAGGGCAACGGATAGTCGAGATGGTTTTCGCGCTGGAGCTTGCGCTGCACGGCAAGCCGCAAGCCTTTCACCCCAGGCGTCGGCGTGTACTTGGTGGCACCGGCGGCGATGGCGGCATAAGCCGCCTGCTTGATGTGTTCAGGCGTGTCGAAATCCGGCTCGCCGGTGGTCAGATCGAGGATGTCGTGACCGGCCTCACGCAATTCGGTCGCGCGGGATTTGGCGGCGGCATTGGCCGACAGGGAGACGCGCTGCACACGCTTGGAAAGTCTGAGCGTCATGACTGAGTTACCTCCACGACCTTGCCCGGATTGAGCAGATTCTTCGGGTCCAGGGCTTGTTTGATACGCCGCATCAGATCCAGCTCCACTGGGCTTTTGTAGCGCCCCAGCAGGCCCAGCTTGCGCTGGCCGATGCCGTGTTCAGCGCTGATGGAACCACCGTGGGCATGGGCACTGTCGTGCACCAGCAGGCTGAGCGCCGCGTAATTTGCCATGTGCGCATCCACCGTCGAATCCAGCGGATGAGCGACGTTGTAGTGCAGATTGCCATCGCCCAGATGGCCGAACGTGAAATGGCGAACACCAGGGAATTGCGCCTGCAACAGCGCATCGGTGTGGCTGACGAACGCCACGACCTGGGAAATCGGCACCGAGATGTCGTGCTTCATGTTGCGTCCGGCGCGCTTCTGCGCCTCGCTCATGTTTTCGCGCAACAGCCACAGCGCTTCGCTTTGCGCGAGGCTTTCGGCGATCAGCGCATTGGCCAGCAAGTCCTTTTCGAACGCATCGCCAAGCACCGCTTCAAAAGCCTCGCGGGCATGGCTTTCACTGTGGTTGTCCGACAGCTCCAACAGGGCGAACCAAGGCTGACTGATACCGAGGAAAGGTTGCGGACCTCCGGGGAATTGTTCGCGCAGCAGCGCCAGGCAATCGGCACTGAGCAACTCGAAGGCCGTGAGGCTGGCGCCGAAACCGGCGCGGGCGTGGGATAAAAATTCCACCGCTTGCGCCAGCGAATCAAAGGCCAGCAGCGCCGTGGCTTGCGCCTTGGGCAGCGGGAACAGTTTCAGCGTGGCAGCGGTGATTATTCCAAGGGTGCCTTCGCTTCCAATGTATAGGTCGCGCAGGTCGTAACCGGTGTTGTCCTTGCGCAAACCGCGCAGGCCGTTCCAGATTTCACCTTCGGCAGTCACCACTTCCAGCCCCAGGGTCAGTTCGCGGGTATTGCCGTAGCGCAACACCGCCGTGCCGCCGGCATTGGTGCCGAGATTGCCGCCAATGGTGCAACTGCCCTGCGCGCCAAGGCTCAGGGGAAACAGGCGTCCGGCATTGCGTGCAGCGTCCTGGACGTTTTGCAGAATGCAGCCGGCCTCCACGGTCAGCGTGTCGTTGTCGGTGTCCACGGCCCGTACCCGGTTCAGGCGATCCAGCAACAGCAGCACCGCACGACCGCTGGCGTCCGGCGTGGCGCCGCCCATCAGCCCGGTATTACCGCCCTGCACCACCACCGGCGTATCGGCGGCTACGCAGGCACGGACCACGGCTGCAACTTCTTCGGTGTTGGCCGGGTGCACGGCGGCAACGACCTGGCCAACGTAACGTCCCTGTTTGTCGGTCAGGTACGGCGCGACCTCTTCGCTGCTCTGCACATGGCTCGCGCCGAGCAGTTGCTGCAAGTCCGCGAACAGACTCACGGAAGCACCGCCAGCGGCGCAGCGTCGCGATATTTTTCATGCAAGTCACGTAGCGCCTGAGACGGTGCCATGCCGGTGCGCTCGCCGAGTTCGATCAGCCAGCCGCTGCGGTGCCAATCGCGCACGATGGCATCCAGTTTCGCCTGGGTATCCTGCTCGCCCTTGCGCAACCAGATCACCGAGTTGGACGGGATCAAATCACCCGGCAGCGGGATCTCGTAACCCGCCCATTCGGCATCGCTCAACAACGCATGCATGGTCGGGCTGACATGCACCGCCGCCACGCAACCGTTGCCGCGCAGGGACAACAACGATTCGGACTGACTGCGGAATGCCTTGATCTGTGCGCCGTAGGTTTCCTGCAATGGCTTGATGAAGTTGCTGCCCTGGGACACGCACACCGGTTTGCCTTTGAGGTCGGCCCACTGGGCAATGCCCGAACCTTTGCGAATCAGCGCCGCGCCGCCCACCTCTTCATAAGGCGTGGGCACGTAATCGAGGATTTCTGCGCGCTCTTCGGTGAATTGCATGTTGGCGATCAGGATGTCGACCTTGCCCTGCTGCAGGAATTGCACACGGTTCGGCGCCAGCACCGAGACGGTGTCGGCCTCGACGCCCAAGGCCTTGGCCACGCCCTTGGCCAGTTCGACGTTGTAGCCCAGGTGTTCGCCGGTCTTCGGGTCGATGGTGCCGAACGGCGGGCCGCTGAGAATCACCCCGACACTGATGGCGTGGCGCTGCTCGATCTTGTCCAGCGTGGCATCGGCTTGAGCGAAGCTCGCGGCCAACGCGACAGCACCGGCCAGGCACAGCGAGGACAGGGTTTTAGCGAAAAAATGACGGTTCATGCGCGACTACCTTGAACGGCCGTCGCGCAATGCGGCGGCGTATTGAAGACGATGAGATGAATCAGACGCCGTTGGCCTGAAACTTCTTTTGCAGCTCGACCAGCGCCGGCGATGCGGGCGTGATGTGGTTGCGGGTCTGGGCCTCGATCAACCAGCCACTGCGGTGCAGCTCCTTGATGATCGGGTCGAGCTTCGCCTGGGTGTCGCTTTCACCGCGACGGGTCCAGATCACCGAAGGCGCCGGGTTCAGTTCCGGGGTGATCGCCCGGTAGTCCTTCCATTCGGCACTGTCGGCGATCAACGGGTTGACCAGCGTGGCGTCGTGCACCGCCGCGACGCAGTTGTTGCCGCGCAGTGCCAGCAAGGATTCGGACGAGCTCTTGAAGGCCTTCAGTTCCACGCCCAACTCAGTAAGCGGCTTGATGTAGCTGCTGCCTTGAGAGGTGCAGACCGGTTGCCCTTTGAGGTCCTCCCAACGGCTGATCTTGCTGTCCTTGAGGACTGCGGCGGTGCCGCCGACCCGGTAAAACGGCGTCGGCACAAAACCGAGGATTTCGCCGCGTTCCGCCGTCCATTCCATGTTGGCAATCAGCAAATCGACTTTGCCCTGCTGCAGAAACTGCACACGGTTGGCCGGCAGCACCGTCACCAGTTCGACTTCAGCACCCAACTGCCGACCCAACTCCTGAGCGAGCTCAACGTTCAGGCCTCGCGGTTTTTGCGTGGCTGGATCGATCCCGCCAAAGGGGCCACCCGACAGCAGCACGCCGACCACCAGCACATGACGCTGCTCGATTTTGTCCAGCGTCGCATCGGCCTGGGAAGCGGTGCTGGCAGCCAGCGAAATCAAGGCACCCAATATCGCAGGCAATAATCGTTTTACAGGCGTGCGCTCAAACAACATGGATTTCCCCTCATGGATGATCGGCGTAACCCCGATCTGATGAGTGGGCATCCTGCGTAGTGCACCAAGGTAACGGAAATACAAATATCTAATATCGTTATAACTCAGACACTGTCACTTTTTAGAAAAACACTTATAAGCCAACGTTTATTGACCCATGCCAGCTTCCAGAAAAATCAATTTCTCCGAACACATAAATATATGTAATGTTTATGTTCGCACCCTTGATATAAAAACAGCCGCCATGTCGACCCTCGATCTCGAATTACTGCGCACCTTCATTGCCGTGGCCGATCACCACAGCTTTGCCGAGGCCGGCGTACGAATGGCCCGCACGCAGTCGTCGGTCACCCAGCACATGCAACGCCTGGAGCAACAGGTGGGCGTGAGCCTGTTCGAAAAACGCGGGCGGCAAAAGCAGCTTACGGAAGCCGGGCAGCAGTTGTTACGGCATGCCCGGCAAATGCTTTCGCTCAACGACGACGCGCTGAACTCATTGCACGAAAGCAGCTTGAGCGGTGTGCTGCGCATCGGCTCGCCCCACGACATCGCCGACACCATCCTGCCGCCGATCCTCAGCCGCATCGCCCGCTCGGCACCGCGCTTGCGCCTGGAGATCGACGTGGGTCGCAGTCCGTTCCTGATGGACGACCTGCACCGGGGCAAGGTCGACATGGTGATCTCCACCCGCGCAGACCCGACCCTTGAAGGCTTCGCCTTGCGCACCTCGCCGGTGTGGTGGATTTGCTCGGCCCAGTACATCCATACTCCGGGCGAACCCTTACCACTGATTCTCGTCGAGGAACCGAGTATCTATCGCCGCTACGCGCTGGAGGCCCTGGAGCGCGCCAACATTCCCTGGCGCCAGGCTTACCTGGCATCGAATCTGATCGGCATCAAAGCGGCGACGCGTGCGGGACTGGGCGTCACCCCCAGAAGTATGGAAATGCTCGGCCCGGACATGCGCGTACTGGGTGAAAATGACGGGTTGCCGCGACTGCCAGACGTGACCTATCACTTGTGGATTCGCCCGAACACCGTAAACCCGCTAGTGCGTCGGGCGTATGAGTTGATTAAAAGCAGTCAAGGGCACTGATGCCCCGGTTCAGCTGCCCGCACCGCCGTGGGCTTCTTCAAAGAAGTAGTCCTTCCAGCTGGCCGCCTTGTTTTTCAGTACACCTGACTCCTGCAATTTTTCGGCATAGATGAAGGTGCGCTGTGGCACGACGGTAAAGTCGATTTCGGGGTCGGCGACGATTTTCTCAACCAGCGGCAAGGCCAGCTTCGACTGCTCCACCCGGATATAGGTCTGGGCTGCCGCGGACTTGTCAGCCTTGATTATTGTCTCGGCCTCGGCCAGCGCGTCGTAGAACGCCTTGTAGGTTTTCGGGTTTTCGTCGTGGAATTTTTCAGTGGTGTACAGCACGTTAAACGTGGCCTGCCCGCCGAGTACGTCGTAGGAGCTCAGTACCTTGTGCACGTTGGGATTCTGCAGTTCCTGGTACTGGAACGGCGGACTGGAAAAATGTGAATTGATCTCTGAACCGCCGGCAATCAGCGCCGCTGTTGCATCCGGGTGCGCAAGGCTGATCGAGATATCGTCAAACTTCTTGAAATTGTCTTTGCCGAACTGTTTGGCCGTTTCGATCTGCAGCGTGCGCGACTGGAAACCGACCCCCGCCGCCGGTACGGCGATGCGATCTTTCTCGGTGAAGTCCTTGAGGCTCTTCACATTCGGTTTATTCGTCAGCAGGTAATTGGGCATCGAGCCCAGCGAGGCAATGGCCTTGACGTTCTGCTTGCCTTTTGTCCGGTCCCAGATCGTGAGCATCGGCGGCACGCCGGCTGACACCACATCCAGCGCGCCGGCCAACAGTGCCTCGTTCATCGCCGTGGCACCGGAGATGCTGTTCCAGTCGACCTTGATATCGAGGCCCTGCTCCTTGCCATGTTTCTCGATGAGCTGCTGATCCCGTACCACATCCAATATCAGGTAACCGATACCAAATTGCTGGGCAATGCTGATTTTGCCTTCGGCGTGAACGCCGGAGCTCAGTAACATACCCACCGCAGCCAGGGAGGTCGCCAACACTGTCAACGCTGAACGCTTGAAGGGAGTTGCCATGAAAGCCCCAGCGCCATCGCCATCAGCTCCGAGCACGCCCGGCAATGTTCTGAATGACGCCTCAGCGCCCCAAAAACAGCCGGCACCAAAAGTCGCCTGCTCAATCAGTGTTTGCTGTTGAAGATCGCTCATGTTCCAGCGACCCCACTGTCCGCCAACAAGTGCAGGTGCAACTGCGCGATGTGCTCTGGGCCGATGCCACAGCATCCTCCAACAATACTGGCGCCAGCCGCGACCCAGGATCTGGACCAACGCAAGTATGACTCGGGATCCAGATCGCTACGAATCTCCAGCAACGTACTATTGGCTTTGGCCTCTGTGCTGACGGGAGGAAATGCGTTGGCGTATACCCCTAGCTCAATGCTCTGGTCGAGGCTATCAAGAACATCTCGGGCTTCGGCCAGTGCCGCTGCCATGACTTCCGGCTGACTGCAATTGAACAGCACGACTCTCGCACCCAACTCGGCCGCCACGCGTACCGCCTCGCCGACGGGCTCAGTGGAACGCAGTTGCGGTGACTCATTGACCTCATCCAGAAGCGTAAACGACACCCACAGCGGTTTGAGCTCTGTGCCCAGCGCCTGCGCTACCGCCCTGACTTCAGCCGTAGAACTCTGAGTTTCCGCTAACCAGACATCGACATGCGCCCGCAACCCGGCAATAAGCTCTCGATGGATCGCGACAGAGCGTTGATGATCGAACAGGTCCGGCCGATAGGATCCGAGAGCCGGCGGTAACGAGCCGGCCACGGTCACCGGCTCGGCACTCTCGGACGCCGCCTGACGAGCGAGCCGCCCAGCCCGCTCAGCCAGCACTCGCCCCTGCGCGGCAAAGCGCTCTTCACCTATATGAAAAGGCACAACCGCGTAGCTGTTGGTGGTGATTATCCGGGCACCGGCATCCACGAACGCCCTATGAGCCCGAAGCACAAACCCGGGTGCCTCGATCAGTGCGAGCGCTGACCATTCAGGCTGACGAAACGGCGCTCCGATACGTTTCAGCTCGCGCCCCATACCGCCATCGAGTAAACGCAAAGAAGATTGACTCATTGGTTTGCACTCACCTTAGGCGCCGACGCGGACAGCCATTGATCAACCTTGGCGGTGTTCGCCTGAACCCACTCTTTGGCCGCGACGTCAGCCGGTAGTTTTTCCTTTTCGATCTTCAGGATCAGCTCATTGAGCTGCGCCGGGTCGATGGCGACATTCTTCAGGAACTCGGCAATTTTCGGGGCGCGTGTCTGCAAGGCTGCGGACGCCAGGACATGAACCTTGGCATCCGGGAAGGCACAGGTAATCTGACTTTTGTTCAGCCAGTCGGGATCGACCGTCGGGCTGATGAATTTCCAGCAGCCATCGACCTTGTAAAGCGGGTCACCTTTTTTGTTGTCCTGGGCGTAGCCGTCGAATGCGGGCTCTTCCAGGCGACGCAGGTCATAGGCCGAGAAGATCCAGTCCGGGGTGTAGGCATAAAACACCACGCCACGTTGCGCCTTGTAGGCCGAGGCCAGCTTGGCATAGGTCACAGAAGCTTCCGTGGACACCGACTCGAATTTATCGGCAAACCCGTAATCCTTGGCCTTGATCTGGCCAATGTAAGTCGACTCCCAGCCGGCCGGCCCCACCAGCAACTCAGCCTTGCCGCCGCCCAGTGGCTCAAACAGCTTGGCCACTTCGGGCTTTTTCAGGTCGTAGATGGATTTAACGCCGTATTTGTCCTGCAAATACCCGGGGATATAGAACCCTTGTTCGCCCGCATAAGGCTTGACGTTTGGCACCAGTGAACGGGGGCCACCCGTGACGTACTTGTTCCAGGCAGCCGACTGGTTGGGCAGCCAGATGTCGGTCAACACATCAACCGAGCCATCGCCTTTCGCGGCGGCACTGAACAGCACCGCGACATCCCCGGCCAGGTACGATACATCGCCGTCCAGTCGGGTTTTGATCACCTCTGCGAGGATGTTCTGAATGGCGATTGCACCTGTCCAGTTCTGCTCGCCGATGACGATCTTGTCCTTGGCCAACACGGTTGCCGGGAGAATCAGGGAGGCCAGCAGCGCAGCTGCGCCCACAGTGCGCGATAAGTGTGTCTTCATGACAAGTCTCACGTTAGTTGTGCGGGTGATCTTGCTTGCGCAAGCTCGATTGAATGATTCGGTCAGGGATCAGCGCGCACAGGACAATCGCCACGCCGGCGAGCATACCCTCGCCACCCTTGATATTGCGCAGTGCTGTCATCACGTCATAACCCAGTCCGCCGGCGCCGATCAGCGCGGCCACAACCACCATCGACAGGCTCATGACGATCGTCTGGTTAATTCCCAGCAACAGCGAACGGCGAGCGAGCGGCAGCTGCACCTTGATCAGGGTTTGCCAAGGACTGGCGCCGTGCGCGACGGCAGCCTCGACAGCGTCCTTCGGTACTTCCTGAATACCCAACGAGGTCAAACGGATCATCGGCGCCAGCGCGAAAATCACCGTCGCGATCACGGCCGGGGTCTTGCCCACCGAGAAGAACGCCACGGCAGGAATCAGGTAGACAAAGGTTGGCAGCGTCTGCATGACATCCAGCAAAGGTGTGAGCAGCCGTCGTACCAGCGGCCGCTTCGCCAGCACAATGCCGGTGGGCACGCCGATGACCAGAGCAATCAGTACCGACGAACCGACCAGCGCCAGCGTAGCGATGGTTCGCTCCCAGAAGCCGAACAGGCCGATGTACAACAACGCCGCGCTGCTGGTCAGCGCCAACGCGACGCCAGCCGAACGCCAGGCCAGTAACACCAGAGCCAGCGCCGACACCGTCCAGGGCAGCCAGCCCAGCAGGTTTTCAATCCCTTCGATGACGGTGCGAACGGCAACGATCACGCCGATAAACGCCCCCTCGAACGTGACCTGAGACCAGCCGATAAATTCGTCAATGCTCTGCGCTGCCAGCAGTAGCGCCTGGCGATTGGCCGGGAACTGCAGCACTGCATTCGTCGTGTCAGGCGTAATGACTCGCCAGACCACCAAGGCCTGACTGACCAGCAGTACCACCAACGGCAGAACCCAACCAGATGCGTTTCGCCGCACGGGCGCTCGGCTCAGCGAGAACGCAGTGAAGCGGCTGGCAGCGAACACGGCGACTGCCGCCAGCACCGCAAACAACGATGAACTGGCAATGCCTTGACCCAGGACGGCCAATGCCGCGAGTTCGCTGGCAAACGTAAGCCAGAACAATCCGCCCTTGGCCCGCGCCGCCAGGGCCGCCGGCCCCAGCAAAAAAGCTTGCCACCCACGCAAGCCGGGGGTAGCGGACTGCTCGCGCAGTTCACTTTCTGGAGCCTTGAAGCTAACGCTGTCCACGCTGTACTGAGGGGATGGTGTGGATGTGCAATCCCGAAAGAAGTCCGCGACTTCGGCGTCAGCGGGATGTTCAAGCAACTGTTCTGGAGTGCCCAACTGCACCAGACGGCCATGGCGCAGCACAGCTATTCGGTCTGCCAGGCGTATGGCTTCGGCCGGATCATGCGTGACTATCAAGGTGCTGATGCCGCGCTCGCGGGCCAGTGCAAGGAAATGGCTTTGCAGATCTCGGCGAATGGTTGGGTCCAGAGCACTGAAAGGCTCGTCCATCAGCAGGATTTCAGGCTCCGTCACCAAGGCCCGCGCCAGGCCGACACGTTGCTGCATGCCGCCGGAGAGCTCATGCGGATAATACTCACCCCAACCTTCCAGCCCTACCGCCTGCAACTGCAGGGAGGCTGCCGCGTGACGAATCGACTCACGTTCGCCGCGCAACTCCAGCGCAAGCGCGACGTTATCCAGCACTGTGCGGTGAGGTAACAAACCAAAATGCTGAAACACCATACTGATGCGTCGCGACCTCAAATCACGTAAAGCCTTGTGGCTCAACCCGCTGATCGCTTGACCCTCGATCAAGACTTCACCACTCGTGGGTTCGATCAAGCGGTTGATGTGACGCAACAACGTCGACTTGCCGCTTCCTGACGTCCCCATCAAGCACAAGACCTCGCCCCGACGCACCTTCAAGCTGACATTGCTCACTGCCGGTGGCGCAGAAGAACCTTTTTTTCGCAGATAAGCTTTGGTGACGTTTCGCAGCTCAAGGACTACATCATCCTCATTGGCTTGATCGTCGGAGGGTTTCGCAAGTCGTTGAGCAGACTCGGGCCGGGCAGTCGCAAAAGAGGATTGAATGATAGTCACAGGAGCTCCCGGCACACTTTCTAAGACCTATAAAGCTAATAGATCTTAAAAAACACAAACAAATATCTTTTTGGAATTAGCTTAAGCTGCTCCGTTCCGTCCCTTGGGTCAGGCCTCGGTCCAATTGCCTGAGCTTAAATAACCAAAAAGAATTAATAAATACAAAAACAGTATTTATAGTTATATATCTATCCGGGTACTCTCCGTTCATCCCGTCATTTACCACCACAGTGAAGTGCCCCATGAATCCGACAGCCAACGTCATCGACTTCGCCAGCTACCGCAAACGCAAACAGGCTCAGCAACGGGCGCGGGTCATGTGGGAAATGTACGTACGCAATGCAGGTTTGCAGGCCGCTCAGTGGGTGCAAGCCGCTAAAGCCAGCGAGACGCGTCACGCGTGAATGCGCAAGAACCCTCGCGCTTTCTGGCGAGCGCCGACGAACCCGTGCTGGATTTGAACAACCTGGAACCATTGGCAGAAGACCCGATCTGCGAACGGGTCGCACAGAACTTGCAACGCCTGCGGAGCAAGCGTCATCTTTCCCTTGACGCCCTGGCCCGGCAGTGTGGTGTGAGCCGGGCGATGCTGGCGCAGATCGAGTCCGGGCGCAGCGTGCCGTCCATCAAGGTGCTGTGCAAAATCGCCAAGGGCTTGAAGGTGTCGGTGGCCGCCTTTCTGGAGCATCGGGCCTTCGAAGGGGTGGCGATGCTGTCGGCCAGCCAGAGCAAACGGCTGGTCAGTGCCAGCGGCGCCTTTGTCAGCCGCGCGCTGTTTCCGTTCGACGTGGCGCGCCAATCGGAGTTTTACGAACTGCGCCTGAGCCCGCTGGGAGAGGATCAGTCCGAAGGGCATGGCCCCGGAGTGCAGGAAAACCTGGTGGTGGCTCAGGGTGTGCTGGAGATCAGCGTCAACGACAAGCGCTACCTGCTCTCCACCGGCGACTCGATCCTGTTCTATGCGGACCAGCCCCACCGCTACCGCAACCCGGCCGACAGTGAGGCGGTGGCGTATCTTGTGGTGACTTACCCGGAACGCCTGGACTGAAAAGCAGACATTAAAAAGCCCGGCAGGGTTAACCCTGCCGGGCTTTTTAATGGTTCTTCACGCAATCCTGGGGAACACCGATACCTGTAGGAGCTGCGGTGCGGCGATCCGACTTGCCAGCGATGGCGACCTTTCGGCCGAGCATTTTCTTCCTGGTGTACATATTCATTGCTGCGGTAACGGCCACTTAGGGTTCCGCCCTGACGGCGGGTCACTTTCGAAGAGCGCGAAAGTAACCAAAGCGCTCTGCCCCTTACATTCGGTGCCTCGCTGTGGCTCGGCATGCCCTCGCTCCGGTCCTGCTCCGTGGGCCCGCCGCCATCGGCCATCCATGGCCGGCGGCGGCTAACCCGGCATCCATGCCGGGTTGCCCACTGCGCAGAACCTCCACTCGGCCTCACGAGGGGGCGTGCACCGCAACAGCACCGCGAGGCGAGCTAACGCTCGACCTCGTTGTTTGGTGGTGCACGCGCTCCCCTGTAGGAGCTGCCGAAGGTTCGGGCCGCGTTCGGACGATCTTTTGATCTTGCTTTTGCGATCTGGAGATTGCTGAAGATCAAGATCAAAAAGATCGTCCGAACGCGGCCCGAACCTTCGGCAGCCCCTACAGATATTTCGTTATATGTGTTCCCCCCGGAATTCCGTGAAGAACCTTTTTAATGTCTGATGCCAAGGATCAGCAGGTGCAGCACATCAGCGGCATGCCATTGCAGCTCATCATCATCGGCATGCTGCAGTCGTTCATCATTTTCATCATCAGGGCGCAGCAGCTTTTCATCATGTCCATGTTCATGCCTGCCATCGGCATGATTTTGCACATCATGCAGTCATCCATCATGGTGCATTCCATCACGCACTTCATCGACGGCATCGGCATGCCCATCATCGGCATTGGCATCATCATGCTCATCCCCGGCATGGCCATGCTCGCCGGGGACATGCACATCATGCTCATGTTGCCGCAATGCATCATCATCGGCATGCCGCAGTTCATCATCATCTGCATCATTTCGGCGCTGTTCTTGAACATCGCCATGTCCATGCCGGCGGCCGGCATCATCTTGCACATCATGCCATCGTCCATCATGTCGCAGGTCATGGTCGCCATCATCATCGGCATGCCCATCATCGGCATGTTGGTGTTCATTGGCATTGGCATCTGCATGGCGTTCATCATGGTGTTGTTCCCTGGAGGATTTGAGAGTTGGACGAAGCTGATGGAGTGGATTCTAAGGATTGGCGGATGGCCGGCAAGAGGTTGATCCAGCAGCAAAAATGGACGTCGGAGCCAGATTAATGAAGTACCAGGGGGAGTTACGACTGTTATAGCGGCCGTTTAATTGCTATTGCAGATTTCTTTAAAGCCATCACGCCGTTTCATCGGCTTTGGATATGCAACTTAAATCTTTTTACATAACTGAAAGAAATAAACGATCTAACCAGCACCGACTTGTTTCTCTTCTCCGCCGGGAGACGGACCATACGCCCCCCTATTATGTAAAAACTCGAGAGACTTCAACGTTTCTTGCTTCGCCGTAATCACCGACAGTTTGGTAATCCCCACCCCCGCGCTCGTATTCGCGCAGAATCCGGACGGCCGAGAACACCAACACAAGGAGCAGGGCTAGCAGCGCGCCAAAACCCAATTCGACGAACATGGATCAACCTCCTCGCGGTGGCGTTTCATCCGATGCAATGACCTCCAGCATCAAACCCGTGCGCGCCACCACCCGGACCTGTTGGCCCAGGTGCAGGGGCGAGCGGCTCTGAACTTGCCATCTTTCGCCCTGCAGTTGCACCCAGCCGCTCATCGGCAGACCCGGCAGCAGCCCCGTCACCGTAGCCAGGCTGCCGACCAAGCCCGCATCGCCGCTGACCAGGGCACGGCGTCGGGCCTTGAGCGCCATACCGACCAGAGTCATCAACAACAGGGTGCTGATCAGTGCCATGCCGATGATCAGCGCCAACGGAATGCCGAAACCTGGTACATCGGTGTCCATTAAAATCACTGCACCTACTACAAAGGCAACTACCCCACCCAAGCCGATTACACCAAAACTCGGTAAAAATACCTCAGCGATCATGAAGGCGATCCCTAGCAGAATCAGTCCGACCCCGGCGTAATTCACGGGCAACAGTTGCAGGGCATACAGCCCCAGCAACAGGCAGATACCACCGAGCACTCCACCGACACTTGACCCTGGGTTCATGAATTCGAATATCAATCCATAGACCCCGAACATGATCAGCAGCAATGCCACGCTGGGGTTTGTGATCACCACCAACAGTTGTGTGCGCCAATCAGGCGCTTGGTCGATGAGCGTAGCCCCGGCGGTGCTCAGCCTCAACGTCTGACCGGCGACATTCAGGCTCTTGCCGTCCAGTTGCTTGAGCAGGTCTGCCACGTCATTGGCCACATAATCGACCACCTTGAGTTTGAGCGCTTCGTCGGCCGACAAGCTGAGCGATTCACGTACCGCTTGTTCGGCCCAGTCGGCATTGCGTCCGCGCAATTGCGCAAGACCACGGATGTAAGCCGCCGCATCGTTGATCTGTTTTCGAGTCATGGTGTCCCGTAGCTCAGGCGGAGAGTTCTTGTCAGTGGCGGGTGTGGTGGGTGAGTGAGGTGGTTCGGGTGCGGTCCCGGGTAGGCCGCCGATCTGCACTGGTGTAGCGGCGCCCAGGTTGGTACCCGGGGTCATGGCGGCAATGTGGCTGGCATACAAAATATAGGTGCCGGCGCTGGCCGCGCGTGCGCCACTGGGGGCAACGAAACTGGCCACTGGCAGGGGGCTGGCCAGAATCGCCTTGATGATCAAGCGCATCGAAGTGTCCAGCCCGCCGGGGGTGTCGAGGTTGATGACCACCAACTGTGCGCCCTCGGTCACCGCACGTATCAAGCCGCGTTCCACGTAGTCGGCACTGGCCGGACCAATAGCATCGTTGACGGTCAGAATCACGACACTGCCCGCAGCCGACGCCGTCGTCGAAACCGTCGGTAGCCAGACCAGTATCATCACCAAGAGCAGGCGGCGCCACCAGTGACTGTTCACGGGACCCTCCCAGGAGCGGGTTCGGCAGTCTTCAACCTTCACTTAAAGCGTAGTTGAGTCAGCCATAGGCGATACAGGCGCGGCGGTTAATGCAGGGCAAGTGCCAGAACTGAAGCGCCAGCCTTGGCGGGCTTTACTAGTCGAGGGCGATCCGACGGAACTGGTCGACATCCCCCCATTGATTGCCGATGAAGTGCGCAACCTGGCGCACCGGACCCAGGAGTCGTCGCAACAAGTGCAGACCATGAAAGAAGAGCTGCAAGTGGGCGCCCGCGAATCGGTCAGCACCATGGGTGAAAACCAGCGTCACAGCAAGGACAGCGTGGAGATTGCCAACCTTGCCGGCGAGCGCCTGAGCAGCGTGACCCTACGCATCGGCGAAATCGACGGCATGAACCAGTCGGTGGCCATCGCCACCGAGGAGCAAACCGCCGTGGTTGACTCGATCAACATGGACATCAGCGAGATCAACACACTGAATCTGCAAGGCGTGGAAAATCTTCAATCGACCTTGCGGGCCTGCTCAGACCTTGAGCAGCAGGCCGCGCGCCTGAAGCAATTGGTTGGCAGTTTCCGCATCTAAGCCTCATGCGCCGGAAGAACCGGCGCGCAACAACCGCTGCGGCGCAATCCGGGCTCGCGCCATCGAGGATAAAAACTCGAATTCAAAACCCATCGATATCAGGATCGTATCAACCGCTCGTACAGAGGACACAGTAGGTGATCTGCCAGTTTAGAAAGCCTGAACCGCAAAACTGCACAAGTCCCTGTAGCCGCTACGCTTCCATTTTCGCCTGCAGGCCGCCCACCGCTGGAGAGCGGGTTGGCTCACAAGCTTGGTGAATGGTGGTCTTGCGGTATTTCAGCATGCCGCCACTGCGTTCATTGAGGTAGGCCGTGATCTCGCCAACAATGGCCAAGGCCACGCTCGCCGGGGTATCGCCCCCCAAATCCAACCCAATCGGATAATGAAGCCCGGGCACAACTTCTGGCGAACGGGCCGATGCGCCCATCTCATCAAGCAGTCGTTCTGTTCGCTCTCGAGGACCCAACTGCCCGACATAGGCGGGAGAACATTGCAAAACGTTTTCCAGCCAATACCGATCCTGTCGATAACTGTGGGTCATGATCACCACTGCGGCACCGTCGACAGCACTGGATAAGTTAAAGGGCTCGTTGATAGGCGCAACAATGACGTGGCTTGCTCCAGGGAACCGTTCCGGGCGAGCAAAGTGCGCACGCCCGTCCACTACCGTTACATGCCAGTTCAAATCCCTGGCGAACCGCACCAAAGGCTGGGCGTCATGACCCGCACCAAAGATCATCAGTCGACGCTGTGGCGCGATGTATTCAAGAAAGACCTCGACCTCATCTACACCGCTTCCGTAATTCATCAACTGAGACTTTTTGCGCTCAAAGGTAGTGAGCAAATCACTACGCAGGGCGTGTTGAAACGCTTGGCAGTGGATGCCCTCACACGCGTTCATAAAGGCGTTCAGCCCCATTCGAGCACCGACTCGCACACGGTTTTTTCGACCCGCCGAGATGACCGTTGCCAGAGCTGCCGGTTGACCAGTGGCCCTCACCCGTTGAAGCACATCGAGCAACAGACTCCGCTTGCCGGCATCATGGCGTTCCAGGAGTACATGCACGGTACCGTTGCAGCCCAGACCAAACGTCAGCGCCGCATCTTCATCATCGGCGTGCTCATCTTCCTGGGCTGCAGTGCTGTAACGACGAATCACTGCGCCACCGGACTCGGTTAACCACCAAGCCTTCCTGGCCAATTCCTGTTCCAGACAACCACCGCTTATAGTTCCGACTGTCTGGCCAAAAAGCGGAATCAGCATCCTCGCACCCGGACGCCGATAGGCCGAGCCCTCGACCTTGACGACCGTGGCGAGTACAGCATCGATCTTTGTGCTGCTGGCTTGATCCAATGCATCGAGCAAGGCGTACAAATCAGACATGGTCACTCCCGGGTCAAATTCAGTTGATTGCTGCGCATCGTCTCCAAGTGATCGGCCCCTCGTTTGCGGGGAAAAACAGCGTTGCCAACAACCCGCCGAACGCAGTGAACGGGAGTACTATTCATTCCCTTGCATTCGTCGAAGAACAATGCGCCATCGATCTAATGCATACGGTGTACGAGAAAATCCGGGGCGCCCAAATAAACCCTTTGGCCGGAGTGCCCAGTTCAGAGATCGGTGGCGTACTACCACGGAATGTCATGTCATTTCCTAGCCATAAATATCGCTACGCATAATCGTCAAGGGCAACAGCGTGAACAAAAAAACAGGTATCAGAGCCCAACAGGCCGACCAGACCAAGGCTCGTATTCTCAAGGCCGCGGTCAAGGTCTTCACCCGTGATGGTTATGCGGGCGGGCGGATCGAACAGATTTCCAGTGAAGCCGATTCCAATGACCGGATGATCTATTACTATTTCGGCAGCAAGGAAAACCTCTTTGTACGGGTGCTTGAGCACACTTATGAAGCATTCAACCAAGCCGAAAGCATGCTACACCCGGACCTTTCGAACCCCGTGCAGGCCTTGCGTGATCGGGTAGCATTCGTCTGGCATTACTATGTAAAGCATCCGGAATTCGTCGCTATCCTCAATATCGAAAACCTGCACGAGGGCACGCACGCCAGACAGTCCAGTGAGCTTCGTCGCCTGTCCAGCACCACGCTGGGCGTGATCACACCGATCATCGAAGCGGGTCAGCGGCAAGGGGTGTTTCGCCAGGACATCGACATCAATCACGTCTACTTGATGATCGCCTCGCTCTGCTACTTCTATAACTCCAACCGGCACACCCTCACCTCATTTCTTGGTCAAGACCTGGCGGATCAAGGCCAGCAGCAGGACTGGCTGGCGTTCATCAGCGATCTGGTGGTGCGCGGTGTGCTGACACTGCCTGCGTCTCAGCGACTCTCTGATCAATGAGATCCGGGATTGGCCCGCAAGTGCGCGACCTTCTGCTCCAGCCCTTGCCACGCTGGTTCAGCTGAGGCGAAGCGATTGCGCAGATAGGCCGTCAGTTCGGCGATCTGCCTGTTGGACAGGCTGTCCTTGAAACCTGGCATGTAACCAAGGTCCGGCGTCGCCGGGTTGGAGATGCCTTGCAAAATGACCTTCAGCAGGTTGTCTGGCAGAGCGCTGTGAAGGTTGGTATTAGGCGCCAACGAGGGGCTGACACCAAACAATTTCGGCCCAAGACCATCGGCGTGACAGCCTTGGCAGGAACCTTCAAACACCCGCCGACCATTGCTCAACGACACCTCTGTGATGCTGGGTTGCGCTACGGTTTCGGTGCTTGAGCGGGTCTGTGCTTGCGCCGCTCCATCGAGCGACGCGAGGTAAACCGCCATCGCCCGTATGTCTGTTTTGGGCAGCTTCGCCAATTCACTCACCACTGGCCCCATGGGTCCCGCCGCGACACCGTGGGCATCGGAATAACCACTGCTCAGGTAGGTGAACAGTTGGTCTTCGGTCCACGGCGTGGGCGATTTGGATAAGCCATTGAGCGCAGGGGCTTCCCAGCCATCGACCATGCCGCCCGCCAGGAAATTTTTACCGCCCTTCTCCGCCCCCATCAGGTTGCGCGGTGAATGACAGGCCGCGCAGTGACCCAACCCATTGACCAGGTAGGCGCCGCGATTCCACTGCTCGCTGCGTTGCGGCTGCACCTGGATTTCACCCTTGCGCAGGAATAAAGCGTTCCAACCCGCCATCAGCGGCCGCATGTTGAATGGGAACTGCATGTCGTTGACCTTGGCTGGCTGGCTCACCGGGGCCTGTGACATCAAGTACGCGTACAGCGCCTGCATATCGGCATCGTTGATATTCCTGAAGGCAGTGTAAGGAAATGCCGGATACAGATTCTTGCCATCGCGACTGATGCCATCGCGCATGGCCCGCTCGAACGCGGGATAGGACCAACTGCCAATCCCGGTTTTCGGGTCAGGTGTGATGTTGCTGCTGTACAGCGTTCCGAAAGGCGTCTGCATTGCCAACCCGCCCGCATTGGTCGCACCGCCTGGCGCAGTGTGGCACACCGCGCAATCGCCGACGGCTGCCAGCAAACGCCCTCGCTCCAGCGTCGCCGCAGACCAGGTGCCCGCGCTGGGTGGCGTGATCGGTGCGATTTCCGCACGCCAGGGCAAAGCCGTGGCAGCAACGCCAAGTATCGCGCCGAACGCGGCGAACAATGAGCCGAACAACCATTTCGAGCGCTTGGCCTTTGGCGAATCAGGGGGATTGGCATTCGCTTCGTCCGCCGAGCCTTTGAGCGCTGCCAGCACACGCTCAGCGGTGATCGGTAGTTCACGAAAGCGAATCCCGGTGGCGTCGTAGATCGCATTGGCTATCGCTGCCGCGCTCGGCACTGCCGCCGACTCACCCGCCCCCATGGGTGCTTCGTTCTGGCGCGGCATCATCAGCACATCGATTTCCGGTACCTGGGGGAATGTCAGGATCGGGTAGCCGCCCCATTCCTTGCTGGCAACGGTGGACTCCTCGAAGGTCACACGCTCCTTGAGCACGCGGCTGGTGGACTGAATCACATTGCCGTGAATCTGATGCTGAACACCGGCCGGATTGATCATCATCCCGGCGTCATGACCAATCACGACCCGGGTGACTGACACTTCGCCGCTGCGCTTGTCCACCGCCACGTCCGCGACCCACGCCGCCCACGCCGCGCCAAAGCCTGGAAATTTGCTGTGAATGTAACGGGCATAGGCAAAACCCCGGCCGCGCAGGATGTTGTCTTGTTCCGGGATTTGCATCGGCTGCGTACGCGGCGTCCATTCGGCGCGGGCAGCCGTGGCCTTGACCAGATCCGAGGCGCGCTCATCATTCAGATAACGCAAGCGGTATTCGACAGGGTCGACGCCCGCAGCAAAGGCCAATTCATCAATATACGACTCATGGGCGAAAGTATTGGGCAGCGCCGACACGCCCCGCATCCACGAAGCCCGGACAATGGGTGCCATGTCATTTACGCTCACGCGCATGTGTTCAAAATCATACGGAGGGATCGAAGTGCGGTCGCCCATTTCGAACATCGCCGCTACCGGTTCGACACGCCCTGTCAGCAGCAGTGCCAGGGTCGGCGCACCGTTGGACGGGTAGCTGGTCTGGAAATCGTAACCGGCCACACCACCATCGGCATTGATGCCTCCATCGACTTCCATCAGTTGCGCCGTGCCTTTGGGCTCCCAGACATGCTCCTGCTCGCGGGTCAGCTGCACCCGTACCGGCAGGCCAACAGCCCGGGACAGTAACACCGCATCGGCGCACACGTCGTCGGCGCAATTACGCCCGTAACAACCTGCCGCTTCCATGCGGATGATCTCGATCCGCTCTTCCGGATACTCCAACAGCCATGCCAGGTCAGCGCGCAGTAAATGCGGGTTTTGCGTGCCGGACCAGACGCGAATGCCGTCCTCATGATAGTCCGCCAGCCCACATGACGGGCCGATGGAGGCGTGAAGCTGATACGGCCACAGGTAGGTGCGGGCCATGCGCTCGCTGGCCTGCTCCAAGGCTTGCTCAACATTGCCCTTGTCCAGCACGACGCGCTGTACCCGGGGGTTGTCGCGAATGGCCTGAGCGACGTCATCCATGTTCGGCAGTTTGTGGTTCCAGGCTTTCCAAGTGACTTTCAGCGCCTGGGCGGCCTTCGCAGCCTGCTCTTCACGCAGGGCGACCACGCCGACGAAATCGCGAATCACCACCACCCGGACGATGCCGGGAATGTGCGCGATGGAGGACTCGTCCACCTCCAGCAGGCTGTTGCCGACAAAATCGCCGCTGTCGAGCCCGGCATAAGGCGGGCGAATCACCCGGCCATGAAGCATGTCCGGCAGCCGCATGTCATGCACGTAGGTCAGCTCACCGGTGGCTTTACCGGGAATGTCCACCCGCGCTGCGCCCTTGCCCACCAGCCGATAATCTTCCAGACGCTTGAGTGGCGCGTCGCCAGAAATCGTCAACTGGTCACGCTCGCCCTCCACCAGTTCGGCAAGCGTTAGCTGGCGACCGTCTTCGCTGCTGACTACCCCGCTGCTTATACGCAAGGTGTCAGCCGCAACGGCTAAACGCTGGGCCGCCCGCGCCAGCAAAAATCGCCGGGCTTCAGCCGCCGCGTTACGCAAGGGGATGGCCGAAATCTGGATGGTCGCACTGGCGATGGTTGCGCCCTGGTTCGGCGCGCTATCGGTATCGCCAAGGACCATACAGACTTGATCCAGCGCCAGGTCCAGCTCTTCGGCGACGATTTGTGCCAGCGCAGTACGGATCCCGGTGCCCAGGTCCACGTGGCCGTTGAACGCATAGACCTTGCCATCGTCATTGACCGCAAGGAACAACGCTAGCTCCTTGGGTTTGATGACGGGTACACAACCTTTGGCGACGGGGCCGGACGGTGGCTGTATCTGATCGACGACCAACAAAACGCCGGACTTGGCCAACAGCTGATCACGGGTGAGCGTTGCATGAGTCATGGTCATCAATCCGTTCAAGGCTTTTGACGGGCGGCACGCAGTACCGCACGAAGAATTTCGATATGGGTGCCGCAGCGGCAGAGATTGGCCGACAACTCGTTGCGTATCTGCGCCTCGCTGGGGTGCGGATTGCGGTCGAGCAAGGCCTTGGCGGTCATGATCATGCCGTTCATGCAGTAGCCACACTGCGCCGCCTGCTCATCTATAAAGGCCTGTTGCACCGGGTGCGGATGCTCTCGGCTGCCAATGCCTTCGAGGGTGGTGATTTCCCGGCCCTCGGCGCCGGACAACGGAAACACACAAGCCCGCGCCGCAACACCATCGATGATCACCGTGCAGGCGCCGCACTCGCCCAGGCCACAACCGTATTTCGGGCCGTTGAGCTGTAAATCATTGCGCAGCACCAGCAACAGCGGCGTGTCGGCCATGGCACAGACCGTAGTGGTCTGGCCATTGACGTGAAGCGTCACGGTCTTTTCCGGCACCAGTGCTTGCTCACTCATGTCGCACTCTCCAGGTGTTACCGCTCGCTCTCTTGATGAAGCGCGGCTTTTTATTAAGTAATCACTACATGAAAAAGGCGTGACCGGTACCGCATGCGCAGTGCCATGCGGGTTCTAGAGCTTGTGAGGGGGATGGCTACCCGACTCCTCACGTTACCCCTGACTACATTTTTTATGAAGTATCCACTTCATGAATCAGACGCAAGAAGAATGCCAGGGGCGGTTTCTTACTCGTTAATCGTCGACGTCATCGATCATCTTGCGCAGCAGATACAGCATCGCGACACGCTCGGCCGGGTTGAGGTTACCCATGGTCAGTTCGCTGACGCGGGCAGCATGAGGCACGGTGTCACGCACTAATTGATGGCCACTGTCGGACAGGCCAACGATGACTTTGCGCCGATCTTGAGGGTCTGGTTCCAGGGTGATGAGGTCGCGCGCCTTGAGCCGCTCGACGATGCCTCGAATGGTTGCCTGGTCCACCGCAGTGGCCTTGACCAGCTCGGTCAATGAGCTAGGTCCGGCATCACGCACGGCGCACAGCGTGATGAACTGCACAGCGGTCAGCTGCGAATCGTCGACGTTCTGCTGGAAGATCGCCATGTTGCGCTGGTAAGCCTTGCGCAGCAAATGACCGACCTGCTCGGAAAAGGCATAGGGCGCGGTTGTCTGTGGGGTGTTATCTGTCGTATCCGGCACGGCGGGCTCTATCAAAAAAAAGTAAGTGGCGTTTACATTAACCTGCGAGGGGGATCAAGGTAACTCAATCATGATGGGTCACCGTCCCGCCCCCCTCTTTTATATCACCGCGCGATAGATGCCTGCGGCGCTACCACATCACCACCCAGGACCACCGCCTGATCATCGAGGTAGATATCGCAATGGCGTAGCGGGATGTCCAGGTGGCACGGGGTTTTTCGGGTACCGCCCACTTCGGTATTGGGCCCGGTGGAGAACAGGAAGTTGCCGTAGAACGCCCGGGCATCCATGCACATGCCGTCGTTTTTGTCATGCAAGCCCATGGCGGTCCACTGCGCACGCGGCTGCAAACCCCAGCCGATATGGGAGATGCCGTACACCTCGGGGTCGTTGAAGTACTTCATGTAGTCACGCAGGTATTCGGCCTCGAAGCCACCATGGATCGAGGTAATGAAGCCCTTTTCGATTTCCAGGGTGATCTTCTCTCGCGAGTAATTCTTGAACGGCAACAGGATATCGCCGACGTCGATCACCAGTACGCCCTCGGCGGTTTCCTCGTTTGGCCAGGAGAATAGAAAACCGCTGGGCCAGTGATCCCAACGCCCCGGCTCATCGGCAAAACCGTACTCGGTGACCGCAGGGTATTGCCCGAGCAACGCCTTGAAATCACTGCCGGCCCTGGACTTCACGTGGATCGAGCGCGCCTGCTTCAGCAGCTTCTCGGCCGCCATCACCCGCTCTTTGTCCGCCAGCGTAGGCAGCATCCGCGCCAGCACTTCCGGTGGTTCGACCGCCAGCAGTATGCGCGTCCCGGTCTTGAGGATCTGCTCCTGCTCCGGCGAGTGCAGCAACATCATGGTGTCGACCACGAGGTCCGCCGCTTCCAGCGCCCGTTGCGCGGCGATATTGCCGGTCAGCGCGGTGTCGCCGCAGTAAGCGGTCATGTCGTTGCCCATGGCCATCGGGTGATTGAATGACGGCAACTCGACCGCATAGACCTTGGCCCCAAGACGCTGGGCGGCGTCCATGGCCGCCCGCACGGTACGCGAGTCGGAGTAGTGGCTTTTCAGCACCGCGACACTTTGAGTGGAGTCCACTTTCGACAGTTTCAACACGTGTTCAAACATCTGGGTCAGTTCGCAATCGCTTACCGGCATTTCTTGTCTTCCTCTTAACCTGTTGAGTTCGTTCGAGCCTCGCGCCCTGCGCACCAAAGCAAGGCAGCGGGCTCGGCAGCTGTACGAATTTTAAGTGTATACGCTACTTAATGACGATAACACAACAAATTAACGGGCGTCTCAAGAGAAGGAGTGAAACGTTACAAAGCGACACGCACCCACTATTTATAGGTTACGTAGCGTTACACGTACCGTTTATCGTTGATTTTTTATTTTTCAAGCGGCCTCTTCCATTCGAAAAACAATAGCGTATACACTCCAATTCGCGGCGAGACGACAACCCGATCTCACCAGCCAAATATTCAAATCGAAGGAAAAGCCCCATGCGAAACAAACAAAAAATCGCAATCGTCGGCGCCGGTCTAGGTGGCGCTGCTGCTGCCACGCTGTTACAGAAAGCCGGGTTCGAAGTCGATGTTTATGAACAGGCGCCAGAGTTTTCCCGTATTGGTGCGGGTATCCACATGGGCCCGAACATCATGAAAATCTTCCGCCGCATGGGCATTGAGCAGAAGTTGAGCGACATGGGCTCGCACCCTGATTTCTGGTTCAGCCGCGACGGCGCCAGCGGTGACTATCTGTCCCGCATCCCCTTGGGTGAATTCGCTCGCAAGGAATACGGCGCGGCTTACATCACCGTGCACCGCGGGGACCTGCATGCACTGCAAATGTCGACCATTGCGCCGGGCACTGTGCACTTCAACAAGCGCCTGACCGGGATCGAGGAAACCGATGATCTGGTGCGCCTGCACTTCAGTGACGGCACCACCACCGAGGTCGACATCGTCATCGGCGCCGATGGCATCAACTCCAGAATTCGCGAAGAGTTGCTCGGAGCGGAAAGACCGCTGTACAGCGGCTGGGTTGCCCACCGCGCCTTGATTCGCGGCGAGGTGCTGGCCAAGTACAACATGGACTTTGAAAACTGCGTGAAGTGGTGGAGCGAAGATCGTCACATGATGGTCTACCACACCACCAGCAAGCGCGATGAGTACTACTACGTCACCGGCGTACCGCACCCGGCCTGGGACTTCCAGGGCAGCTTTGTCGATAGCAGCCGCGACGAAATGTACGACGCATTCCAGGGCTATCACCCCACCGTTCAAGCGTTGATCGAATCCAGTGAAAGCGTGACCAAATGGCCGCTGCTCAATCGCAACCCGCTACCGCTCTGGAGCCGTGGACGGATGGTGTTGCTGGGTGATGCTTGCCACCCGATGAAACCGCACATGGCGCAAGGCGCGGGCATGGCCATCGAAGATGCCGCCATGTTGACCCGCTGCCTGCAGGAAACCGGGCTCACCGATTACCGCACCGCGTTCAAGCTATACGAAGCCAACCGCAAGGACCGCGCCTCGCGAGTACAGGCGGTGTCCAATGCCAACACCTGGCTGCGCACACAGGAAGATCCGGCCTGGGTCTATGGTTATGACCTCTACGGCCACCCACTGAAATCGGAAGTGGCCGCATGAGCACCTTCATTCAGGGCGGCAACGTTCAAGCCAATGGTATCCGCCAGCACTACCTGCGTTATGGCGGTCAGGGCAGCACCGGCAAACCGATAGTGTTGCTGATTCCCGGCATCACCAGCCCGGCTATCACCTGGGGGTTTGTCGCCGAGCGCCTGGGCCAGTATTTCGATACCTACGTACTCGACGTTCGTGGCCGCGGCCTGTCCTCCACCGGACCGGAACTGGACTACGGCACCGACGCCTGCGCCGATGACATCGGCGCATTCGCCAAAGCCATGGGCATCAATGCCTATCACCTGGTCGGCCACTCCATGGGCGCGCGGTTTGCCGTGCGCAGCGCCGTACGCAATCCAGAAGGTCTGCAAAGCCTGGTACTGATCGATCCTCCCGTCTCCGGCCCCGGCCGGCGCGAGTACCCGAGCAAGCTGTCGTGGTACGTGGACTCTATCCGCCAATCACTGAGCGGGATGGACGCCGACGCCATGCGCGCCTTCTGCCCGACCTGGACCGAGGAGCAGCTGCAAGTACGCGCCGAGTGGCTGCACACCTGCTACACACCTGCCATCGTCCGCGCCTTCAACGATTTTCATGACGTGGACTTTCATCAAGATCTGCCGCACCTGCCTGTCCCTGCCCTGCTGATCGTTGCCAGTCGCGGCGGCGTAATCCAGGCCGGGGACGAAGCGGAAATTCGCGACCTGCAACCCGCGATCCAGATTGCTCACGTTGAAAACGCCGGGCACATGATTCCGTGGGATGACCTCGAAGGTTTTTTCGCGGCTTTCGGCGATTTCCTCGGCCAGCCCCTGACCTGAATTCAACGCACGTTGCAAAGGAGATAGCTTGTGATCAAGCCTTATCGTATCGGCCAGATTGTGCCGAGCTCCAACACCACCATGGAAACCGAGATCCCGGCGATGCTGGCAGCACGCCAATTGATCCGCCCCGAACGCTTCACCTTTCACTCCAGCCGCATGCGCATGAAGCAAGTGCGCAAGGAGGAACTGGCGGCCATGGACGGCGAGTCCGACCGCTGTGCCATTGAGCTGTCGGACGCCAAGGTCGATGTACTGGGTTATGCCTGCCTGGTCGCAATCATGGCCATGGGCCTGGGCTACCATCGCCAGTCCGAGAAACGCCTGCGCCAGGCCACCGCCGACAACGACGGTAACGCACCGGTCATCACCAGTGCTGGCGCCTTGATCGATGGCTTGAAAGTAATGGGCGCCAAACGCATTGCCATTGTCGCGCCGTACATGAAGCCGCTGACCGAGCTGGTGGTGGATTACATTCGCGAAGAAGGTTTCGAGGTGGTGGACTGGCGCGCCCTGGAAATTCCCGACAACCTGGCCGTCGCCCGCCACGACCCGGCCAACCTGCCCGCCATTGTGCGCGACATGAACCTTGAAGGCGTGGATGTGATCGTCCTGTCGGCCTGCGTGCAGATGCAATCGCTGGGAGTGGTCGCACAAGTCGAGGCCGAAACCGGCAAACCGGTACTCACCGCCGCCATCGCCACCACCTACGCCATGCTCAAGGCACTGGACCTGGAGCCCATCGTTCCGGGTGCGGGCGCGCTGCTGTCTGGCGCCTATAAATAGGAGAGTGTCATGAGCCAAGAACAAAGTGCCGATGCCAACTATCAGGGCGTGTGGGGCCAGCGCATCGGCTTTGGCAATAAGCCTGCACTGTTGATGATCGATTTCATGCAGGGCTATACACAAGAAGGCGCACCGCTGTACGCGCCAGGCGTGGTCAGCGCTGTAGCCGAGAGCGTCGAACTATTGGCCTGCGCCCGCCAACATGAAGTCCTGGTAGTGCATACAAACATTCGCTACCACCCAGGGCATTTTGCCGACGGCGGTATATGGGTCAAAAAAGCCCCCGTGATGAAAGCCATGATCGAGGGCAACCCACTGGCAGCCTTCTGCGAGCCGGTGCTGCCCAACCCGGACGAAGTGGTCATCAGCAAGCAATACGCCAGCTCGTTTTTTGGCACCAGCCTGGCGTCGATGCTGCGCGCCAAAGGTATCGACACCGTAGTACTGGCGGGTTGCTCAACCAGTGGCTGTATTCGCGCGACGGCGGTAGATGCCGTGCAGCATGGATTCCGGACCATCGTTGTTCGCGAATGCGTCGGCGATCGACACCCCGCACCACACGAAGCCAACCTGTTCGACATTGATAGCAAGTATGGCGATGTGGTGAGTAAACAGGAGGCCATGACGCAGTTCAGAAAATGAGAGGACCATTGATTTTCCCGGGCTGACACAGTGTCCTCCCGGGCAAGCCTGCAACCTCCACAGATTCACGGCTTTACCGAATAACCGGCAGAAATGGATATCTGCCGTCGAACCAGGCCGTAGAGCACTGGTCGCCAAATACTGAGCAAGGGTCGACATCAAACCCTGCCCAGTCTTCTGACACTGCCTTTGGAAGCCGCCGTCCGGTGCTACCAAAGCATTGATCCGCGGCTAAACAACAATCACAAAGTCACCGCCAGGAGACACCCATGCCCTCTGCAAATGTAGGTACACCCACTGCGACCACCGTCGCAGACCCAGTCCAGGCGCTTTACCGCAAGATCACCTGGAAGCTTATTCCCTTCCTCTGCTTCTGCTATCTGGCCTCCTATCTGGACCGGATCAACGTCGGCTTCGCCAAACTGCAAATGCTCGAGCATCTGCACTTCAGCGAAACGGCTTTCGGCCTGGGCGCCGGTCTGTTTTTCGTCGGCTACATCATTTTCGAGGTTCCGAGCAATCTGGTCCTGGAAAAAGTCGGGGCGAAGATCTGGATCGCCCGCATCATGATCACCTGGGGGCTGCTCTCGGCCTGCACCATGCTCGTCACTTCCACCACGCAGTTTTACATCCTGCGCTTCCTGCTCGGCGCCGCCGAAGCGGGCTTTCTGCCGGGGGTGCTGTATTACCTGACCACCTGGTTCCCGACCTATCGCCGCGGCCGCATCATCGCCTTGTTCATGATCGGCCTGCCGTTGTCCAGCGTGCTCGGCGGCCCGCTGTCCGGCTGGATCATGGGGCATTTCGACTACGCCGGCGGCCTGCGCGGCTGGCAGTGGCTGTTCCTCCTCGAAGCGATACCCAGCGTGTTACTCGGTGTGCTCACCTTCTGGGCCTTGCCGAACAACTACCGCCAGGCCAAATGGCTCAACGATGACGAGAAAAACCTGCTGGAACAGGAACTGCGCGCCGACGACGCCGACTCCACCGGCAGCAAGCACAGCTTTCGCGACGGTTTCTTCAACCTGAAGGTGTGGATGCTCGGTGGCATCGACTTCTCGATCCTGCTCAGCGCCTATGCCATGGGGTTCTGGATGCCGACCTTCATCCGCAACGCAGGCGTCGTCGATACCTTTCACATCGGCGTGCTCACCGCGCTGCCGAGCATTGCCGCGTTGCTGGGCATGCTGTTGATCGGCGCCAGCTCCGACAAACACCGCGAACGCCGCTGGCACATCATCGTGCCCTTTCTGGTAGGCGCAGCAGCCATGGCCAGTGCGCCCTTCTTTGTCGACAACGTGGTGGCGACCGTGGCGCTGTTCGCTATTGCGTCGGCGGCGATCATCGGCGCGGTGCCGGTGTTCTTCAGCCTGCCGGCAACCTTTCTCAAAGGCACCGCGGCGGCTACCGGCTTCGCCCTCGCCTGCTCGGTGGCGAACATCGCCGGGCTGGTCAGCAACTCGCTGATGGGCGTGGCCATCGACGTCACCGGCAGCAGCGCCGGCGCACTGTGGTTCTTCGCCGGCTGCCTGATTCTCAGCAGCTTCCTGGTGATTGCCCTGCCGGCCAAGCTGGTCAATCGTTGAGACACGTCAGCCAGGCGACTGCGTGTCCTGGTGTGAGTCGCAAGGGGATCTCATACAGCCCCCCTTGCGGCTGATCCCACCGACGCGGAGCAGCTCAAGCCAGGCCCGCGAGCCATCAGCCACCTCATGTTCAAACCCCTCCTGCGGACAGGCCTCGACCTCGTCTGACGGGAGGCGCTTTGTCCTCATTCCAGAGATCAACAGCATGCACACTCCTGCACTGCGCAAAGCCCATGCAATCAGCGGTACCCTCGGCGGCTGCCTGACGCTGGGCCTGGCCCCGCCACTGCTGGCCGAAGAAGCCGGCTTCATCGAAGGCGCGACGGCCAACCTGCAACTGCGCAACTACTACTTTAGCCGCGACTTCTCCGACATCGTCGGCCCCAACAAGCAATCCAGGGCCGAGGAGTGGGCCCAGGGCTTTATCCTTGATGCCCGCTCAGGCTACACACAGGGCAGTATCGGTGTCGGCGTGGACGTGCTCGGCCTCTACGGTGTCAAGCTCGACAGCAGCCCGAGCCGGGCCAGGACCGGACTGCTGCCGACACACGACGACGGCAGATCCGCCGATGAGTACGGCCGCCTGGGTGCGGCGATGAAACTCAAGGTCTCCGGCACTGAGCTGAAGGTTGGTGAGCTGCGGCCCAACCTGCCGGTACTGGTCTACAGCGATCTGCGCCTGCTGCCGCCGACCTACCAGGGTGCTTCGCTGGTCTCCAACGAATTGTCCGGACTCACCGTAAACGCTGGCCAGCTGCACTCCACCAGCCTGCGCGACTCGAGTAACACCCAGGAGATGTATGCACTGATCAATGACCCGATCAACCCGGCGCGTATCGCCAATTTCACCAGCGACCGCTTCAACTATCTGGGTGCCGACTACAGTTTCAACTCCAATCGCACCAGCGTCGGTCTCTGGCAGGCGCAACTGGAAGACATCTACCAGCAGCGTTACTACAGCTTCAAGCACGCCGAGCCAGTAGGTGACTGGACGCTAGGCATAAGTGTCGGCTACTTCGATGCCCGCGACGACGGCCGGAGCATCGCCGGCAAGCTCGATAACCATGCACTGTTCAACCTGTTGTCGGCGAAGCGCGGCGGCCATACCTTCTACCTGGGCTACCAGCAGATCGGCGGTGACGATGGTTTCATCCAGGTTGGCGCCAACACCAACCCGCTTGGCAATACCCTGCCTACCTACGAGTTCGCCGCACCGGATGAACGCTCCTGGCAAGTCCGGCACGACTACGACTTCGTCGCCCTCGGAATTCCCGGTCTGACCACCACTCTGCGCTACGTGACTGGAGACAACGTCACCACTGGGCGGGGGTTTGAAGGTCAGGACCGGGAGCGCGATCTGGATATTGGCTACGCTGTCCAGAGTGGAGTGCTGCGTGGAGTGGGTATCCGCATCCGCAACGCTATTGCACGCTCCAACTACCGTAGCGATATTGATGAGAACCGGCTGATCCTCAGCTATAACATCAGCCTTTTCTGATAGCCGTACCCGTCGGAACTTTCAGGCAGAGCAAGCCAAGAACCTGGGCACCATCAGCGACGGTGCCCAGGAGCCGACATGGCGAAGCAGAGCCTCAGCGAGCATCATCACCCTCGGGAAGATCACCCCGTGGTGAACCGGCGGTTGAGGCGCCACTACACAAGGACCCAACATAAATCAGTAGCACGCTTCGGGCAGAGGCTACGCTTTCATTTTCGCCTGCAGGCCGCCCACCGCTGGAGAGTGGGTTGGATCACAAGCTTGGTGAATGGTGGTCTTGCGGTATTTCAGCATCCCGCCACTGTGTTCATTGAGGTAGGCCGTGATCTCGCCAACAATGGCCAAGGCCACGCTTGCTGGGGTATCGCCCCCCAAATCCAACCCAATCGGATAATGAAGCCCGGGCACAACTTCTGGCGAACGGGCCGATGCGCCCATCTCATCAAGCAGTCGTTCTGTTCGCTCTCGAGGACCCAACTGCCCGACATAGGCGGGAGAACATTGCAAAACGTTTTCCAGCCAATACCGATCTTGTCGATAGCTGCGGGTCATAATCAGCACTGTCGCTGCACCTGTACAAGAAAGCAGGAAAGGATGGGCAGAAAATCGCTGGCCATGCCAGTGAAGTCATGACCAAAAACTACCTGCGGGACCACGAGGAAATCATCTGATCAGAGGCTATTCCGGACCTGAACATCAGCGAAATCACCGGGTAGTTTTGCGCCAGTTTTGCGCGGGTTTTGCGCAGGCACAAAAAAGCCGATCCATCTGATCGGCTTAAGTGTCTGATTTTACTCAGGAATAATGGTCGGGACGGAGTGATTCGAACACTCGACCCCTAGCACCCCATCTCCTTTTTCATACTTCTTGAAAGCTTCCAAAATTTTACTCTGGATTTTTCCAAGCGAGTATTTACTTGAGCTCCAGCGGGGTTCTGCTCTACGAGAATCCAGGAACGTCCATCAAGAGCCGACGTTTTTGTGGGGGTAAAAGTAGGGGGAGTCCGTTACATGACCAAAATTACCATCAAAGAAATCGAGTCGCTGACCGTTGAAGATGCGGGCCGGCTCCTCAGGGAGGATGGCAATCTGGCCGGTCGAATCTCAGTGCGCAAGGACGGCGTGTCGGGCAGCTTTTTTTCAGCGCCGAGATCCAGGAAAGGTGCGAAATTCACCGGTCTTATCCAGACGCTGAGCTTGGCACTCTTCTGCACTGCCCCCTTTTAAGTGAACAGTTGGATTCAACAACTTGATCAGTTAGGCGTGACTCTAGGTAAGAATCCCCCTAATCCGATAGTCAGACCGTCATGGCGCGATTCGAGGCAACAATTTGCTCGTGAGTAAACTGACTGCCGGGAGCCATGAACTTGGCGATCAGTGAGTCGCGGTTTTTTGGCGCTCGTGCTTTGTCTGCTGCCTGCAGCGCCACTTTCAATTCGGGCAATGTCAACTCGGTACAGTAGGCAGGCGTACCTGGTTGCTGACGCCACGAATCTTCAAGGTTGCCAGCGGCAAGCGCGATAAAGCCCGTATCCTCAACAAGATCCTGCGCGATTGTCTCTGCATTAATATCATCTCCGGCTACAGGTAAGGCGATGCGTTCTGAAGACCGGGCTGGTTGACCTTTGTCGGCAAGAGTCGCTGCGAGAACGGCGTTCCAAGCCTTAATCACCGGGTGGCCTATCTGCTCGCTTACCCAAACGCTCTCAGGCTTGCCGTCGTCAACTTCTTTGATTACCCCGTCGCGCCCCGGATAGTAATTGGACGTATCAATGACGACGGTTTTCTCCGGAACATTGCTCAAGGTTTGTTTGAGATCTGGGTATTTTGCGAAGGGGATCGAGAGGATCACAACGTCTACCTCGGAAACAGCATCTTCCTTGGTCACCGCGTGTACGCCGATCTCATTGGCAAGGTTCTGAATGCTCTGAGGCTCTTTCGAGTTTGCCAGTTTAATTTCATGGCCGCACGCAGCGAGCTTACGGGCAAGGGTAGCCCCAATATTGCCGGCGCCGATAATTCCGATTTTCACTTCAATAACCTCCTTACCTACAACCAATACTCAAGTGACTGCTTGGCTGGGTGTGCGAATGAATTAAGCGTGTCGCGAAGCCGCTGCGATCTGGGGTGTGCACGCATGTCGCCTGACTCAGGTAAATACGACTCTTCAAGAATGAAAGGTAACGCTGTCGGTAATCGGCACACGATCCATATGCATGCGGTTGCCTGGAGCGCTCTCGTCCGGATAGCCGAATGACATTCCAAACAGCATTTTCATTTCTTCAGAAATGCCTAGCGCCTCTCGGATCGTAGCTGCATAGAAACCAAGCGAGGTTTGCGGAATGCCGCCTAACCCTCGGGCAGCAAGTGACAGTAGGAAGGTCTGCCCATACATACCGATGTCGCCAGCAGTTCGAACATTGTCACCAAACACTGGCATAAATAGAAAAACGGCCTGGGGCATTAAAAAAGGACAAATTCAAGGCTGCCGCGCGCCGGCGCCCCTCCTTGTCCTCACGCATAACGTTCATAGCCTCGTAGTAGGCTTTGCCTTGCGCATTCTTGCGGCCTCCGTAGGGGCCGTAAAAAGCATCCATATCGAACGAAAAGTCTGGTGTGAATTCGCCTGCAGTATTTTTCGCGTGGAGAATTTGCGAAAGCTCTTTCAGTTTTTGGCCACGAACGATGTGTACATCCCAGGGCTGGGTGTTGCAGTTGGAGGGAGCGCACTGGGCATCCTTCAACACCTCCTGAATGATGTGATCGGGCACAGAGGTGTCCAGAAACCCACGAAAAGACCGCCGGGTACGAGCCGTCTTTTGGAATTGAAGGGTGTCATCCACCGCTGTATCAGCATCGAATCTAGCTATTGAAATAGTCATGATTTCCTCTTTGTGCAAGCGTGAAAAATATTCAGTCGGTTGCCGGATGACCGAGCGCATCGAGTGTTTGCCGAAGCTCATCGATACCCCGCTCATCAAGCTGGCAAGCTGACTTAATTTTGCTAGTAATTCCCCGAATGTCAGCTTCCAACATGCGGCTATCAGGCGTCAGGTCGATCATCACGCGACGCTCGTCGGCGGGATCCCGTGTGCGGCTGACGAGTTCGGCAGCCTCAAGCCTTTTCAGCAATGGCGTTATGGTTCCAGCGTCCATCGAAAGCCGAGTTCCAAGGGCGCCCACAGTAAGTGGCGAGCCGTTTAGAAGCTCTAGGATGACCAGGTACTGCGGGAAGGTTAGGCCCAAGGGCTCCAGATAGGGTTTGTGCAATCGCACGACCCGATTTGCCGCCGCGTAGAGTGAAAAAGACAGCTGGGTACCCACCCGCTTCCGGTTCGAAGTCATTTCATAGCTCGCTATTATATAGTGCACTATATATTCTAGAAGGAGAGTCGCACTGTCAACCGACGCCTTCGGCCCTCGACGAATGGCTCATCTAGCTAAGTAGACTATGCCTTACAGTTGCTGTGATTTGAGGCGGACGCCGGGTCATGCAGTAGCGAATGACCAATCCCACTTGCCAGCTGCGTCAGTCAGCGTTTCAGGCTGTAGCAGAGTGCTCTGCTAGTAGCCAAACCTTCCGCGAGATTGCGCACCGCATTCATCCATGCTCTCCAACGGTTGATCAGCTTTGCCCGCCTTTCCCAATATGAATCGGAGCAAGAAGAAACTGTGCCCTCGCTACTGCGATCCAACAAGCTGCCTCTGTTTTTTGCGCTGGCAGCCCCGAAAGCCTGAAAAAGAATAACGCCTAGCATCCAAAAATCAGGACACGCGTCGGCGACAAAAGGAGACGGAGCGCGTCGGACTTATCTGTGTAAGGATCAAGCAGACTGGGTGAGACGCGGCTGAAGGCCAGGACTGTCTTTTCATCACGCTTTATTTCACCTGTTTCAAACTCAATTTGAATCGTGCTCTGACTTCAAATAGGTTTTTGCCCACTCACGGTAATTGTCCGAGAGCGTGTATTTAGAAAGCAGCTCAGGAAGGGAAAGCTCACACCCCTCTGTGCCGCTTTGTTCGCGCAGCGCCTCGTCGGTCGCTTTAATCGCGGACAAATAGGGAGCATGCCCATTGACCACGATCCGCACATTGGCTGCACTCAGTTTCTCAACATCGCTCAGAGCAGGGTTTCCATAATTGATCAGCATGATCGGCACAGAAAGGTGTGAGGTAAGTGTTTCCAAATGTTGGAAGTCCTTTACTCCGATGAGGCAAATCGCGTCGGCCCCGGCTCTTTCATAGGCTGTGGTGCGTGCAATGGAATCGTCCAAAGTGGTAACGGCCACATTCGTTCGGGCGATGATGCTGAGGGCATCATCTGAGCGGGCGAACCGCGCGGCGTATATCTTGGCTGCGGCTTCTTCCCTTTCGATAAGTACGTGCGATTGCTCGTCGAATTTGGCCGGTAAGTGGGTGTCCTCCAGCGTTAGGGCGGCAACACCGGCTTTCTGAAGTTCGGTCACAGTTCGCATCACATTAAGCGCGTTTCCGAATCCATGGTCAGCGTCCCCAATGATTGGAATCTGGCTGGCACGTCCGACTCTGGAAACCTGCTCGACATATTCATCCAGCGTGAGCAGTGCGATGTCCGGTGCCCCGAGCACTTGAAGCGAGGCGACGGAACCACCTTGAATGGCGACATCAAAGCCAAGGTCGGAGGCCATACGAGCCGAGATAGGATCGAATACGGAAGCAGCAAATTTGCAGACGGTTCCCTGGAGTAAATCACCAAACGCCTTGCGCAATTCATGGTGTGATCGCTCAATCATTTTTGGCTCCATCAAATTCATTCAAGTAATTCCCCGGGTTCGTTCCGCATTGGACGGAACCTGAAAGGCAATACCGGTCATAACCGTTTCTGAGGCGAAATGACCGGATCGCTTTGCGGATTATTTCTGCGCCAGCAATGCCTTTCTTGCTGCCTTTTCGTGTTTCATGGCGGCGATTTCACGCTCGCAGGCCTCGACATCGAATGAGTTGTCCCACTTGGCAATGGCAATGGTGCCGATGCCATTACCGATCAGGTTGGTCACGGCCCGAGCTTCATTCAGGAAGCGGTCAATGCCCAAGAGCAAAACGAGGCCTACCAGAGGAATGGAGTGGATAGTTGTGAGCGTTGCAGCCAACGTCACAAACCCCGCACCTGCCACGCCAGCCGAACCTTTGGACGTCAGCAGGAATACGCCCAGCAGAATCATCTGATCCACAAACGTCAGTGGTGTATTAGTCGCCTGGGCGATGAAGATGGCGGCCATGGTGAGATAGATGCAGGTGCCGTCCGCGTTGAAGGTGTACCCCGTTGGCAACACCATGCCCACTACCGATTTTTTGCAGCCAAGCTTTTCAAGCTTCACCATCATTCGTGGCAGCACGGCTTCGGTTGAACAGGTGCCAAGCGTGATGAGAATTTCATCTTTGAAGTAACGAAGGAATTGCATGAGCGGCATGCCCGACCATCTGGCAACCGTGCCCAGCACCACCACGATGAAAATCAAGGTTGTGATGTAGAGCGCGACCAGCAACTGACCGAGTGACAGCAAGGTACCAATCCCGTACTTGCCGATAGTGAACGCCATGCCGGCACCGGCACCAATCGGCGCCAAGCGCATAACCATTGCGACGATCTTGAACAGGCCTTGCAGGAACAAATCAATGGTATTGATCAGCGGCTTGCTGGTTTCGCCCATTTGAACCAGGGCAACACCCATCAACACCGAAAGCAGGATGACCTGGAGCATGACGCCATTGGAGAATGCGCCGAGGAACGTGTGGGGGATGATATTGAGGAAGAAATCAATGGTGCCGCCCTGTTCACTGGCGGCCTGGCTGTACTTGCTGATAGCACTTCCATCAAGCGCGTTGACGTTAATGTTCATCCCGACGCCAGGCTTGACGATGTTGACCACAATGAGGCCGACGACCAGGGCGATGGTGGATAGAATCTCAAAGTAGATCAGCGCCTTTACGCCAATTCTCCCGACCTCTTTGATACTGCCCATCTTCGCGATACCCACGACGACGGTACCGAAAATAATAGGCGCCAATAGCATTTTGATCAGTTTGATGAAGGCGTCGGCAAAGGGTTGGAGCTTGGCTCCAAAATCAGGCACGAAGTAACCGATTGCTGCACCGATTACGATGCCGATCAGCACTTGCACATACAGCTGGCCGTACCAGCGGGACTTGGAAATTTCCACGGAAGCACCTCATTTTATTTTTGTGATGGGCATGTGGCTTGGCGTCAGTGGGTGACGCCTGATTCTGCGGCCTCTTTAAAGGAGGCCGCAGATTGAGGGTGATCAGCCTTCGCCCAACTCACGCATTACTGCGTACAAGGCGGACTTGGCTTCGAAGCCAACACCTGGGATATCCGGCAGACCGACATAGCCATTTTCGACGCGGATGCCATCAGCAAAACCGCCGAAAGGCTGGAACACGTCTGGGTAAGATTCGTTGCCGCCAAGGTGAAGACCTGCTGCGATGTTCAGAGACATCTGGTGACCACCATGCGGAACTACGCGGCGGGAAGACCAACCCATTTCTTCCATCACCTTCAAGGTGCGCATGTACTCCACAAGCCCGTAGGACAGAGCACAGTCGAACTGGAGAAAGTCGCGATCAGGGCGCATACCACCGTGACGCAGAAGGTTACGGGCGTCTTGGTGGGAGAACAGGTTTTCCCCAGTGGCCATAGGCAGTTCATAGTGGTTTGCAAGCTCAGCCTGCAGCTCATAGTCCAGCGGATCGCCGACTTCTTCGTACCAGAAGAGGTTGTACTTTTTGATGGCCTCCGCGTACGCAATACCTGTCTTCAGATCGAAGCGCCCATTGGCATCGACCGCCAGTCGACGACCGTCGCCAACTACCTCAAGTACCGCTTCGATGCGACGGATATCATCGTCCAGAGGAACCGCACCAATCTTCATCTTGACGACATCGTAGCCACGATCCAGATAGCTCTGCATCTCCGCTTTGAGCTTAGTCTGATCTTTGCCAGGGTAGTAATAGCCACCCGCTGCGTAGACCCAAACCTTGTCATCTGCCACGCCGTCACGATAACGGTCGGCCAGCAGGCGATACAGAGGTTTGCCTTCAATCTTGGCAACGGCATCCCACACAGCCATGTCGATGGTGCCAACTGCGACTGAGCGCTCGCCGTGACCACCTGGTTTTTCGTTAGTCATCAGGGTTTTCCAGATGGCGAACGGATCCAGGTTGTTGTTTTCATGGTCGACAAGAGTGTCTGGGTCAGCTTCTGTGATACGCGCCAGGAAACGATCACGCATCAGGGCACCTTGGCCATAGCGACCATTGGAGTTGAAACCGTAGCCGATGACAGGTTTACCATCGCGAATCACATCCGTAATGACAGCGACGACCGAGCAGGTCATTTTGGAAAAATCGATATAGGCGTTGGCAATTGGGGAGGCAATAGAAACAGTTTTTTCACGAATGTCTACGATACGCATGACGGGTTCCTCTTGTTGTTTGTGGCCCCACGTTATGCTTTGCGATGTCACCCGCCCAATGCTATTAATGCCGGACCCTATGCACAGGAGGCATGGCCCTTGGAACTCGTTTGGCTCGAAGATCTTTCAGCTCTTGCGGAATACGGCAGCTTTGTTCGGGCGGCTGAAGCGAGGCATGTTACTCAGCCAGCATTCAGTCGCAGAGTGCGCTCATTAGAGAATTGGATGGGGGTACAGCTGTTCGTTCGCACCCCTCAAGGTGCGACCTTGACCGAAGCTGGGAGGCAAATTTTGCCAAGTGCTCAGGAGGCCGCCAGGCGCTTGTACAGGATGCGCAACGAAGCTCAAGAGGTGGCGGGAATGGCCGCTAAATCGCTGCACTTCGCTGCAACCCACTCTCTGTCGTTTACATTTTTTCCAAGGTGGCTTCGAAGCGCAGAAAACGGCGCCCCAATCGAGGCTGTGCAATTGCATTCAGATAGCATGGCTGTCTGTGAGCAGATGCTTATACATGGACAGGTTCAGTTTCTGCTCTGTCACCGCCATCCCGACGTTCCCCCCTTACTGGCTCCTGACCAGTTCATAGGTAAAAAAGTTGGAGAGGATGTTCTCGTTCCTCTGGCGAGTGCTTCTGCCAACTTCGGTACCTCCCCAGCGGCATTGCCGTATCTGGCTTACAGCCATGAGTCAGGATTGGGGCGCATAGTTGCTCACCGACTGCATGGCAAGGAAGATTACCTTCACCTCAAACCACTTTTCAGCAGCCACCTCGCGGCGGTTCTGATGTCCATGGCACTGGAAAGCAAAGGAGTTGCGTGGTTGCCCAAAAGCCTCACCGAGCAAGAAATACTGGATGGGCGCTTAGTCAGAGCACTCGACGAAAGCTGGGATATCCCCCTGGAAATTCATCTGACCCGTCCAACAGCGCCACTCAGTCAATCTGCCGAAGAATTCTGGGCCAGGGTGGGCGACTAGATCCCAGTAACCTGATTCATCAGATTATCGCCCAGTCTAACTCTTACTATCAGGACACTACGAAGCATTGACGCGCATGCGCCGCTGTGAAACGGACGTAACCCGAGGTTCAAGGTCTCCGAGGTGCTATTCAGTGCGTCGGCCACCTGTTCTTTGAGTGCCTGATCGATTTACAGCATAACGTCAGGGCCTAGGGTGAACCTCGAGCGGAATTTCCTGCCCCTCCATGTTCTCAGCCTTTCCAGAATCTACGCGAAGGATTCCACCTAGAGCCAGTGGTTCTGTAGGGGTAAAAACACTTAAAAATAAAAAGGGGTCGCGAGATAAAATCTCGCAACCCCTTGAATTATATGGTCGGGACGGAGTGATTCGAACACTCGACCCCTAGCACCCCATCTCCTTTTTCATACTTTTTGAAAGCTTCGAGAGTTTCACTCTGGATTTTTCCAACCGAGTATTTGCTTGAGCTGCAGCGGTGTTCGGCTCTACGAGAGTCCGGTAACGTCCATCAAGAGCCGCCGTTTTTGTGGGGGTAAAAGTAGGGGGAACCCATTTCATTGCCAAAATTACCATCAAAGAACTCGAGTCGCTGACCGCCAACGATGCCGGCCGGATCCTCAGGGAGGATCGCAATCTGGCCGGTCGAATCTCTATGGACGATGAAACTCGACAAGCGCACCCACGGGGTCGGCGAACGCTCCTGATCAACCCCTGAAATAACCACAACACCGGGGAAATGCCCGGCGTTGTACCTTCCCCGCAAACCTACTTTCAACGCCCCAGGTCCTGGCCGGTATTGCGCTCGAAAATCGCCCCCTCGATACCCAGCACTTCACGTGTGTCGGCATAGATCCCGACGCCCTTTTCCCAGACGTGCTTGATCGACTGATCGGCACAGCGAATCCGGTAATTGAGTTCGAACGGCTCCTGCCGCGACAGGGCATATTGCACCTCGCGCCAGACGTAATCGGCATCCTGCGCCAGGATCAGGCTGTTGTAGGTGAATTCATGGTTGTCCACCAGCCGCTCCGGTGGATACCCGGTCAGTTGCAGGCAACCGGCACTGACGAATTCCATGGTCCAGTCGCGGTTGTTGCGACCGCGATAGATCAGCCCCGGCATGCTGTCGAGCAAGCTCATGCTGCTGCGCTGGCTGGCCTGCAAAGCAATCTCGCGCCGCTTGTGCGCAGTGATGTCGCCGGCCACCAGATAGAAACCCTGCGGCCCACGCTTCAGGCTGACGTCGAACCAGCGCAGTTCCCCCGAAGGGTGAACAAAGCGCAGCCGCTGGTTGAAGGAGGTTTCGGGGCGCCGACGCAGTTCATGCAGGGCCTGACGCCACAACGAACGGTCTTCGTGGTGCACATAGTCGATGAGGTTGCGTTCCGTGCCCGGCAGATCCATCAGCTCGACCCAGGCCAGGTTGAAATGGGCGATCTGACCGTTATCGCGCAGTTCGAGCAACGCCGCCGGAAAGCGATCCATCAGGTGCAAGGGCAGTGTCTGCACGAATGCCTCTGGCCGTTCCATCATCTAATGACGCTCCTCGTGTCTCACCGACGCGGCGTTGTGCACCCACGCCGCCAGCTCCAGGCGCGAGTGCAGGCTGAGTTTCTGCAACAGATTCCTCACATAGATTTTGACCGTGCCATCGCTGATCCCCAGTTCCCGGCCGATCTGCTTATTGCTCATGCCAGCGGCGATCAGGGCCAGGGTCTGCCCCTCGCGCTCGGTCAGGTTGCCGGTGTCGAGCGGATCCGAATCGTACGCAGGCCGGGTCACCGACTCGCCCTGATCGGCCAGCAGCGCAATCAGGGTTGAATCCAGAACGATCGCGCCCTTGTGGCAATTGCGCATGTAGGCCAGCAACGCATCGGGCTCGGTTTCCTTGAGCACATAACCACTGGCCCCCAGGCGCAGGGCGGTCAACAGCTCGGCGCGATCCATCGATGCGGTGAGCACCACCACCTGGCAGTCGAGACGCAACTGACGCAGTTCGTCGAGCACCTGCAAACCGCTCAAGCCGGGCATGTGCAGATCAAGCAAGACCTGCTGCGGTGCCAGGCTCACGGCCAGGTTGATGCCTTCGCGGCCACTGGCGGCCTGCCCCACCACTTCGAAGTCGTCGCTGGCGCCGAACAGCTGTGCCAGTCCTTTGCGAAACAACGGGTGATCATCGATCAGTAATAAGGTCGTGCAGTCCATCGAAACTCCCCTGTGGCAGGTCTTGGTGGCGGCGAAGGCCAAGGTGTACGCGGACCCCGTGCGGGCGGATCGCCTCAATGGTCAATCGGGCGCCAATGCTCGCGGCGCGCTCGCGGATAATCGCCAGGCCGAAATGGTTTTCCTCCCCTGACGCCGGGCTCAGTCCGATGCCGTCATCCTCCACCGAAACCGAAGCATCACCGTCCTGGTTTTGCCGCAACTCGATGCGCACATGCCGTGCATGGGAATGGCGTACCGCGTTGGCCAGAGCCTCGCGAATGATCTGCAGAATCTGCAGTTCGGTTTCCGGGCTCAAAGCGTCATCAGCCAGGCGATTGTCCAGTTCAAAAACGATGATGCAGCGCCGCGAGAACTCGGCGACAGAGTCGGCCAGGGCCTGGCGCAGCGAACGCCCATCCATGGTCAGACGAGCGCTGGTGATCAGCTCGCGCACCTGGCGCTGCAGCTGACTCAAGCCGCCGCACAGTTCCTGCAACGCGGCGAAGGCCTGCGCAGGCTCGCCCAACTGCGACTGCAGCAAACGCGCCTGGAACGACAGGTAACCCAACTGCTGAGCCACCGAATCGTGCAGCTCACGGGCCAGGGCGCCGTGCCGGGACGTAGCCTGTTTGCGCTGTTGCTCACGGGTGTAGCAGCGCAAGCGCACGGTGACGCCGACCGCCTGCGCCGCCTCTTCCAGCAACTGGCGCCAGCTTGCGTGGACCCGTTGTGGGGTATCGAGCAACAACACCCCTTTACTCGAATCGTCGCTGTGCGGCAAGGCACACAGCAGGCGATGTACGCCCCGTTGCCGGCAAGGGCCACAGGCCTGAGCCGCATCAGGCAGTGTCGAGTCACGCCAAGGGCAACGCGCAACGTCCTGACAGCCCTCGAGCAATCCGCGCCGTGCCGGCCCCAGGTCTTCGCCGCCCAGGATCAGATTCAGTTTGCAGGTCGGCAACAGTGCTTCGAAACGGTCCAGAAAACCCGGCAAGGCACCGTCAGCGTGCACCTGACTCAAGGGCAACCCGGCCAGCAGTTTGCGCACGCTGCGCGCCTGTTCGGGACGCACACGCCCCAACCAGAGCGGCCACCACTGCACTCGTGTTCGCACTATCGATCACTCCCCGTCCGGTTGCTCAGCCCTGAGCAAAGACCAGCAACTTCCATGCCCCGAACAGGCGTTGCGCAAGACTTATCTCCAAAGACATAGCCCTTTTTCCGGATTGAGAAGATTTTCCCCACAGGAAAGTATCTTCCCCAACAGGAAACAAATTCCCAGTCCAACGCCACCTTTCTCGCCCTTCGACAGGCGCGGATCAGCCAGGAAAGCCCACATGACGGATAGACACAGCGCCGCCCCGGACCGACTTCACAGCCTCCCGCGCTATCGCCAGCCGCTGCCTCGTGAAAGCGTCACCCGGCACATCGTAGTCATGCAATCGGCGGCCGCCTGCTCGCCCGTTGTCGGGGAACTGGAACAGCCCTTGGTGCTGAATGGCGAGAGCGCCGACTTTTCCCGGCGCCTGCATCAGGTGCTGGTCAGCGCCACCGTCGGCAGCCATCTCTACATCATGGGCGACGAGGCCTTTATCTGGCGCATCCACGGCGAGGCCCGCAGCGCCGGACTGGAAAATGACGAGATCGACATCACCCGCACGATTGCCGGTGCGCGCCTGGTGTATTGCGTGCACTGCGGCCTGACTCAGGCCGCCGGGCCAGAGGCGCTGCTGACCTGCATCGGTTGCGACGTAGGGCTGGAAGTGCGCGAACACTTTTCCCGCCGCCTGGGGGCGTACCTCGGCGTCTGCACCAACCCCGACCAGCCTTATGCCGAAGTCCGGTCATGAGCGCCGCAATCGAAGTGCGGGTCAGCGCGGCGAGAATGCTTACTCCAGTGGTGCGCGAATTCACCCTGCAGGCATGCGCCGGGCCCCTGCCGGCTTTCTCCCCCGGCAGTCATGTGCAGGTTCACCTGCCACTGGCCGAGGGCAAGCTGCGCAATGCCTATTCACTCACGAGCGACCCGGCGGACAGCCAGCACTACCGCATTGCCGTACGCCTGCAGGAGGCCTCCCGCGGCGGCTCGCAGTACCTGCATCGGCAAGTCCAGGTCGGGGACACGCTGCAGATTTCGCCACCGGCCAATCTGTTCGCCCTGCACTCGACCGCCAGCCTGCACATCCTGATCGCCGGAGGCATCGGCATCACGCCGTTCATGGCCTACATCGCGGCCCTGGAACAACGCAAGGCCCACTTCGAATTGCACTACCTCTGTCGTCCGGGACTGAGCGATGCCTATGTCGAGGCGTTGCAACAGCGACTGGGATCGCGCCTGCACACCTACGCCAGCCGCCCGGACCTGAGCCGGATCCTGCGTGATCGACCGCTGGGCAGCCACCTTTACACCTGCGGCCCGCAACCGTTGCTCGACGCGGTTCGGCAACAGGCCAGGGCACTCGGCTGGCCGCCCGGCCGGGTGCACTGGGAAGCTTTCAATGCCGCACAACCGGGCCAACCCTTCGACCTGGAACTGCTGCGCAGCGGCCAGCGCTTGCGAGTCGGCGCCGAACAAAGCCTGCTCGAAGCCCTGGAATCCGCCGGGCTGCAGATCCCCAACCTGTGCCGCGGCGGGGTCTGCGGCCAGTGCATGACCCGCCACGTGGGCGGCGACATCGAACACCGCGACAGTTTTCTGAGCCCCGCCGAGCAGGCCGACTTTCTCATGCCCTGTGTCTCTCGCGGCTGCGGCCCTTGCGTTTCGCTGGATCTTTAGGAGTCGACCATGACCATTCAATCAAGCCCCGTGCAGAGCTATCGAGACGATTTCAGCTTTCGCAACAGCCCCGCCGCCATCCGCCGTTTTCCCTTCCCCTTCACCGAGGACAGCTACCTGTATTCGGTGAACATCGAACCGGCGACCTCCCGGGATCCCGGCTCGATTTACCAGCACGGGTTCGACATCGACGAACACTACCGTTCGGAAATGGCCGAACGCGCCCTGGTGCTGGACAAGGATCCGCGCCGCTACCTGGTGATGCCGCACATGCAAGTGGCGGCCTGGGATGCGCTGCAGATGCTCATGGAGCACCTGGCCGCGGATTATCCGCAGTGGTTCTCGCTGGTGCGTGAAGGTGATCACTGGCATTGGCGCAACACGCTGCTGAACATCGATCAGCACTTTGTGTTCGGTGATGCCACCAGCCTGCCCTGCGAGCCGTTGGAGTTCATCGGCCGACAGGTGCAAGGGGATTTCGCCCTGCTCGATCAACGCGACGGCGATCTGTACATGGACGCCGGCCTGGTCACCAGCCCGGCCGACTGGTCCCTGGCCTTCGACGCCGGCATGAGTTTCAAGCAGTGGCATTCGCCGGTGCCCATGGCCCATCAGATGGGCGTGTTCGACCGCGCGCTGAAGTACCTGCTCAACTTGCAAACAGGCCAGCCGGTGCGGCGTCTTAACTGGACACTGACGATCAATCCACGCCTGGATTCCTCGCCCGAGACTTTCCATGAATGGGGCGCCGACCGCGGCCGCATCACCGCCGAAAACGTCGGGCAACAGGTTCACCTGCGCGTCGAGCTGCAAGTGATGGCCCGTCTGCCGCGCAGCAACGCGGTGATGTTCAGCATCCGCACCTACCTGATCAGCATGGACGAACTGGTCACTCAACCCGGCTGGGGTTGTCGCCTGCACCGCGTGCTGCGCGACCTGCCCGAGCCGATCGCCGACTACAAGGGCATGAGCCGCTACCGACAGACCCTGGTCGAGTGGCTGAGCCGCTTCGATCCGCAAGCCTGACCCTACCCACTTTCCCCCGACAAGGATCCTCACATGGCTCATTCATGGCGTATTTCTGCACTGGCCGAACGGCACCGCGCACTCGGCTCGAACCTGGAAGACTGGAACGGCATGGGCACTGCCTGGACCTACGACAGTGACCTGGCCGATCACCATCAGGCGATCCGCACCCGGGCCGGGCTGATGGACGTGTCCGGACTGAAAAAAGTCCACTACGTCGGCCCCCACGCCGAAAGCCTGCTGCAGTGGGCGACCACCCGCGACATCGCCAAGCTTTACCCCGGCAAGTCGGTGTACGCCTCGATGCTCGACGAGGACGGCAAGTTCGTCGATGACTGCATCGTCTACCGCACCGGACCCAACGCGTTCATGGTGGTGCACGGTGCCGGCAGCGGCCACGAAATGCTGGTGCGCTCATCCCAGGGCCGGCAAGTGGCGGTGCTGTTCGATGACGACCTGCACGACCTGTCGCTGCAAGGGCCGCTGGCGGTGGACTTTCTCGCCGAGCACGTTCCCGGGATCCGTCAGCTGCCTTACTTCCATCACCTGCAAACCCGCCTGTTCGATCGCCCGGTGATGATCTCGCGCACCGGCTATACCGGCGAACGCGGCTACGAGATTTTCTGCAAGGCCGCCGATGCCCCGGCGCTGTGGGACACGATCCTCGAACAGGGCGCAGGCCTGGGCATCATCCCTTGCGCCTTTACCGCCCTGGACTGGTTGCGGGTGGAAAGCTCGCTGATGTTTTTCCCCTACGACAACTCGCAGATGTACCCCTTCGCCGATCAGAAGGCTGGCGACACTCTGTGGGAAATGGGCCTGGATTTCACCGTGTCCCCGGACAAGCGCGAGTTCCGTGGCGCCGAAGAGCACTTTCGGTTGCGCGGCCGGGAGCGCTTCAAGATCACCGGCGTGTTGCTCGAAGGCGTCCGCGCCGCGGAGGCCGGCGACACCCTGTGGCAAGGCAACCAGCAAGTCGGGGTGGTCACCTGCGGCATGTATTCGCGCCTGAGCAAACGCTCGATGGCCATCGCCCGCATGAGCGTCGCCTGCTCGAATCCAGGCATCGCCCTGCAGGTGCGCGGCAGCCAGGAAAGCGCCGCAGTGACCCACGCCCTGCCCTTCGACGACCCGGAAAAAACCAAGCGCACGGCCAAGGGCTGAGCCTCCAACCACTTTATCCAAGGGGTCTTCGATGGACACTTCCAACGAACATTACATTCTCAAGATCAATTGCCCGACAGCGTCCGGCATCGTGGCCGCGATCACCACCTGCCTGGCCCGACAGCAGTGCTACATCAGCGAGCTGGCGCAATTCGACGACGAGTTCACCGGGCAGTTTTTCATGCGCGCGGTGTTCCGCTTCAACACCGGCGTGACGGGCGATATCGGTGCCCTGCGCGAGGATCTGGGCGACCTGGCCGGCGGCTTCGACATGCAGTGGCAGCTGTTCTGCAGCAGTCAGCCGACCCGGGTGCTGCTGATGGTCAGCAAGTTCGACCACTGCCTGACTGACCTGCTGTACCGCCACCGCAAAGGCGAGATGGACATGCACATCACCGCAGTGGTCTCCAACCACCTGGACCTGCGAGCCATGGCCGAACGCGAAGGCATTCGCTTCATCTACCTGCCGATCACCAAGGACAGCAAGGCCAGCCAGGAAGCCGAGTTGATGCGCATCGTCGAGGACACCCGGACCGATCTGGTGGTGCTCGCGCGCTACATGCAGATTCTGTCCGACGGACTGTGCCAGCAGCTGTCCGGCCGGGCCATCAACATCCATCACTCGTTCCTGCCCGGTTTCAAGGGCGCCAAGCCCTATCACCAGGCCTATGACCGTGGCGTGAAGCTGATCGGCGCCACCGCCCACTACGTCACCAGCGACCTCGACGAGGGGCCAATCATCGAGCAGGAAATCCAGCGGGTCGACCATACCCACCTGCCCGACTCGCTGGTTGCCATCGGCCGCGACACCGAAACCGTAGCGCTTTCCAAAGCCCTGAAATACCACCTGGAACACCGGGTGTTCATCAACCAGGACAAGACGGTGATTTTTCGCTGAGCGAGCCCTTTTCCGATCCACAGCCACGAGATACGACCATGACCACACGCGTTGCAATCATCGGCGCCGGCCCTTGCGGCATGGCTCAACTGCGGGCATTTCAATCGGCCAGGGACCAGGGAACACCCATCCCGGAACTGGTCTGCTATGAAAAACAGCAAGACTGGGGTGGCATGTGGAATTACACCTGGCGCACCGGCCTGGACGAGAACGGCGAACCGGTGCATGGCAGCATGTATCGCTACCTCTGGTCGAACGGCCCGAAGGAATGCCTGGAGTTCGCCGACTACACCTTCGAAGAACATTTTGGCCGCCCCATCGGCTCCTACCCACCACGAGAAGTGCTCTGGGACTACATCAAGGGCCGCGTCGAAAAAGCCGGGGTACGGGATTACATCCGCTTCAACAACGTGGTGCGCCAGGTCACCTTTGACGAAGAGACTCGCCGCTTCACGGTGGTCGCCCACGACCACGGCAGCGATACCCAGACCTCGGAACAGTTCGACTATGTGATCAACGCCTGCGGGCACTTTTCGACGCCGAAGATGCCGTACTTCCCCGGATTCGAGCAGTTCGGCGGGCGCATCCTGCACGCCCATGATTTCCGCGAGGCGCTGGAGTTCAAGGGCAAGGATCTGCTGATCGTCGGCAGCAGCTATTCCGCCGAAGACATCGGTTCACAGTGCTACAAGTACGGCGCCCGCAGCATCACCAGCTGCTATCGCACCGCACCCATGGGCTATGACTGGCCCGCCAACTGGGAAGAAAAACCGCTATTGCAGCGCCTGGAAAAAAACCGCGCGTACTTTATCGACGGCACCCACAAGCACATCGATGCGGTGATCCTGTGCACCGGCTACAAACATCACTTCCCCTTCCTGCCGGACGAACTGTGCCTCAAGACCGACAATCGGCTATGGCCGATGAACCTGTACAAGGGCATTTTCTGGGAGCCCAACCCGCAACTGATCTACCTCGGCATGCAGGACCAGTGGTACTCGTTCAACATGTTCGACGCCCAGGCCTGGTACGCCCGCGACGTGATCCTGCAACGCATCGCCCTACCCGACCAGGCACAAAGGGCCGCCGATAGTCAGCAATGGCATGCCCGTGAGCAGCAGCTTGAAACCAACCAGCAGATGTTCGAATACCAGGGCGCCTATATCCAGCAACTGGTGGACGCCACCGACTACCCGAACTTCGATATCGCCGCGGTCAACGACACCTTCCTGCACTGGAAGCACGACAAGGCCCACAACATCATGGGGTACCGCGACAAGTCCTACCGATCGCTGATGACCGGCACCCAGTCGCCACCCCACCACACGCCCTGGCTGCATGCCCTTGACGATTCCATGGCGGCGTACCTCGCTGAACCGCCGATGTCCGTCAAGTCGATCGGTTGACCCGGGAGCCCACCATGAACACACCTCGTGTTTCCCGCCCGCGGGAGCCCGGACTCTTTGCCCGGACCCCGGCCATGGAGCGCTATCGGGTGGCCGCCGGTGGCCTGACCCTTGTCGCGTTGCAGCCCGGCGACAGCCTGCAAGTGATCGACCTCGAAGGCCGGCAACCTTGCGAATTGCTGGCCGTGGATATGCTCGGTCGCAGCGCCTTGGCGGCCTGGGCACTGAGCGGTTCGACGGCCTGCGGGTTCATTGGCGCACGGCTCGCCGAACCGACCTTGCAGTCGCGTCGCATTGGCCAAGCGCTGATCCGACGCGCGATTGATCCACAACACCTGCCCAGCGCCGCCTCACTCTGGGACGAGGACAGCCCGGCCGACTTCAGCCGCCGCTTCGTCGCCAGCGATGAGCTACTGGTGATCGTCGCTGCACCCGACGGACCGACCGCCGTTGACCGCCAATACCGGCCCAGCGAGCTGCGGCTGCTGGTGACGCGGGCCAATCCTTCGCCGCTGCTGCTCCCGACATTGCCTGAACCCCTGGGCGAGTTAATTGACGAATTCACCATTAGCGCCGGCACTGCCCGCAGTTACACCGTCGGCAAAGGGCAGTACGTGCAGGTGCTGGACGTCGCCGGCCGCCAATGCTCGGACTTCGTCGCCCTGAATCGACGGGCACTGGATCGCGGCCTGGAACTGGACCTGGACCAGACCGTGACCCGCACCCTGAACGGCAGCGCCTACCCGGCACCGGGACTGTTTTCGAAATTTTTCGACCGGCAGATGCAGCCGATGCTGGAGGTGGTGCGCGACACCGTCGGCCGCCACGACTCCTTCGCCCTGGCCTGCGCCGCGCGCTATTACGAGAGCCACGGCTACTTCGGGCACGACAACTGCAGCGACAACCTCAGCCAGGTGCTGGCGCCCCATGGGGTCAAGGCCCGGGGCGGCTGGCCGGCGATCAATTTTTTCTTCAATACCGGGATCGACGCACACCAGCAGATGACCCTGGATGAACCCTGGTCGCGTCCCGGCGACTACGTGCTGCTGCGCGCCATGACCGACCTGGTGTGCGGCAGTACTTCGTGCCCGGACGACATAGACCCGGCTAATGGCTGGAGCCCAACCGATATCCATGTCCGCATCTACAGCGAAAAGGAGCGTTTTTCCATCGCCATGAGCACTCGAACCACGGCCGATGCCGACCCGATTCTTACCCGTGAGTCCGCGTTCCACTCGCGCACCAGCCGCTTGACCGGCAGCTTCGTCGACTACCGCAACTGGTGGCTGCCGCTGCGCTATGACGGCTATGGCGCGATCGAGGAATACCTCGGTTGCCGCGAGCGAGTGGCGGTGATGGACCTGACCGCCCTGCGCAAATTCGAAATCATCGGCCCCGACGCCGAAGCCTTGTTGCAGTACTGCCTGACCCGTGATGTGCGGCGCCTGGCGGTGGGTCAAGTGGTGTACTCGGCGATGTGCCACGAGCACGGCGGCATGCTCGACGACGGCACCTTGCTGCGCCTGGGTCCCGACAATTTCCGCTGGATCTGCGGCGAAGACTACGCCGGGGTGTGGCTGCGCGAGCAGGCGCAAAAACTCGGCATGAAGGTCTGGATCAAATCCGCCAGCGAGCAGATCCATAACCTGGCGGTTCAAGGCCCGATGAGCCGCGAGCTGCTCAAGCAAATGGTCTGGACCGCGCCCAACCAGCCGAGTCTGGAAACCCTGGGCTGGTTCCGCTTTCTGGTGGGACGCCTGGACGGTTACGACGGCTGCCCGCTCATGATCTCGCGCACCGGCTACACCGGCGAGCTGGGTTACGAAGTCTGGTGCCAGCCTGAGGATGCCGAGCGGGTCTGGGACCGAATCTGGGCGCTAGGCCAACCCTTGGGCCTGGTGCCGTTAGGCCTGGAAGCGCTGGACATGCTGCGCATCGAAGCCGGGCTGATTTTTGCCGGCTACGAATTCAGCGACCAGACCGATCCGTTCGAGGCCGGTATCGGCTTTTGCGTACCGCTGAAAAGCAAAACCGATGACTTCATCGGCCGCGACGCCCTGCTACGGCGCTACGCCCATCCCGCTCACAAACTGGTGGGCCTGCAACTGAGCGGTAACGAAGGCGCCCACCACGGTGATCCGGTGTACCGCGGTCGGGCCCAGGTCGGGGTCATCACCAGTGCCTGCCGCTCGCCGCTGCTGGCCAGCAATATCGCGCTGTGCCGGGTCGACGTGGCCTGCGCCGACGTCGGCACGACGCTTGAGATCGGCAAAGTCGATGGCCTGCAGAAGCGCATCAGCGCCACGGTCACCGCGGCGATTTTCTACGACCCGGACAAGAGCCGGGTACGCAGTTGATCGACTTCACACACATTTTTTTCTGCCCATACCCGCACCTGTAGGAGCTGGCTTGCCAGCGAAGGCGTCCTCACGGCTCGTGCAAGGCTCAAGAATGCCTTCGCTGGCAAGCCGGCTCCTACAGGGCCCGATCTACTCAAACATGGGAATACGAAGATGGAAGCGACTACGTTCGAGGCCGTACCGCAGGCCGCCGGTTCAGTGGGCAGCCTGCAGCGCAAGATCGATTGGCGCGGGGCTTTCTGGGTCGCCAGTGGCGTGCCCGCCCTGGTGCTGTTTTCTATCGGTGCGATTGCCGCCACGGTCGGCAAACCGGCCTGGATTGTCTGGATCGTGTCGATCCTGTTCGGGTTTATCCAGGCCTTCACCTATGCCGAAATTGCCGGACTGTTCCCGCACAAATCCGGCGGTGCCTCGGTCTACGGCGCGGTAGCCTGGGTGCGCTACAGCAAGCTGATCGCACCGGTTTCGGTGTGGTGCAACTGGCTGGCCTGGTCGCCGGTGCTGTCCATTGGCTCAGGGCTGGCGGCGGGTTACATCCTCACAGCCCTGTTTCCCGCTGATGCGCTGATCAATACCTGGCAACTGACCCTGCTTGACCTGGGCTGGGTCAAGAGTGGCCTGTCGCTTCGGATCAACGCGACGTTCGCCATCGGCCTGTTGATTTTACTGACGGTGTTCGCCGTGCAGCATGGCGGCATCTTGCGCTCGGCACGCCTGACTCTGGTGCTTGGTGTGACCTCGTTGATTCCTCTGCTGCTGGTGGGTGTGGTGCCGTTGTTCACCGGGGACGCGACCCAGGCCAACTTCCTGCCCTTGTACCCGCTGGCCCATGATGCGGCCGGGCAAGTGATCGACGGGCCTTGGGACATGTCCGGTTGGTCGTTGATGGCCGGCGGCCTGTTCATGGCCGCATGGTCCACTTACGGCTTCGAAACAGCCGTGTGCTACACCCGGGAATTCAAGGACCCCAAGCGTGACACCTTCAAGGCGATCTTCTACGCCGGCCTGCTGTGCATTCTGGTGTTCACCCTGGTGCCCCTGGCGTTTCAAGGCAGCCTGGGTCTCGGGCAACTGGTGACCCCGGCGGTGCTCGATGCCAGCGGTGCGGTGGTCACACCGGCGGTCTACAGCGGTCTGCTGTCACCCGCGATCTACAGCGGCATGGGCGTTGGCCAGGTCATGGCGGACAGCATCGGCGGCGGCAAGCTGGTGGCCAACATCGTGCTGATCATGTTGGTCCTGGCCACGCTGCTGGCAATCATGACCTCGATGTCCGGCTCCTCGCGCACCCTGTATCAGGCGTCGGTCGATGGCTGGCTGCCGAAATACCTGGGCCGCACCAACGAACACGGCGCGCCTACCGCAGCGATGTGGACCGACCTGTCGTTCAACCTGCTGCTGTTGCTGATGTCCGATTATGTGTTCGTGCTGGCCGCGTCCAACGTCAGCTACATCATCTTCAACTTCCTCAACCTCAATGCCGGCTGGATCCATCGCCTGGACCGTCCCGAATGGATACGCCCGTACAAGGCCCCGACCGTGCTATTGGCCGCTGGTGGCGTACTGAGCTTCGTCAACCTGGCGTGTATGGGTCTGGGAGCCGATATCTGGGGCGCCGGCACCCTGGTGACCGGCCTGCTGCTGGCGCTGTTGATTCTTCCGGTGTTCTGCTACCGCCACTACGTGCAGGACAAAGGGCGCTTCCCTGAAGCGATGCTCAGCGACCTGTACATTCAGGCCGATGCCGGTCAAAAACGCGCCGGTTGGTTGCCTTATGCCACGCTGATCGCGGGTGTACTGGTGGTGTACGGTTGCCATCAACTGGTAGCCTGAGCGCCCTTGCCTGCAGGTCTCTGATGGATCATCGGGGCGCAACGACGCCTCGATGATCACTTCGCCCCCCTATCAATCAAGACGACGGTGACTCTTTTGATCAGCACCACCCCTGCACTTGCCCGTGTTATCGACGGCAAAGCCATCTCTGCCCAGGTTCTCGACGAAGTTCGAGAAGAGGTTCTGGTCCTGGCCGGACAGCAGATTTACCCCGCCCTGGCTGTGTTGCTCGTCGGTGAAGACCCGGCCAGCGAGGTCTATGTGCGCAACAAACTGCTGCGGGCCAAGGAAGTCGGGATCCGTTCCCTTGAATACCGTCTGCCGGAAACCGCCAGCCAGGCGCAAGTGCTGGAACTGATTACGCAACTGAACGCCGACGTCACCGTAAACGGCATCCTGGTGCAGCTGCCATTGCCGGCCCATATCGACGAAGGAGCGGTGATTCATGCCATTGATCCGATCAAGGACGTGGACGGCTTTCATCGGGAAAACGTCGGCGGCCTGGTGCAAGGCATCGAAGTCCTGACACCCTGCACACCCAGCGGCTGCATGCGTCTGCTACACGAAACCTGCGGTGACTTGAGCGGCTTGCACGCGGTGGTCGTCGGTCGTTCGAACATTGTCGGCAAACCCATGGCGACCTTGTTGTTGCAGGCCAACTGCTCGGTCAGCGTGGTGCATTCGCGCAGCGTCGATGCACCGGCGTTGTGCAGATTGGCAGACATCGTGGTCGCGGCGGTGGGTCGACCCCAGCTGATTGATGCCAGTTGGCTCAAACCCAGGGCGGTAGTGATCGACGTCGGCATCAATCGTATTGCCGGCGAATCGGGCAACCGCCTGGTCGGCGATGTCGATTACGAGAGTGCACGCACCGTGGCCAGCGCGATCACGCCGGTGCCCGGTGGTGTCGGACCGATGACCATTGCCTATCTGCTGAAGAACACCCTGATCGCCAGTGAGCTACAGCGTGCTGCCCAGGCGCGCGAGCCGCTGCCCGTCAGCGTGGCGTTGAGCTGAGCTGAGCCAAATTGTAGGAGCGAGCTTGCTCGCGATGGTCGTTAACGATAACGCGTGTTTACTGGCTAAACGCGGCGCTATTGAGTCCATCGCGAGCAAGCTCGCTCCTACAATGTTCAGCAGTAACGATTAGTGGTTGTACGCACGCTCGTTGTGCTCGGCCAGATCCAGGCCCATCTCCTCCACCGATTCATCGGCGCGCAAGCCGATCAGGGCATTCACCACTTTGAGAATGATCCAGCTGATGGCGAAGCAGTACACCGTCGTCAGCAATACGCCCTTGATCTGCGCCACGACCTGAGCGCCCATGCTCACGCCTTCCACCAACCCGCCAAGGGAAGGCACGCAGAACACGCCGGTCAATACCGCGCCAATCATTCCGCCGATGCCGTGCAGGCCAAACACATCGAGGCTGTCGTCATAACCGAAGCGGCGTTTCAGCACAGTGACGCTCAGGTAGCAGAACACCCCGCACAGCAGACCGATGGCCAACGCGCCGCCTACGCCCACATACGCACACGCCGGAGTAATGCCGACCAAACCGGCCAAAGCACCGCTGGCCAGGCCCAAAGCACTCGGCTTGCCGACCTTGAACCACTCGGTGAACATCCAGCCGAGAATCCCCGCGCAAGCACCCAGCTGGGTGTTGAGCATGACAATGCCCGAAGTGCCATTGAGACCGCCGCCGGAACCGATATTGAAGCCGAACCAGCCAACCCAGAGCATCGCCGCACCGGCCATGGTGAGGCTCAGGTTGTGGGCCGGCATTGGCGTATTCTGGTAGCCCTTGCGCTTGCCGAGAATCAGGCACGCAGCCAAAGCAGCGACGCCGGCATTGATATGCACCGCAGTGCCGCCGGCAAAATCGAGAACGCCCCAGTTATGCATCAAAGCGCCCGAACCACCCCAGACCATATGGGCGACGGGCGCATAAACCAGGGTGAACCACAGCGCCATGAACCACAGCGCTGCCGAGAACTTCATGCGCTCGGCGAATGCACCGGCAATCAGCGCCGGGGTAATGATCGCGAAGGTCATCTGGAAGGTCACGAACACGCCTTCCGGGATGTCACCGACCAGGCTATCCGGGGTCATGCCAGCAAGAAAGGCCCGGCTCAAACCACCGACGAAACTGTTGAACGTCACCTGCCCCTCAACCATGCCGGTACTGTCGACCACCATGCTGTAGCCATAGATCACCCACAGCACACCGACCAGGCCGGCGATGCCGAAGCACTGGGTAAACAGCGAGAGCATGTTTTTCGCCCGCACCAGACCGCCGTAAAACAATGCGAGGCCCGGCAGACACATGAACAGCACCAGCACCGCGGCGGTCACCATCCAGGCGGTGCTGCCGGTGTTCAATGTGGGTGCGTCGGCCGCCTGGGCGAGCGGCGCGAGCGCGCCGACCGCCAGTAAGCCGAGAAGAGATTTGCCGAGAAGACGATTGACCATGTTCAAAGCTCCTGCAAAGGAATGGTAGGTGTCTGGCAGCGAGCAAAGTGAGTGCGCACGGGCCTCTTGAGAGACCTCTTGGGCGTTGAATGAACAAGCCGCGGTTTTTCAGATCCGCTTATAACTGTGGCGAGCGAGCTTGCTCGCGCTCGAGTGCGTTGCACTCGCAAAGATTCTTGGGGCCGCTTCACAGCCCAGCGCGAGCAAGCTCCCTCGCCACAGTTTTTTGTCAGTAACCGGTACCGGATCCCGGAATCCAGTTGGTCCCCGCCAGCGGCACCCGTGCCATGGCGGCCGACTCCACAGTCAAGGCCACCAAATCTTCGGGGTCGAGATTGTGCAAGTGCGACTTGCCGCAGGCCCGCGCCATGGTCTGGGCTTCCAGCACCAGCACGCGCAGGTAATTGGCCAGACGCCGACCACCTTCCACTGGGTCCAGACGCTTGGACAGCTCCGGGTCCTGCGTGGTGATCCCGGCCGGGTCGCGGCCGTTCTGCCAGTCGTCATAAAAACCGGCCGCCGAACCAATCTTGTGCAGTTCTTCATCCAGTCGCGGGTGGTTGTCGCCCAGCGCAATAAGCGCCGCCGTGCCGATCGCCACGGCATCGGCGCCCAACGCCATGGCCTTGGCCACGTCGGCACCGTTGCGAATCCCCCCCGAAACGATCAACTGAACCTTGCGATGCATGCCCATCTCTTGCAAAGCCTGTACCGCTTGCGGGATCGCCGGCAAAATCGGAATGCCCACGTGTTCGATAAACACTTCCTGGGTCGCCGCAGTGCCGCCTTGCATGCCGTCGAGCACAATCACATCGGCCCCGGCTTTCACCGCCAGTTTGACGTCATAGTAAGGCCGGCTCGCCCCGATCTTTACGTAGATCGGTTTTTCCCAGTCTGTGATTTCCCGGATCTCGGCAATCTTGATTGCCAGGTCATCCGGGCCGGTCCAGTCCGGGTGACGGCAGGCACTGCGCTGGTCGACGCCGATCGGCAAGGTGCGCATGCCGGCCACCCGCTCGGTGACTTTCATGCCCAGCAACATGCCACCACCACCGGGTTTGGCGCCCTGCCCCAGGACGATTTCGATGGCGTCCGCCTTGCGCAGATCGTCCGGATTCATGCCGTAGCGCGACGGCAGGTACTGATAGACCAGATGCTGCGATTGCCCGCGCTCCTCCGGGGTCATGCCGCCGTCACCGGTCGTGGTGCTTGTACCGGCGATGGTCGCGCCTCGGCCCAACGCTTCTTTGGCATTGGCCGACAACGCACCGAAGCTCATGCCTGCGATGGTCACCGGAATCTTCAGGTGAATCGGCTTTTTGGCGAAACGATTACCGAGGATCACATCAGTACCGCATTTCTCGCGGTAGCCTTCCAGTGGATAACGCGAGACGCTGGCGCCGAGCAACAGCAAGTCATCGAAGTGCGGCAATTTGCGCTTGGTGCCGCCGCCACGAATGTCGTAGATGCCGGTTTCCGCGGCACGCTGGATTTCCTGGATCGTCAGGCGGTCGAAAGTGGCTGACTCGCGCAGTACTGGAGCCGCTTTTTGGCTGATTGGGTCGCTCATATCTGTTCTCCTCGCGCGGATCAGTACGCGGACGCGTTATCGACTTTGAAGTTGTACAACTGACGGGCGGAACCGTATCGCTTGAAGTCAGCCGCGTCGTGCTCGAAACCGGCACGGTTGAGCAGCCCTTGCAGCTCTTCCAGGTGCTCGGCGCGCATCTCCTTCTCGACGCAATCCGAACCCAGGGACGCGACGGTACCCCGCACATAGATGTGGGTTTCGTAGAGCGAATCGCCCAAGGCATCGCCCGCATCGCCACACACCACCAAGCGTCCGGCTTGGCCCATGAAGCAGCTCATGTGGCCGATGCTGCCGCCGACCACGATGTCGATGCCTTTCATGGAAATTCCACAACGGGCGCCGGCATCGCCTTCGATCACCAGCAGCCCGCCATGGGCAGTGGCGCCTGCGGCCTGGGACGCGCTGCCCTTGATCCGCACCATGCCCGACATCATGTTTTCCGCGACGCCGACACCGGCGTTGCCATGCACTGTGATGCACGCTTTCTGGTTCATGCCCGCGCAGTAGTAGCCGGCGTGCCCCTGGATATCGATGGACACGGCCTGGTTCACCCCAACCGCAAGGTTGTGCTTGCCGTTGGAATGAGTCACCACCCAATCGCGGTCTTCTACGTTGTTGACCTGGTCATGCAGCGCCTGATTGAGGTCACGCACGGTGGCAGTGGAAAGATCGATGGTTTTCATGTGTGCGCTCCTTAAGCTGACTCGCGTTCCCAGATGTACAGGGTGGCCGGTGCCGGCTCCCAGATCCTGGCGTGTTCGATACCCGGCAGGCTCGACAAGGCCTGATACTCGGACGCCATGGCGACGTAATCGTCGGTCTCGGCGAGGATCGCCGGCTTGCAGGCAATCGGGTCGCGGATCACCGCAAAGCCATTGCGGGTACCAATGGCGAAAGTGAAAAAGCCATCCAGGTCCTCCAGCGAATGATCCAGCGCCTCTTTCAGCGAGTCGCCTTGTTGCAGCCGCCAGGTCAGGTAGCCGGCAGCCACTTCCGTGTCGTTGTCGGTTTCGAAATGGATGCCTTCGCGCTTGAGTTCCTGGCGCAGACGAAAGTGATTGGACAGCGAACCGTTGTGCACCAGGCACAGGTCGGCGCCGGTGGAAAACGGGTGGCTACCTTCCATGGTCACCGCGCTTTCGGTGGCCATGCGGGTGTGGCCGATGATGTGACTGCCCTTCATGCTGGCCAGGCCGAAGCGTTGGGAAATTTCCTGGGGCAAGCCCATGCCCTTGAGGATTTCGATGCTCTGCCCGGCGCTCATGATGCGGATGCTCGGGGCCAGTTCGGCGAGGGCCAGACGGACTGGCGTTTCTTCAGCATGGATCTTCAATACGGCGGCACTGGCGTTCTGAAACCAGTCCAGCGAACAGCCTAGACGGCCTTCGAGTTCGCCCATCAGGGTTTTCCAGTCGAAGGCTTCGGTGGTCGCCTGCAAGGTCAGCTTGACCCAGCCATCGGCCACTTCATCGCCATAGATGGCGAAGCCGGCACTGTCCGGGCCACGATCGGTCATGGCCTGTAGCATCGGTTCGAAGAGCTGGCCGAGCCGGGATTCCAGCTGCGGGTTTTTCAGGTAAAGGCCTACGATTCCACACATGACAACAGTCCTCACTACGTTCGGCAGCGGCAAGTTTCAAGCTGCGAGATGGTTCGTTTGAGCGCTCCGGTGGCGCTTAGAAAAATTCGGTGTAGCGCTGCACTTCCCAGTCGGAGACGTGGCGGCTGTATTCCACCCACTCCATGCGCTTGAGCTTGATGAACTCGCCAACGATCTGCGGCCCCATCACTTCGGCAAACAGCGGGTCGGCTTCCAGCGCGTCGCAGGCTTCCTTGAGCGATTGCGGCAGGGTCTTGATGCCGCGCGCGGCAATCTGCTCCAGGCTCAGGCTGTAGAGGTTTTCGTTGCAGACGTGGTCGATTTCCAGCTGGCGGTCGATACCGTCGAGGCCCGCCGCGATGATCGCCGCGCTGACCAGATAAGGGTTGCAACCGGCATCCGGCAGGCGAAACTCCAGGCGGCCATAAGGCACCCGAACCATCGCCGAGCGGTTGTTGGCGCCGAAGGCAATAAAGGCTGGCGCCCAGGTCGCGCCGGACAACGAGTTGCCCACCACCAGACGCTTGTAGGAATTGACCGTCGGCGCGGCAAAGGCGCAGAGCGCCGGGCCATGGGCAAGCAGACCGGCGGCGAAGTGATAGGCCAGTTTCGACAGGCCCATGCCGCTCGGGTCGCTGGCATCAAAGAACAGGTTCTTGTTCTCGGCGCTGCTGATCGACAGGTGAAAGTGCATGCCGTTGCCGGCGCGTTTCGGGTCGGGCTTGGGCATGAACGAGCAGATCATGCCCAGGTCATTGGCAATCTCGCCGGCCGCCATGCGAAAGAACGTGAATCGATCCGCCGAGGTCATGGCGTCGCTGTAGGTGTAATTGATCTCGAACTGGCCGTTGGCGTCTTCGTGGTCGATTTGATAGACCTCGAAATCCACCGCCTGCAAGGCTTCGGTCAGGCGTTCGAGGAACACCCGGGAGCGCGACAGGCCTTTGTAGTCGTAGCAAGGCTTGTCCAGGTTGTCGCTGGCGTCGACCAACTGCAGTTTGCCCAGCTCGTCGCGGCGCATCAGGTTGAATTCAGGTTCCAGGCCGGTGTTGAGGGTCCAGCCCTTGTCTTCCAGGCGACGAACCTGCTGCTGCAGAACGTAACGGCTGTCATAAGGATGCGGCTTGCCGTCGACATGACCGATGCACACGATCCGGCCATAACCCGGTTGCCAGGGCACAGGCATCAGCGTGGACAAATCGCCACGGGCCATGAAGTCCGGACCGTGGGGTTCCATGCCCATGCCGCTAATGGCGAACCCGGCAAACCCCGCGCCGTCCTCGGCCACGGCCTTGAGCCCACAGATCGGCACCGATTTGGTCTTGGCCGAACCATGGATATCGACAAACTGCGCAAGCACATACTTGATCCCGTGCTTGTCGATGATGCGCTGGGTTTCTGCTGGCAACATTGCTCGTCACTCCTGGCGAAAAAGGGCAAATCATTGTGGATAGGCCGTCACTTTCTTTTGATATTCCTGAAAAGAAAGTTAGTTTCCCAATGGGAATGCAAGGCCCTTGCCAGAATCGCGAATGAAAAGCTGAAGTGCCGTAACCAGCGCTTTTGTGCTGTATATATGGGAATATTCTTTTCCCGGTGGGAATACTGCCCAATGGGCTGGAGAGGAACGCTGTGATTTGCACTTTCTCAGTGCGAAACTAATATTACTGAACGGAAAGTGTGCAGGATTTGATGACTATGTCGACTGAAACCGCCCCGCGCCTCAAGCTTGAGCAATACCTGGGACTGCAGATCAAACGCCAGCGCCAGGCGCAGGACCTGAAACTGTCCGACGTGGCCAAGATTGCCGATATCAGCCAGGGCATGTTGAGCAAGATCGAAAACGCCCAGGTGTCCACCAGCCTCGATACTCTGAGCCGCTTGTGCGACGTACTCGGCCTACCCTTGTCGAAGTTGTTCAGTGAGTACGATCAGCAAGATGGCAGCGCGCTATTGGTCAAGGCCGATCAGGGCATGGAAGTGGTGCGCCGCGGCACCGAGAAAGGTCACACCTACCATCTGCTCAATCACACCCGCGGGCCGAAGAAGAGTTTCGAGGCTTACATGGTGAGCATGGATGACGCGAGCGAGGAGTTTCCGACCTTCTCCCATCCTGGGACTGAATTTCTCCACCTTCTGGAAGGTGAGCTGATTTATCGCCACGGCAATCAGCTGTACCGCATGGAAGCTGGCGACAGCCTGACCTTCGAAGGGGAAATCCCCCATGGCCCCGAGCAACTGGTGCAGGTGCCGATCCGTATGCTGTCGATCATGAATTACGGCAACGACAAAGAATAATCCCCGCCCCACTCCCCGTTCGATTCCAGCCCTGAGGCCGACCTGTGTCGGCCTCAGGCGTTTTCCTGCCAGTTAAAAAACTTTCATAAAAATTCTGGACGCGGCGCGGGCATTCCCCTATAAAGCCAACTTCAGGAATATTTTATTCCCCATAAGAAAATGCACTCACGGACGAGATTGCTGTTTACCCATGTTTTTTTCGCTATGCGATGAGCTGCCGCCATCTTCCCGAGGACGTGTCATGCAACACGAAAAAAACCATTTCATCATCAAGATCACCTGTCCCGCAGTGTCTGGCATCGTCGCGGCCGTCACCACTTACCTGGCGGACAACGGTTGCTACATCGGGGAGATGGCGCAATTCGACGACGACTTCAGCGGCCGTTTTTTCATGCGCGCGGTGTTCCGTTTCAACGACGGCCACTTGGGTGATATCCAGCAGATCAAAGAAGGCTTCAGCGACGTCGCCAACGCATTCGACATGAGCTGGGAACTGCACGACACCCGCGAGCCGATGCGTGTGCTGCTGATGGTCAGCAAGTTCGACCACTGTCTGACCGACCTGCTCTACCGCTACCACAAGGGCGAGATGGACATGACCATCACCGCCATCGTCTCCAACCACCTGGACCTGCGGCCCATGGCCGAGCGCGAGGGCATTCGCTTCATCTATCTGCCGGTGACCAAAGACACCAAGGCCCGGCAGGAAGCCGAGCTGATGAAAGTCGTCGACGACACCGGTACCGAACTGGTGGTGTTGGCGCGCTACATGCAGATCCTCTCCGATGACCTGTGCAAGCAACTCTCGGGCCGCGCGATCAACATCCATCACTCGTTCCTGCCGGGGTTCAAAGGTGCCAAGCCTTATCACCAGGCCTACCAACGCGGGGTGAAACTGATCGGCGCTACGGCGCACTACGTCACCAGCGACCTCGACGAAGGGCCAATCATTGAACAGGAAGTGCAGCGCGTCGATCACGTTTACCTGCCGGACGACCTGGTCGCCACCGGCCGTGACACCGAAACCGTGGCCTTGTCCAAGGCGGTCAAGTACCACCTGGAACACCGGGTTTTCCTCAACCAGGACAGAACGGTGATTTTTCGATGAACACGACCAGACTGATTGACGGAAAAGCCGCCGCTGCTCGTGTGCTGATTCAGGTTCGCAAGGACGTGGACGCTCTGCGCGAGCAAGACATCCAACCGGCCCTGGCGGTGGTTCTGGTGGGCAGCGACCCGGCCAGCCAGGTTTACGTGCGCAACAAGATCCTGCGTGCCGAAGAGGTGGGCATTCGTTCCGTGGAGCATCGACTGTCCAGCGACACCAGCACCGAACAACTGCTGAACCTGATTGGCAGGCTGAATGCCGACCCTTCGATCAACGGCATTCTGCTGCAATTGCCGTTGCCGGCTCACATCGACGAATTGCGCGCCCTGGAGGCCATAGCCCCGACCAAGGATGTCGACGGTTTTCACAGTGAAAACGTCGGTGGCCTCAGCCAGGGCCGCACGGTGCTCGCCCCCTGCACACCCAGCGGCTGCCTGTACCTGCTGGAGCAAACCTGCGGCGATCTGCGCGGTAAACACGCGGTGGTGATCGGCCGCTCGAACATTGTCGGCAAACCCATGGCCGCCCTGCTGCTCAAGGCCGATTGCTCGGTGACCGTGCTGCATTCGCGCAGCCGGGATCCGCAGGCGTTGTGTCGGCAGGCAGACATCGTCATCGCCGCCGTAGGGCGCCCGCGGCTGATCGACGCCAGCTGGCTGAAGCCCGGCGCGGTGGTGATTGATGTCGGCATCAACCGCATCAACCGCATCGACGACCAGGGCCGCAGCCGTCTGGTGGGCGACGTCGATTTCGACAGTGCCCTGCCCCACGTCGCAGCGATCACCCCGGTTCCCGGTGGCGTCGGCCCGATGACCATTGCCTTCTTGATGAAAAACACCGTGACCGCAGCCCTGGTGCAACATCAGGCTCAACGCAGCCAATCGGAGGCCCTATGCCGTTCAATCTATTGAAGTACGGGTTGAGTTCGGAGTATCCGGTGGAAGTCGATCTACCGCCGCCCCGGGAACTCAAATCGAGCTATGACGTGGTGATCATCGGTGCCGGCGGCCACGGCCTGGCAACCGCTTATTACCTGGCCAAGTACCACGGCATTACCAACATCGCGGTACTGGAAAAGTCCTATCTGGGTGGTGGCAATACCGCGCGCAATACCGCGGTGATCCGCTCCAATTACCTGACCAGCGAAGGCGTGCGCTTTTACGCCGAGTCAGTGCGGATGTTCCAGGGGCTGTCCAATGAATTCGATTTCAACATCATGTACTCCGAGCGCGGCCAGCTGACCCTGGCCCATACCGATGCCACCGTGCGTTCGTTCCGCCAGCGGGCCGAGGTCAACAAGCACTTCGGCGGCCGTACCGAGATGATCGACCGCCAGCAGATTCGCGAACTGGTGCCCAGCCTTAATCTCGACCCCGGTCACCTGCCGGTCATCGCGGGCCTCTGGCACATCGATGGCGCCACCGCGCGCCACGACGCCGTCGCCTGGGGTTACGCCAAGCAGGCGGCCAAGCGCGGCGTGGAGATCCATCAACTCACTGAAGTGCAGGACCTGATCATCGAGAACGGAGCAATCACCGCCGTAAAGACCAATCGCGGCACCATCAAGTGCGGCTGCGCCGTGCAGGCAATCGCCGGGCACAGTTCGTTGCTGATGGCCAAGGCCGGGATCCGCTCGCCGATCCAGACCTTTCCGCTGCAAGCGATGGTCACGCAACCATTCAAGCCGTTTCTCGATCCGTTGGTGAGCTCATCGGCGCTGCATTGCTACGTGCAGCAGACCAGCCGTGGCGAGGTGGTGTTCGGCGGCGGCTCCGATCCTTATCCGCTGTTCAACACCCGTTCCACGCTCGATCTGAAGGAAAGCCTGCTGGCCCACGCCATCGAAATGTTCCCGTTTCTGGCCAACGCCAAGCTGATGCGCCAATGGGCCGGGATCACCGACATGACCCCGGATTACAGCCCGATCATGGGGCTTTCGCCGGTGAAAAATTACTACCTCGACGCCGGGTGGGGCACTTGGGGTTTCAAGGCGACACCGATCTGCGGCAAGACCATGGCCGAGCTGGTGGCAAGCGGCGGCAAGGTGCCGGATCTGATCAAGCCTTTCGGCCTCGAGCGCTTTTCGACCTTCCAGCAAGTCAACGAAATGGGCGCTACGGCGGCCAGTCACTGACGGAGAGCGGACCATGAAAATCATCAATTGCCCGCTCAACGGGCCACGCAACATCAGCGAATTCACTTATGGCGGCGAGTTCAAGCCAATGCCCGACCCCGTTCGCTGCAGCGATGCCGAATGGGCCGACTACGTGTTCAACACCGACAACCTCGCCGGCGTGGTGCGCGAGTGGTGGATGCATACGCCGTCGAGCTACTGGTTTCTGGCGGAGCGTCACACCGTGAGCGATGAAATTCTTCGCACCTTCGACCCCAAGGAACTCTTCAACGCCCGCGTCGACTTCAGCGCCGCCCAGGAGATCGCAGGATGAACCGCCTACCCGCCCCGATGGGCCTGCTGATCGACCGCGATCAGCCGCTGGATTTCAGTTTCGACGGTCATCGCTATCAAGGCCTGCAAGGCGACAGCATCGCCAGCGCCTTGTTGGCCAATGGACGCTTCCTGATCTCGCGCTCGTTCAAATACCACCGTCCGCGCGGCCCGCTGACCATGGCCGGACAGGACGCCAACAGCCTGGTGCAACTGCCCCAGGAGCCCAATGTGCTGGCCGATGCTCACGCGCTGTCGGCCGGCTTGCAGGTCACGGCGCAGAACGTCAACGGCTCGCTGGACAACGATCGCGATGCTTACCTGGGCAAGTTCTCCAAATTCATGCCGGTGGGCTTTTACTACCGTTCCTTCTACAAACCCAAGGGCATGTGGAAAGTCTGGGAACCGATCATTCGCAAGAAGGCCGGCCTCGGAGTGCTCGACCTGACCTTCCAGCCCGAGTATTACGACAAGGCTTACCTGTTCACCGACGTGGCCGTGATCGGTGCCGGGCCCGCCGGACTGCATGCGGCGCTGACGGCGGCCAATGCCGGGGCGAAGGTGTTGCTCATCGAACAACAACCGATTCTCGGTGGTTCGTTGACCTATGCCCGTTTCGATATTGAAGGCAAAAGAGCCGAATCCCTGCGCCGCGAACTGCTGTCTGCGGTGGAACAACACGCCAATATCCGGATCCTCACCGAGGCGACCTGCAATGCCTGGTTCACCGACAACTACCTGCCGGTCATCCAGGGCAAGCGCATGTACAAGGTGCGTGCCCGCCAATGCCTGGTGTGCAGCGGCGCTTTCGACCAACCGGTGGTGTTTCGCAACAACGATTTGCCGGGTGTGATGCTGACCAGCGCTGCGCTGCGCTTGATGAAGTTGTATGCGGTCAAGCCGGGCAAACGCGCGGTGGTGCTGACGGGTAATGATGACGGTTACCTCGCCGCTTTGGATCTGCACGATCAGGGCGTGGAAGTCGCCGCAGTGGTGGACTTGCGCCATGGTCCTGGCGATGAGTCCCTGCCGCAAGCACTGGCTCAGCGCAAGATCCCTTGCCAGCGCAACAGCACCGTGTATGAAGCGCTGCACGAGAAAGGCATGCGTCATATCAACGGCGTCGATGTACGCAAGATCACCGCCCAGGGTCAGGTCGCGGCAAGTGGGGAACACTTGGACTGCGACTTGCTGTGCATGTCCGCCGGTTACATGCCGGTCTATCAACTGCTCTGCCAGGCAGGCGGCAAACTGGCGTATGACGATCAGCGCGCCGAATTCACCCTCAGTGGCCTGCCACAAAACCTTGCAGTCGCAGGCTCGGTCAATGGTTGTCACCGCCTCGACAACGTGATCGCTGATGGCGTGAATGCCGGAGCTGATGCCGCGCTCGCGCTAGGGCTGGCAGCCAGCGCACAACGCGCACCCTTGGGCAGCGAGGTTCGGGTCAACTTCAACTGGCCGATCTTCCCCCATCCCAAGGGCAAGGACTTCGTCGACTTCGACGAGGACCTGCAAGTGGCGGACATCGTCAACGCCACCCGGATCGGCTATCGCGACGTGCAACTGGTCAAGCGCTACTCCACCGTGGGCATGGGCCCTTCCCAGGGACGTCACTCGGCGCTGCCCACCGCACGGTTGGTCGCCTGGGCTACCCAGCGCAACATCAGCGAAACCGGGGTCACCACGGCACGCCCACCCTTTGTGGCGGAAAAGCTGGCGCATGTTGCCGGCAGGGCTTTCGACCCTTACCGCCAGACACCGATGCACGCCCGGCATGTACAAACGGGGGCAAAGATGATGCCCGCCGGGATTTGGCAGCGGCCGGCCTACTATGGCAGTGCCAAGGATCGCGACGCCTGTATGCAGGCCGAAGCACTGCACGTGCGCAACAAGGTCGGGATTATCGATGTATCGACTCTGGGCGGACTCGACGTGCGTGGCCCGGACGCCGCCGAACTGCTCAACCGCATGTACACCTTTGCCTTTCTCAAGCAACCGATCGGTCGCTCTCGTTATGCATTAATGACCAATGAGCACGGCGTCGTGATCGATGACGGTGTGTGCGCTCGTTTCGCCGATAACCATTTCTACGTCACTGCCACCACCAGCGGCGTCGACCGCATCTATCAGCAAATGCTCAAGTGGAACGCACAATGGCGCCTGGACGTGGACGTTGCCAATGTCACCGCGGCCATTTGCGCAGTCAATGTCGCCGGGCCCGATTCGCGCAAGGTGCTGGAACAGGTTTGCACCAATCTGGATCTGAGCGCCGACGCCTTCCCTTATCTGGGCGTCCGCCAAGGTACGGTTGCCGGCATCAAGGCCAGGTTATTGCGAGTCGGTTTCGTCGGCGAACTGGGTTATGAAATCCACGTACCCGCGCGTCACGGGCTGAAACTTTGGGACGCGCTGATCGAGGCGGGCAAAGCACACGACATACGTCCCTTCGGCGTCGAAACCCAGCGTCTGCTGCGTCTGGAAAAAGGCCATGTGATCATCAGCCAGGACACCGATGGCATGACCCATCCCGCGGAAATCGACATGGACTGGGCGGTCAGTCGCAACAAGCCGTTCTTCGTCGGCCGGCGCTCGGTGGATATCCTCGAAGCCCAGCCACAAAAACGCAAACTCGTTGGGTTCACTTTGCCCAAGGGCAGCCTGCAACCGCTGGAAGGCCATCTGGTGCTCAATGGCCCGGACATCAGTGGCAACGTCACCTCCTGCGAATATTCCGCAAGCCTGAGCAAGATCATCGGCCTGGCCTATGCCGGCATCGACCAAAGCAAGCCGGGACAACGAATTCCGATCCGCGTCGAAGGTGGAGTCGTGGTTCATGCCGACGTCGTGCCGTTACCCTTCCTTGATCCCACTAACTCGCGCCAGGAGCTTTGACCCATGACCAGCCTGAGACAACAACCTGGCACCGGCCATCCTGCCCTGGCCCTCTTGTCCAGTTGCACACTGACCGACCTCACCGACCTGCCACGGGTGGGTTTTCGCGGTGCACACAGTGCGGAATATTTGCTGAGCCGCCACTTTTTACTACCGGACGCTCCCAACCGCGCGGTCGTACAGGATGACGGCAGTCAAGTGGCGCGCCTGTCCCAGACCGAGTACCTGTTGCTGGGCAGCCCCCAGGATCAAGGTGAGCGTGTTGCAGACGAAGAGGCCCGCTGGGAGCTGGATCACAAGGCCAATTACCTGCTGCCGCGCCAGGATAGCCATGCCTGGTTTCAACTCAGTGGTGATCACCTCACAGAGGTCATGGCCAAACTCTGTGGTGTGGATTTGAGTCCGCAAGTTTTTGGCCCGGGCACGGTCGCACAAACCTCGGCCGCGCGTATCAACGTGATCGTGATCAACGCCAGTGCCCTGCAACAGCCGAGCTTATTCATCCTGTGTGACCGGACATCGAAGGCTTACTTTAACGCGGCGTTGCTGGATGCAATGGAGGAGTTTTCGGGGTTGGCAACGGATGAGACGCCAGTCTGACGCTTATCAGAAACAGGTGAATCGAAGATCACCCAGGCGTTACAACAACGGACGTCTGCTCCCACGAAAGCGGTGAGGATTCCACCAAGAGCCAGTCGTTTTGTGGGGGTAAAAAACACTGAAAATAAAAAGGGGTCGCGAGATAAAATCTCGCAACCCCTTGAATTATATGGTCGGGACGGAGTGATTCGAACACTCGACCCCTAGCACCCCATGCCATTATAGATCGGATTCCACTGGACGCTAATAAAAACAAATAAATCCATAACACCCTAGCAAACACAACACCTTCAGGCTAATCTACCGTCCAACACCACCCAGAACGAAGCAATACAAGCCAGCGTTTTCGGTGGGGTAAAAGTGGGGTAAAAATACGAAGGCGAAAGTGGCATGGCAAAAATCCAAGTCAAGCAACTGGAAGCGCTTACCGCTGATGATGGCGGCCTGACACTGCGAGAGGATGGCGGAATTGTCGGGCGCGTTCGCGTCGGGCAACGGGGCATCACTGTTCTGTTTCGTTATGAGTTCAAGTTGAATGGCGTCAAGCGCGACCAGGCACTAGGTTCTTGGCCCAAGAAAAGCCTTGCCAACATCCGTGCCGAGCGCGACCGCCTGCGCGTTACGGTAGGCGAAGGAATCAACCCCACCGCCGCGAAGAAAGCCGCCAGGATCGAAAAACAGGCCGCTATCGAGGCGACCATTGCCGGAGCCGAGCGCCAGGCTGCCGAGAACCTGACAGTGACCGACCTGTTCGTCGAGTGGCTAAAAGATGGCGTGGCCCGCCAGGATGACAACGCAGAGCTAACCCGCAGCTTCACTAAGGATGTGCTACCCAGCATCGGCAAAAAGCCTCTGCGTGCTCTCACCGAGAAAGACATACTCGCCATGTTGCGTGCCGTGCGCGAACGTGGCGTCAATCGGCATGTAGTCCGCCTGTTTGCCGATCTGAATCAGATGCTCGCATGGGGCGAGAAGCGCAAGCCTTGGCGCGGCCTGATGATCGACGGCAACCCTGCCAACCTGGTGGAAGTCAAAAAACTTCTCGACCACGACTATCAAGAAGAACGCGACCGCATTCTGACTGTCGATGAAATCAGGGAGCTGCGCGACATATTTGAGCGCATGGAGCGTGATTATGCCGCCCTGCCCCCTGGCCAGAAATATTCCGGCGTCCGTCCGCTGGAAAGGAAAGCACAGCTTGCACTATGGATATGCTTGGGCACCCTCTGCCGCATCGGCGAACTACTCAAGGCCGAATGGCGCCACATCGATCTAAGCAAGGGAACATGGTTTTTGCCTGCCATGAACACCAAAGGTCACCGAGGAACGCGCCAGGATCACCATGTTTTTCTGTCTACCTTCGCCCTGCGCCAGTTCAAAGAACTGCACACCCTGACGGGCAACACGCCACACCTGTTCCCCGCCACCAACCATACCGGCCACGTAGACCTAAAGAGCATTTCCAAGCGCGTAGGCGACCGGCAAGAACAGTTCAAGAAACGCAGTAAACCTTTATCCGGCCGGCGCAATGACAATACGCTGGTACTGAGCAAGGGCACCAATGGCGACTGGACACCGCACGACCTGCGCCGCACTGGCGCAACGACGATGCAGGAGCTGGGCGTCACCTTGGAAATTATCGACCGCTGCCAGAATCACCTGCTGGGTGGCTCCAAGGTTCGCCGACACTATCTTCACCATGACTACGCCAAGGAAAAAACCGAAGCATGGCGACTGCTGGGCGAACGTATCGACGCAATATTGGCTGCTGACAACGTCGTGCCGATCAACCAAAAGCACGGATAAGATTTACCGGCTGGCCTAGGGGGAGCTTCCGACAAGCAGCCCCCACCTGCGAGACCAGCCACTTTATTCAGGATGGCGACGCCCGGGGAGGCGAAGATATGAGCAAGCTGATCAAGCTTAAGGAATGGTTGACGATAGAGGATACCGCCAAGCGGCTATCCATTAGCGCAGGGGAGACTGTGAGCGAGGCAGATGTTTTGCGCCTTGCACTAGAGGGCCATTTAACCGTTTCTGTGTATTTTGTGAACCGTACTGTTGCTCGTCGCGGAGAAATTGTCGCGTTCGACGACACAAATTGGACACTGGTTCCACCACTATTCAACACTCCAGGAGTGCGCGTGAGCGAAGACGACCACCCTCCCACGACCACTATGCCTTGGAAATTGCAAAAGCTTTTGCGCGAGAACCCCGAATCCGAAGAGCAGGGGCTTATGCCGCTCATGACCAGCCTTGCAGCCCGCACCGGCGAAGAGCAGTACATAAATCTTGAGGAAGATATCTTTCACATAACGAGCGGGGTTTGGGACTTACCCTTAATCGGTAACGAATACCTGAGCGTTGAGGACGCTTATCAGCAGAAAACAAAAGGGCCATCCATAACCATTCAGGGGATTAATGGTGCCTTTATATGTGACGGTACGTATGTATACCAGCTTCAGGAACGCGATGAGGAAAATCCCGATTTGGCCGGTTCGCACGCCAGCTTCAAGTGGATATCCCAGCTCATTCACGGGAACAAAAAGAGCCGCGAAGAGGCCAAAAATCTCATTCAGAAGCATAACGAAGACCGCGAACCCGTCATGGATGAGAGAACACAGTATTACCCAGCCGGAGGGTTGCCCGACGATAGTGTGCTGGTTGTGCGAACCGGAGCACTCAGAGAGCTTGAGGAAAAACTGCTTGCTGATGATTTTCAACCAGAAAAACCACTTCACTCGAGTGAACGAAAAAGCGCTGGCCAAATAATCGCCGCGCTTTCCGCAATGGCCAAGCTTGATCTGTCTACCCCCTATGCCGCAGACGAAACCCTGAGAGCAGCCGCCGCGTCCAATGGTCTTGAATTACCCAGCAGCCCTGGAACAGTGGTGAAGTTCCTTAAAGATGCCGCCGCACGAGTCGGCAAAGCCTAACCCTATTTACCCCAATGGGGTTTTGCCAACCCCCATTAGGGCACAAGCCACGTCACAACCTGTTGAATGCCGCCATAAATCCACTGAGCGCCAGCTGGCGCGAAGGAGTTATGGCAATGGCCGCAATAGCAACCACCTCACCCCGCCGCATCATGCGCCTACCGGAAGTCGTCACCATGACCGGCTACGGGCGCAGCTCCATTTACAACTTTATGGATGCTGGAACCTTCCCCAAGTGCCGCCGCATTGGCTCACGCGCTGTCGGCTGGGACAGCCTGGAGGTTGAACAGTGGATCACTGATCGCTTGGAGGGCCGCGCATAATGGACAAAAAGAAGCCCACCACTAAGGGCAAGCTCGGGAATGAATCGCACATAAATAACACCTCCCCAAATCTCGCCAGCCTCTACCTGTTCACCCTGTCACCGATTGGTGCTGACCTAGCGTTGCTGATCTGCTTGGAGGTGGCTTTATGGATTTCGTGATCTTGTTTCGTGACGCCATGCAATCCGTGCTCGGGTCGCTTGATTGGCTGCCGATACCAGACGGAAACATCCACCGCTTCCACGTGCCAGGCGATAAGCCTGCTACCCGAAACGGCTGGTATGTTCTGTTTTTGGACGGCATCCCCTGCGGCATGTTCGGGAGCTGGAAAGCAGGCGGCTCGCAGGTCTGGCACAGCCGCAAGCCTACCGATCACCTAGAGGCGCAAATAAACGCCCTACGCATCGAGCAGGCCCGACGCCAGCGGGCAGCTAAGCAGCATCAGGGCCAGCAAGCTGCCGCCGAACATGCAAACCGGATGTGGCGTAACGCCCGCAGCGCCGATCCCGAGCACCCCTATCTAGTGGCAAAAGGGGTGCGTTCTTATGCCCTGCGTCAGACCGGTGACGTATTACTGGTGCCGCTTATGCGTGACGGGGTGCTGGTCAGTCTTCAACGCATCAAATCAGACGGCGACAAACGCTTTCTGTTCGGCGGCATGACCAAGGGCAGCTGTTCACTTATCGGCACAATTCAGCCAGACCGGGTGCTGTACATCTGCGAGGGCTGGGCAACCGGTGCCACGCTTCACGCCGAAACCGGCGCCGCCGTGGCTTGCGCCATGACTGCCAACAACCTGCTAGAGGTCGGCCAGCGCCTCCAGCGCCAGCATCCAGACGCCGTGCTGATCGTAGCCGGCGACGACGACCGCATGACCGAAGGAAACCCCGGACGCACTTACGCCATCGAGGCAGCCGCTGCTCTTGGCTGTCGCATGATCTTTCCGCCTTGGTCGGGGGCCGAGCCCCTGACTCTTTCCGATTTTAACGACCTGGCCAATTGGGGAGCAGCTCAATGACTTCCACGCTTATTCCTGAGCCAGCCTATCCCGATCCGCAGCCTCTGCTGCCAGACGTGTCGATTGCGGCACCTTATCCCCTGCAAGCCTTGGGTGATTTGCTGGGTGGGGCTGCTGCAGCCATTATCGAAAGCGTGCAAGTGCCCGATGCCCTAGCTGGGCAAGCCGTGCTGGCCGCTGCTGCAATGGCTGCACAACCTCACGCCAATGTACAACGCGGCGGCCAACTAATTCCCCTATCACTGTTCGCCCTTACCGTTGCCGAGTCTGGTGACCGCAAGTCGGCAGCGGACCGCTTAGCACTGCACGCCCACCACCAACACCAGCACACTCTGCTGGGCGCACATAAGACCGAACACAAGGAGTACCGCAACCACCGGGATGCCTACCTGAAAGCCCGTGCAGCTATTCTCGACAACGCCAAGGGCGATCCGGAAACCGTAGCTACCGAGCTGGGTAAGTTGCTTGAGCCAATCGAGCCGCCATCGCCTTTCATCCTGGCCGAAGAGCCGACGTTAGAGGGGCTGCAAAAGTCCCTGCTGCGCGGTTACGCCTCGCAAGGGCTATTCAGTGACGAAGGCGGCCAATTCTTCGGCGGTTACGCCAGCAGACCGGAGAACATGCTGAAAAGTGTGGCCGGGCTGTCGAAGCTTTGGGACGGCTCACCTATCACGCGCATCCGCGCCGCCGAAGGTGAAAGCGCATCACGCAGCGGTTGCCGCTTGAGCGCACATCTGATGATTCAGCCAATCGTGGCGCAAAACGTGCTGGGTAATCCAGTGTTACAGGGCCAAGGCTTTCTGGCACGTTTTCTAATCGCTTGGCCACAGTCACTGGCCGGGAGTCGCTTCTACCGGGATGTCGACCCCATGCGAGACGTTCGACTGGGGCGCTACTGGCAGCGCATGGCCCATCTGCTGGCCCTTGAGCCGCCGCAGAATGAGCAAGGGGAACTGGCCCCGCCCGCGCTGCCAATGGGGCCGCAGTCGCTGGCCGTCTGGGTTGCCCAGCACGACGCCATTGAGGCGGAGTTAGGCAAATGGGGCGAATTGTGCGAAATCAAACCGGCCGCCGCCAAGGGTGGCGAAAACCTACTGCGGATTGCCGGCGTACTGGCCGTGGTCGAGAACGCCGAAGCCATTACCCCGCCGATTATCGAGCGGGCCGGAATGCTGGTGCGCTGGCATCTGGACGAAGCCCTGCGACTGACCACCCCAACGAAGGCGAGCCCGCACTTATTTAAAGCGCAAAACCTACTGGATTGGCTACTCAACAAAGGGTGGTACACCTTCGATTCACGCACACTACAGCGCGAAGGACCGTCCATAGCTCGCAAGGCCGCAAAACAGCGCGACCAGTTGCTGGCCGTTCTGGTGGAGCATCGCCAGCTTCTGACCAGCGATGGGAAGCATTTCACCATCAACCCAGCTGCGACAACTGCGACAACCGTGACAAAACCCGCCCCGCAGCAGCTCCGAGCTTGCGACAGCGTTGGGACAAGCTGCGACCAGGAGCCTGTGGCCTCCGACCTGTCGCAACCTGTCACAGACTTGTCGCAAACGTTCTCGTCAATAAATCCGGGGAGTGTCGCAGAAGTCGCAAATGTCGCAGTGCGCCCCGTGTTCGGGGGTGAGGTATGAGCGCCGCCGAGGTACTGAGTCGTGCCGGTGCCGAAGGTGTGGCACTGGTGCTGGAGGGCGACCGACTGACATGGACCGCCGACCACCAGCCGCCCGTTGATCTGCTGACCAGCATCAAGGCGCACCGCCTGGAAATCATTGCCGTGTTGGGGGCGGCGAAGGATTCGACAGCAGAAGCGCAATGGCTGGCCCATGTCGCCTGCCTGCTGGAGTGTTCGCCGGGCTACCTGTTGGAGCATGGCTATATCGACCAGCATGACCTGGCCGAGCAGCGCCGCATTCATCCGCGCTTTGTCGTGCCGCTGATCCGCAGCAATCCCGCGTGGGGCCTGGAGCGGCCCGACACCCCAGCACCTCCCGCGTCCGAGCAGGAAAACAGCCGTGCCCGATGCGTCTTGACCGCCGTCACTGTAACGCCTGAATGGTGCCGGACCTATAACCTATACCTTAACCATCCGATGCTTTGCCACGCCTGCCATGCCCCAACAAACCGCTACTGTGTAACAGGGGCCAAGTTGCGCCAACGGTATGACCAGATGCCAATGGAGCCAAGACCATGATGCGGAACATCGTAATCACCATGGCCGCTATCGCATCAAGCCGAACACAACACAACGTAACAACCTCACCATTTACCATCGCCTCTGTTCATCAACTGCCAGGCGAGGCAAGGCATTTACAACGACGGCCACGAAACACGCTAATAGACCGGCAAGCTGTGCCAAGAGCGGTCGTTGAGTCCCATCCGAATGAAATGACTTTCATCCCGGGCATGTTCACTTGCAAGACCGGCGTGCCACAGTTAAGGTTTGCGTCATGACGACGCCATGCATCGAATCGACCACAACCTTCACGACCGCCACAGGCGGGTCGTGGGAGGTTGTGTGAGTTAAAACAACGTATAACCCCAAAGACCCGCCAGTAATGGACCGGGTCTTTTTTTTGCCCCGGTTTTATTGGCACACACGTAAGGAAACGTACATGTATGCACTTCTGATTCTCGACATGCAGGTAGGGCTTGTTCACGCCCCGGATAGACCTTGGGGCAGTGAAGCGCTTCTCGATACATTGAATAGGCTGATGAGAAGTGCACGGGAGACTGGCGCCCCCATCTTTCTCGCCCGCCACATAGGTCCGGCCGGGTCTCCTATCGAGCCGGGTAGTCAGCTCACCGAGCTTGTCCAGGAGTTGCAGCTAAGGGGTGACGAAGTGATTTTTGAGAAAAAACGTCCCAACGCCTTTGCTCAGACTGAGCTGGCCGGTCAGCTACGCGAACGCGGCTGTGAAGGCATCGTCGTTACAGGAATGAAAACTCAATACTGCGTAGATAGTACTTGCCGTGCTGCCCGCGATTGCGGCTTCGATGCTGTGCTCATCGCCGACGGACATACCTGCTCTGATACTCCAACGCTCAAAGCAGTGGCCATCGTTGCCCACCACAATGCAACCTTGGCAGGGCCATTCTGCCGAGTCGTTCAGGCTGAGGAATGGAGTTTCTAAGAGCCCCCCCGATCGACCCCAGTCAGGGTCGATCAGTACGCTTGGCGCTTATGGGATTCTTCTCCACTGGCCACTATCGGCCGATTCTGTTGAAAACAGTCGACCATGGTTTGCGCAGTAGAAAAGTATGCGTCCGAGATTAAAATCTTTACTTTCGGCAGAGGCTTCCGGACTCAGATTTCACGTAGCAATGTGCAAAAAAGGCGTTTTAACCAGTCAATGACCAGACCGTTTGGGCGAAACGACTTTTTCAACAGAATCGGCCAGAAGCGGCCCGTCGGCACCGCCAAAAAACCATCCAGATACATTCGCACCGCTAAAGTCCCGTAGTACGCTCCAACCAGAAACATGCCTTTGATTTACGCTGATATTTTCGTGCACCCGGCTCCGGTGTCATCTACAACACTCGAAGAGGGGTCAGAGCAGCCCTTGACGAGTGGCGACGGTCGTGGCCCTCCCCTCTCGCCCCACTGCACTGCTCAAAGCCCCCCTGCTGCGCACCCTTCACGCTCACGCCTGATCCATAGCCTCGACCACTCCCTTATCCTCACCCAGAAACCCGCCGCTTTGATGCTGCCACAGCCGCGCATAGACGCCGTTCTTCCCGAGCAATTCGGTGTGGGTGCCCTGCTCGATGATGCGTCCGTCATCCATTACGACGAGCCGGTCCATGGCCGCAATCGTGGACAGCCGATGGGCGATGGCGATCACCGTCTTGCCCTGCATCATTTCATCGAGGCTTTCCTGAATGGCCACTTCGACTTCCGAGTCCAGCGCGCTGGTGGCCTCGTCAAGAAGCAGGATCGGGGCGTTCTTGAGCATCACCCGGGCAATCGCGACGCGTTGGCGCTGACCGCCCGACAGCTTGATGCCCCGCTCACCCACAAGGGTGTCGTAGCCGGTATGGCCTTGCCGGTCGCTCAGTTGGCTTATGAACGCATCGGCCTGGGCATTGGCCGCGGCGCTGCGGATTTGCGCGTCGGTCGCATCGGGACGGCCGTAGGCGATGTTGTCGCGAATTGAACGGTGCAGCAGGGAGGTATCCTGCGTGACCATGCCGATGGAGCCGCGCAGGCTGTCTTGCGTCACGTGTGCGATGTTTTGGCCGTCGATACGAATCTCCCCGCTGTCGACGTCATAGAAGCGCAGCAGCAAGTTGATAAGCGTGGATTTACCAGCACCAGAGCGGCCAACCAGGCCGATTTTTTCGCCCGGGCGGATACTCAGGCTCAGGCCATCGAGCACCTGGCGTTCGCCATTGTAGTTGAAGCTCACCTTATCGAAGGTTACCGCGCCGCCGGAGGTCACCAGCACGCCGGCACCCGACGCGTCCTGCACCTTGGTGCCCAGGGTCAGCGTCGCCATGCCATCCTGTACCGTGCCGATACTCTCGAACAGCGAGGTCATTTGCCACATGATCCAGTTCGACATGCCATTGATACGCAACGCCATGGCGGTGATTGCCGCCACGGCACCTGCGCCGACCTCACCCTGGTGCCAAAGCCACAGGGCATAACCACCTGCTGCCATGATCAACGCCACCACCAATGCCTGGTTGACGATCTCGAATTGGCTGACCAGGCGCATCTGGCGAAAGCCGGTTTGCTTGAAATCCTCCATCGCTGCACGCGCGAAGTGCGCTTCACGATTGGAGTGAGAGAACAGCTTCACCGTAGTGATGTTGGTGTAGGCGTCTGAGATACGCCCAGTCATCATCGACCGCGCATTGGCCTGTTCCTGCCCGACTTTCCCCAGACGGGGGACGAAGTACAGCATGGCCAGACCGAACAACACGACCCAGGCAACAAAAGGCAGCATCAGTTTCAGAGCGAAGCCGCCGGCCAGTGCGATGATCGCAATGAAATACACCCCGATCCCGGGCGCGATCTCGATAAGGGTGAATAGCACGTCGCGCACCGCTAGCGCAGTCTGCATCACCTTGGTAGTGACTCGGCCGGAAAACTCATCGGAAAAAAACGAAAGGCTTTGCCGCAGCATCAGGCGATGGAAGTCCCAGCGCAGCCGCAACGGCAAATTAATTGCCAATATCTGGTGCTGCACCATGGTGCGCAACGCCACCAGCCCGACACTGGCCACCATTACGATGCCCATGCCCCGCAACACGCGACTTTCTTGCGCAGCCGCTTCACCGCCTGTCTGCCAGGTCGAGAGCAGGTCCACGACCTGTCCGAGGAAGGAAAACAGCCAGGCTTCGTAAATCGACACACCGGCACTTAGTAGCGCAAGCGCAAGGATGTAACCGCGGGCGCCCCGCGTACAGGCCCACAAGAAGCGAGCCAGGCCGTCGGGTGGCGGTGGTACCTCGTCAGGAGGAAAGGGGTCGAGCCTTCGTTCAAACACACGGAGCATGGTGTTCTCCAAAACGATCAAGTTGAGGAGATTCTGCCATTGAACGGTTGCTTTGAGGGTTTTGCGAAGTTGAGGTATGGCGCTGTTGGCAGGTCGCTCTGAGGATTTGGTCGCCGGGTGCGGGCTCTCATACGTTGCCAGAGACTCGGTCGGCAGGGATAAATCGGCCGGCATCGAAGGGGACTGGCCAAGACCGGACGTTCATCTAAGGACTGGTTGAATCCATAACCAAAAACAGTCACTCACTAAACGCGTGACGAGGCAATGCAATCGAAATCAAAGCTGCGAACAGCACGAATGCGCTCGATATCCATAAGCACGCTTCCAATCCATACACCTGATAGACCCAACCAGAAAGCACCGTACCGATCAGGCGGCCCATGGCGTTCGACATGTAATAAAAACCCACATCCAGTGACACACCGTCTTCCTTGGCGTAGGACACAATCAAATAGCTGTGCAGCGACGAATTCACCGCGAACAGCACGCCAAAAACCATCAATCCGCCGAGCAGCACAACCTGTTGTGATAGGCCGGTGTTCAGCCCGAAAGCGATTGCCGCAGGCAGACCCGCCAGTGCAAGTGCCCAAAGAAATGCTGCACGACCATCCGGCACGTGCCCACGTTTCTTGCCGGTGATTCGCGGCGCGAACGATTGCACGATGCCGTAGCCGATCACCCAGGCAGCAAGGAAGCCGCCAACCTCCCAGAAGTCCCAGCCGAACACACTGCTCAGGTACACCGGCAAGGCCACGACAAACCAAACATCGCGGGCGCCGAACAGGAACATTCGGGCCGCCGAGAGGATATTGATCGCCCGGCTCTTAGACAGGATGTCGCGAAACTTGGGTTTGGCTTTCGCTTTGCCCAGGTCCTTCTTCAACAGGATCAGACTGCTGATCCAGATCAGCGCTAGGACACCCGCCATGGCCAGCAAGGCGCCTTTGAAGCCGATGAGTGCCAGCAAGGCTCCACCCAGAAAGAAGCCGACACCCTTGAGTGCGTTCTTCGAGCCAGTGAGGATCGCCACCCACTTGTAGAGCTTGCCCTGTTGCCCATCCGGAACCAGAAGCTTAATGGAGCTTTTGGCACTCATCTTGTTTAGGTCTTTGGCAATCCCCGACAAAGCCTGAGCGCCCATCACCCATGGGATGGTCAAAAAGGCCGAGGGCACTGTCAGCATCAACAGTGCCGCGACCTGCATGCCCAGCCCGATGTTCATGGTTCGGTTCAGCCCCAGCCGAGCGCCTAGGTAGCCACCCACCAGGTTGGTGATCACGCCAAAGAGTTCGTAGAACAGAAACAACGCCGCGATTTGAAGTGGGCTGTAGCCCAACGCGTGAAAGTGCAACACCACCAACATGCGTAAGGCGCCGTCGGTGAGGGTGAAGGCCCAGTAGTTGCCCGTCACGAGCAAGTACTGCCGCACTTCTGGAGCGAGGGCTGACAACGCTTTCATGACCGCTCCTTAGACTGCCAGACCGACCATTTTGGCCAGTTCGACCGTACGGTTGGCATAGCCCCACTCGTTGTCGTACCAGGCATAGAGTTTGACCTGGGTGCCGTTGATAACCATGGTCGACAGCGCATCAATGATCGATGAGCGCGGGTCGGTACGGTAGTCGATGGATACCAAGGGACGCTCCTCGAAACCGAGGATGTCTTTCAGCTCGTTCTCGGAAGCGTCCTTGAGAAGTTGATTCACTTCTTCCACAGTGGTGGCTCGCTCGACCTCGAAGACACAGTCCGTCAGCGAAGCGTTGGCTAGCGGCACGCGCACGGCGTGACCATTCAAGCGCCCACGCAGCTCCGGGAAAATTTCGGCGATAGCAGTGGCCGAGCCGGTGCTGGTCGGTATCAAACTCATCCCGGAAGCACGCGCACGCCGCAAATCCTTATGCGGCTGATCGAGAATGCTCTGGGTGTTGGTCAGGTCGTGGATGGTGGTGATCGAGCCGTGGCGTATACCCAGCTTCTCGTGGATCACTTTCACCACTGGCGCCAGACAGTTGGTGGTACAAGAAGCAGCGGTGACGATGCGATGTTCAGCCGGATTGAACAGTTGATGGTTGACGCCCATGACGACGTTCAGCGCGCCTTTTTCCTTCACCGGAGCGCAGACCACCACACGCTTCACGCCTTGGTCGAGGTAAGCCTGAAGCACTGCGACGGTTTTCATCTTGCCGCTGGCCTCGATCACCAGATCGCAACCCGACCAGTCGGTGTCGGCAATTGCTTTGTTCGCGGTCACCTTGATGTGCTTGCCGCCAATCACCACCTGATCGCCCTCAGCGCTGGCTTCGTTGTGCCAACGACCATGCACGGAGTCGAAGTTGATCAGGTGCGCATGGGTTATTGCATCGCCGGCCGGATCGTTGATCTGCACAAATTCAAACTCTGGCCAGCTCCAGGCCGCTCGCAGAGCGAGGCGACCGATCCGACCAAAACCATTGATGCCAACTTTGATAGTCATGTTGTTGTGCTCTGTATCTGTTGTCAGTGGGAGTTCGACTGGGTGTCGAACTGGCCGATGTATTCGATATGGGCAGAATGCTGAATGGCGCGTGGACGCAATGACTGAACATCGCGGATGGCATCGCTGAATGGCACACCGCTCTCGATCAACAATTGAGCGGCGACCAAGCCCGTACGACCCGAGCCGCCCTTGCAATGAATGGCGATGGTTTTCCCTTCGGTCAGCAGCTGCTTGAGTCGCGGATGGTGCTGCTCCCATGCGGCTTTAAATGCTTCGCCAGGAGCCTGATCGTCTTCTACTGGCAGGTGAAACCACTCGATGCCGAGCAACTGGCACTCTTCTGGCAGCAGGTCGATCTCGTTCTGAAGCAACTCCTCGGCCGGCATTAGCGTCAGTAACGCCGATGCACCTGCGTCCTTGAGGGTTTGCAACGCCTCGAAAGGCTTTGTGCCCTTCGTGCCTGGACACGGGGTGAAGATCAATTGGCCATCAAACTGTGCCAAGGGCAGTACGGAATATGGGTGTTGTTGCACGGTGAAATATCCTCAGATGGAGCGCTGATTGACACGGTTCATGAGTTCTTCCGCCGACTCTTTTCGCTCGGAATAACGATCAACCAAATAGTCCTGACGGTCGCGAAGCAGCAGCGTGAACTTCACCAACTCTTCCATCACATCAACAACGCGGTCGTAGAACGGAGAAGGTTTCATCCGGCCGTTGTCGTCGAACTCCATATAGGCCTTTGGCACGGAGGACTGGTTGGGGATGGTGAACATCCGCATCCAACGCCCCAGCACTCGCAGTTGATTAACCACGTTGAACGACTGCGAGCCACCGCACACCTGCATGACGGCGAGAGTTTTGCCCTGGGTCGGACGTACCGCTCCCATGGCCAGTGGCACCCAGTCGATCTGCGCTTTGAACACTGCGCTCATAGAGCCGTGACGTTCTGGAGAGCACCAAACCTGTCCCTCGGACCACAGCACTAGGTCACGTAGTTCCTTCACACGTGGGTGATCGTCGGGTGCGTCATCTGGCAGCGGCAAGCCTGACGGATTGAAGATTCGCGCCTCGGCGCCGAAGTGCTCCAGCAGTCGAGCGGCCTCTTCTACCATCAGGCGACTGAAGGAGCGCTCACGGGTCGATCCGTACAGCAGCAAAATGCGCGGCTTGTGGATGGAGGTCTTTTCGATACCGAGTTTGTCTGCCGACGGGAGATCAATCAGTTCGGTATCGAGTTGGGGCATATGGTCATCAAACATAGTCTTTGTCCTGCGCAACGGCGCTCTTGGAATCATCGAACCAGCGGCGTTTCAGCCAAAGGGCTACACCGACCAGGGAAATCAGTACCGGCACTTCCACCAGTGGACCAATCACCGTGGCGAAGGCGACCGGGGAAGCCAGACCGAAGGTGGCAATGGCCACGGCAATCGCCAGTTCGAAGTTGTTGCTCGCGGCTGTGAAAGCCAGTGCGGTGGTCCGTGGGTAATCAGCCTTGAGCAATTTGCCCATCCAGAAGCTGATGAAGAACATCACCACGAAGTAGATCGTCAGCGGAATCGCGATGCGCAATACATCCAATGGCAATTGCAGCACCACATCGCCCTTGAGGCTGAACATGGCCACGATGGTCAACAGCAGCGCCACCAGCGTCAGCGGGCTGATCTTTGGAATGAAGCGCTCCTGGAACCAGGCTTCACCTTTACGGGCGATGAGAATTTTGCGGGTCAGGAAGCCTGCCAGGAACGGCACACCCAGGTAGATCAGAACCGACTTGGCAATGCTGACAAAGCTGGTCTCAATCACACTGCCTTCCAGCCCGAACAGCGGGGGCAACAGCCCAAGAAATACCCAGGCATACAGACTGAAAAACAGAATCTGGAAGATGCTGTTGAACGCCACCAGCCCGGCAACGTATTGATTGTTGCCACCCGCGATCTGGTTCCAGACCAAGACCATCGCGATGCAACGGGCCAAGCCGATCAGGATCAGGCCAGTCATGTACTCCGGCTGGTCCCGAAGGAAGATAATCGCCAGCGCGAACATCAACACCGGTCCGATGACCCAGTTCTGGACCAACGACAAAACGACGATGCGCTTGTCCTTGAAGACCTCCGGCAGTTCCTCATAACGAACCTTGGCCAGAGGCGGATACATCATCACGATCAAGCCGATAGCGATGGGGATGTTGGTGGTGCCCACAGAAAGACTGTTGAGCCACTGCGGCCAGCCTTCGAACAGACTCCCCAGACCTATGCCCAAGGCCATGGCGAGAAAAATCCACGGCGTCAGGTAACGGTCTAGAAAGGAAAGGCGGCTTTTACTCATGATCATTTGCTCCTGTGTTTACAGCGTGCCAATCAGGGCCAGCTCTGCCTTGAGCTGTTCGACACTCAGTTGGGAAAGCGGTAAAGCCAAGAAGGCTTCAATACGGGTTTTGATTTGTTCCAAGGTGGATTCAAAAGCCGCCTCGATCTCTTCTTGAGTCCCTTGGTATTCCGAAGGGTCGGCCAGCCCCCAGTGAGCCTTGGTAGCCGGCCCGAAAAATACCGGACAGGCCTCACCGGCAGCCTTGTCGCACACCGTGATGACGAAATCAGGTGCCAAATTCACATGGACATCACTGGACTTACTGAACAGCCCAAGCGTCGAAATACCAGCGTTCTCCAAAGTCATGAGACTCAGCGGATTCACTTCACCTTTGGGCTGACTGCCAGCGCTGTAGGCTTTCATGCCTTCCGGTGCCAAATGATTGAAGACTGCTTCACAAAGGATGCTGCGGCAGCTATTGGCAGTGCAGAGGAACAGGATTTTCATCGAGCGATCTCGTAGTCGAAGGCGGAATCAGGCGATTTAGCTTTCACAACACGCCAGTGCCCGCTTAGGACGATCGCCCATTTCATCAAGGCGTTTAGCGTCAGGGCTCAACCAATGCTTGTTGCTTTCGAGCACAGTGGTCAGTACTTGATGGACCCAATCTGGGAGATTTGGGTGCAGTCGGTAATACACCCATTGGCCTTGCCGACGGTCCGACAGCAAACCGCAACTGCGCAGCTGCGCCAAGTGTCTAGAGACTTTTGGCTGACTCTCATTCAACGCGCAGGTCAGCTCGCAAACACAAAGCTCTCCTTCACGGGTGATGAGCATCATCGTGCGGACCCGAGTGTCGTCAGCCAGGCATTTGAAAACAGTGGTCGGTGTCAGATGGTCAGCCATATCGTTTCTCAGTGTTTGTTTTTGACCAAGACGAACATCTTGATGCGCTCATGAATTTCGTGAAGGGTGTGACGGAAGGCATCGGGTTTGATGCTGGTGACCGGGTCCTCAAAACTCCAGGACAATGCCTCACCCGCCCCTGGTAAAGACAGGCATTCAGCTGCGGCTTTATCACACAAGGTGATGACGTAATCGAAACGTTCACCACGGAACTCGTCTATCGACTTGCTACGTAATCCTTCGGAGCTCACACCGATGTGTGAAAGTGCCTCAAAGGTGCGCGAATCTACCTGAGTCGGAGTTGTGCCGGCGCTGAACGCCTCGAAATGCTCCGAATCGGTATGCCTCAGCAACGCTTGGGCCAGCTGAGAGCGGGCAGCGTTGGCGGTACAGACGAACAGGACACGGGCTTTGCTGGTCATTGTGAAGTTTCAGCTCATATACGGCTTAACTAATATATGTTTTTCCGCATGCAAGATAAAGAGCCAGCGACACATTAATCCATCAAAACGATTGGACTCCGCCGACCACCTTCAATGAAAGCTCTGTATTACGGCGTTAGCCACGTAAATCGCTTTCCGGTTCTCTTCAAATTTCTGCGGCGAAGCATATATGGTTTATGTAATGAATCTGTCATTCACGCAGAAACAGGTCGCTCCCTGGCTCAAGGACTACCTGGACATGCAGAAGAAATAAGAAGGTCGCCCCTAACCCGCCCCGGTCATCGAGGGCGGGCTCGGTGGCTGTGCACTAGGCTTTGCAACAACCCGGCGAAGTACGAGGTGCGACCTCAGGAATTGTCCCTCCCGTGCCGCAACAAGACGCCTGACCTGCCGAAGCGTTCAAGTGATCATCGACTTCATCGAAATCCGAGTTGCAAATGCCAGTCTCCGGGAGGACCAGCTCAACTCTTTTGGCTGCATCCCAATCGCCCGCCAATGCCGCGACAACAGACCGTACCTGCTCATACCCCGTCATCAACAGGAACGTTGGCGCTCGGCCATAGCTCTTCATCCCCACAATGAACAAGCCTTCCTCAGGATGGGCCAGTTCTACCGCGCCATGGGGCCTGACCGTACCGCAGCTGTGTTCGTTGGGGTCAATCATAGGAGCGAGTAACACTGCGCTTTGGGTAGCAGGATCAAGTGCAATACGCAGCTCGGCGAGCAGACTCAGTTCTGGGCGGAATCCAGTCGCCAAAATGATCTCGTCCACAGGCGGAAGTATATGCTCGCCTGCCTTCACGACCAGCCCTTGGCCATTGCTTGCAACCCGATCGATAGCGACGTTTTTGAACAGCTCGATCACGCCGTCATTCAACAACTGGCGAATCTTCAGGCCGAGCTTTCCGCGCTCTTCCAATTGGTCATACGCACCACCACCCAAAATGCGCTCAAGAGAATTACCCCGGATCGCCCAGAGCACTTTGGTTTGCGGCGCCTCCTGAGTCAGGCGTACCAGATCATGTAGGGCGTTAAACGCGGAGTGACCACCACCCACCACGAGGACCCTTTTGTTGGCATAACGATTCCGGGCACGGCCCAGTACCTCCGGAGTGCCGTATGCGATGCGTGCTGCATGCTCGATCTCGCCCAAGGCAGGGATGCCATGGGCGCCCATCCAGTTCGGTGTCAGGTAAGTGCCCGAGGCATCAATGACAGCGTTGGCCAGCACATCTCGCTCACCCGACGGCCCTGCGACACGCAGTAAAAAAGGAGCCGCCGATCTGTCCTGGGTCTTCATCACATCCTGACCGACGCGCGTGACGGCCAGAACACGGGTATTGAGCTGCAAGTGACGCTTGATCTGTTCGAGGTCCGCGAGAGGTCGAACAAACCGATCCAGCAGTTCACGACCCGTTGGATACTCGTTCTCCGGTGGTGGAGTCCAACCATCGGCCAGCAGAAGTTTTGCTGCCTCCTTGTCCACATTGAACTGCCATGGAGAGAACATCTTCACATGCGCCCACTCTTCAATACTGGACCCAGCTTTCGGGCCAGCTTCCAGAATCAGCGGAGTGATACCTCTGGCCAACAAATGGACAGCTGCGGCGAGGCCCACTGGACCTGCTCCAATGATGGCGACGGGAAGGTGATTGTTTTCCATGATCGATTCCTTCTTCAGACTGGCTGATTGACCGGAAACAGGCGCTCGACAATCGCGCAGTCGAGCCAGCGCCCTTCTAGGCAGGCGTGTTTTTCATACACCCCCACTTGGCGGAAACCGCAGGCTTCGCACAATGCAAGGCTGGCGTGATTGAAAGTAAAAATGCGTGAAAGGACTTTCCAGAATCCCCGAACTTCGGCTTCTTTCAGCAGTGACTGAAGTAACTGTTTGCCGAGCCCCTGACCGCGAACGCTGCGGTCCAGGTAAATGGAAAAATCCACAATACCGTCGTAACAGGCACGGGGGCGATAACTACTGAGTCCAGCCCATCCAACAACCTGATCAGCCTCATTGACCATGACCAACACTGGATAACGCTCCATTGAGTTGATGCGATCAAGCATGTCCGCCGGGCTTCGAGGAGTCGTTTCAAACGTAGAACTACGTTCCTCGATCCCCTGGTTGTAGATGGCCGCTATTGAAACAGTGTCTTTGGGTTCAGCTAAACGAACTCGCATTGTTGAAGCCCCATTACGTTGGTAGTAACAACATTACTGGCAAAAAAAGGGAAGTTAATCCCTTTCAATCCTTGCTCTTCACGGCTGGGCAGCACTCACTCACGAGCCCGCAGCGAATCTCCGTGGCCCGCGTAATCTGCCTGAGCAAACTCAGCGCTCCCTGCCTGGCTTCAGCCGACAGGTTCTCGATCATCGTTCGCTCTTCAGCAATCAAGTCGGCCCTGATTTTTTCGTACAGCTCACGCCCAGCTTCCGTTGCCTGGATTCGCACTGCACGCCGATCTTCATCATCCTCAACGCGGGACACATACCCTTTACGTTCCAGGGTATCGATCACTCGACTCGCGGTGCTCTTATCCAAGAACATTTCTTCTGCCAAGACCTGAAGGCGCAGTGCGCCCCTTTTGACCAGCGTCTCGACGGCATAGCATTGGGTTACCGATACGTCGTAACAGCAAATCCGATCACGATCACGGAACTGATAGACGCGAACAAGCTGGTTCAGCGCCTCATACAATTCCTCGGAATCCTGAGTCAGCTGATCGTTTTTACGCTTCGTCATAACCGTCACAAATTAGTTGTTAGCTGCAACAGTAATCCTGGAATCTCGGAATCGTCAACACCGATCTCTCGATTGACGATAGCCAAAGGAAGGCGCTAGCTTGTTGTCACTGACAACAAAAATGGGCGCACCGGTTGTGACACTTCCAGAGCAGATTCATCCTCCGATCAATCGCTCCAGGCTCGTATGGGCGATGGGTTTCACCCAGATTCTTGCCTGGGGTTCGACCTACTACTTGCCCGCAGTACTTGCGTCTCCGATAGCCAAAGAGACGGGATGGTCCATTACCAGCGTGGTGGGCGGCCTGTCCTGGGGGCTGCTGGTAGCGGGAGCGTCCTCGCCGGCAGTTGGTCGTCAGATTGACCGCCACGGCGGACGCTCTGTCCTAGCGGCCAGCTCACTGCTGCTGGCTCTCGGCATGCTGTTGATGGGACTGGCGGGCAACGTTGCCACCTACTATGTCGCCTGGACCCTGATCGGCGTTGCCATGGCGGCAGGCTTATACGACGCAGCCTTCTCAACCCTGGGACGACTTTTCGGGGAGGAGGCTCGAACGTCAATCACCGGGCTGACCTTGTTGGGTGGCTTCGCCAGCACCATAGGCTGGCCGGTGATAGCGGGACTGGAGAGTTGGATCGGCTGGAGAAACGCCTGCTTTACCATTGCCGCAGCTCATCTGCTAATCGGATTGCCCATTCATGCGCTGTTGATTCCTGGAAGCACAAAGCATCCGCCTCATCCCGTAATAGTAGAATCACCCAATGCATCCGAGCTTCGCCCTGGGACCACCAACCAGTTGTTCTTGCTGATTGGCGCCATGCTGACGGTTCTGGCGTTGGTCGTATCAGGTATCTCGGTACACCTGCTCAATGTCCTCAAGCAATTAGGAATCGCGACTGCTGTGGCCTTGGCCATCGGCATGGTGATTGGTCCTTCGCAAGTCCTGGCACGGGTGGCTGAGTTTTCCATAGGCAGGAACCTCCATCCAACTTGGTCCGCACGAGCCGGTGTGTTGCTTTGTTTGATCGGGCTTGGACTGCTGATCTCAGGCCTGCCTTGGCTGGCCTTCGTGGCGATAGCACTTTACGGGGCCGGCAACGGCATCCTCACCATCGCTCGCGGTACTCTTCCATTGGCGCTGTTCGGGCCTCAAGGATATGGCGCACGAATGGGACTGCTCGCAAGGCCCGTCCTTATCGCCCAAGCCTGCGGCCCCATCGCCGCCGCTTACGTTCTGGACAGCTTCGGAGCATCGGTACTGATTAGCGTGATGTGCGGGTTTCTGTTGCTGTGCTTCATTGCCACTTGTCGTCTGCCAATTACGCAAAACGGCAAGTAATGAAGATGTCCCGGTAGGCGCAGTGTTGAACAGAAAAAAGTCGATACCCGGCATCACGCGAACACTGGGTGTGATGCTTTGTGAATGAAGCGCATCAAGCTAGGGATGATGTGAGAAGCATCTGGCCCAACGCCTCTAAGGGTTGCCGAAGCAAAGTTGCGCTGCTTCGGTAATCCCACAAAATACAAACCCGGTACGTGTTCCGCCTTCCCGTTGCGTTGGGTCAGACTTTCATTCCCCACCACATGCAGACCTGCCAAAAAATCAAGGTTCGGACGAAACCCGGTCGCGAAAACCAAACTGTCCACGTCAGTATGCTGCCCATCAGCCCAGATCACGCCCGTTGACGTTACCTCCGTGAACATCGGCTTGCGCTCAAAAAGTCCCTGCTTGATGGCTCGACGATAGGTGCCATCATCCAGAACGGGGGTACTTTGGTCATTCAGCCAACGAGTCTTCTCCATCCCTGTCCACTTGAGCCAAGCATGAAAATCCACACCGAGAATCTTTTGCGGAAAAAACCGAATCGATTCCCTTGTCGCCAATACGACGCTGCTGACTTGAGCCAACTCATGGGCAATTTGTACAGCTGAGTTGGCAGCACCTATGACCACTACTCGTTGATCACTGAAGCCGTCGACATTTCGGTAATCAGCACTGTGTAAACATTGCCCGCGAAAACTCCCCAGCCCCTGAATGTCAGGGATGAACGGCTGATTGAATCCGCCAGTGCAAACGATCAATGCTTTTGAGCAGAAACTCTGACCATCAGATGCCTGAAGCAAAAAGAGTCCATCCTCCCTACTCACTCTCTGGACTCGTATGTTCTGCCGAATGGGTAACTGGAAAGCGTCCGCGTACTGCTCCAAATAACGTACGACTTCATCGCGTAGCGGATAGTGCTTGGCTTCAGCTGGAAAAGGCATCCCAGGTAACGATGAGTAAGCAGCAGGGGAAAAAAGTCTCAGGCTGTCGTAATAGTTGCGCCAGTTTCCACCTGGCTGGCTCTCGGCTTCCAGGATGAGAAAACTGAGATTCTGCTGCCGCAGATGCCAACCGCACGCGAGCCCAGCTTGGCCCGCACCAATAACGATGACATCCTTGGACTCATGAATTATGTTCATGTGTGCGCACTCATACATATATAGAGATAATAAAAAATTACTCTGCCATACCAGGGCAGCAAAACGGGGCCAGACTCTTCATTTGTTGGAGAATGGCTTCGAGCCGTGTCACCACTGCCGGTCCATCCACCTCGTAGAACATCTGCCTGCTGACCTTGGTAGCGCGGACAATGCCGGCCTCTAATAGCACTTGCAGATGACGGGACACCACTGAACGCTCTTGAGGTAGCCCTTCGGCAATCTCACCGATATCTGCTCGTCCCAGTTGCATGACTCGCTTGAGCACCGCTACCCGCGACGGCTCGCATAGAGCTTTGAAGAAGGCTCCATCGAGAGAGTCGATTGCGGCATCAATTGCCCGAGAACGTGTAGAGGTTGGGTTCGTCATACGGATCACTATATGTGCAGATCAATGCACACGTCAATTTGTCGAATCAACGCCACAACGAATACCTGTAGAGCCTGATCAATGCCTGCACGTCCCGAATAGCAAATCCGACTGTCAGTTATGGGTCGCTTGAAGCATTTCGCAACAGGCAGCAATCGGCCCAGAGTGTGTATAAACGCTAGATCCCGTTTCGATCTTCAAGGCTGAGCGGCTGTCCGGCTTCGCAGCCTGATCAAGGCACGATGTCCCTTCCTGATGAGCTAAACCGCCCAGCAACGCGCCAGATCATCGGAACACGTAAAAACCGGCCGGTTTTTAGGCCGTTAGCGCCTTCATCAAGTGATGGGTGCCGATGATTTTCATGACCCGCTTCAAGTTGTAGGCGAGCACATTCAAGCTCATCTCTGTACTCACCCCAGCCAGCTTTCGCGTCAGGAAGTGCGTCGCACCCATCCATTGTTTGAGCGTCCCGAAGGGATGCTCAACAGTCCGTTTTCGGACTCGCATCATCTCTGGTGTTTTGCTCAGCCGAAGCTGCATCTCCTCCAATACGTCTTCATGCTCCCAGCGTCGAACTCGTCGCTCCGTGCTCGGGGTGCATTGCGACTTCAACGCGCAACCCTGGCATTTCGAACTCCAGTAACGATGCAACTTCAGGCCTTTTTCAACGTAGGAATAGTGCCAGATCAGCGCCTCTCCAGCCGGGCAAATGTATTCGTTTTTTGCCGCGTCATAGACGAAGGCATCGTTATTGAAACGCCCGTCAGCCTTGGCTCCAGAGGTCATCGGCTTGGGCACATAAGCGGTGATGCCTGCATCGTGACAGGCCAGGATTTGTTCGCTTTTGAAGTAACCTCGATCAGCCACCACCGACAACGCATCTGACGCCATCGCCTCGCGGGCCTGCTTGGCCATCGAGCTGAGTTGATCGCGGTCGGAACCGACGTTGGTCACCTCGTGCGCAACGACTAAATGGTGCTGAGTATCGACCGCAGTCTGCACGTTGTAGCCAACGATTCCCGTGCCGCGCGTCATCATGGAGCGGCTGTCTGGATCGGTCAGTGAGACCTGTTTATCCGGCGATTCATTGAGCTGGATTTCGATCGCCTGAAACTCCTTCATTTGAGTTTTGAGCTTGGCGACTTTCTCTTCCAGCCGCACGGCATTGGGCTCGGAAGCTGTTGGTTCTTGCCGATCAGCAGCATCGAGTGCCGTCAGGTAACGGTTGATGCTCGATTCAATTTCTTCCATTCGCCGCTTCAGTTTGGCGCTGGTGAAATTGCGGTCGCGGTTGTTGACTGCTTTGGATTTGCTGCCATCGATGGCGACCAGATGTTCTCCGAACAGTCCCAATTGCTGACACAGCACGACGAACTGGCGACAGACGCCTCGGATGGCCTTGCTGTTGTCTTTTCGGAAGTTGGCGATGGTCTTGAAATCCGGCATCAAACGCCCGGTCAACCACATCAGCTCGACGTTGCGTTGAGCTTCTCGCTCCAAACGTCGGCTCGACTGGATGCGGTTGAGATAGCCGTAGATGTAGATCTTCAGCAAGATCGCGGGGTGGTAAGCAGGCCGGCCAGTATCGGCTGGAATGGCACCTTCAAAACCCAGATTGACCAGGTCGAGTTCGTCGACAAAGACGTCGACTACACGTACCGGATTGGTATCGCTGACGTAGTCGTCGAGGCTCTCGGGAAGTAAGGTGCCTTGGCCTCGATGTTCACCTTGGATAAAGCGCTTCATGGGCGATCCCTGCGATGAAATCCTCAGAAATCATAGCAAGGGTTCGCGAAGGCGTTTTTACACACTCTGGGCCGATAGCTGCCTACACGAAACGCTGCAATCGACCCAAAGTAGCCGCTTATTAGCTATACATGATTAGGCAGTAAGGCGACGCAGGCTCAAGATATCCTAATATGCCTGTGTTGGCTGTGTGGCTGGCTGAAAAGGAGTGAAGCTATTGCCGCAGTATCTAAGTCGAAGCAGTGTCCGCCTCTTAGAGGCGAGCATGGACAGTTTGGCCATCGCGCTAACAGCGTTAGCCCTGCCTAAGCGTCATCAGTTGCGATCAGAGGAAGCGAAAAACGCCGCGGTCATTGGCATGGCTGGAACCTCTGCTGAGCAGGCCCTTGCGGCGATTCTCATCCAAGTCATGGGTGATGAAGCTGCGTTTGTAGCGGGCTCCCAATATAAGTCCGCTAGCACAATTCTTGAGGAGGTGAGAGATCTACTCAGACGACCTCCATCACGGGCCGCATTTCTTACGGCTGGAGTTCCTGATGCTGATGTCCACAGACAACAACTGCTTGAGATGTCTCTATGGTTTAGGGCGTTGCTCTCATTTCGCGCAGCTGGACTTCATGGCGGCAGAGGAGTTGGCATAGATGTGGCTGTGGAGGCGGTCAACAGGGTGTACAGCTTCCTTAATGCTCTTGGAAAATCGACAAGAGTAAAGCCCTACCTTGAGGCACTTCCATCGCTAGAACTGCCGGCTAGACAGATCGAGGTATTGTTGGAACAGTTGGTCTCGCAACTCAATACAGCGGAATCCATAACCGATCGCGCTCAGGCCCTGCGTTCTATCTTTCTAGTGCTTCCGGACATTCCGGCCGAGGAGCCAGGTTGGTTGCAGGCGTTGGATCGCGTTGCTGTTGTACCTACTGCTGGTGACGTAGCACTTTTAATGGCAATCGTGCATGAGGCCGTACCAGGTCGTTTAATACGCGCGGCGGGTGGAGGGCCGGCGATTCCGGTAGCGATACGTCCGAATGTTCCTGGCGCTCTGCCCGTAGAAGCGGCTCATCTCCGTAGGGAGTTCCGCTCGATTGGTGAGCAATTCAATGCTGATATTCCATCAGCGAACGGCAGGCTAAGAGAGGGGGTGCTCCACCTGCCACCAGCGGATTTCCAGCTCGACCTATTTCAACTCACTCAAGAGCAACTAGTGGCAGAACTCGGTCACAGGGAGTTAACTGGTCAAATGGCGTGGCCATTTATTGCGGCTGCTTTCAGTGTAAGCAGAGCAACGATTCGGCCATATTGGTTCGTTGTACGCTTGGTGGCTGAAGAACAACTTCAGCATCTGGCCGGATTCTTACGGCAAGCGGTGGATGCTGCAAACCGTGCCTCATTTACTGAGAGAATCAACGAGGTACTGGCGGGAATCGAGGCAGTCCGTCGCGAAACTGCACCGCCAGCTGAATGGACGAGCGAAATCAGGGGCGGTCTTTCTCGTGCTGAACAAACTCGTGCTGCATTAGCTGATCGGGTTGGCCAAAATGCTGGTTCACCTCGGGAGTTGCCTGAGTTATTAGGCACTATGGTCGTAGCATTCTCGACAGGACTGATCGGCGCGAGTGATTTATGGCAATTCTTCATGGAGCAGCACGAAACAATTCCGCAGCGTCATCGAGAAGCAGCCCTCGGGTATTGGTATCGATTAATCGCGGAAGCAGCGACTGAACCTAATGATCGTGCCTTCTTAGCGAAGATTGTCGCCGACAACTTACACGCCGGCGCTGTGACGGCAGCTCGCAAGTCACTTCGTGTCATCGATGCTCATTTACATGGTCCCACGCTTCCTGCTGACTGAGCGTGCGCTAATTGCCGACGTGAAGATCAAAGGCTGTCTCCTCTTCCCCCGGCTCCCTCGGTTCCCCCTGAAAAACACAAAGTCGAGAAGCCAGCGCCCCCCGGCGCTAATGACCACCCAGCTCAGGGGCCGTCCAAAGTAGAGGCAAGTCGATGGCTTGGTCATTTTGCTCGCCTGCTGGGATGCTCGCCGGCATATCTGCTGGGGCTGCGGTTTCTGACTGCTGATGATCTGGCCGAGCAGTGCGGCACACACCCATGCTTTGCCGCCCGCCTGATCCGTAGCCATCCGGCATGGTCGCCACCAGCACCAATGGCTGACCCGACAATCGAGCAGCATGACGCCGGGGAGCCGCGAAGCACATCTACCACAGCGCCGCCATGGTATCGCCTGAATGGCTCGAGGCCCGTGACCAGTACCATCGCCACTTGTTCGCCTGCCGCACCTGCTATGCGCCGGCAGGCCGTTACTGTGTAACGGGGGCCGAGTTGCACGAGCGGTATAACCAGACGCCAATGGAGCCAAGACCATGACCCAGAATATCGTAATCACCCCGGCCGCTATCGCATCCCCCTCTAATCGCGTTGAGTACGTTTTGACGGGCAGAGAACGGCCAAAAGCAGTCATCTGGATGTGTTAGGAAACCAGAGGGTTCAAGAGCCCGATAGCGGATAAACCAGATGTCATCCACCTGGCCAGGCATCCAGCGTGGATGGAATGCCAGTAGCAGAATTGGATTAAGGCATAGTAGCGTTGCGCCTCTACGACCCCGATCGGGTGAATGTGCAACGGAGCAGGGAAATGGATTTTGCAGAAAGCTTGAACACAATGTCAGCGAAGGTTAATCAGTTTCACTGTCGGTAGTAGAGCGCAGCTTGGAAGATCAACATTGCGAGATCGATACCCACAATATTTAACATAGGGATTGCCTCATGCGACGCGCATGAGCTAATACAATTTATCTTAGTCCGCAGGTGCTTGAGATATGTCCGCCACATGGAAGAACCTTGAAGAATACGTTCGCTCGATCGCCTCTCTAAAGTGGGGGGCACCTTGCAAAGCAGAGCATATTGACGGGGTGGATTTTGATAGTGTTATTCGCATCTCCGATGATGAAGTGATTATTATAGAAGTCACTACTGAAAGAACCCTTCAGAAGGTGCGTGATGACCTCAACAAGATAAAGCCTACGAAAATGAGGCTTGCAGTTGAGGGTATAATTTGCCGGGCTTACATTGTATTAGAAGATGAGCCTACGCTCAGTATGATTGAAGCTGGCAGAAGCAGCCATATAAAAGTATGTTCGGCCGCTGAGTTTAGCAAAGATTTTTTTGATTTCGCTTCCTACGACGCGTTGCGAAAAAGATCTCCTTTTGGTAGTGCCGTGGATTCAAAGACAGGTGCGAATGACCCTCGCGAATTCATTCATGTTCGGTACTCTGAAACAGATGGCTCAAAAAAATACACGTTAGAAAATATCGCCTCAAGCCTGCAGCGCGGTCAAAACATCGTACTTACCGGAGATTATGGAACTGGTAAAAGCCGGTGCGTCCGTGAGGTGTATGAGTTACTCAGAACGCGCACTAGAGAATCGGGCGCTTACCCTCTGGCAATAAACCTACGAGATCACTGGAGCAGTTCAAGCGCGTTAGAAGTTATAGCAGGGCACCTCGGTATAATCGGCATCGGTAGCTCTATAGACAATGTCATTCGCCTCCTGAACTCTGGGAAACTCATTCTCCTATTGGACGGATTTGATGAGATCGGCACTCAAGTTCATGACGCGAGAGTCGAAGACAGAAAAAGCCTTCGACGGAGAGCAGTACAAGGTGTTCGCGATTTAATTACCCGTGGAAAAACGGGGATACTAATAACCGGCCGTTCTCATTTTTTCGATAGCAGCGAGGAGATGCTAGAAAGCCTCGGTTTATCCGCCGGGTCTAACACGGAGTGCATTGAGGCGCCGGAAGAATTCTCAGAAGATGAAGGGAATAAATACCTAGAAGCAATCGGCATTAAGTCCCTTGTACCTGAGTGGTTACCGAGGAAGCCATTAGTTTTCCAGCTCCTCGTTGAACTAGACCCGGCAGACGTTGGCGTTATATTAAATCGCCAGCATGGTGAATACGAATTCTGGGGCACCTTCATTCATGCAGTTTGTAGACGAGAGTCTAGCGGAGTGGGTGGTTCGATCGCCCCTCAAACCATTCACGCGATTCTTCATAGATTAGCGTCTGTAACCCGTTACTCCGCCACAGCCAATGGCCGGCTTTCCCCTAGTGATATTGATACTGCCTACCAAGCAGTAGTAGGATCAGTTCCAGATCAAAGTGGTCGCCAGCTCCTTTCAAGAATGTGCACTCTCGGCAGGATAGAGCCAGAGTCTCCTGACCGACATTTTCTTGATCTTAATGTTCTTGACATCCTTCGTGCGGAAGCGCTTGTTGTAGACGTTATTAATATGAAGGATATACACGATCAAGTTCAATGGTGCCAATCACTTCGGCATCTTGGTGCATTTCATGCCGCACAAACAATTAGAATCTTCGATTTAGAGCAGCATTGTTTTTCGTATATAAAGAAAAATGGCAACAGCCGAAATACAAAAAAGCTTGGCGAGATAGTTTCAATCCTAACAATTTATGGTGGCGACCCGTTGGACTTTCAGTCCCTGCAGCTGTCTGGCTCAGTCTTCCCAGTGTTAAATCTTAGTGCTCGAGTAATAAAAAATCTGGTGATCAAGGATTCCGAGATTGAACATTTATTTCTTGGCGCAACACCAATAACAGTACAAGATGGCGTGGTGATTGATGGGTGCATTGTTTCACACGCATTTGGAGTTTCAGATTCCCAAGGCTTTCCAGCCTGGGTCACAAATACTGAGGCTTTCAACTATGAGCGCATCTCCAATGCTTCAAGAATCAAAGAAAGCATCCTACCACCAGCTCAAAAATTGTTTCTTTCTATAATTCATAAGATTTTTTTCCAGCCTGGTGGCGGAAGAGAAGAAGCATCCCTTCTAAAGGGTGGCTACGGCCAAAAATTTAGCCCAAAATTAGTAGATTCGATTATCAAAATGCTTTTGCGGGAGGGCCTTATAGATAGAGCCAAGGGAGATGATGGCTGGGTATATAAACCTATTCGAAGATATACAGACAGAATGAATAAAATTCGTTCTGAGCTTACCCTTTCCGAAGACCCGGTCTGGAAAGAAGCGTCTACTCTAAAGCAATAGAGAAGCAATTACCTGTATACATTGGCGCGCCGGTCGGAAGACAGAGAAAGCCCGTCGGTGACCCTGGGACTACGCAGCCATGCCATGATTTCCAGGCACAGCAGTTCGGTAAAGTCGCACGGTTTGCCCAGGTAGTCCTCAAAACCGGCGCGGAGGCTGTCAACGCCGTTGTTTGGAGCGTCGTTGACGGACAGTACCGGTCTCGGTCGGCGGGATTAGCCGTGACTAAATGAGGTTTAGTACTGTCCATCCTCAGCAGGATGGGCAGTTCTCGGGAGAGGCGGCTGTGCAACTAAGAGTGACAATCACTTGCGGATTCCCGCAGGCGCCTGTCGCTTTCTGAAATATCTCGACATCGGCTATACCAACCTTTGCGTGAGTTGTTTCGAAGCCTTTACAGCCGTCGTTATACGGTAATAATCGGCTACCCAGCCTCTCGGGAAATTCGCCACGATTCTCAGGAGAGTTGATGGGATGTCGCGGCTTCAATGAGTGTTCGTGTCGCAGTCCTTATAGCCTACACACTCTACAGTGGTGCGAGCTTCCATTAAGAATTTTTATGGCGGTCTTGGTTGTTACATACTTATAAAGCGACATCGTCTACTAATCCCGTTCAGTTATGATTATCTCCGGAACCGCACAGTTCTTCCCCGGGGCGCGGAGCAGAGTTTCGGTTCACAATTCTAACTCACGCTGGACTACGACAAGATATTCTGTAGCCCTTCTAAAAATCTGGAATAAACCACGATCTTGATTCGGACGAGAGTGAGCTGAGGACCGACTCTGTCTATTGTGACTGACCGCTCCTGGCCGATTCTGTTGAAAAAGTCGACGATGGTTTCCGCAGCAGAAAAGTATGCGTCCGAGATTGAAATCTTTACTTTCGGCAGAGGCTTCGGGGCTCAGATTTCACGTAGCAGTGTGCAAAAAAGGCGTTTTAACCAGTCAATGACCAGGCTGTTTGGGCGAACCGACTTTTTCAACAGAATCGGCCGTTTCCTGTCTGTCGCCACCGTCAGCTATGGGTCGTTTCTGCCTGTCGCAACCGGCCGAAATCGACCCTTTGGGGACGTTCCGGAGGTCTGCTCCGGATGCACACCCCCAGGTTTTGACTGCAGGCGCGGTGGCTTCGGCACCACCTCGGCAGTACACTTTGTCGGTGCAACACAGTTGTGCTGAACTAGCAATCGGGGACCTATGACGCGCTTCAAGCCCACCATAAGGCTGCGAGGAGCCTGCACCCCCTACTTCTCGCCGACAGATACGGCACAGCTACAAGCATTCGGAAGCTAATGGCCCCATCTAAGAACACATCGAAGCCGAAAGCGCCTCGTGGCGGCAGCGAGAAACGCGCGTCCGCGACGCTGCGGTCGACGAGCGGCGCCGGGTTCGAGTTCGAGGACCTGATAAGCGCCTGGCAGTTGGTGAAGTCCCTGTCAGGTGAGCAGGCACCGGGTATCGGCGGCGTGGTCACGCAGGTCCAAGCCCAAGTCTCGACCTTGGGGTGGCGTATCGACGACCTGCTGCTGACGGCCCAGGCAACCACCGCGCCTCGGCGGCTTGCGATCTCGGTGAAAGGCAATTTGCAGGTAACCGCGGCCGGTCTCCCCGCTGACTTCGTGACGTGCGCATGGGAACAGTGGCGTGACCCGCAGGGGTCGTTCAACCGCGCGGCCGACGGGCTGGCCTTGGTCACGCTCGGCACCCATCAGGTGTTCGACCCGGCGTGGCGCGAAGTGAAGAACGCGTGCAGCGGCACGGATACCGCGCTCGCTATGAGCCGCATCCGCAGCAACAAGAGGCAGTCGGGCGTCTTCGACAGCGTCCAGAAGCCCGGCGGCGCGTCCGACGAGGAGACCATCGAGCTCATTCGCCGCCTGCACGTGCTGCCGACCGACTTGCAGTTCGCGCACTCCGAGAACGAGACCCAGGCCATCGCGCAATGCCGTCGCTTGCTCGCGTCTGGCTGTGACGACGAAGCGCAGGCTCTTTGGAAGGGCCTCATTAACGTCGCGAAGGAGGTACGCCTTCGCAGCGGGACCATTACCGTCCCGGACCTGTTGTCCTTGCTCCGAGGCCAGTTCGGCCTCCGCCATCATCCGGACTTCGAGCGTGATTGGGGGACGCTCTTCAACATCACCGCGGACCACAAGGCGCGAATAGAGACAGAGTTAACGTCTGGCTACTCCGTCCCGCGGACAGCGGAGAAGGCATCGCTCCAGGCAGCTGTCGCCGACCACCCGATCACGGTGGTCTTCGGGGAGTCGGGCTCGGGCAAGTCGGCGCTGGTCAAGTCTGTGTTGGACGGCGCGTATCCGTCCTGGAACCAGGTGTGGTTCGGTCCGGAAGAACTGAAGACGGCGCTTAGCGCCGCGCGCCGCGGCGCCCTCCCTCTGACACACGACCTCTCGCTGGTGCTGAACCTCACGGTGAAGCTGCAGAACGTGCTGGTCATCGACTCTGCGGAACGCATCGAGGCCGGCGAGTTCGTCGTCATCCGCCAGCTGCTTCAAGCTATTCTGCCGAGTGACGGCGAAGAGACCGAGACCGAGGGCGCGTGGCGGGTCGTCATCGTCACGCAGACGCAGAGTTGGGTCGAAGGCGAAGAGACGATACTCGGCGGGCGGAAAGCGCATCTCGTCGAGGTCGAAACGCTCAAGAACGATGCGGTGAAGTTGGCGCTTCTGCCTTCACTCACCTTGGGCTGGTTGGCCGCGCATGACGACACCATTGCGGCGCTGACGAACCTGCGGACATTGGCGTGGGTCATCAAGGCGGGTGCGGCGCTGGGGGCGAACGCTAGTGGACTCGCGTCTCACACCGCCATCGCCGATCGACTCTGGAAGTATTGGACGAAGGACCGCGCCGACGTGAAGGCGTTGATGATGCGCCTCGCCCAGCGAGAAGCATCGTTCGAGCGCAGCTTCGCGCTAACCGACTTGGAGCCGGCGGACACGGCGACGTTCACGCAGCGCCCCGACGAGCTTCCGCTGCGCCTGAACGAGCGGACCAACCGCATCGAGTTCGAACACGATCTCGCGGCGGATTGGGCGCGCTTCCAGTTCCTGAAACAGATTTGGACGGACACGCCGCAGTGGGCCGCCCTGGCCGGCAATCCGCTCTGGACGAACGCGCTCCGGATGCTGGGCCAGTTCCTGCTGCGACAGCCGGCCGAGAATGGCACGGTATGGGACGTCGCCTTCGGGGCCGCGGAAGCCGCGAAGAACGACCTGGCAGGCAATATCCTCCTTGATGCGCTCTGCTTGGACCCCGACGCCGAACGCTTCCTGACCGAACGCGTCGACCTCCTGCTCGACAACGGCGCGAAACACTTCACACGGCTGCTCCTGCGCTTCCACCACATCGCGACGGTGCCGACCGGCGGCGGAATGGGACTGAACACGGCAGTCGGCTTGTACATGGAGGCACACTACCGCTCGATTGTCTTTGGCCGATGGCCGCCCGTTCTCTGCTTCCTCATCGCGCAACGGGAGCGACTAGCCGGGCTGGTTTCGTCCGCTCTCGCGAAGGTCATCGAGACCTGGCTGACGAAGACGCCGCGCACGCTGAGCAACGGCAATCTAATGCCTTTCCGGACGGAGATGGCGGAGATGGCGCTCGCCATGGCTCGGACCGTGCAGGTCGAGAAGGGCAACGGCGTGATGTACCTGACGCATGAGCCGTTGCTGTACACCGCACCACTGGCTGGGGCGGCAGACTTGCCTACCGAGGTCGGGAACTGGGCGCTCGAACTCGCGGGACGCCGACAGGTCGACGCTGACGCCAAACGGCGCATCGCCGAGGTTCAGCTACAGAAGGCGAAGGCCCACGCCGAGCGTCTGCAGACCGATGCCAAATACAAGGTGCGGCACGAAGAACGGAAGCAGATGCCGCGCGCTCTCGGGTCGCTCAGCGAACGATTGCCGCCTTGGCCGCTAGGGGCCAACGACAAGGTCGACATGGATTTTCGGACCGCCTGCATCAAGGAGAACGGCATCCAGTCTCTGATGCGTGTGCAGCCTGAGCTGGCGGCCGAAGTCCTGCTCGCGCTCATCATCGAAGACCAGCCGGAACGGGAGTACGGGTCCGCGCGGTTCGAAACGGACCTCGGCCTCGAATACCCCCAGGACGCATACCCGACGGCCTTCTGGAAAAGCCCGTTCTTCTCTTTCTTCCAGCTAGCCCCGGAAACGGCGCTCACCTCGCTCATCGCGCTGGTGAACTTCTGCACGGAACGTTGGGTCGCCGAGGTCATGAAGGGTCGCACAGATACCGCTCCCGGAGTGACTCTGCAACTCGCGGACGGGTCGGATAAGACCTTCCCTGGCTGGTGGCAGGTTTTCGGCTGGCCGCAGTCCAATGACTCGATGCGCAACGGAAACCTGTTCTGTGCTCTCGATGCGTTGGAGCGCTGGTTTACGCTGCGGCTCGACGCGGGTGAGGACATCACCGCTGATATCGAGAGGATACTGCGGGAGGGGAACTCCGTGGCGCTCATCAGCGTGCTCCTCAACGTCGCCAAGTATCGACCGTCGTTGCTGACGGGGCCCCTCTCGGCTCTGCTGACGTTCCCGAACCTGTTCTATTGGGACAGCGCCCGCGTGGAGCAGGTTGGCCATAATTTCATCGGTTGGAGCGGGCTCCAGGGCGGCCAGGCGATGTTTGACTTCGCCCGTGATTGGACCCTAGCACCCCATCGCCAGCATAAGTTCCTCGATGTCGTAACCGAACTCCTGTTGGCCGACGACGATGTTGCGCGGCGTCTTCAAGCGCTGCTGCCGACCTGGGCGCTGCCTGAGGACCCGAAGGTGGCGTTGGAGTTCAAGTTGCTCTTCGCCGCGCTTGACCGGGCCAACTATCAGATCGACACCGACCCGGCGACGGGCGGGGAGACCAGGAGCCTCGTGTACCCTGACGAACTGCGCCTCGAGGTGTTGTCGTGGCAGGCCGACTGCGCGCCAACCCTCACGTACCTTTTCGTGCCTGACCGGTGCGAGCAGAGGCTTCAGGGCGGCCAACCGCTCACCGACGATGAGGCCTCGTACCTCTTCAATCTGCTCCAAGAATGTGACGCCGGAACGGAGGGCGAAGATGAGGAAGCGACATCGAAATGCCGTTTCGCTGCAGCCGGCACGCTCGTCGCATTGGGCGGCGCTTGGCTCGCCCAGAACCCTGAAGTGCAGGAGCACGCGCTCGAAGTCGTACGCGCCGGTGTAGCGGCGGTCGCGTCGACAGGAGAAGAGATTCGCGGGGGGCGCATAGGGAGCCTCCGCGACGAGCTGAAGTTCGTCGCCTACGCGATCATGCACCTTTGGCTCGCCGATGGAGATGGCGTTCAGGAATGGGAGACCGCCGTCCTGCGCCTTCTGACGAGCGGCGACATGCGAGCGACCGCCGTTGTGGTCGGCGTCGCCTACGCCAATCGAGAGCAGCTTGGCACCGCTTGGTGGCGGCTGCTCCGCGCCGGGCTCCTCTGGTCGGGCCTCATCCTGCTCGCTCCGCACCACCGCGATGGCGACTATGCGGAGCGCGCCTGGAGGGTGTGGCTCGCGCGGTTGCGGCGCTTTCCGCTCCGTGGAGCGAACACGACACCGGATGAGCTCGATTTCAAGCGTGTCGTCACGGGCCTAGAACGTTTGGACTTCCAGCGCCGGACGCGGCTCTACAATGCCGGCGATCAGACTTGGCGCGGAAAACCGGAGCGCGAACGAGGCAGCTCGCTAGACAGTCAACTCCTCGAAGTCCTGTTTAACTGGCTCATCGAAGGCGGTGGCACTGGCGACCGCGATCTCGACACACGCTTGGCGCTGCGCATCTGGAATTACGACGCCACGCGCGCCAAGGCGCGCGCGAGTGAGCATGGCAAGTACGACTTGCCGAGCCAGAACCTCGGTTACGATATCCTTCTGAAGCTCGGAGCCCTGTCGATCGCGGCGCCCGCAGGGGAGGCTCGCGCGGTTTGGGAAGCCGTTCTAGCTCACGGTCCAGCCGCACACTACGCGCTGCAGCACTTCATTCGCAGCATGTTCCTGCGCCTCGGGAAAGGTGACGACCCGGTGGCATTCGAGCGCGTCTGGCGGACCACTGCGGAGTACGGCCTCTCAGCCGATTGGTCTCAACCTGGCCTCTGGTTCTACGGCGAGCGCTTGATTTGCGACCTGCTTGGCTTCGGGAACGAGGATGCGCTGTCCCGGCTGCACCCGGGCGCGGCTCTGCGGATGAACGATCTCTATAAACGCTGGGCCGCTGGGCACCTGGCTCGGGACGAAGAATGCGTCACCCGTTTCTGCCACTTCCTGACGACAAAGTTCGGAGCCCCACTTCGGCTTGACGGGCTTCGCTGGCTCGCCGCCATGCTGAAGGAGCGCGAGCCGTCCAGTCTCTGGTACCGCGAGGGTACGGGAGACGCATTGGTGGAGCTGGTAGCGGCGGCATTGAGTTCAGACGCGCAGGCCCTGTCGCAATGCGCTCAGGCGCGGCAGGCGCTTATCGAGATAGCTGCCGCACTTGCAGCCATGAACATCCCAGCCGCCCTGGCTCTCCAAGAGCGCATTAAGCAACTGCGATAGTGGTCGAGAACAGGCTTCACGAGGTCGGCGTGACGAAAGTTCGTTCGCCGCCTCAATCTCAACGTCTGCAATTGGCCGATTCTGTTGAAAAAGTCGGTTCGCCCAAACAGCCTGGTCATTGACTGGTTAAAACGCCTTTTTTGCACACTGCTAGGTGAAATCCGAGTCCGGAAGCCTCTGCCGAAAGTAAAGATTTCAATCTCGGACGCATACTTTTCTGCTGCGCAAACCATGGTCGACTTTTTCAACAGAATCGGCCGTTTTCTGCCTGTGGCGACCGGCTGAAAAGACCCAAAGCAGACGTTGATGCTTTACCGCTTTGGTCTTCAGAGATTTTCTGACCAGAACACACCGCCGATGAGCATGGCGGTGATGGAGCTGCGGGAGAACAAATTGTCGGTGAGCTCGCTTAGCTGCCGCAGCCCCATCAACAACACCTCGGTCTGGCTGTAAACCTGACAGGAACAGCCGGTTGTCCGACACAGCTGAGGCGATGCTCCCGCAGTCGAAGCCACAGCCATCAGGGGCAGGGAAGGGTTCGAGCGCCAGGCCAGAGAGTCAACGGCCGGCACCAGGGCGGAAGGTCATTGATGAATGTCGGTATGCAGAACAGACGACAAGGGCGCCTTTGGAGAGCGCCCTTTGTTTTGTGTTGGAACGGTAAATAGATATGAATTAGTTATGCTTCGTGCTTAAGTTTCGTACGGCAAGCGCGCACAAACTCTTCGTACTTTTTCACGAACTCAGCTGATTTCAGGTTAAGAACCTTTGCATCCTCAATGACCGAGGGCGGTCTTGGCCCTCCTGCGTTTCTTTGATTATCTGAGTAAACAGATGAGAGCGTATTGCCTTTAAGCGGTACGGTTCTACTCGATATTTCGGAAGCGAGGTCAAGGGCTATTTTGTAGAAGTCCTTGTTTTTTCGCTCAAGCTCTGGGTCGAGGAATTCGTTTTCGACACTTTCCCAAGTGTCTGCAAACCGATAAAGCGGCTTAACGTCTGCGCTATGAAAGGAGCCGCCGAAGTCATGCTCTCTAAAGAACTTAGATGTTTGGTTGGGAGGCAACGCAGCGAGCAACAAGTTAAACAACTCTTTGTCATGAGCCTGCCCGTTTCCTGGCTTGGCAAACTTTGCGCGTATAGGGTCCCTTGCAAGTATAAAACCCAAAGCAGCTAAGAATGCCAAGGCCGGTTCATAGTCAGGACTTCCCGAATAGTAACCTGCAAGAAACCAAGCTTCTGCCCCGACCAGAGCAATGATGGCGAACAACGTTTCGATGAATCCTTTCATTCCTGTGCAGCCTCTGATGTGCAAGTTCGGCGGGTATAGCTTCAGCGCAGCAGCGGAAGCTACCGATTTGCCATCAGTCTGTCCATCGGCCTTTCAGGCGTCACCACGGTGCTGCACAGCCAGCTTGGCCAGGCCTTGTTTGATGTGCCCAGCGTTCTCGCCGATTAGGTCCAGCGCACTGCGCATATTCTCGCCGACGTCATTTGATCCGCGCTGCTCGACCCACAGCACAACCTCCATCAACGCCGCTTCGAGTGCGAGCTGATTTTCGTACATGCGTTCTAGGGTGTCAGGCAGAGAGTATTCGGTGGGCATGGCTTCGATTCCGTTCGAGAAAACCGAAAGCGTAGCAGCGAAGAGACAGGGAGTCAGACTAATAGATATCGCGGAAACGCTTTGCCACTCCCGCTAGTCGCTTAACTATTTTTTCGGTGCGGGCTTTGTCATGGGCGCCGGGGTGAAGCATGGCGATGAGAACGTATCTATCTTCATCGTAGAGCCCTTGTGCATATACCAACGCAGCATCTTTGGTGGGATCACCTAGAGGACACTTTCGGTCAAACTGCGGTTTACTCGTAGGGAACACTGACGGCGGGATGGCGATGTGAATATGCATCAAGCCCACGACATAGGCTTCATGTGGATGAGTGTATGGCACGTCGCACCCGAAATATGCCGGGAGCGTCATTCTGTTGGACGCGATGTAGGTATAAAAGTCGTCGCGCAAAGAGTTCAAGATTGTGGGGTGATTGGACAAAACATCCTTAAAAAAATCATCGTATGTGTCGGGGCTATACTCGACAATTATCGTCATATGGCATCAGCTCACAAGCTGATGGAGGCGCTCTGTCGAAATGGAAGCCAAGGCTTCCAGCCCTTTCATATCTATTGAACTCTCGTAGCTTTCAGGCACGTGAAACATCTGTTTAAGAATCATGGCGTTCTGTGCTGTCCGCGAACGCGTAGTAGCAAGATTGCGCCGAAGCGCATTGTATTCGTCACTCATAGTTGGCACGTTCGAATACAGCTCAGCCTTAGTGGCTAACACTGATTCCAACGCGCGCAATGTGCTCGCCACCTCGGAAAACCGTTCATCTTCTATCACGTGCCGTGGGGGCATGTTTGTGAGCATGGAGCGCCCTGCGTCAAACACAAAGTCATTGAGCTCATTCAAGCTGACAATAGCTTCTTTGATCGCGGTACGAATTTTTGCGTCTTCAACAACATTTCTCTCGCGTGCGGCTTCCAGGCGAGCGCTCGACTCAGCACTGGAGGCAGCTGCAACTTGTGCGCAATACAGCGACACACGCAAAGTAAGGGAAAGCATGACCTCTTTAGAATAAGGGTCATGACGGTGATGCTGTTGGTCGCGCTTCATGGTCTTTGCCCTCTTGGGCGTGCTCTGGTCTGTTGCTGCTTGCGTTTCAGGCCGGTGTTTAAAAGTGACTCTATATCGTCTGACCAAATGTGCCACCGTAATGTCACCACATTTTTGTAACGACCAGGCATATCAGACAGGCGGCTATAGCCCTGCAAAAACAGGGCCAACACCGTATTTCAAGCTGTGGCGCCGTCGTGTAACAAGTCCTCGAGCGATGCGAGAATGTCGGCAGCTGTCGATCGACCCAAAGCGAATGCTCTTGAAGGAGCCACCAACCTACGGAAAGGACATGAGCGAGAACATATTAGCAATAATAGAATTACGTGCCGTCATTGAAGAGCAGCAGGAACTACTGCGCTTGATTTTGTGGGTGATGTCGCAGGGGCCTATCGTTTTTCGCGGGCAGAAGCTGAAATCCGTCCTCGAATGGGATCAGGTGCGGGCAGTGAGCGCCACATCGCTTGGCGCTGGTCAGTCGCTCAATACAATCCTAAAAGGATCAAGCGCCGTCGGTATCCCCGTTCGTGATCTCTACCCGATTACCCGCGGTGTGATAGAGGGGTTTATCAATGCTGCTTTCTTCGTAACTCAGCCGGTCGAAGTATCGCAACGCGCTTTGAAGCATAAAGACTATGCCGCCTGGAAGCATATGAACCGCGTGATTGGCACCGGCGAATTCGCATTCACATTGAGCACCGGCCCTGATCCGAAGGCATCGGCAGCGCTGATGTTTCCTGAGTTCGCTGGTAAAGGACAGGGCTCATGGAGCACGCTGGATGCGCCATCGAAGATTGATCGCATAGGGAAAGTAGTCCGGCCAGCTGGAGGGGCCTTGCTCGGTGCTTATGGACTGATATACGCCATCTCTTCGGAGATCATCCACGGGTCAGTGTACGGTATGAGCTACTTCATGAGCGCACACAACCCCGGCGAAATGAACGTCGAGGGCTTTCTTGCCAATACAGAGAGCCAAGTGGTCGACATTCTCTCTGCTGTCAGCCACGCTGCCAGTGGCTTTCTCGCAGCGTTCGCGCAGATTCACAACTGCCAGCCACTGATCGACGTTGAACGGAAGCTGTTCAAGCGTTTGTATAAAGCTGCCCAAAGTGAAGACTTCGGCCGGGACAGTTCGTCGTCAGCTAAAAAGCAGGATTGAGCCGAAGTGGGCGTATGCCCAGCAAAGATTTTGAGTGGGCTGCCTCCGCTCGGACAATGACCGCTTTTGGCCAATTTGTGCCGGTCACGATCGATACTGAGCAGCCTGAGCTGACGATCAAGGTTGCCTACGAAACTAGGGGCGATTCACTGGTGCTGCTTGACAGAGGCCTTAGGGAGGGGGCGGGGCAAAAGTCTGGAGCCTTCGCTTCAAAGACCGCTCCGGAAAACCTTCTCGCATTAATTCGTAGAATTTTTGTCCATACAAGATATTTTGCCTACGCAGCAAGTTGGCGGTCTCGCTGGCTAAACTAGCAAGGAATCAATTAGACACCCACCCGCTGTACGTTCTGCTGGCGGGGCAATTTTTCAGTGGGGTAAAAGGTGGGGTAAATTCATAAATGAAAAAGGCCTGCGCTTTCGCTACAGACCTAAGTCATTGAATTATATGGTCGGGACGGAGTGATTCGAACACTCGACCCCTAGCACCCCATGCTAGTGCGCTACCGGACTGCGCTACGCCCCGACTAGGCGTGAAATCTGTTCCTCACCTCGAGGAACGCTCAAGAATATATCGCAAGCTTTTGAAAACTGGAAGTATTTAAAAGCAGGAATTTATTTCTTAAGCACCACCAGAACATCTTCGAGCTCGGCGATCATCTGGCGGATCATTTGTTTGTATTGGGTGGTGTCGTCTTTGGCCTCATCACCGGACAAACGCAGGCGCGCTCCGCCGATGGTGAACCCCTGGTCATAAAGAAGCGCGCGGATTTGCCGAATCATCAGCACGTCCTGGCGCTGATAATACCGGCGGTTTCCGCGGCGTTTGACAGGGTTGAGTTGAGGAAACTCCTGCTCCCAGTAGCGCAGCACGTGCGGTTTTACCGCACACAGCTCGCTGACTTCACCAATGGTGAAGTAGCGTTTGCCCGGGATGACGGGGAGCTCGTCGTTATGACTTGGTTCCAGCATAAGCCTCAACTCGGGCCTTCAACTTCTGCCCTGGACGAAAGGTGACCACACGGCGAGCCGTGATCGGGATTTCTTCCCCCGTTTTCGGATTGCGGCCAGGCCGCTGGCGTTTGTCCCGAAGGTCGAAATTGCCGAAACCGGACAATTTGACTTGTTCGTTGTCTTCAAGAGCGTGCCTGATTTCTTCAAAAAACAGTTCGACCAATTCCTTGGCCTCCCGTTTGTTCAGGCCCAGCTCTTCATACAGACGTTCCGCCATCTCAGCTTTCGTCAGAGCCCCCATACGTCACTTCCTTAACGTGGCGTTCAACCTTTTTTCGAGCGAGGTGAGGATGTTTTGCGTTGCGGTATTCACCTCATCGTCATTAAGAGTGCGCGATGGATGCTGCCAGGTCAAGCCGACTGCGAGGCTTTTTCTATCAGGATCAATGCCTTTACCCTGATACACGTCAAATAGCCTGAGGTCTGTCAGCCATTCGCCTGCATTTTCACGGATTACATCCAGTACGGCCGTGGCTGCAACGTCTTTGTGTGCAATCAGTGCAAGGTCACGACGCACTTCAGGAAAGCGCGATAACTCTTGGAATTTTGGCATTTTGCCCGACGCCACTTCCGCCAGAACCAGCTCGAAGACGAAGACCGGACGGTCGAGACCGAGGGTTTTCGACAATTCAGGGTGGATCGCGCCAATGAAGCCGACCAGACGACCGTCACGCTCGATGCGCGCGGTTTGACCCGGGTGCAGCGCTGGGTGCTTGCCCGGCACGAAAGTGAACGCATCCAGGGCACCGGCGAAGCCCAGTACCGCTTCCACGTCTGCCTTGACGTCGAAGAAGTCGACGGTATCGCGACCCTGCGCCCAGCCTTCCGGCAGGCGACTACCGCAAACAACACCCGCCAACATCGGCTCTTGCTTCAAACCCTCGAGCTGACCAACGAAACGCAGGCCGCTTTCGAACAGACGCACGCGATCCTGCTGACGGTTCAGGTTGTGCTGAAGCGCCTTGACCAGACCTGGCCACAGCGACGAACGCATGGCAGCCATGTCATTGGAGATCGGGTTAGCCAGCAGCAACGGCTCCACACCCGGATTAAACAGTTCGAACTGTTTCGGATCGATGAAGCTGTAGGTAATGGCTTCCTGATATCCACGGGCAACCAGCAGGCGGCGCAGTTCCGGCAAATCGCTACGGGCTTCTGCCTTGGCTTGCGGCGCCAGACGCGCTTGCGGATAACGAACCGGCAAACGGTTGTAGCCGTACAGGCGTGCCAGCTCCTCGATCAGGTCGACTTCCAGGCTGATGTCGAAGCGATGGCTTGGCACTTCTACACGCCACTGCCCTGCCCCGTCGGCAGTAATGGTCAGGCCCAAGGCATTGAGCAGACGCTCCACTTCAGCCGAATCCATTTCCATACCCAGCATCTGGGTAATGCGCTGGGCACGCAGGGTGACCGGAGCAATTTTCGGCAGGTGCTGTTCGCTGACGGTCTCGATGATCGGACCCGCTTCACCACCGGTGATGTCCAGCAGCAAGCCGGTCGCGCGCTCCATGGCTTCGCGGGCCAGTTGCCAGTCCACACCACGCTCATAGCGATGGGATGCATCGGTGTGCAGGCCATAGGAACGGGCCTTGCCTGCTACGGCGATCTGGTCGAAGAAGGCGCTTTCCAGGAACACATCACGGGTGGTCGCAGAAACACCGCTGTGCTCGCCACCCATGACGCCGGCGATTGCCAGTGCGCGGGAGTGGTCGGCAATCACCAGCGTATCGCTACGCAGGCTGACTTCCTGACCGTCGAGCAGCACCAGCTTCTCGCCCTCTTCAGCCATGCGCACACGGATGCCACCGTTGATTTCGGCGAGATCGAAGGCGTGCAGCGGCTGACCCAGTTCCAGCATCACGTAGTTGGTGATGTCGACGGCGGCATCGATGCTGCGCACGTCTGCACGACGCAGGCGCTCGACCATCCACAGCGGCGTAGGCCTGGACAGGTCGACGTTACGAATGACACGACCCAGGTAGCGCGGGCACGCGGCCGGCGCCAGCACTTCTACCGAACGCACTTCGTCGTGCGCGGCAGGCACCGAAGCGACTACCGGACGGACGACCGGAGCAGCGTACAGCGCGCCGACTTCACGAGCCAGACCGGCCAGGGACAGGCAGTCACCACGGTTCGGGGTCAGATCGACCTCGATGCTGGCATCTTCCAGGTTCAGGTATTCACGAATGTCCTGACCGACCGGCGCATCGGCCGGCAGCTCCATCAGACCGTCATTACCTTCACCAACCTGCAGCTCGGATTGCGAGCACAGCATGCCGTTGGACTCAACGCCACGCAGCTTGGCCTTCTTGATCTTGAAGTCGCCTGGCAGCTCGGCACCGATCATGGCGAAAGGAATCTTCAGGCCCGGGCGCACGTTTGGCGCACCGCAAACGACCTGGAAGGTTTCCGAACCGTTGCTGACCTGGCACACGCGCAGCTTGTCTGCGTCCGGGTGCGGTTCGGTGCTCAACACCTCGCCAACCACCACGCCACTGAAAACACCGGCGGCCGGCGTAACGCTATCGACCTCAAGACCGGCCATCGACAGACGAGCAACCAGCTCGTCGCGACTTACCTGCGGGCTAACCCAGCCACGCAGCCATTGTTCACTGAATTTCATCCTGCTCTCCTAAGAATTCGTTACGACTAGCGAAATTGCGCGAGGAACCGCAAGTCGTTGTCGAAGAACAGACGCAAGTCGTTCACGCCGTAACGCAGCATGGCCAGACGCTCGACACCCATGCCGAAGGCAAAGCCCGAGAACTCTTCCGGGTCGATACCGGACATGCGCAGCACGTTCGGATGCACCATGCCGCAGCCCATCACTTCCAGCCAGCCAGTCTGCTTGCAGACGCGGCAGCCTTTACCGCTGCACATCACGCACTCCATGTCGACTTCGGCGGATGGCTCGGTGAACGGGAAGTAGGAAGGACGGAAACGCACCGCCAGTTCCTTTTCGAAGAACACCCGCAGGAATTCTTCGATGGTGCCTTTGAGGTCGGCGAAATTGATGTCGCGATCGATCAGCAGGCCTTCGACCTGGTGGAACATCGGCGAGTGGGTGATATCGGAGTCGCTGCGGTATACACGGCCTGGGCAGACGATGCGGATCGGCGGCTGTTTCGACTCCATGGTGCGGACCTGTACCGGCGAGGTATGGGTGCGCAACAGCATGTTCGCATTGAAATAGAAGGTGTCATGCATCGACCGGGCCGGGTGGTGGCCTGGGATGTTGAGTGCTTCGAAGTTGTGATAGTCGTCTTCGACCTCCGGGCCTTCGGCGATGCCGTAGCCAATACGGGTGAAGAACTGTTCGACGCGTTCCAGAGTGCGGGTAACCGGATGCAGACCACCGGAGGTCTGACCACGGCCAGGCAGGGTCACGTCAATGGACTCGGCAGAAAGTTTGGCAGCCAGGTCGGCTTCTTCAAACAATGCCTTGCGCGCATTAAGGACCTCTGTGACACGCTCCTTGGCAACGTTGATCAGCGCACCGACCTGCGGACGCTCTTCTGCCGGCAAATTCCCCAGGGTCTTCATCACCTGAGTCAATTCACCCTTCTTGCCAAGGTAGTGAACCCGGATTTGCTCCAGGGCATTGATATCTTCAGCGCTTTGCACAGCCTCTAGTGCTTGAGAGACGAGCGCATCCAGGTTTTCCATGTACAGACTCCAGATACAAAATAGGGGAAGAGCTTGAAGGCTCTTCCCCTATTTATGACGTTTAACACCTGGCCCCACAGATGCGAGGCCGGGTGACTGTCGGGGGTACTTAAGCCAAGGTGGCTTTAGCTTTCTCGACAATCGCAGCAAACGCCGCTTTTTCGTTCACTGCCAGATCAGCCAGAACCTTACGGTCGATCTCGATGGACGCTTTTTTCAGGCCGGCGATGAAACGGCTGTAGGACAGACCGTTGATACGAGCACCAGCGTTGATACGAGCGATCCACAGAGCGCGGAACTGACGTTTTTTCTGACGACGGTCACGGTAGGCGTATTGGCCTGCCTTGATTACCGCTTGCTTGGCAACACGGAATACGCGGGAGCGTGCGCCGTAGTAGCCTTTAGCAAGTTTCAGAATTTTTTTGTGACGCTTACGGGCAATGACGCCACGCTTTACACGAGCCATGAGTTACTTCCTCTATTCTTGACTAAAATTAACGAAGGCGCAGCATGCGCTCGACTTTTGCCACGTCAGACGGATGCAGCAAGCTGCTACCGCGCAGTTGACGCTTACGCTTGGTCGACATTTTGGTCAGGATGTGGCTCTTGAAAGCGTGCTTGTGCTTGATACCGTTAGCAGTTTTCAGAAACCGCTTAGCAGCACCACTTTTGGTCTTCATTTTTGGCATGTTCGGATACTCCGCATTCAGTTGATAAACATAATCAGAAGGCCTGCCGTGCCCTGTTGATTACTTCTTCTTTTTCGGGGCGATGACCATGATCAGCTGGCGTCCTTCCATCTTAGGATGCTGTTCGACCGAACCGTACTCGAGCAAGTCACCTTCAACTCGCTTGAGGAGTTCCATCCCCAGCTCCTGGTGGGCCATCTCACGGCCGCGGAATCGCAAGGATACCTTGGCCCTGTCCCCATCACTCAGGAAACGTACCAGGTTGCGCAGTTTTACCTGGTAATCCCCTTCCTCCGTCCCTGGACGAAACTTGATTTCTTTAACCTGAATCTGCTTCTGGTTTTTCTTGGCCGCAGCAACCTGTTTCTTCTTTTCGAAGATCGATTTGCCGTAGTCCATCAGTTTGCAAACAGGTGGCACTGCATCGGCGGAAATCTCCACCAGATCCAGCTTGGCCTCTTCAGCCTTAAGAAGCGCGTCTTCAATTGACACAATCCCAAGCTGTTCACCTTCAGCTCCAATTAACCGAACCTCGCGTGCCGAGATATTCTCGTTGATCGGGGCTTTCGGTGCAGCTCGTTTATCTTGTCTCATTTCACGCTTAATAATAATTACTCCGAATCTGGGCGACCACGCCGGGAAACCGCTTGCGCGAGAAACTCAGCGAACTGGGCGACGGGCATCGAGCCCAGGTCAGCACCTTCACGAGTACGCACAGCGACAGTCTGCATCTCGACTTCCCGATCTCCGATAACCAAGAGAAAAGGAACCTTGAGCAAAGTATGCTCGCGGATTTTAAAGCCGATCTTTTCATTTCTCAAGTCAGACTTGGCACGAAACCCGCTTTCGTTGAGAGTTTTTTCCACTTCGGCGGCAAAATCAGCCTGTTTATCAGTGATATTCATCACCACTGCCTGGGTCGGAGCCAGCCACGCGGGGAATGCGCCCTCGTAGTGCTCGATCAGGATTCCGACGAAACGTTCGAAGGACCCCAGGATCGCCCGGTGCAACATGACCGGGTGCTTGCGGCTGTTGTCTTCGGAGACGTATTCGGCTCCCAGACGGACAGGCAGGTTAAAATCGAGCTGCAGGGTACCACATTGCCAGACGCGACCGAGGCAATCTTTCAGCGAGAACTCGATCTTCGGACCGTAGAACGCACCCTCGCCCGGCTGCAGATCGTACGGCAGGCCCGCGCTATCAAGGGCTGCGGCCAGCGCAGCTTCGGCGCGATCCCAAAGCTCGTCGGAACCGACGCGTTTTTCCGGACGAGTGGACAGCTTCATCTCGACATCGGTGAAGCCGAAGTCGGCGTAGACATCCATGGTCAGCTTGATGAACGCAGCGGATTCAGCCTGCATCTGTTCTTCAGTGCAGAAAATGTGCGCGTCATCCTGGGTGAATCCACGCACGCGCATGATGCCGTGCAAGGCACCCGATGGCTCGTTACGGTGGCAGGCACCGAATTCGGCCAGGCGCATCGGCAACTCGCGGTAGCTCTTCAGGCCCTGGTTGAACACCTGCACGTGGCACGGGCAGTTCATCGGCTTGATCGCGTAGTCGCGGCTTTCCGACTGGGTGGTGAACATGTTGTCGGCGTAGTTGGCCCAGTGCCCGGACTTTTCCCACAGGCTGCGGTCAACGACCTGGGGGGTCTTGATTTCCAGGTAACCGTTGTCGCGCTGAACCTTGCGCATGTACTGCTCGAGCACCTGGTACAAAGTCCAGCCGTTCGGGTGCCAGAACACCATGCCCGGCGCCTCTTCCTGGGTGTGGAACAGGCCCAGGCGCTTGCCGATCTTGCGGTGGTCGCGCTTTTCGGCTTCTTCAATGCGCTGGATGTAGGCGGCCAGTTGCTTCTTGTCCGCCCATGCGGTGCCGTAGACGCGCTGCAATTGCTCGTTCTTGGCATCGCCGCGCCAGTAGGCACCGGACAGTTTGGTCAGCTTGAAGGATTTCAGGAAGCGGGTGTTCGGCACGTGCGGACCGCGGCACATGTCGACGTATTCTTCGTGATAGTACAGGCCCATGGCCTGCTCGTTCGGCATGTCCTCGACCAGGCGCAACTTGTAGTCTTCGCCACGGGCCTTGAACACTTCGATCACTTCGGCGCGCGGAGTGACTTTCTTGATCACGTCGTAATCTTTCTCGATCAGCTGCTGCATGCGCTGTTCGATGGCGGCCAGGTCGTCCGGAGTGAAAGGACGCTCGAAAGCGATGTCGTAATAGAAACCTTCATCGATGACCGGACCGATGACCATTTTGGCGGTCGGGTACAACTGCTTGACCGCATGGCCAACCAGGTGGGCGCAAGAGTGACGAATGATCTCCAGCCCCTCTTCATCCTTTGGCGTGATGATTTGCAGCGACGCGTCGCTGTCGATGATGTCGCTGGCGTCGACCAGTTTGCCATTGACCTTGCCGGCCACGGTGGCCTTCGCCAGGCCTGCACCGATGGATGCGGCGACCTCGGCTACGGAAACCGGGTGATCGAATGAACGTTGACTGCCGTCGGGAAGAGTAATAGTTGGCATGGCGCCTCCTCTCCTAGTGGTGACCCCTACCAAAGGTCACGTGGGTTGGGATGAGCCAGTACAAGATCCGGTCCAGGCCATTCAATGACGAACGCCTGCCTTACAGCGGCAGGAGCCTTGCGGCCAACCGGAAAACCGAACCAGAGTGACTGGGATTCAAATCAGGGTTAATCGCGCATCTGCCGCCGCCGGGACTGAAGGTCATCCGGAGCCTGCAAACGCCCGAGCGAGGCATGCTAGCACAGATGAACGGTCGTCGATGCACGCAGACTTTGTGCGGGGGCAAATCAGGCATTTTTATGCCAGAGTGCTGAACTTGAACACCGCTTCGCCCCTCAGATAACACGTCATTGACCCACAAGGAGCATCCCAGCATGCGTCTGAACCGTTTGTTCGCCATAGTCGCACCCATCGTTCTGCTGCTGCCATTGGCCGCCCACGCCGATTGGCCAAAGGGTGAGCGCGAGAAATACATGGCGCAATGCGTCCCTGCAGCGGCACAAAAGATCGGTGATGCGAAGGCAAAAGCCGTCTGTGGTTGCGGCGCCGACCAGCTCAAATCCTATCCTGCCAAAGACCTTCAGGCATTGATGGACGGCACGGCAAGTCAAGAGCTGGGAAATCAGGCGATGCAGAAAATCGCCACTTGCAGGGTCGATGCCGGGGCGAAGAAATAAGCTTCTCGCATTGATTTTTTCACCTGCAATGACCGAAAAAACAGGCCGAATGTCGCTTTGTCTGACATTTTTTGAAGGTTTTACAGCTTTTTTTTCGTCTTCTCTTTCGGCTGAAAGCCTTTTAAAACGGGGCCTCCAGCGATATGAAGCACCAAAGACCGCTCGACAGCAAGGCAAACAGCTCGCCCGGGGGGCTCCCAAAGCGAACATTTCGACTATGATATCCGGGTGTGCCCAGTTGGCCTGAGCAGCACAGTACTACTGAAAATATATGTTTCTTGGAGATACACCATGTCTAATCGCCAAACCGGCACCGTTAAATGGTTCAACGATGAAAAAGGCTTCGGCTTCATCACTCCTCAAGGTGGCGGTGACGACCTGTTCGTACACTTCAAAGCTATCGAAAGCGACGGTTTCAAAAGCCTGAAAGAAGGCCAGACTGTTTCCTTCGTGGCTGAGAAAGGCCAAAAGGGTATGCAAGCTGCTCAAGTTCGCCCAGAGTAATTTCCAGGCGCACTAAAAAAACCCCGTCCATGTGACGGGGTTTTTTATGGGTGAAACAAAAGCCGAAGGATCAGCCGCAGTTGACGCGGGTGACCACCTTACTGGCATCGGTGTTCAGGTTCAGGCGATCAGAACGGTACTCCAGCGTCACCATATCGGTTGGCAACAGGAACCGCGCGTTTTGCGCTCCTGCGCGGGTACGCGCTTGCTCAAGCAATTGCGGCGATGCCTGTTTGCCGATGGTGAACTCGGCAGCCTTTGCTTCACAGCGGCTGTGACCCGTGTCAGTCGTCGCAACATCAGTTGCTGCAGACTCAGTAGAGGTAGTGCTGCAACCGGCCAGCGTGGCAACGGCCAACAAAGTACCCAATGACGCGAGCTTCCAAGGCATGAAGCCTCCTTATTCAATGATTAAGCTGAGATCGTGCGACAACCAGACTGGCGTTTGGTTTCACAGGCAGTGCTAGGGACGAGCCGCGATTCTGCCTGAGCGCCGTGCTCCCCTTAATCACTGAATCGTGACTGAATATGAACGACGCTCAATAGACGTCGATATAGTCGTAAGGCGGATTGGGCCAGTTCTCTTTCAAGGCATTGAAGATTTGCATGACCCAGACTTCATCGCTGGCCGCGACCCGACCGACATAACCGGAGCCCTTGGCCCAGGTTTCGAGCCGAAACAACAACCCGTCGATATCGGTACCGCCCACGACACCTGAGGAGATGTAGGCAATGCCTCCTTTGGTGACCCGCAACTGAGTGTGTTCATCGTCACTGGCGCCGGCCAGCAACTGACGCACCGCCTCAAGAGTCAGGCCATCCGGGGAGTTCAAATCGATCTGCACAGCGCATTCCTTGAATATTCGTCAGAGACCAAGTGTCGCACAGCCCTCCTTTGCTGCCTAAGTCGACGTGTCAAAAGCCCCGCAAAGTGGTTAACTCGGCACTCAGACTTCCCCGACCTCACGAGCGCCATCATGACCACCGTAAGCATCGACGCTGACATCAAGGCCAAGTGGCAAGACGGCCACAGCTCCTACAGCCCAGGCAGCACGGAGGAGCTCGCCATTATCGGTATCGACCTTCTGGTCAGGGACCTTGGAACCGAAGCCGCCCAATCGTTCATCGAGCAGATTTTCGAGAAACATCTGTCGGACCAAAAGGCCTAGGCGGTTAGCGCGAGGGAGTGAATCCCGCAGGCAAGCACCGGCGGGAGATGATGCTTACTTCAGGCGGGCCAGGCGCTCGATCAGCAGATCGAAGAAGCCCTGGGCATCGCCGCTTTCAACCCAGAAGGCGTTCTTTGGCGCTTTCAAGCCGTCATACCAGTCGACGATGGTTTGCCCAAAGGTCGGTCCTTCGCGACTGTCGACCACCACGTTGACCGAGCGACCGCTGAACAACTGCGGCTTGAGCAGGTAAGCGACAACCGTGGCGTCATGCACCGGGCCGCCCGGAATGCCGTAGTGTTCCATGTCGCCTTTGATGTACTCATTGAGAATGTCGCTCACCAGCCGGCTGGCGTTGTTGTTCAGCGCGGCAATCTGTTTCAGGCGCGCTTCGCTGGTCAGGATCTTGTGGGTCACATCCAGCGGCAGGTAGGTCAGCTTTACACCACTCCTGAGTACCACTTCGGCGGCCTGCGGATCGGCGAACAGGTTGAATTCAGCCACCGGCGTGATGTTGCCGCCATTGAAGTGCGCACCCCCCATGACCACCACTTCCTTGATGCCCTGCACGATGCCCGGCTCCTGGATCAGCGCCAGGGCCAGATTGGTCTGCGGGCCGAGCATGGCGATAGTAATGCTGTGGGGCTTGGCCGATTTCAGCACATCAATCAGGTAAGTCACCGCACTGCCCTTTTCCAGGCCTTTCTTCGGCTCATGCACGGCGACGCCCGACAGACCTTCCTTACCATGAATATCCTCGGCATAGATCGGCGTGCGCATCAGCGGCCTGGGTGCACCGGCATAAACCGGCACCTCCTCACGCCCCGCCCATTCCCGGGCCAATCGCGCATTGCGTGAGGTCTTGTCCAGGCGAACGTTGCCCGCAACGGTGGTCAATGCCCGCACATTCAGCTCGTCCGGCGATGCCAGGGCGAACAACAGGGCAACGATATCGTCAGCCCCTGGATCGGTGTCGATGATCAAGTCGATCTTTGCTGCCTCGAGGGCGTTCGTGGCGGTCTTCAAGGTCAAAAGCAGCAAGCTCCGGAGCAGTGGGTTCAGTTTCTGAGCATAGCGATACGGGACACACTCCGTGTGCCGGGGACATCAAACACGCGGACAACCAGTCAAAACGTTACGCCGGCGACCAGCACAATGTTGCAGTACGGCTGACACTCGCCTGTCCGAACAATCGCCCTTGCCTGCCGGCTCAGGACCTTGAATTGTTCATGGGTGAGCACCTCACGCCGACCCAGTGCGCCTTCGCCGTCCAACTCATTCAGCGCGACCAGGGCCGGCGGCTTTTTATCGAAGATTTCCTGAGCCAGCACATGGCTTTCGACCTGCATCTCACTGAGCACGACCTTCAAGGTGCTGACAAAATCCGGAATGCCGTGGGTCAAGGCCAGGTCGATCAATTCAACGCCCGGTGGAGCCGGCAGCCCCGCATCCCCGATGACGACCCTGTCGCCATGCCCCAATGAAGCGATCAGCCGTGACAGTGCAATGTTGAGCAGGGGTGTCTTTTTCATAGGGTTTTAAACGCCTGTACATCGCTCAAGGCGGGAATCGAGGGTTGCGCGCCGGCACGGGTGACCGACAACGCCGCAGCCACCTGCCCGAAGCGGATCGCCGACACCTCATCTTGGCCCGCGGCCAGCGCCGCCGCGAAACCGCCGACGAACGTATCGCCGGCCGCCGTGGTATCGACAGCCTTTACCACGGGTGCGGGGAAATGCTCGAAGCGTTGGCCATCGGCAAACAGCGAACCTTGCGCACCGAGGGTGATAATCACCTTGCCGGCGCCCAGGGCTATCAGGCGGGTCGCCGCGGCTTGCGCGGTGTCCAGGGAGTCCACCGACAGACCGCTCAGGGCCGACGCCTCGCTCTCGTTGGGAATCAGGTAATCGATGGACGCGTACCAGTCCGATGGCAACGGACGACTGGCCGGTGCCGGATTGAGGATGACCGTCTTGCCCAGCTCGCGACCGCGCTTGAGCGCATGGCCAACAGAAGCATCGGGCACTTCCAGCTGACAGATGAGCACGTCCGCCGCGCGTATCACCGAATCAAAACGGTCAATGACTTCTGTAGTCAATGCACCGTTGGCGCCGGGGACGATCACAATGGTGTTCTGACTGTTGTCGTCGACCACAATCAACGCCACGCCGCTGGAACCGTCAACGGTGCTGACCGCCTGACAATCGATCTGCTCGGCCAACAGCGCCCCACGCAGCGCCTCACCATAAGCGTCACTGCCCACGCACCCGATCATCGACACCTGGGCTCCCAGCCGCGCCGCAGCCACGGCCTGATTGGCGCCCTTGCCGCCGGAGACGGTGCTGAACGACTGACCAATCAGCGTTTCACCGCCCTTGGGCAAGCGTGGCGCCCGGGTCACCAGGTCCATGTTCAAACTGCCTATTACCACTACTTTTGCTGGCATACATTGCTACTCATCGATTCTGTTTCGGCGGTGCTGTGGGTTCAGCGGCTTTCTGTTTTCAACGGTTTTCTGCTTTCAACGGCTCTTTGTTTTCAACGGCACTGGGCAAACACGCCGGCCAGCGGCGCCGTCGATTCACGTATGACGATACTCGGCGTCACGATCCGCTGATCGGTCGCCAGGCCCGGCGTGGCGATTCGCCGTAAAAGCACTTCGGCGGCCATTTCGCCGAGTTGCACGATCGATTGCCCCACCGTGGTCAACGACGGATAGACATACCGACTCATCTGGATATCGTCGAAGCCGATCACCGACAACTCGCTCGGTACGCGAATATTGCGCTCGGCGGCGGCCCGTAGCACGCCGATGCCGATCATGTCGTTGGCCGCAAAAATGGCGGTAGGCGGGTTGTTTTCCAGCAGAATTGCGGCGGCACTGTAACCGCCGGTGCTGGTGAAATCGCTTTCCAGCATGCGCTCGGGAGAGACTTCGACGCCCGCCTCCTTCAAGGCCCGGCGATAACCCGCCAGACGCATCTGCGCCACGCTGGTGTTCTCCGGCCCGCTGATCGTGGCGATATCCCGATGCCCCAGTTCCAGCAGGTGTCGGGTCGCCAGATACGCGCCGTATTCATGGTCGATGCGCACCAGGTCCGCATCGATACCGTCCAGTCCGCGGTCGACGATCACCATGGGCGTACGGACGCCTTTAAGACCTTGCACCAGGCGACTGTCGCCGCCGGCCGAAGCGACAATCAGGCCGTCGATACGTTTTTCCAGCAACACACGCAGGTAGCTGCGCTGCTTGTCCGGATTGTCGTCGGAGTTGCACAGGATGACGCAGTAACCGTTTCGCTCGCAGTAATCCTCGATGCCCCGGGCCAGTTCGGCGAAATACGGGTTGAGGCTGTTGGGCACCAACAGGCCGATGGTCGCCGTGGTTTTGGCCTTGAGTGAACGGGCCACCGCGCTGGGGACGTAGTCGAGGGTCTGGATTGCCGCCTCGACCTTGATCCGGACTTCTTCACTGACCGGGCGGGTCTTGTTCACCACATGGGAAACCGTGGTGTAGGAAATGCCGGCAAGGGCTGCCACATCTTTGATTGTCGCCATGACTCAGGTCCGCCGGCTTGCGCGTTGACTGCGATAGGTGTCCAGCACCACCGCCACCACGATCACCGCGCCGGTAATGATGCGTTTGGTTGGCTCGGTTGCGCCGATCTGCGCCAGCCCCGCGGCCAGCACGGAAATGATCAGTACGCCAAAAAACGTGCTGATCACCGAGCCGCGCCCGCCCATCAGGCTGGTGCCGCCGATCACGACGGCCGCGATCACTTGCAACTCAAGACCGGAGCCGGCATTCGGGTCGGCGGCTTCCAGGCGGGAAATCTGGAACAACGCGGCAATACCGGCCAGCAACCCCATCAGGCTGAAGACCAGGATCTTGTAAGGCTTGGGATTGATCCCCGCCAACCGCACCGCCTCTTCATTGGTGCCGATACCGATCAGGTAGCGACCGAACACCGTGCGGGTCAACACGGCCTGGGCGATGAAAATGATCAGCAACGCGATGATGAACGACGGTGAAATGCCGAAGGCGATCGGGTTGGACAACCAGGCGAACGCATCGCCGATGTAGGCCGTACGCGAACCGGTCATCTGGTACGCCATCCCGCGAGCCATTTCCAGCACGCCCAGGGACACGATGAACGACGGAATCCGCCAGGCCACCGTGATCGAGCCGGTGATGGTACCGGCGAGCGCCGCGACGGCCACGCCCAGCAGCGCCGCCGGCAGCACGCCCCAACCCCAGCCAAGCATCGCCACGCTCACGGTCGAGGCCGCCAGCGCCAGCACCGAGCCTACCGACAGGTCGATGCCACCGATGATCAACACAAAGGTCATGCCGACCGCCAGCACCATCAGGTCCGGAATCTGGTTGGCCAGGGTGCTGAAAGTATCGTAAGACAAAAAGTGACTGCTCAGCACCGAGAACAGCACGATCATCGCCAACAGGGCACCCGCCAGGCCCAGGTAGGTGCCCAGGCCGTAGAAGTTGCCACTGCGTGTGCCGGCGAAAGAAGCGGTTTTCATGGAAGATCCCTAGGCGCGGCTTCAAAGAGCTGCGCATCACGTTTTTGGTAGCCGGCAAAAGCAGCGGCGAGCAACTCATCCTGGGTCCAGCTGTCGCGATCGAAGGTGTCGATCAGGCGACCCGCCGACAGCACACCGATCCGGTCGCAGATCAGCATCAGCTCGCGCAAGTCGCTGGAGACCACCACCAGTGCCTTGCCCTTGCGGGTCAACTCACCGAGCAGGTTGTAGATATCGAACTTGGCGCCGACGTCGATGCCGCGGGTCGGTTCGTCGAACAGCAGCACCGAACAGTCGCGCTCCAGCCAACGGCCGATGACGACTTTCTGCTGATTGCCGCCGGACAACTCGGACACCAACTGTGCCGGACCGGAGCTGCGAATGCGCATGGCGTCGATCTGACGCTGGGCCAGGGCGTTCTCCTCGTCGTTGTCGACCAAGCCAGCACTGGAGATGCCGGGCATGTTGCCCAAGGCGATGTTGGCGCCGATCGATTGGGTCAGCAAAAGGCCTTCGCCCTTGCGATCTTCAGTGATCAACGCGATGCCATGCCCGACCGCATCCACTGGCGAACGGATACTGACGACCTTTGCCGGCGACCCCAGGGCAATCGTGCCGCTGTCGGCGATATCGGCACCGAAGATCAGGCGCAGCAACTCGGTACGTCCCGCGCCGATCAAACCGGAAATCCCGAAAATCTCTCCGGCACGGACTTCGAACGACACATCGCGAACCTTGTCGGCACGGCTCAGGCCGCTGACCGTCAACACCGGAGCGCCGATCTTGCGCGCCCCCATATCGATGTGTTCGCCGAGTTCGCGCCCGACCATCAGGGTGACCAGTTGCTCGCTGTTGTAGTTGGCCATTGGCTCAACACAAACCAGATTGCCGTCGCGCAGTACGGCAATGCGCTGCGCGACTCGCGCCAATTCTTCGAGGCGGTGGGAGATGTAGATGATCGATACGCCGCGAGCCTGCAGGCGGGTGATCTGCTCGAACAGCATTTCGACTTCGCGCGCAGTGAGCATCGCCGTCGGCTCGTCGAGAATCAGCACATGACAATCGCCAATCAGGTTGCGGGCAATCTCCACCATTTGCTGGTGCCCAATGCCCAGTTCGCCGACCAGGGTGTCCGGGTCAATGGCGTCGAGCCCGACATGCGCCATGGCCTCGATGGCAGCCTTGCGCAACTGCTTGCGGCTGATCCAGCCACCTTTGCTGGGCAGGTTGTCGAGAAACAGGTTTTCCGCCACCGACAAGGTCGGCAGCAGATTGAGTTCCTGCATGACCATGCGGATACCCAGCGCTTCAGCCTGAGACCGGCTACCCGGACGATAGTCCTGCCCCTGAAACTGCATCTGGCCGGTGGTCGGCGTGACCAGCCCGCCAATAATCTTCGAAAGCGTACTTTTGCCTGCGCCGTTCTCGCCGGTCAACGCCAGCACTTCACCGCGCATGAGCGTCAGGTCGATGCCGGTCAGCACCGGTTGGGCGTAGGTCTTGCCGATACCGCTGACCGAAAGGACAGCGTTCGGGACGGAAACTGACATAAAAACTCTCCATGCGCTCGTCCGGCTGGACGAGCGCCGCTGCGTCGCCAGAAGATTATTTGGTGACCAGCTCTACCGGCGTTTCGATCACGCCATTGGCACCGCCGTCGACCTTCTCGCCCTTGAGAATCTTCAATGCAGTCTCGATGCCGAACACTGCCTGTTTAGCCGCAAACTGGTCCGCCGTGGCCAGTACGCGACCATCCTTGAGCATTGGCTGGATGGCATTGATGTTGTCGTAGCCGACCACTTGCACCTTGCCGGCCTTGCCCGCGGCGCGCACAGCAGATACCGCACCGACCGCCATGCTGTCGTTGCCGGCCAACAGGGCCTTGGTTTGCGGGTATTCGCTGAGAATCGACGCAGCTACCTTGTTGCCCTTGTCGATCTCCCAGTCACCGGATTGCACGGACACGACCTTGATCTGCGCCGCCTCCATCGCATCCTTGAAACCCGCGGTCCGCTGCTGGGCATTGGTGGTGGTGGACACACCTTCGATGATGCCGACTTCGTCACCGGCCTTCAGCTGTTTGGCCAGGTAATCGCCCACCAGCCGTGCGCCCTTGCGGTTGTCCGGGCCTACGAACGGAACATTGATGTTTTTGCTTTTGACGACGGCGGGGTCCAGCTGGTTGTCGATGTTGATCACGGTGATACCGGCATCGATGGCTTTCTTGATCACCGGGACCATGGCTTTGGAGTCTGCCGGTGCAATCACCAGTGCATTGACCTTCGCCAGGATCATCTGCTCGACGATGCGCGTCTGGCCTGCGGTGTCGGTTTCATCCTTGATGCCGTTGGAGATGAGCTCGAATTCGCCGGAGTGATCTTTCTGGTAAGCCTTGGCGCCGTCTTCCATTGTCAGGAAGAACTCATTGGCCAGGGATTTCATGACCAGTGCGACTTTCGGTTTTTCAGCGACTTCAGCAAAAGCCGAGGAGACAGGCAATGCTGCGGATGCGGTGGCCAGCATAGCGACAGCGAGAAGACGTCCAGCGAATGGCAGCTTCATGGGTTCACTCCGATCTTATGATTATTGTGAGCAACGCTTGCGCTGGCGTAAACTTCACGGCCCACTGCGATGGAAAGCCATCACTGGAGTCGCGCAAACGTTTGCGTGAAGCAAACTATGCGAACCCTGCCGGTATTTGTCAACGACCTGAAAAGTGCTTTCGGAGATGTTCAGCGAAAAAACGGCATCCAGTTCACGCCGTGGTGTTGACCAGCGATCCCGTGCCAGAACCCTTGGCCAGCTCTTTGATCAGACTCGCACTCACTTGCAGGATGGCGCCGTTGGTGTCGGCAACCTGCCCCTGAATGGCCGCTACTGCCGTGGTCTTGGCTTGCGGAGTCGGATAGGACGCCGCCTGGGCCTGCGCCAGTTGCTGCTGTTGCTCGCGCAATTGCTGCTGCAGCTCCTTCAGGCGCTTGAGCAAGACCTTCACCGCAACACCGGTGTTATCGCTGGTTTGCGACTCGGCCTGTGCGCCGGCACTCTCCCCCAGACCTACCGGGCCGGTTTTAACCTGGGTGCCGTCGCCTTCCTTTACACCCAGCGCTTTGGCAGCCGCATCCTCAGTCGCATCGCCCAAAGCGCGAATGGTCGCCGCAGACTTGCCCCCGATGGTGATGCCCGCGGCATTCGGGAAGCCAATAGATAACGACATGTGAACTCCTGAAGAAAAAGATCCCTTGAAGGAGCATCGACCGGCGCGGGCGTTTCTTTAGTCGTGACGGATGATTTGACCCGTTGAAATTTTAAACAAGACCGCGATCCGTTTCGGAGAGCCGAACGCGAAAGTTAAACATGTTCGGCATTCCGGACGCCCCGCCCCCGAAACCGGCCCGAACACAAACAGCAATATCGTTACAAATCATTAACTTAAGCGGATTTTTCGATTCCAGGTATTACTGGTACAGATCCTGCTTTTCCCCTCGTACCCCCAGCGTTCAGATTCGCCTGGGGCTAGATGAACTTGCATCTGCACCGCCTCACAACCAGAAGAGAAAAATAATGACATCTGCACTCAAGAACTTTGTTCCGGGCGCCTTGGCCCTCCTGCTGCTTCTGCCCACTGCCCTTCAGGCCAAAGAAGCCGAAACCCAACAGAAACTGGCCAACGTGGTGATCCTGGCCACCGGCGGCACCATTGCCGGCGCAGGGGCCAGCTCCGCCAACAGCGCAACCTATCAAGCGGCGAAAGTCGGCATTGAACAGTTGATCGCTGGCGTTCCTGAGCTGAGCCAACTGGCTAACGTTCGCGGCGAACAGGTCATGCAGATCGCCTCCGAAAGCATTACCAACGAAAACCTGCTGCAGCTGGGTCGCCGTGTGTCTGAACTGGCCGACAGCAAAGACGTCGATGGCATCGTGATCACTCACGGCACCGACACCCTGGAAGAAACCGCGTACTTCCTGAACCTGGTGGAAAAAACCGAGAAGCCGATCATTGTCGTGGGCTCGATGCGCCCGGGCACCGCGATGTCCGCCGATGGCATGCTGAACCTGTACAACGCGGTGGCCGTGGCCAGCAGCAAAGACGCGCGGGGCAAAGGTGTGCTGGTGACCATGAACGATGAAATCCAGTCGGGTCGCGACGTCAGCAAAATGATCAACATCAAGACCGAAGCGTTTAAAAGCGCCTGGGGTCCGCTGGGCATGGTGGTAGAAGGCAAATCCTACTGGTTCCGCCTGCCGGCCAAGCGCCACACCATGGATTCCGAATTCGACATCAAGAACATCAAGAGCCTGCCTGACGTCGAAATTGCCTACTCCTACGGCAACGTCAGCGACACTGCTTACAAGGCCCTGGCTCAAGCCGGCGCCAAAGCCATCATCCACGCCGGCACCGGCAATGGCTCGGTATCGTCGCGGGTAGTTCCATCCCTGCAAGCCTTGCGCAAGGACGGCGTGCAGATCATTCGCTCCTCCCACGTCAACGCCGGCGGCTTTGTACTGCGCAACGCCGAACAGCCTGACGATAAATACGACTGGGTCGTGGCTCACGATCTGAACCCGCAAAAGGCCCGAATCCTGGCAATGGTCGCGCTGACCAAAACCAATGACAGCAAAGAGCTGCAACGGATGTTCTGGGAATACTGATTCGCCCTCGCCCGACCGATCCGGTCGGGCACCCCGTGCGCCATTCGCCAGCCTTGGCGAGTGGCCGTCGTTGAATCTGACAAAAAAACTCCCTTCGTCTTACGCCAAACGGAACAAATCGCTGTCAGAGGATTTTCTTGAATTTTAAGCAGTTGCGAAATGGCCTACAGTTAAATACTGTATGCACGTACAGCTTAATAAGGATAATCCCGTGGACACCACCTCTGCCTCTCCTGACACCTATGTACGCATGGGCCTGCGCGTTCAGAAAATCATCAACTCTCCCACCGCACAAAAAGCCAGGGCAGCACTGATCTTCCGCCTTCCTGACGAGCCGGTGGATGAATGGGAACGCTTGCTGGAAGAAATCGACGAGAACGACAACGTCACCCTCGCCTATCGCGACGATGGCGGCGTGCAGATTTTCTGGGTTGTGCCGAAGGAAGATTGAGTCGATGAGTGTCCGCTGGCTTGCTTTACTGTTCCTGTTTTTTGTCGTGGGCGCGCAAGCCGACGCTCCGCGTACCTTCACCGAAGCGAAAAAGGTGGCGTGGAAGCTCTACGCGCCCCAATCCACCGAGTTTTACTGTGGCTGCAAGTACACCGGCAACCGAGTGAACCTTGCCGCTTGCGGTTACGTGCCACGTAAAAATGCCAAACGCGCATCCCGCATCGAATGGGAGCATATCGTTCCGGCCTGGCAGATCGGCCATCAACGCCAGTGCTGGCAAGAAGGCGGCCGCAAGAACTGCACCCGCTACGATCCAGTTTACCAAAAGGCCGAGTCCGATCTGCACAACCTGGTGCCCAGCATTGGCGAGGTCAATGGCGATCGCAGCAACTTCAGCTTCGGCTGGTTGCCCGTGCAGTCGGGGCAATATGGTTCGTGCCTGACCCAAGTCGACTTCAAGGCCAAGAAAGTCATGCCCCGCCCTTCCATCCGCGGCATGATCGCCCGAACGTACTTCTACATGAGCAAGCAGTATGGTTTACGTCTGTCGAAACGGGATCGGCAACTGTACGAAGCGTGGGACAAAACCTATCCGGTTCAGGCCTGGGAACGGCAACGCAACCAGAGCGTGGCGTGCGTCATGGGGCGCGGCAACGAGTTTGTCGGCCCGGTAGACATGAAGGCCTGCGGCTGAATCCAGGCAATACCCGAAATTGAAAAGGCCTCGGGGCTGAGCACCCGAGACCTTTTTTATTTCTTGAGCATCCGCAATACAGAACGTTACTGAGCGGCCGGACGCTCAAGCACCAGCAATTCGATGTTCTGTTTTTTCGCGCGAGTGAGCGCCGCACGGACTTCATCCTGTTTGGCTTCGGCCTCGGCTTTCGAAATGAACGGCCCCATCAGGATTCGCGTATTGCCATTTTCCTTGACGACGCTGGACATGAAGCTGTGCTCGATCAGCCAGCCACTCAAATCGCTGACTGCCTGAGGGGTTTCACCTCGCACTTCAAGATCCCATTGCGGGCCGGACACCGTCGCGGGTACGGCAGCCATGGCCGGTTCAGGCTTCGGCGCATCCACACTACTGCCCTCGCCACATCCCGCCAGCGCCAATATCGCGACTACCAAAACCATTTTGCGCACGGCGTTTCCCTCTAAATCCATAAAGCGGGGATTTTAACATCCATGAATACTTCACGAGCGCCTTAAAATGGGCTCAAAACAACGAGAATGATGGTTGCGGCCTCTGTATAGTTACGCCTTGGGAATTAATGCCGCATCTGCACGTCAGAAAGAGGCACCCAAACCGCGAGACTTCGCACTAATCTATACATAACACCGACCTCTGCACTGTCCGAATCAGGTGCCCCACGAAGCAATCAAGGAGAAGACCATGCTGATACTCACCCGCAAAGTCGGTGAAAGCATAAACATTGGTGATGACATTACGATCACCATCCTGGGCGTAAGCGGCCAGCAAGTCAGGATCGGCATCAACGCCCCGAAGGACGTTGCCGTGCATCGAGAAGAAATTTATCAGCGCATTCAGGCTGGCCTGACCGCCCCGGAAAAGCCGCAACCCTGAATCCTGCTGCAGTCAGTAGCCAGCCCGTTCAGTCCGGAATCACGGCTGGCTAAAGATTCGACATTGCATCGTTCCCGCCTGCTTTCCACACAAGCCTCCAAGGTCCGATACTAGCGACAAGCTCAACGCTCTGGCTGTCAGACATTTCCGGTTCGCCCTACGGAAGTACGCGTTAGCTGCGTGATCAACCAAACATCACGCCACGCGCCATACCCGTCGCCGCCACCATCACCAGCAGCACCAGCAGCGCCTCGACATGACTGATCCGCGCAAATAGCTTCGCACGGCCCGTATCGATCGCCACTTTACGGGCAAGCGCTATCCGCCATTTGATCAGCGTCACCATGGGCGCAATCTCCAGCAGCAAGATCAGGACGAACAGCGTCATCTTCAGATGAAACAGCGGCTGATGCAGGTAATAGTCCGTGCCTTTCTCGTACCCGCCAAAGGCTCGCATCCCCCCGCTGATCAGCAAAACGACAGCTGAAATACCCCAGATATTGTCCGCCATCAGAACACTGCGCACTTGCGCGGCCCCGTCGGCCAAACGCCGAAAAGCTGTGCCTCGAACCAACACCGCCCAAAATCCCAAGGCAAATGCCAAAAGATGAACCGCCGCTAGAAACCAGTGAGTCAGCATCGAGAAACTCCTGCCAGGTCGAAGTTGTATGAGCCTGTCAGTAGTAGCCCATGAAATGGCTGCTTGCATGGCATCTGCGGACAATGTCCGGAACACAATATGACAGACCAACTAGACTCCACTGCGCTGGCATTGAGTGTCCGTGACAGTACCAGCCCCAACGACAACTCACTCTCACCGCATTGAACTGAGTAAACAAAATCATGTGTGAATCATGTGATTCAAGCTCTGCTTCAAACACAACAGGCCGTCGTCGTTTTCTTCAATTTGCCGGGTTGAGCGCAGGCGCCCTGCTACTGACCGGCACACTGCCCGGCAAGCTCATCCAGGCAGCCGAGAAAGCGTCAGCCCCACCAAAACCTCAAAACGTAATCAGTCCGGATATGGCGCTGAAAAGGCTGATGGAGGGCAACGAACGATATGTAAGCGGTACTTCCACGACACACGATTTCAAGGCTGAGCGAGAGGCCCTGGTGTCCGGTCAAAATCCGTTCGTGGCAGTACTGAGCTGCTCTGACTCGCGGATCGCTCCGGAATACGCGTTTGATACCGCGCGAGGCGATCTTTTCTCCATCCGCGTCGCGGGCAACTTCGTGACCCCGGAAGGCCTGGGCAGTCTTGAATACGGGGTTGCCGTACTGGGCGCACCGCTGATTCTCGTACTCGGTCATGAGAGCTGTGGCGCCATCGAGGCAGGCATCAAGGCCGTCAAGGATCAGACGATTTTCCCGGGCCATATCCCGAAACTGACTGACGCACTCAAGTCGGCAATCGAGACAGTGCTGAAGCAACCCGGGAGCTTGATGGAAAACGCCACCGCGCAGAACGTCAAAAACTCTGTCAACAGCCTGAAACAGGCCTCGCCATTGCTGACAGATGCGCAGAGCAAGGGCAAGTTGAAGATAGTGGGAGGCATTTATCGCCTGGCAAGCGGCAAGGTAGAGTTGATCGCTTGAACCGCAACACGCACATCGCCAGCATCGGAGCACAACCGCGCATGCAAAGAGCCCAGCGCGATGGCTGGGCTCTGTTTATTTTCGATTTTCCATCATTTTGTCGGCGAGGGTTATAGCCCTCTCGATCAACAGATTCTGTCTGTCTTCGTGCGTAGCACCGCCCACAACCGGGGCAGTCAAATTGCTTTCCGCAATTAATGCAGTGCAGAAATATTGATCCCAAACAGCCTTGTCCACAGATGCCTGCTTGCTGATTTGATCGACGTTCATAGGCGGCTCCTTTCGATGACGCAGCCTCACTAGTTTACGCCTGAATGGCAAAGAATCCGGACTATCATCCACGGCGGCCCGCCATTCGTCGCCTACGAAAACACAACGAAGAATCCCCCCACATCCGTGGCTTGAGGATTGCTAAGATCGCGTATAGCAGCGGCCGGAACGACATGATTCTGACGCAGTAGCCATTCAACCAATGCTTAAGGACTCCAGCGATACGCTTGGCCAGTCACCAGGAGATGTAACGTGTCAACGCTCAACGAAATCGCAATGAACCACGCAAGAATGGCCAGGGAAAAGGCAGCAGAATCGACCGAACCGAGCGAGCGGCAGCTGCAGATTGTAGGAAGCATCGAGGTACCGTCCATTGAAGTACAGCAGAGCATCCCACTGCACCTGATCGCGGGCGTGCAGGAGGGACATCTTGCCCATGCGACGGGTTTCGCGCTCTGACCTTTTTTGAGGTTCTTCACGCAATCCCGGGAAACTGTAGGAGCCAGCGTGCTGGCGATGGACTCAAGTACGCCGCGTTTATCCGGTTCACACGCGTCTCGGAGCCACACTGGACTCACTCACCAACAAAAAAGGGCCCAACTTTCGGTGAGCCCTTCCAGACCGCCCGGTAGAGCGGATTTTGCTCGTTAGGCTCAATGACCAATTGATCGGTAGCTAAAAGCTACTTCGCGACATACCTCGCGCCGTGTGGATCGTTGAGTTTTGCCTGCAATATCCCCCACTCGCGCTGAATGATCGAATAAGGAATAAAAATGCTGATCCTCTCAGCCCCCTTTACGCCGGAGTTATTGCTCACATCGTTCAGAGTGGTTGAGTAGAAACCGATATTGATGCCGACAATACAGCCGTCACTGGTGAGGACCGGCCCACCCGACATGCCCTTGACCAGCGGGGCATCATGGATGGCATAGAGATCACCACTGTGTTCATCGGCATTGATGAAAGGCGTTTGATACACCTTGCCTTTCCCGGTAGTGGTCATGAGGTAAGGACTCGTCCCAACGGCAGTGACGCTCTCGCCCACACGCGGCGCGCGCCATGATGGGTAATGGCCGCTGGCCTTGTGCTGGATGAAGACGAGATCGCAGCCTGTGCTGCAGCTGTACTTCACGTTGGGGATGAACGGAGTGTGGCGGGTGGTTACCGCATAGTCATCGTTCCATTGCACGGCCGAGGCCATGTATAGATACGGTGCGGGAAACCCCGAGTGGACTAAAAAGTATGACTCATTGGCAGGACCCGAAAAGTCGGGTTTTACGATGCCGTTGCATCCTGCAGTTACAGCTCCAATTAAAAAGCAGGCCATGATCTTGATCATGATATATCACCGACTTAATTGGGAGAATGTGACTGTTTTTTGTTGTCATTATTTTGGCTTTTGTCAGATTGCAGTACTCCTCGCCGTTTGCTCTAGTTGGACGTTTTCTTACTTATGGCTGAGTTTGCAATGACGCGTATGAATAAATCGTGCTAATGCCAATTGCTTTTCGATCAACTTCAAAAGTTCAAATATTTGGCGCCTGAAAATTGTTAAAGACGAGAAACAAAACCAGCCGTTGCTATCGACGCCTTCGTTAATGGCACCAACGATCATGGAAAGTGGCGCCTACCTGAATCAATCGCTATGCCCGTCACCCACAAGAGCGAAAAGTGCAAGCAGTCGCAAACGCAAGAACATTTGCATCGGGCGCCTATACAACAGGCAATTCGCCAATAGCGAAACCGGACCGTTTCAATATCGACGGAACGGGTTTTAGCGGTAGTAGCAAGTCAACCAACCATTCTAAAGAGCAGTCACCCATAGAGACTCTGCCGGAGTTAAAGGCATGGTTATTCCTGACTGTTTTATTTATACGTCCAGGCGCCAGGATATTAAGCCATCACTGACAGGGTTAACGGTAAAACATTGGAACCTGGCTTCACGCGCTGTTATACAGCGGGCACTACGAACAGCACTATTGAATATCGAGTGGTAACACCGGCTATAGAAAGGGACCATGCGTATCGCCGTACAAGCGGCGGCGCAGTAACGCGAGGCAAGAGGCTTAAGTCTCTTGCTTTAAACAGACCAGGAAAAATCTCATGAAATTTCAAACAACGAAAAAGGGCCCACCTTTCGGTGAGCCCTTCCAGACCGCCCAGCAGAGCGGATTTTGTTTGGTAGTCGCGATTGGACTCGAACCAACGACCCCCACCATGTCAAGGGCCACCATGCTAAGCGCTGAGCCACGGAGCTCAAGGCCCTAAGAGAACGCCTATTCACATTATGAGGCGTCAACAATGGCCAATTTCCGCTTACTACCGTCCGGCAACTGGAGCGCTCAGGTCCGGGTTAAGGGTAAATCCCCCAGTCGAAAACCTTCAGCACGAAAACAAAAGCCGAGTCTTGGGCAAGCCAGCTCGAAGCCGTGACGATAGATCACAAACATCACACTATATATACGCTCGGCATGACTTACTGCGAAACCATGTTCAAGGGAAAAAGGCAGCTATGACCTCGCACTGAAAATCGTGGAAGTGTCGATTTTGAAAAATCAGGTGTGGGTGAATTGAAAATCGCACTCCGAAGGACTAAGCCAGAAAATTTCGATACGCCGTATCAGGCGTCGCGATAACTGGACGGACAAATGGCATAGTGCTACTATCCGCGATCCCTTCGGTACTTTTACAATCAAAAGGACTTGTCGAATGACGTACCTTCGCTTGCTTTTAGCTTCAGCCCTAATTGCTCTTTGCACTGGCTGTGCCTCGCCCGCCCAAATTACCGGCATGTCAGTGCCTGCCGATCAAGCCAAGGCAAACACCTATGACTCCCAGCTGCGAAATAATGTCCGGCTTTCTGAGGTGAATGGTGGAGATAAAACCAACCCTCTGTGGACTTCGGAAATCGACGCCCCTGACTTCAGCGCTGCACTCAAGCAATCGCTCGCCAATGCCAATTTGCTTGGCGACGAGTCAGCCCCTTATGCTCTAGGTGCCAACCTGCTGCGCGTTGACCAGCCTATATTTGGACTGGATTTTGAAGTGACCAGCGAAGTTGAATATACCTTAATAGAGTCAAGCACTAACAAGGTCGTTTTGCGCGAAATTATCCGGACCCCTTTCACTGCCGGCATGGGCGATTCGGTTATAGCGATCAAGCGTCTACGCTTGGCCAATGAGGGATCCGCTCGGGTAAACATCATTGCCATGCTCAAGCGTCTCAGCGCTCTCAAAATCGAAGCCAAACAAGTTTCGTTAAAGAACTGAGGACCTTTCCAACACCCCCCCTCTCCTGCCTAAACCCTGCGCTACAAAGGATTCTTGCGCCCTGGTAGCCAGGGTTTAGAGCATTTGTCTCCAGTCGATCATTACCACTTAAAGTGGCAAAGCCGATCACCCGGCAGGGTGAAGCTGTACCCTCACATCAGTCGACCGGAGAAAGAATTTCCTTGAGAAACGGAAACTCTGGAACACAGATCAAGTCGATCTGCCGTCTAAAAGCCTTGTCGCCTGACTTATGCGTTCCGAGGCAAAGGAAGTAGTTTGCTCTGGAATTCAAAAATTACCCCGTCGACCAACAGACTGCTGTTATAAGTTTTGTTGCGACACTTCTGGCGCATGGGTTAACTGACTTCCAAAGGTACCCTGGAAAGGTTTCTCCATCATGGAGAGACCTCATCAGGGGCTCGGCGGACTAAATCTACACGCACGCGGATCACCTTTGGCATTACCACCTAGGTGTCTCCACCTTTTCCTCAGTGCACACTAAATATCACGCCCTCCACTTTGAATGGCCAGGCAGAGGTCGGTCTATCCACTTGGTCGATACCTTTATCCTGTTGCCCATAGCAATGGCTGGCATGACAGCAGTGATGTGAGCGTTTATAACGGTGGTGCCTTTGAATTCGATGGTCTTCTTGATGGACATGTTCAATTCCTTAGTTAGGAATCCGGAGAGTTCGATAGCCCGCACCTGCAGAATCAATAGTGCCGACCTCGATTCGATCAAATGAGGTAACACCGTTCTTGATCAGCTTGACCGACAGCGCTGTCTTCCCGGAGGAAAGGCCCGAATCATCAATCGATGCGACAGTCTCCAACGAGCTGTTGCGCCAGCGGTATTTTCCGGAAGCCCCCAGGTTGAAGGTCGTGTAAAACTGATCCGTTTGTTCGCTCGCGCCATTCGGCAATACTCGATAAAACTGCTGATCGACAGTAACCACGAACTCTTTACGCGTGGACACTTCGCTTGAGTAGCCCGCCACAAAGTTACTGGAAAGAGCCCCTGCGCCGAACACTACCACCCCGGAACTCACAAGCGCTTCAGGGTTAACGCCACCTGTGAGCACCCCGTAATTATTCAAACCGCCCTCACCTGTAAACTCGAAAATAGCCTTGACCGTCGAGTAATAATTAACGCCTTCAGCGAAGCAGGCATTCGCCTTGCGGAAGAGGTATAGCGGATTGAGAACAGCAGCCACTGCGGAGAAATAGGGTCTTGGGTCAACCGATCGGCAATTGAGCGGAAGCAGTTGCCCGCTGGCAGTGCCGCCATGAAAAACAACCCCGGCCCCTTCGACATTCTCGAAGGTGATGTTGTAATCCCAGTTGTCGCGCGCCCACTCTCCATATTGGATCACGGCGTTGAAATTGGCGGCATTGCCAAACTTGACCATGTTCGCTGCCGAGCAGGTGTTGAGCTTGACCCCTCGGGACTCGGTGTTCCTGCCTACCGCAAAGCCCACAGCGCTGTTCTCTGCCAAGGTGAAACCGAAGGCTTTGCATAGATTGATTTCGCTTTCAAAGATGCCGTCGAGCAAGAACACGTCGGTTTTGATGCCATGCTGGGGGAGCGCGACCACCTGCTCGATTTTGACGCCCTGGCACATCTTGCCGGTCGCAAAGCCCGTACCACCACCGGCCTTGTTGGTTTTAAAGGCGGTACTGGAAAAGTTTTTGATGTAGACACGCTGCACATAGCTCCCATCTCGGGCGCCGAACATGGCTACACCAGGAATATCGCGGCCGCCGACATCGATCGTGAGCGATGAAATACCCAGATGAGTGGAGACATCTGCAGCAGCAGTTGAGTCGCCCAACTCAATCACACAGTCTCCGATGAACCCGGCGCCTGGCCCCCCCTGCAGGTCCAAGACAAGGCCGGCAGAATCGATGCCGTCACCAACGAGCTGCGCGCCGGTCACTTTGGTCGTGATCTTGCGTTTCACCCTGAGCAAGTGAGGAATCAGGACCTTCTTACCCTCTTGCAGCGCGGCATTGATCGCCGTATCCCAGTACCAGGTAGCGGGTTCCGCTTCATCAATCCTGTCCCCCGCGGGAATACGATTGATGTACTCCCATACGTTCAAGGACTGGGCGCTCAACATGCCCGCCACCGTGTAGGCTGACTTGCCGAACGGACCTCTCATGAAGGCCAGCATCTTGTCGTTTCTACTCGGGTCGGCCAGTTCCTGGCGCAATGACGCGTCACCCGCCGCCAAGAGCTTCGGCACATCGATTGCCCATCCTGACGTGACAAAAGGCAAGCTGGCGTTCTTGGCGCGATACAGCTCACCTAAATAGCGAACAGTTTGCGTGGGCCGGGTAATACTCAAGCCGACGACATAATCGACAGGCGTTTCGAAACCGCTACTTTCAAGAAAGTCGACAAACTCGGTTACACGCTCTGCTTGAGCAGATGTGAACGCCGAGTTACGTCCGGCCTGATCCGCCTCAAACTCGATACCCATGGCGGGAATGGTCTTTCGGTTCGTACCGAAACGATCCGCATACATTGATCCGGGGCCATTCACGAACTTGTCGAGAATTTTTGCGTTGTCAGACAAGTCTCGCGGATCGGTACTGCCGATCGGGTTTCCGGTGTTGTAGCTCATGGTCGTTTCGCTCACAGAGTACGCCGCCGGCGCCGCAAATGACGCGGTGCCTAGTGCGCTGATTTTTATCAATTGCCGGCGATTTACCATAACGACCAACCTCAAAACAGAATCGGTTGGCAGTGTACCGGCGCAGGCGTTGTAGGCCGAATGAAGAATGTGCGAATCGTTGCAACAGACTGACGCAGACGCAGCCAAACACCCTGCAGACCTACCCTGCTGGCCACTCGTGGTTTATGGCGCGGTCGAAGATGTCCGCCATAGCAACGTAATCGGGCACAGTGATAATCCAGCCCGCGCCCAGAATGGGGCGCTTGAACAATTCGACTTTGGCGGTAAAGCGCCAATGACTCACACCCACCAGATTCGGCCCGTCATAAATATCAATGAAGCGGGCTCGGTGATCATCTAAGCCTAGCGGCGTCTTAAGTGGGCATTGGAATGCCCAACCCACGAGACTCGATCCTCGCGAACCTGAACCAGCAGTTGGATCAGCTCTTCGGTGCTGGTAAGTCGGTGCAGGAGATCGACCCGGGTGTCAGCGGTGAACGGGAGTTGATGTTCGGCAGCTCCCACAACAACAAACTGAAGATCGAGCGCGACAAGCTCGCACCGCGATTGAAGGAACTGGCCTACGCCGGAAAGACTGTGATCGAAGCAGCGAAAGAGATGGGCATGGAAACCAAGCGCGCCGGCTCATCGTCCGCGAGAACAACATCAAGTTCACGAGGCCACTGTGAGACGCATTAACAATCAGGTACGCCAGTGCCGACGACAGACATAGCCGGATCTACCGGTCCACGGAATAGAAGAGGCAGGTAACGGCCGAGAAACAACGGTTGCCGACGGCGGAGTCGCTAAAGCAGAAGAAAAAGCGAGCCAAGAAAGAGGCAGATGACGAGAGGAAAGGTGCCTGCGTCTTCAAGGTTGAGGTTGCCGGCGTGTTCATGCCGGACCTCAACCTACGCCGCGAGCACTTTGAAGGAAATCAAATTCAAGCTAGCCCGGTACCGCGAGGACCTGGGCGACCTGATGATGGGCCAACTGGACATGCTGACGGTGGCGGAATACCTGGATGGTTTCGAGCACAACGCCTACACGAAGCACCGCGGGCTGTTGGTCAAGGTGTTCGCGTTCGCCGTGGCCAAGGGCCTGTGCGAGCGCAACTCCGCCGAGCTGACTCTGGTCAAGGAAGCCGAGAAATAGCGCCAGCGGCACACCGTCGAGGGGCTGAAAACGATTCTGGAGCATGTGGGGACGCCGATCAGGCTGAAACGCGCCATCCAGCTGGGGTTGCTGAGTCTTCAGCGGCGGGAGGATATCGTGATGTGGCCGAAGTCGGCCGTGGACCTCGAACAGAACACCATCAAGGTGTCGCCCGGGAAGACGCAGAACTATGGGAAGCCCGAGCACCTGGAGATTTTCATGGGGCAAGCCCTGCGAGAGGCGGTGCTGGAGTGCGTGAGATCGCCGGTCGTCTGCCCGTACCTGATTCACTACTCGCCAAAGGCGCGCAAGCGGACCCAGTTGGACGCCAAGCTACACTGGAACGCAGTGACGGCGGACTATCTGACCAAGTCTTTCGCCCAGGCGCGGGACGATTCGAAGGCTTATGAGGAAATGCCGGCCGGTGAGCACCCAACCTTCCACGAGATTCGTGCCCTCGGCGCCTGGCTGTATGAGCAACGGGGTTTCGAGCAGGAATATATTCAGGGTCTGATGGGGCACGCTGACGTGAAGATGACGGAGCACTACCAAGCAGGGCACGGTGATGAAGCGGTGGTTTACATGAAGGTGAAAGCCGACCTGAAGGTGTAACGCGGTGGTCGTTTGCCCAAAATATTCCCAAAGTTTGCCCAAACACCAGCCAACAAAAAAGGGCTCACCTTTCGGTGAGCCCTTCCAGACCGCCCAGCAGAGCGGATTTTGTTTGGTAGGCGCGATTGGACTCGAACCAACGACCCCCACCATGTCAAGGTGGTGCTCTAACCAACTGAGCTACGTGCCTGCTGTGAGGCGGCATTCTACGGAATTCCGGAAGGGTGTCAACACCTTTTTTCGAGCTAACCCTATGAATATGCAAAATATTTAATTTTGCCGGTCCAAAGAAGATTTTCCGGGTGGCTGGCGGGCGATTTTCAACTCGGGTACGATCAACGCACTCGTAAAATATATTAAACAGAGGCTGCAGGATGGCTAACACCCCCTACCCAGAGTCCTACTACGCCGCATCGGCCAATGCGGCTCCACCGCGTCCGGCGTTGCAGGATGATGTCGAGACCGATGTCTGTGTGATTGGCGCCGGTTATACGGGACTGTCCTCTGCCCTGTTTCTGCTGGAGAGCGGCTTCAAGGTCACGGTGCTCGAAGCCGCCAGGGTGGGTTTCGGGGCGTCCGGGCGTAATGGTGGGCAGATCGTTAACAGCTATAGCCGCGATATCGATGTCATCGAGCGCACAGTCGGTCCCAAGCAGGCCCAGTTGCTGGGGCAGATGGCGTTCGAGGGTGGGCGAATCATTCGTGAGCGCGTCGCCAAATACAACATTCAGTGCGACTTGAAGGACGGTGGCGTGTTCGCCGCGATGACCGCCAGGCAGATGGGGCATCTCGAATCCCAGAAGCGCCTGTGGGAACGATTCGGCCATACCCAGCTTGAGTTGATGGATCAACGCCGCATTCGCGAAGTGGTGGCCTGCGATCAATACATCGGCGGGATGCTCGACATGAGTGGCGGCCATATCCATCCGCTTAACCTGGCGCTGGGTGAAGCGGCGGCGGTCGAGTCCCTGGGTGGCACGATTTACGAGCAGTCGCCCGCTGTGCGCATCGTGCGCGGCGCGAATCCGGTTGTGCACACGCCGCAGGGTAAGGTCCGGGCCAGATTCATCATCGTCGCCGGCAACGCCTATCTGGGCAATCTGGTGCCGGAGCTGGCCGCCAAGTCGATGCCTTGCGGCACGCAGGTGATTACCACCGAGCCGCTGGGCGAAGAACTGGCGAAGACCCTGCTGCCTCAGGATTACTGCGTCGAAGACTGCAACTACTTGCTCGACTACTACCGCCTCAGCGGCGACAAGCGTCTGATCTTCGGTGGCGGCGTGGTGTACGGCGCGCGGGATCCGGCGAACATCGAAGCGATCATTCGGCCGAAGATGCTCAAGGCATTCCCGCAACTCAAGGACGTGAAAATCGATTACGCGTGGACGGGCAACTTCCTGCTGACCCTGTCGCGCCTGCCCCAGGTCGGACGCCTGGGCGACAACATCTACTACTCCCAGGGCTGTAGCGGCCATGGCGTGACTTACACGCATTTGGCGGGCAAGGTACTGGCCGAAGCTTTACGCGGCCAGGCAGAACGTTTTGACGCCTTTGCCGACCTGCCCCACTACCCGTTCCCCGGCGGACAAATGCTGCGTACCCCGTTTGCGGCATTGGGTGCGTGGTATTACGGATTGCGGGACAGGTTCGGGTACTGACTGCTAAATCAAAAGGCCCGCTGCGATGCGTAATGCTGTTCAGTTAAGCGAATGTGGTCTCTGTAGGAGGTAGGAGCGAGCCTGCTCGCGATGGTCGTTAACGATAACGCGTATTTACTGGCTAAACGCGGCGCTCTCGAGTCCATCGTCGGAACGCCGCCCGGAGCAAGCTCGCTCCTACATGGGAATGCGTTCGGCGTAGGAGCTGCCGCAGGCTGCGATCTTTTGATCTTAAAGACGATCCCGCGCGATACCGCTGCGAATCCGCAAAATGTCCGCCAGCACCGCCAGCGCAATCTCCGCCGGCGTCTTGCTGCCCAGGTTCAGCCCGATCGGCGCATGAATCCGCGCCAACTCGGCATCCCCCAGCCCGCCAATACGCCGCAAGCGCTCGAAGCGCTTTTGCGAGGTCTGCAGGGAGCCCATCACCCCGATGTAAAACGCCTCGGTGCGAACAGCCTCCATCATCGCCAGGTCATCGATACGTGGATCGTGGGTCAATGCCACCACAGCGGTGTCGCTGTGACAGCCTCCATCGGCGATGAATAGCGACGGCAGTTGGCGGCGAATCTCCACGTTTTCCAGCACGACGCCTTCCAGCACTTCGTCTCGCGGATCACACAGAATCACCTCGAACCCCAGACCCACGGCAAACTCTGCACAGGCCTGGGCCACACTGGAATACCCGGCCAGCAGCAAACGCTGAGCCGCGCCGACGCGCACTCGCACCCGGTCGATTTCTCGCTCGATACGCACACCCTGCTCACGATCATCGAACAGACTGCGCGCACCGCTCTGCAAATCAACTTCACGGATTAACCGACGCCGGCCCGACAGCGCCGACTCCAGCTCCCGCAGATGCGCTTGCACGGCACATTCGGCATCCAGCTTCTCGACCAGCACATCGAGCACCCCGCCACACGGCAGGCTGACGCGCGAGCGTGGGTCGTCGCCTTCGCCGTAACGAACAACGCTGACCGGCTGCACAAACGCGCCCTCGGCGACTCGTTCGAGAAAGTCGTCCTCGACACAGCCACCGGACAGCGAGCCAATCCAGTGCCCCTGCGCGTTCACCGCCAGCAGCGAACCCGGTGCGCGCGGTGCCGAGCCGTAAGTGGCCAGCACCGTACACAACCAGATGCGCTGACCGGCCGCCGACCACTCCAGCGCCCGACGCACCACCTGCAGATCGAGATGCTGCATATCAGTGCGCCTTGTGCTCGAGCGGCGGCGCATCGGCCCGCAGCTTCTGCACGTCGTTCACCGCCAGATCATTCGGCTGACCGCCCCAGCCCTGACGCAGGTAGTTCAGCAGATCCGTGAGTTGCTCGTCGCTCAACTTCCCGGCAAACCCTGGCATCGGTTGCATGTGTTCGAAACCGGAGAACTTCTGCTCACCGATACCGTCGTCGATCACCCGTACCAGGTTGCGCGGATCTTCCAGGCGCAACGTGGTGTTGCCGCGCATGGCCACGGCGATGTGCGGCTTGCCCTCACCGCCCGGCGCATGGCAACCGGCGCAGACATTCAAATATTCCTGACGGCCGCGCTGGGCGCTCGGGCTCAGTTTGTCCAATGGCACTTCGGTGAGCACTTTCGCCGCAGGCGGCTGATCGCCGAGCAGGAAAGTCGCCATCGCCGCCAGATCCGGATCGCTGAGGCCCTGGGTGCTGTTGTGGAACACCGGGAACATCTCGTTGAACATCGTGCCCTGGGCGCTCATGCCGTGCTTGAGAAACGAGCTCAGGTCCTGATGATTCCAGCCACGGGCCGCCAGGTCAGTGGCCAGCAGGCTCGGCGCCAGATAGCCATTGAGAATGCCTCCGGTCATGCGCTTGTCCTGCTGCATCGCACCGGGCAGGCCGCGCGGGGTGTGGCACTCGCCACAGTGCCCCAGCACGTCGACCATGTACTGGCCGCGCTTCCAGGCTTCGCTCTTGCCCTCGGCCGGCTCCAGCTTCACGTCCTTGCCGTACATCATGTTCCAGCCCATCAGGCCCAGGCGCACATTGAACGGGAAGCTCAGGCTGGTGACCGGTGCGGCGCGCTCGATCGGCTCGACGGTTTTCAGGTAGGCATGAATCGCGTCGGAATCTGCTCGCGGCATCAGGTGATACGAGGTGTAGGGCATCGCCGGATACAGGTTCGCCCCGTCGCGGCGCTTGCCTTCGGTCAACGCGGCGAAGAACTCGTCATCGTTGTACAGGCCAATGCCGTGCTCTTTGCTCGGGGTGATGTTGGTGCCGTAGATCGTGCCGAACGGCGAAACGATCGGCAGGCCGCCTGCGTACGGCGCACCACCCGGTGCGGTGTGGCACGCCATACAGTCGGCGGCGCGGGCAAGGTACTCGCCTTGCTTGACCTGCACATCATCGGCGTGAGCCGCCAGTACAGGCGCAGCCAGACCAACCGCCAACGCCAGGCGGCTAAGTAGAAGCTTCATGCTTAACCCTCCTTGACCAGGCCGAGATCGGTCAGCACGTTGCGGGTGGCGCTGTAGTAGCGCACATACCCGGTGCAACGGCAGATGTGATGACCGAGGCTGTCCTCGATGACTTTTTCCAGCTGGCTTTTGACGATCGGCTGACGCTGCAGCTTTTCCACCAACACGGTCGCGGCATTGACGAAGCCCGGCGCGCAGTAGCTGCACTGGAAGGCGAACTCGTCGACGAAGCGCTGCTGGATCGGGTTCAGCTCGGTGACCTTGCCCTGCTCGTCGCGCGTCGCATGGCCTTCGATGGTCCGAACCTTCTTGCCTTCGAAATAGTGTGCGCCGGTGATGCAGGTGCGCACTTCTTCGCTGGTGCCGTCCGGGTTGTCGACGATCACCACGCAGGCGTGGCAGATGCCCTGGCCGCAGCCCAGGCGCGAACCGGTGAGGTTCTTGTATTCGTGCAGGTAGTCGATCATCGGCAGGTCATCAGGGATGTCCACCGGGCCGACGGATTGACCGTTGAGGGTCAGTTGAAGCGGGCGGTTAGCCATTGAGGGCCTCCTTGATGCGTGCAGAAGTGATAGGCAGGTCGCGGACACGTTTACCGATGGCATGGGCCACGGCGTTGCCGATGGCACCAACCACCGGGATCATCACCACCTCGGCGATGCCCTTGGACGGGTCGCTCGGCGACAGTGGCGGCAGGATGTCCGCCGTCTGTTTCCACACCGCAACGTGACGCGCCATCGGCAGGCGGTAACGGTTGAAGTTCCAGTCACCCTCCCCCGGCCCGCCTTCGTACAACGGCATCTCTTCCATCAGCGCATGGCCGATGCCCATGGCGATACCGCCCTCGAGCTGGCCCCTGACCAGTTCTTCCACCAGCACCCGACCGCACTCGACCCACGAGTGATGATTGAGCACCGACACTTCGTTCGAACCCTTGTTGACCTTCACTTCCACCAGCGTCGCCACCGGGCTGTAGTAAGTCACCGCCGCGTTGTTCAGCTGAGTCGCCGGGTAGGCGATGCCCTGCCGATCCAGCAGATGGAAACCGGCGCTGTTCATCTGCGCCTTCTTCGCTTTCGGCGCACCATCGCCGTACTTGACCGCCAGGCCATCGAGCGGCAAACGCTCACGCACGCCGTCGATGCTGAACTCGGCCTCGGCCCAGCTCCAGCGGTTGAAACCGTGCACGGTGGCGCCGCTCACCAGGCCACGCTCATGAACGCGCTTGGCGAGCATGGCGAATGGCAGTGGCTCCATGCCGTTGGCCGTGAGCTTGCCATCGACCCAATGGGCGTCTTCGCGGCGCACCACGTAAGGGTTGGCCTGGCCGCCGTAAGGGCCTTGGTGCCAGATCTCCAGCGCCGCCGGCCACAGGCCGTGGTTGAACAGCACGCGCGCCGCTTCACGGGTGGCATGGCTGAAGTAGTACGCCGAGTTGGTCGCCGACGAAGCCGAAGCGACCTTGCCGACCCAGCGCGGATTGCGCAGGAAATTGTCCTGCTCGGCCTGGCTCATGATGTACGGGTTGCCGCCACTGACCAGCTGCAGCTCTTTCCACTCGGTTTCGCCGGTCTTCACTTCGTGCGCCGGGATACCCAGGAAATCGGCCACGACCATGGCCTGCGAAGTGGACATGCCGGTGCCGATTTCGATACCGATGTGGCGCAGGCTGATGCGGCCTTCGGCCGTGAATTCAATGCTGGCCATCGGCGCTTCGGAACCGGTGCCGAAGTCTTTCTGGCAGATGGCGAAACCCACCCCGTACCAGTTGTCCGGATCGGCGGCTTCGCGTTGTTTCTTGATCGCTTCGCGGTTTTTCCAAGTGTCGTGGACGGCCGCCTTGTCGAGAATCTCGTGCAGGCGCAAGGCACCGGCCGGGATCGCGCCCTGGGTGTTTTTCATGCCCGAGCGCAGGGCGTTCTTGCGGCGCAGTTCGATGGCATCGACACCGAGGCGGCCGGCGATTTCGTCGACCATCATCTCGGTCGCCGCCATGCTCTGCAGGGTGCCGTAGCCACGCATCGACCCGGCTTCAACGGCGCGGGAATGATAGGCCGTGACCTGCAGATCGTTCTGCGGCATGTAGTAGATCGACTGTGCCGCCGTGGCGCCCACCGCCGCCACGGACGGGCTGTAGTTGATTCGCCCGCCGCCGTCGACGCTCATCTCGGAGCGGAAAATCTTGAAGCTGTGGTCGTTCTTGTCCACCGCCAATTGGTAGCGAATGTCGAACGGGTGACGCTTGATGCCGCTCTGGAACTGCTCGTAGCGGTCGTTGGCCAGGCGTACCGGCACACCGGCGCCGTACAGCGCGGCCAACGCTGCGTAGTAGACGAAAATGTTGTGGTCTTTCGAGCCATAACCGACGGTGTAACCCGGGTGCATGTTCAGGTTGGCCAGGCCGAAACGCGACGGCGCGATCATCTTCGCGGTCTCGGTCGCGGTCTCCAGCGGGCACTGCGTCGCCACCACGAAATGCAGGGTCTTGGTCGCCGGGTCGTACCAGCCATTGCCGTTGTCCGGCTCCAGGGCGGCCGGCTCGATCGACGGGGTCTTGTAGCGCTCGTCGAACACCAGCCAGTTGTCCGGCGGCGTATCGATCTGCTGCTTCATGCGGTCGGCGTAGAACAGCCCGCGCTCGGTCAGGTTGCCGTGCAGGTTCGGCTGGGCATTCCACACCGGACGGCGGTTTTTCAACATCGGGAACAGGATCGAATCCTTGAGGCTGGCGAACTCGTCTTCGTCCGCCGAGGTCGCGCCGCCAACGCGCACGTAGCGGAAGCTGCCGTAAGGATCGCCTTCGTAGAACGGCACCTGCGCACCGTAACGAATCGCCTTGTCATTGAATTTGAGTTGGTTCTTGGCCTGACGGAAACGCTCGAAGTCGTTCCAGATCAGGATCGCCACCGGGTGACCGATGAACATCGGCACCTTGCCGGCCGGCAACAGCGGATCCGGGGCGTGCTCCTCAGGAAACACGATGCCGTCCTTGACCAGGTCTTCGGCGGTGACGATGCGGTCCGGTTGCAACTCGGCACCGAGCCACGACAGGTCGATGCCTGCAAAGATGTGGTCCGCCTTGATGGTTTTGAGCAGCATGGCGTGACCCTGCTGCTGCGGCCAGCCCGGCATGTCCTTGGCGCGGATGTCGCGGGCAAAGACCTTGCTGCCGCAGACCTTGGACAAGGCATCGTTACGGGCGCGCGCCTTGCCGTTGTTGCCGAGCCATTGCTCGGACGGCACGGTCACGCTGTTTTCCATCAAGGCGGCCAGCGCCTGGCTGCTCAATGGCGTGAGCGTCACGCTCACACCCGCTACCAGCCCGCCCTGAAGGAACGAGCGCCGGGATATATCACGGTTGGACATGGATCATCCTCTGGGCGGTTATGGGGTCCGCCCTTCTGGTTATGTACTGGAAATCTCGAGTCTTGCAGAAGACCTTTTCGACGATGCAAAGGGCTGTTGTTGACAGTGCAAAGCTGACCGAAAGGTTAAGTTTATAGGCTTATGACCTCACGGAAAACCGAAAACTGACCGACAAATCAAAAAAACGCGACTATTCGACGCAGCACGTTAACAGTAGCCGTGAATCTCGGTAGCGCGAGGCTGGAGGGGCAGCGCTGAACGACAGCGTCGCTAGCGCCCGACAGGCCATTCCGGCAAGGAGGCATGCAGGGAGGTCCGCCTGGAAAAAGGCGAGAGGAGAAAAACCTGAATTTCAGACACAAAAAACCCCGGTCTTTCGACCAGGGTCTTTGCTATCGACTCGAAGTAACCAGTGGTTTCTTCGTAGCTCCAAGGCGTTCAGCGGGCCTCGGGGCAGATATGGCGCAGCGGACGGGACTCGAACCCGCGACCCCCGGCGTGACAGGCCGGTATTCTAACCGACTGAACTACCGCTGCGTATCGCTTTGGACTTGCGTCCAAGTAACTCGTCTGATTGAAAACTCAGTAGCTTTTCAATCTCGAATCAAGCGTACCTGACTCGGAAAATATGGCGCAGCGGACGGGACTCGAACCCGCGACCCCCGGCGTGACAGGCCGGTATTCTAACCGACTGAACTACCGCTGCGCGTCGGTGGAGGCATTTCAGCCTACCTCTTGCTTTCGCAAGTATCTCGGGGAGTGGTGGGTGATGACGGGATCGAACCGCCGACATTCTGCTTGTAAGGCAGACGCTCTCCCAGCTGAGCTAATCACCCGTTTGCATCTCCGAGGCCGCGAAATTTACGCAGGTAGCGAACCTAAGTCAATAGCAGGATTGAAGTTTTTCTGAAAAAGACAAAATTGTGTCATTCCGCATGAGGCTGGCAACCATCAGACCGCTTCGCGAGCAGGCTCGCGAAGACGGCGGAACATACAACATCAATGTTGAAGACGACCCCAGGCCTGTCACTCGCTGTAAATCATCTTCTTGCTCATGCCGCCATCGACCACGAATTCCTGGCCGGTGACAAACCCGGCATTCCTCGACAGCAGCCAGGCCACCATCGCCGCGACATCCTCGACCGTCCCTACCCTGCCCGCCGGATGCTGGGCATGATCGGCTTCGGTCAAGGGTTCGGCACGCCGCACCGAGGGGTCGCGTGCATCGATCCAGCCAGGGCTGACGGCATTGACCCGGATCTCCGGGCCAAGACTGATCGCAAGTGCATGGGTCAGGGCCAACAAACCGCCCTTGCTCGCCGCATAGGCCTCTGTGTCGGGTTCCGACTGCCCGGCGCGGGTCGAGGCCAGATTGACGATGGCACCGCTGTGAGCGCGCAGGTACGGTGCACAGTGTTTGGCCAGCAACATCGGCCCGCTGAGGTTCACCGCCAACACCCGATTCCAGTGAGCCAGATCGAGGCTTTCCAGGGTGATGTTATGCGGATCGGCAACCGCGGCATTACAGACCAGCGCATCCAGGCGCCCGAACTGGCCGAGTACCTCGGCCACGCCAAGTGCGACTTGCCCTTCATTCGAGACATCCATGGTGATGAACCAGGCGCTGTCGCCCAGCACTTTCGCCACTTTCGAACCGCGCTCGCGGTCCAGGTCCGTCAACACGACTTGCCAGCCTTCGCTGATCAGCCAGGCCGAGATCCCCAGGCCAATGCCTCGCGCAGCACCGGTCACCAGCGCTACGCGACCATTCGAGCCGGTGGCCGGTGCAGACAAGTCGATCACAACGCAGCCAGACCGCGCGCCAGATCGGCTTGCAGGTCCGCCACGTCTTCCAGACCGACCGCAACGCGGATCAGGCTGTCACGAATGCCCGCCGCTTCACGCTCTTGCGGCGCGAGGCGACCGTGGGAGGTGGTGCTCGGATGGGTGATGGTGGTCTTGCTATCGCCCAGGTTGGCGGTGATCGAAATCAGGCGCGTCGCATCGATAAAGCGCCAGGCGCCCTCTTTGCCGCCCTTGACCTCAAAACTGACGACCGCACCGAAGCCCTTCTGCTGGCGCAGCGCCAGTTCGTGCTGCGGATGGCTCTTGAGGCCGGCGTAATGGACTTTCTCGATGCCTTCCTGCTGCTCCAGCCACTCGGCCAGTTGCTGGGCGTTGGCGCAATGGGCCTTCATCCGCAGGCTCAGGGTTTCCAGGCCCTTGAGGAAAATCCAGGCGTTGAACGGACTCAAGGTCGGCCCGGCGGTACGCAGGAAACCCACCACTTCCTTCATCTGCTCGCTGCGACCGGCGACCACGCCACCCATGCAACGGCCCTGGCCATCGATGAACTTGGTGGCCGAGTGCACGACAATGTCCGCGCCCAATTTCAGCGGCTGCTGCAAGGCCGGGGTGCAGAAGCAGTTGTCGACCACCAGCATCGCGCCTTTGGCGTGTGCGATTTTCGCCAGTTCGGCGATGTCGACCAATTCAGCCAACGGGTTGGACGGTGATTCGACGAACAGCAGTTTGGTGTTGGGCTTGATCGCCGCGTCCCAGCCGGACAAATCCGCCAGGGCCACGTAATCGACTTCGATGCCGAAGCGCTTGAAGTACTTTTCGAACAGGCTGATGGTCGAGCCGAATACGCTGCGCGACACCAGCACGTGATCACCGGCGCTGCACAGGCTCATCACCACGGCCATGATGGCCGCCATGCCGGTGGCGGTGGCCACGGCCTGCTCGGCGCTTTCCAGCGCGGCGATGCGCTCTTCGAACGCGCGTACGGTGGGGTTGGTGTAACGCGAATAAACGTTGCCCGGCACTTCACCAGCGAAGCGCGCAGCGGCATCGGCGGCGGTACGGAACACATAGCTGGAGGTGAAGAACATCGGATCACCGTGTTCGCCTTCCGGCGTGCGGTGCTGACCGGCGCGTACGGCCAGGGTATCGAACGCTACACCTTCGAGGTCGCTGTCCAGCCGACCGGCATCCCATTCCTGACTCATGCTGTCACTCCTTGCCGTGCTCTTGATAGATAAAAGTCTTTTTGCCAGATACAAAACCGGCCCCTCAGGGCCGGTAGAAACTCAGTTGTTGTACAGATCGATGATCGCACTGACTGCCTGCGTCTTGACCTTGGAGGCATCGTTGCGTGCCTGCTCGATCTTGTTCAGGTAAGCCTCGTCGATGTCGCCGGTGACGTACTGGCCATCGAACACCGCGCAATCGAACTTGTCGATCTTGATCTTGCCGCCACCGACCGCTTCGATCAAGTCAGGCAGGTCCTGATAGATCAGCCAGTCGGCGCCGATCAGGTCTGCCACGTCCTGGGTCGAACGGTTGTGGGCGATCAGTTCGTGAGCGCTCGGCATGTCGATGCCGTAAACGTTCGGGTAGCGAACTGCTGGGGCCGCAGAGCAGAAGTAGACGTTCTTGGCGCCAGCTTCGCGAGCCATCTGGATGATCTGCTTGCAGGTGGTGCCGCGAACGATGGAGTCGTCCACCAGCATCACGTTCTTGCCGCGGAATTCCAGTTCGATGGCATTGAGCTTCTGGCGTACGGATTTTTTCCGCGCGGCCTGGCCCGGCATGATGAAGGTCCGGCCGATGTAGCGGTTCTTCACGAAGCCTTCGCGGAACTTCACGCCCAAATGGTTCGCCAGCTCCAGGGCCGCAGTGCGGCTGGTGTCCGGGATCGGGATGACCACGTCGATATCATGATCCGGACGCTCGCGCAGGATCTTCTCGGCCAGTTTCTCACCCATGCGCAGGCGGGCCTTGTAGACCGACACGCCGTCGATGATCGAATCCGGACGCGCCAGGTAAACATGTTCGAAAATGCACGGCGTCAACGACGGGTTGGTTGCGCATTGACGGGTGTGCAGCTTGCCGTCTTCAGTGATGTAGACCGCTTCGCCCGGCGCCAGGTCGCGAATCAGGGTGAAGCCGAGCACGTCCAGGGAAACGCTTTCGGAGGCGATCATGTACTCGACGCCTTCGTCAGTGTGACGCTGGCCGAACACGATCGGACGGATGCCGTGCGGGTCGCGGAAACCGACGATGCCGTAGCCGGTCACCATCGCCACGACGGCGTAGCCACCGACACAACGGTTGTGCACGTCAGTCACGGCGGCGAACACGTCTTCTTCGGTTGGCTGCAACTTGCCGCGCTGAGCCAGTTCGTGCGCGAACACGTTGAGCAGCACTTCCGAATCGGAACTGGTGTTGACGTGGCGCAGGTCAGATTCGTAAATCTCCTTGGCCAGTTGTTCAACGTTGGTCAGGTTACCGTTGTGCGCCAGGGTGATGCCGTAAGGCGAGTTGACGTAAAACGGTTGAGCTTCGGCCGAGGTCGAGCTGCCCGCGGTCGGGTAGCGCACATGGCCAATACCCATGTGACCGACCAGGCGCTGCATGTGACGCTGATGGAACACGTCACGCACCAGGCCGTTGTCCTTGCGCAGGAATAACCGGCCATCATGGCTGGTCACGATACCGGCAGCGTCCTGGCCGCGGTGCTGGAGGACGGTTAGCGCGTCATACAGCGCCTGATTGACGTTCGACTTACCGACGATACCGACGATGCCACACATGCGACGCAACCCCTACTTAATGGATCTGAACTGAACACAACTCACTGAGGCGTTTTGGCCATCGGCAAGAGGTGCTCCTTGAACGGTATATCAGCGGGTACGCTGATTCCGCTGGCAAGCCACTGACTGCTCCACCCGAGGATCAGGTTTTTGGACCAGTCGGCGACCAATAAAAATTTTGGCACGAGCTGTGATTCTATCCACCACCCGTCCTGCTGTACCGGCCCCAGGCTCAACAGCCCGACGGCGATGACCACCAGCAACCCGCCACGCGCGGCGCCAAAGGCCATGCCGAGGAATCGGTCGGTCCCGGAGAGCCCGGTGACACGTACCAGTTCGCCGATAAGATAATTGATCATTGCGCCTACGATTAAAGTGGCGACAAACATGATGGCACAGCCCGTGATTATACGAGCCGATGGCGTTTGAATGTACCCGCCGAGGTACTCGGACAGTGAGCCACCGAACATCCAGGCAACGACTCCTGCGATGATCCAGGTCAGCAGCGACAATGCTTCTTTGACGAAGCCGCGGCTCAGACTGATCAATGCGGAGATGGCGACGATCGCTACGATCGCCCAGTCAACCCAGGTAAATGGCACAGTGCAGCCTACAGACGGATAAGGCGGCGCATTTTAGCAGAGCCCGTGCTTATCGGTAAGCTGCTATTGCCAGTGCATTTCATATCGGGGCGATAGTTTTAGCCACGTTCCGGCTGAAAGCGCACCACAAACCCCTTGAGATTCTGCTGGCGGTTCAGCAAGTCACGCAGCCGGTCGGCTTCGGCGCGCTCGATCAGCGGCCCGACAAACACCCGGTTTTTGCCATCGGCGGTACGGATATAGGCGTTGTAACCCTGGCTGCGCAGGGTTTTCTGAAGTTTTTCCGCGCTTTCACGACTCGACAGGCTGGCCAGTTGCACCGACCAACTGACAGACAAGCCATTGGCATCGACACGGCTTTGCGTGGTGTCCGGCTTGCCCGGTGCCGCGGTGATCGGCTGGGCAGGCGCTGTCGCAGGTTTGGCCGCCAAAGCCGGGATCAGCGCAGGCGCAGCCGGCTTGGCTGCTGGCGCTGGAGCCGCAGGCGCTACCGGCGCAGTTGGCACCGCCGATTCCTGTTGGGCGATTTCCTCATCGCTCGGCACGGGTTCCTGAGGCAATGCTTGCGGCTCGGGCACCACCACGGGCTCGACCTGTACCTGGGGCATCGCAGGCGCCTGCGGAGCCGCGGGCGCCTGGACCGTCACCTGGCGCTGTTCGTCCTGGCGGGAAAACAGCATCGGCAGAAAAATCACCGCCAGCGCGACCAACACCAGGGCGCCAACCATGCGCTGCTTGTATGCCTTATCCAGCAATGCCATTCGCCGCGTCCTCCGTGGAGCGCCGGGCCAGCCATTCAAGGGCCTCGGCGACACAATAAAATGATCCGAACAACAGGATTTCGTCGTTGCTCGTGGCCTGCGCGCACTGCCCTTCCAGGGCGGCCGCGACACTGCCGTATGACGTGACCGACGCACCAAGACCTTGCAACGCATCGTGCAGATCCGCGACCGAACGCGCCCGAGGCGAATCCAGAGGTGCAACGGCCCAGTGCTGGACACTAGCATTCAATTCGCCGACAACACCATCCAGATCCTTGTCCGCCAACAGACCGAACACCGCCAGACGCTTGCCGACCGGCGGGCGACTGGCCAGACGACGCGCCAGATACTCCGCCGCATGCGGGTTATGCCCCACATCCAGCAATAGATTCAAGCGCTTGCCTTGCCACTCGAACTCACGGCGATCCAGACGACCGACCACCTTCGTTGCCCGCAGCGCCTCGATTATCTGCGCATCCACCCAAGGCAAGCCAAGCAGCAGGTACGCCTGCAACGCCAGCGCAGCGTTTTCCATCGGCAGATCGAGCAGTGGCAGGTCGCGCAGTTCAACCGCGCGCCCTTGCGCATCGACACCGCGCCACTGCCAATTGTGATCGGTCATGCCGAGATCAAAATCGCGCCCACGCAGGAAAAACGGGCACTTGAGCTCGCGCGCCTTGTCCAGCAACGGTTGTGGAGGATTCAGATCGCCGCAGAGCGCAGGCGCGCCCTGACGGAAAATACCGGCCTTCTCGAAGGCCACGGACTCTCGGGTATCACCGAGGTAATCCGCATGATCGACGCCAATACTGGTGACCAGCGCCACGTCGGCGTCCACCACGTTGACCGTATCCAGGCGACCGCCCAGACCGACTTCCAGCACCACAGCATCGAGCCCCGAGCGCTGGAACAGCCAGAACGCCGCCAGGGTGCCCATTTCGAAGTAAGTCAGGGAAGTATCACCGCGCCCGGCCTCTACCGCAGCAAAGGCCTCGCACAGCTCGGCATCCGTGGCTTCGACGCCATTGAGCTGTACCCGCTCGTTGTAACGCAGCAGGTGTGGGGAGTTGTAAACCCCCACTTTCAAGCCCTGGGCCCGCAGCAAGGACGCCACGAACGCACAGGTGGAACCCTTGCCGTTGGTCCCGGTGACCGTAATCACCCGCGGCGCCGGCTTGCCCAATCCCATGCGGGACGCTACCTGCTGCGACCGCTCCAGGCCCATGTCGATGGCCGAAGGGTGCAACTGCTCGAGGTAGGCGAGCCATTCGCCAAGGGTACGTTGGGTCATAGGCTGGCGGGTACCGGTGGAACCACGATCGGCTCGATAGGGGCAGCCACGAACTGCGGCGTTGGCAGACCCATCATTTGCGCCAGCAGGTTGCCCAGACGCGGACGCAGCTCCTGACGATCGATGATCATGTCGATGGCACCGTGCTCCAGCAGGAACTCGCTGCGCTGGAAGCCTTCCGGCAGTTTTTCACGCACGGTTTGCTCGATTACACGCGGACCGGCAAAACCGATCAACGCCTTCGGCTCACCGACAATCACGTCGCCCAGCATCGCCAGACTGGCGGAAACGCCGCCGTAGACCGGATCGGTCAGCACGGAGATGAACGGGATGCCTTCTTCACGCAAACGCGCCAGCACCGCGGAGGTCTTGGCCATTTGCATCAGGGAAATCAGCGCTTCCTGCATCCGCGCACCGCCGGAAGCCGCGAAGCAGATCATCGGGCAACGTTTTTCCAGGGCGTAGTTGGCAGCGCGAACGAAACGCTCGCCGACGATGGCGCCCATCGAACCGCCCATGAAGGAAAACTCGAACGCCGAAACCACGACCGGCATTCCCAGCAAGGTACCGCTCATGGAAATCAGCGCATCTTTCTCACCGGTCTGCTTTTGTGCAGCGGTCAGGCGGTCCTTGTACTTCTTGCCGTCGCGGAATTTCAGACGGTCAACCGGCTCCAGGTCTGCACCCAGCTCGTTACGACCTTCAACGTCGAGGAAGATGTCGATACGGGCGCGGGCGCCGATACGCATGTGATGGTTGCACTTGGGGCAAACGTCCAGGGTCTTTTCCAGCTCCGGACGATAAAGCACAGCCTCGCAAGACGGGCATTTGTGCCAAAGACCTTCAGGCACCGAGCTCTTCTTGACCTCGGAACGCATGATCGAAGGGATCAGTTTGTCTACTAACCAGTTGCTCATGCTTTCTTTCTCCAGTACCGGCGGCCCGAACGCTCTGGTTCGCGGCCCCGTGTATGCCCTAGCGCTAAATTCATGTGTGCGAAGAGGGGTGATGGACTGCCACGGTCAGCGCGAAACATGACCTGCGTGCAACCACAAACCCTCGGAACTGCCTGCTGTGTGCAGTGCATCCGCTTTGTACAGTGCAGTGGACGGCGGCAGTCTGCCAGCCGTCACATCAACAGGTGCTACCACGTACCGCTTTGATAAATGCCTGAATCTTTGCGTGATCCTTGATGCCCTTGCTCGCCTCTACCCCGCCGCTGACATCCACGGCATAAGGCCGGACGCGCGCAACCGCTTCGGCGACGTTATCCGGCGTCAGACCGCCCGCCAGAATGATCGGCTTGCTCAGGCCTTGCGGTATCAGTGACCAGTCAAATGCCTCGCCGGTTCCTCCGGGAACGCCTTCGACATAGGTATCGAGCAAGATCCCGCTGGCACTGGCATAGGCATCACAGGCCGCGGCGATGTCATCACCCGCCTTGACCCGCAGCGCCTTGATGTACGGGCGATGCCAACCTTCGCACTCGGCCGCGCTTTCATCGCCGTGAAATTGCAGCAGGTCCAGGGGCACCGCGTCGAGAATCTCACCCAGTTCGCAACGGCTCGCATTGACGAACAAGCCCACGGTGGTCACGAACGGCGGCAGCGCCTTGATGATCGAGCGCGCCTGCTGGAACGTCACCGCACGGGGGCTTTTGGCGTAGAACACGAATCCGATGGCATCCGCCCCGGCCTCGACGGCTGCCAACGCATCCTCTATGCGGGTAATCCCACAGATCTTGCTGCGAACGGCTGACATGTCGACACAACTCCAAGACAAATCCGGGAAAGTCCCGGATGGTAACAAAAGCATTCGAGGGCGTCAGCCGCCAAGTTCCGAGAAACCGGTCAGGAAGTGTGGACCGATGTAACGCTCGGGCAATTGGAACTCGTCACGGTATTCGACCTGCACCAGATACAACCCGAACGGATGCGCCGTCACGCCACCGGTCCGGCGAATCCGGCTCTCCAGCACCTCTTTCATCCACTCCACCGGACGCTCACCGGCACCAATGGTCATCAGCACGCCGGCAATGTTGCGCACCATGTGATGCAGGAAGGCGCTGGCGCGAATATCCAGCACGATCATCTTGCCGTGACGGGTGACGCGCAGGTGGTGCAGCTCCTTGATCGGCGACTTGGCCTGGCACTGACCGGCGCGAAAAGCGCTGAAATCATGGGTGCCGAGCAGGTACTGGGCGGCCTCGGCCATGCGCTCGACGTCCAGCGGACGGTGATTCCAGGTCACTTCTTCGTTCAGGTGCGCCGGGCGGATCTGATCGTTGTAGATCACATAGCGATAACGCCGGGCGATGGCCTTGAACCGTGCATGGAAATGCGCCGGCATGACCTTGGCCCAACTGACACTGACGTCGTGGGGCAAGTTGATGTTCGCGCCCATGGTCCAGGCCTTCATCGAACGCTCGACCCGGGTGTCGAAATGCACCACCTGTCCGCAGGCATGCACCCCGGCATCGGTACGCCCGGCGCACATCAGCGAAACGGGTGAATCGGCGACTTTGGACAAGGCGTTTTCGAGGGTTTCCTGCACGGTGAGCACCCCGGACGCCTGGCGCTGCCAGCCGCGGTAGCGCGAGCCCTTGTATTCGACGCCCAGCGCGATGCGGAAAAAGCCGTCGGCAGCCATTTCGGCGGCCGGGTTATCTATATTTGCCAAGGAGGGACAGCCTGCTGATGTACCAAAGGCGGGCATTATAAGGCCGCCGGGCGGGGATGCCAGAGGGATCTCCATTGACTGCACCGGCCCTTTCGCGGGCAAGCCCGCTCCTACAGTGATTTATGTCGCCCACAGAACCCTGTAGGAGCGGGCTTGGTCCGGGCGGCGATCCGACGAAAGCAATTTCACAGTCACCAACGCACACCAGCCAAACAAAAACGGCAGCCTCAATGGGCTGCCGCTCTTTTTACAACCTACCAATCACTCAAGCCAGGCGCGAAAGCATTTCCTCGGCTTCGCTCTTCTGCTCGGCACTGCCTTCGCTCACCACCTCATTGAGGATGTCGCGAGCGCCATCGCTGTCGCCCATGTCGATATAGGCCTGAGCCAGATCGAGCTTGGTGGCGGCTTCGTCAGTGCCCGAGAGGAAGTCGAAGTCATCATCGTCACCCAGTGCGGCATCCGCTTCGGTGAAGGTCGGCTCGCCGATGCTGCTGGACAAGCTCTCCAGTTCGGCGTTGACATCATCCAGCTCTGCCGCGAACGCGTCCGGTGCGTTCATTTCATCGGCCAGTGACAGATCGAAATCGGCCGGCAAATCCAGATCATCCAGCGCGACCTCAGGAACAGCCGGGGTTTCGGCGACCGGAAAATCCTTCACGCCTTCGTCCAGATCCAGCAGGAAATCGTCTTCAGCCAGTATCGCCGGCAACGGTTCTGCGCCGAGATCCAGGTCCAGGTCGAAGTCCGACAGATCGTCGAGGTTTTCCTTGATTTCAGTCTGCTGCTGCAACACCGACTCAAAACTCAGATCGTCATCCAGCGGGAATTCGTCCAGGTCTGCCAGCGCCGCCACTTCAGGCTCCGGCGCAGGTGCAGGCGCCACAGGCGTGATCGCGTCCAGATCATCCAGGCTCAGGTCGAAGGCGCTGTCGAGATCATCCCCGAACGTCGCTGGTTCTGGCTCTGGCGCCGGCGCTTGCGGCTCATCGAGCAACAGATCCTTGACGTATTGCGCATCCAGCTCGGCGGCAACGGCGGCTGCGGCGATGCCACCGGCAGCCACCAGCGCCATGGCCGGGAAACGGCTTTTGAGTTTTTCAACCTTGGCGAAGTTGTCGCCATTGGCCACCAACTGACGCTCCTGGCCGACGAACGCATCGCGATCGCCTTGCTGTCCGTAGACCTCCATCAGTTTCAAGCGCAAATCGCTGCGCTGAGGCTCTTGCTTGACGCCATCCTCCAGCAACGCGGCAGCCTGGTTCAAGCGACCGGCATTGATGTGCGACTGAGCCTGGCTCAACACATCATCGGAACGCTCGGCAGCCGGCGCCACCAATGGCGCGGCAATCGGCGTGGTCATCACGACCGGAGCGACTACCGGCGCTGGCGCGGGAGCAGGCGTCGGAGCAGTCGCCAGCTTCGCGCTCGGCAGTGGAACTTCCAGGCCTTCGAAGCTGCTTTCCGGCAAGTCGAAATCGGCCGAGAACGGCTGTTCTTCAGCCAAGGCACGGGCCATGCGCATATGCTTTTCGGCTTCTTGCCGGGCTTTGCGGCGGCGCGCCAGCAACAGCAGCAAGAGCAGCAGAATCACCGCACCGCCACCCACCAGGCCCAGCAGCACCGGATTGGTCAGCAACTCATTGAACTTCTGATCGTCGGACGTCGCTGGTGTCGCCTCAAGGGGCTGCCCGGCCGGCGCTGGAGCTGCCTCGGGCGCTGGCGCAGTGTCAGCCGGAGCAGGCGCTGCCCCCGGGTTGGCAGCCAGTTCGGCCGACATTGCCGGAGCCGTCGCAGCAGCTGGGGCGCCATTTGCGCCCTCGACCTGCAACTTGGCCAATTGGTTGTTCTTCAGCTCGATCAGGCGCTGCAGCTTGTCCACCTGGCTTTGCAGGTCGGCCATGCGGCTTTTCAGTTCGGCGTTATCACGACGACTGGTGTCGAGGCTTTCCTGGGTCACCGCCAGCTTGTTGCTGAGGGCCCGGGCATCGCCGGCAGGTCCTTTGCCACGGTTCTTGCCGGACTCGGCAGAAACCAGGCTCAGTTTGTCGGTGGCGGCTTGAGCCGGAGCACCATCGGTGCGTGCGCGGTTGGTGGCGTCGAGCTGTTGCTCTCCTGCCCCGGGTTTCGCCACATAACGACGACCCTGACGCCAGGCCTTGTTTTGCGCGGCCACTTCGGCAATGGCCTTGGGTTGCGGCAGGCCGGCGCTTTGCGCCTGGTCCGGCAGGCGCAGCACCAGGCCGGTTTTCAAGCGGTTGATATTGCCGTCAATGAAGGCGTCCGGGTTCAGCGCCTGGATGGCGAGCATGGTTTGCTGGATCGATCCGCCATTACGCGCCTTCGCGGCGATTTCCCACAGGGTATCGCGCGGTGTGGTGGTGTATTGGGACGCTTTGGTCGCACCGGTGACGGGCGCGGCAACCGTTGACGTTGGTTGCGCCGCCGCTTCAGCGGTCTGCGGCGAGAATTTGGACGGATCGAGCAGCACACTGTAGTCGCGCAGCAAACGACCGTTCGGCCACATGACCTGAACCAGGAATTTCACCATGGGTTCGGAGAGTGGCTTGCTGGAGGTCACGCGCAGGATGCTTTTGCCGCTGGCGTTTAGCACCGGGGTGAAGGTCAAGTCGTTCAGAAACGCTTGGCGGTCGACACCGGCCTTGGCGAAGTCGTCTGGTGAAGCCAGGCTCGGCACCACTTCGGCAGCGGTGAGATCCTTGACATCGAGCAGCTCGATTTCCGCTACCAATGGCTGGTTGAGCGTCGATTTCAGGGTCAACTCCCCGAGCCCGAGGGCATGCGCCATACCGGAGGACAGCGCCGAGGCGGCCGCTATTGCTAACACCAGTTTGCGAACTTGAACCATTAGCTCTTCCTTAGTTTGAACATTCCTCGGCCAGCGAGAAGATATTGATAGTCGCTGCCGTAAGGCATTGCGCGCAACGGCGAGGGTCGTCGCGCGTAATCATTCGACAAATTGTTGCAAAGTATCTTTTACAGCAGGTCTTTAAGCAACAACTCGGCCAGCTGCACCGCGTTGAGCGCGGCGCCTTTGCGTACGTTATCTGACGTCAGCCACACATTAAGTTCCGACGGGTCGTCGATACCCTGGCGAACCCGACCGACGTAGACCACATCCTGCCCTACCGCATCGCCCACCGGGGTCGGGTAATCACCGGCCTCCACCAGCTCGATGCCGGGTGCGTCTTCCAAGGCCGCATTGACTTTCGCCAGGTCGATTTCACTCGCGGACTGCAGGGTCACGCTATAGCTATCGCCAAAAAACACCGGGGCTTGAATGCATGTGACGGAAATCTTCAATGACGGCCGCGCCATGACCTGGCGCAGCTCACGCACCAGGCGCTTTTCCAGCAACGTATGACCTTGCTCATCCGGTTTGCCGACCTGGGCCAACAGGTTGAAGGCCATCTGCCGATCAAAGAATTTCGGCTCCAGCGGCCGCACATTCAGCAGCTCGGCGGTCTGCCGCGCCAGCTCGCTCACGGCTTCGCGGCCCTGGGCCGATACCGCCAGGCTGGCGGTCAGGCTGATGCGCTGTAAATCGAGCAAATCCATGAGCGGCGCGAGCACTACCGCCAGCGTGGTGGCTGACGGACTTGGACTGCTGACCTGAAACGGTTTTTTCAAGCCGCCCAACACCTGAGCGTTGGCCTCAGGCACGACCTGCGGCGCCTTTTCGGCCGGCAAGGCACCGGAGAGATCGATCACCGAGCATCCGGCATCGGTCGCGCGGGAAGCAAAACTCAACGAAACGGCCGGGCCGGCCGCAAAGAAAGCCAATTGCACCTTGCTGAAGTCGAACTCATCGACTTCCCGCACCCGCACGTTCTTGCCGCGAAACGGTACGGAACTGCCAGCCGATTCGCTGCTGGCCAACAAATGAAGGGTGCCGATCGGGAAATCGCGCTCTTCGAGAATCTGCACGAGCGTTTCGCCGACAGTACCGGTGGCGCCGATCACGGCAATATCAATGGACTGGCTCATGGGTTTGACCTCTGGCGAAACGGGGGGAGCGGCACTTTACCGGGTGGGGGGGGATGCAGGCAATTCGGCGGGAGATTTGTGGTGTTCGTGCCGGCCTCATCGCGAGCAAGCTCGCTCCTACAAGGATAAAAAAACCCGCACCTCTCTCAAGGCACGGGTTCTTTCATTGCATCAACCGATCAACGCTCGAGCAGGATCCGCAGCATGCGGCGCAGCGGTTCGGCCGCGCCCCACAGCAACTGGTCGCCAACGGTGAACGCGCCGACGAACTGCGAACCCATGTTCAGCTTGCGCAGACGGCCAACCGGCACGTTCAGGGTACCGGTGACTTTCGTCGGGCTCAGCTCCTGCATGCTGATTTCGCGGTTGTTCGGCACCAGCTTGACCCAAGGGTTGTGCTGGCTGATCAACCCTTCGATATCAGCGATCGGCACGTCTTTGTTCAGCTTGATGGTCAGCGCCTGGCTGTGGCAGCGCATGGCGCCGATGCGCACGCAGATGCCATCGACCGGGATCGGGCTCTTGAAGCGACCGAGGATCTTGTTGGTCTCGGCCTGGGCCTTCCACTCTTCGCGGCTCTGGCCGTTCGGCAGTTCCTTGTCGATCCACGGGATCAGGCTGCCGGCCAGCGGTACGCCGAAGTTTTCGGTCGGGTACGCGTCACTGCGCATGGCTTCGGCAACACGACGGTCGATGTCGAGGATCGCGCTGGCCGGATCGGCCAGTTGATCGGCGACAGCGGCGTGGGTCACCCCCATTTGCTTGATCAGCTCACGCATGTGCTGCGCCCCGCCACCGGAGGCCGCCTGATAGGTCATGGCGCTCATCCACTCCACCAGACCGGCTTCGAACAGGCCACCCAGACCCATCAGCATCAGGCTGACGGTGCAGTTGCCGCCGATGTAGTTCTTGGTGCCCGCGTCCAGCTGCTGGTCGATCACCTTGCGGTTGACCGGGTCCAGAACGATCACCGCGTCATCCTGCATGCGCAGGCTGGAAGCGGCGTCGATCCAGTAACCCTGCCAGCCGGCTTCACGCAGCTTGGGGAAGACTTCGCTGGTGTAGTCGCCACCCTGGCAGGTCAGAATCACGTCGAGGGTTTTCAGCTCTTCAATGCTGTAAGCGTCCTTGAGCGGAGCAATGTCCTTGCCCACGGACGGGCCTTGGCCACCGACATTGGAAGTGGTGAAAAACACCGGCTCGATAAGATCGAAATCCTGCTCTTCCAGCATCCGCTGCATGAGCACGGAACCGACCATACCGCGCCAACCGATCAGACCTACACGTTTCATCGCAACTACACCTTCTTGAAATGTGGACCGCTGCCCTGTCTTGAATTTGGCAGCGGGCCCGAGAGATTACAGATTCCGCAGCGCGGCGACTACTGCGTCACCCATTTCCTGCGTACCGACTTTAGTGCAACCGGCCGACCAGATGTCGCCCGTGCGCAAGCCCTGATCCAGCACCAGGCTCACCGCTTTCTCGATGGCATCGGCTGCAGCCTGCTGGTTGAAGCTGTAACGCAGCATCATCGACACCGACAAAATGGTCGCCAGCGGGTTGGCAATGCCTTTGCCCGCGATGTCCGGCGCCGAACCGTGGCACGGTTCGTACATGCCTTTGTTGTGGGTGTCCAGGGACGCCGACGGCAGCATGCCGATGGAACCGGTGAGCATCGAGGCCTGGTCGGACAGGATGTCGCCGAACATGTTATCGGTGACGATCACGTCGAACTGCTTCGGCGCGCGCACCAGCTGCATGGCGGCGTTGTCGACGTACATGTGGCTCAGTTCGACTTCAGGATAATCCTTGGCCACTTGCTCGACCACTTCACGCCACAGCTGGCTGGAGGCCAGTACGTTGGCCTTGTCTACCGAGCACAGCTTCTTGCCGCGGACCATGGCCATGTCGAAACCGACACGGGCGATACGACGGATTTCGCTTTCGCTGTACGGCAGGGTGTCGTAGGACTGACGCTCGCCGTTTTCCAGAGTGCGGGTGCCACGAGGCGCGCCGAAGTAGATACCGCCGGTCAGCTCGCGCACGATCAGGATGTCCAGCCCGGAAACGATCTCCGGCTTCAGGCTGGAAGCCTCGGCCAGTTGTGGGTACAGGATCGCCGGGCGCAGGTTGCCGAACAGGCCCAGTTGCGCACGGATTTTCAGCAGACCGCGCTCAGGGCGGATGTCACGTTCGATGGCATCCCATTTCGGGCCGCCAACGGCACCCAGCAACACGGCGTCGGCCGCACGGGCACGTTCCAGGGTTTCGTCGGCCAGGGGCACGCCGTGCTTGTCGATGGCAGCGCCGCCGATCACGTCGTGGCTCAGTTCGAAGCCCAGGGCGAACTTGTCACTGGCCAGCTCCAGAACCTTGACCGCTTCGGCCATGATTTCCGGGCCAATACCGTCACCTGGGAGAATCAGAATCTGCTTGCTCATGCTTTCCTCATGTCATCAGTCGGTGCGCCCTGGGGCGCTCCCGGAAAAATTCTATCGCTCAGCGCCTATCGTTCTGCCATCAGTACCAGCACATCCGTACTGAACGAACCATCGGTCTCAATCTCGAAATATTCGCGTACTTCATTGCCCATCGACTGCTGCAACTCGCGGATCGCCGCGCGCATCACTTCAGGTGTGCGCATGCGCTCGACCCAGCTGTTGTACTCCAGACGCAGGCGCTGACGAGTGGTACTGCGGGTGTGCAGCCCCGCCTCGCTGACCTGGCGCAACCACTCGCCGGCGGAATAATCGCGCACATGACTGGTGTCGCGCAGCACTTCGACGCTTTGCAGGTAAGTGTCGAACAGCGGGCTACCCGGTGACAACACGTCGACGAACGCCGCCACACCGCCCGGTTTCAACACCCGGCGCACTTCCCGCAACGCCACGCCCAGATCGCTCCAATGGTGCGCCGAATAACGGCTGAAGACGAAATCGAATTCGCCATCGGCGAACGGCAGCCGCTCGGCGGCACCGTTGACCGTGGACACGTTGCTCAAGCCACGATCGACAGCGGCAGCGGTCACCACGTCGAGCATCTGCTGCGACAGGTCGTAGGCCACCACTTCTTTCACCAATGAGGCTACGTGAAAACTCACGTGGCCGGCACCGCAGCCCAGATCCAGGACCCGGGCATCGCCCTGCCCGGCCAGTTCGGCCTGTAGCAGCGCGAATTCAGTGCCTTGAGCGTGGACGGCGCTGCTCAGGTAGGCCGAAGCCTGTTCACCGAATTGCTTTTGGACTACCTGGGTGTGCTGGGCGGTGCTGGTCATGGGGACTTCCTTTTGGGGATGAGTCTTGTGGTGTTCATTCGGACCTCATCGCCAGCAGGCTCGCTCCTACAGGGGATCGCATTTCAAATGTAGGAGCGAGCCTGCTCGCGATGGCGTCATTACGCCTTACGCAAAATCACGCGTCGCGAAACAACCACGGCTGACTCGCCCGGTGCTTGGCCTCAAACGTCGCAATTGCCTCATGGTCCTGCAAGGTCAGGCCGATATCGTCCAGGCCGTTGAGCAGGCAATGCTTGCGGAAGGCATCGATTTCGAAGCTCAGCACCTTACCGTCAGGGCGGGTCACGGTCTGGGCTTGCAGATCGACCTGCAACTGATAGCCCGGATTGGCCTCGACCTGCTGGAACAGCTCATCGACTTCGGCATCGCTCAAGATGATCGGCAGCAAGCCGTTCTTGAAGCTGTTGTTGAAGAAGATGTCGGCATAGCTCGGCGCGATGATGCTGCGGAAACCGTACTCTTCCAGCGCCCACGGCGCGTGCTCGCGGCTGGAGCCGCAACCGAAGTTCTCTCGGGCCAGCAACACGCTGGCGCCCTGGTAGCGCTCGGCGTTGAGGACGAAGTCCTTGTTCAGCGGGCGCTTGGAGTTGTCCTGATAAGGCTGGCCCACATCCAGGTAACGCCATTCATCGAACAGGTTCGGGCCAAAACCCGTGCGCTTGATCGACTTCAAGAACTGCTTCGGGATGATCTGGTCGGTGTCGACGTTGGCACGATCCAAAGGCGCGACAAGTCCAGTGTGCTGGGTAAAAGCTTTCATGCTGTGCTCCTTCAGATCAATTCACGGACGTCGATGAAACGACCGTTCACCGCGGCTGCGGCGGCCATGGCCGGGCTGACGAGGTGAGTACGGCCACCGGCGCCCTGACGGCCTTCGAAGTTACGGTTGGAGGTCGAAGCGCAATGCTCGCCGGACTCCAAACGGTCCGGGTTCATCGCCAGGCACATCGAGCAACCCGGCTCGCGCCATTCGAAACCGGCCTCGAGGAAAATCTTGTCCAGGCCTTCCGCTTCGGCCTGGGCCTTCACCAGACCCGAGCCCGGCACGACGATGGCCTGCTTGATGGTCGAGGCCACTTTGCGGCCCTTGGCGATCACGGCCGCCGCACGCAAGTCTTCGATCCGCGAGTTGGTGCAGGAACCGATGAACACGCGGTCGAGTTGAATGTCGGTGATCGCCTGGTTGGCGGTCAAACCCATGTATTTCAAGGCACGGACGATGGAGTCGCGCTTGACCAGGTCCATTTCCTTGGCAGGATCCGGCACGTTCTGATCAACCGCCAATACCATTTCCGGCGAGGTGCCCCAACTGACTTGTGGCTTGATATCGGCTGCATCGAGTTCGACAACAGTGTCGAAGACAGCGTCGACATCGGAAACCAGGTCTTTCCAGGCTTCAACGGCCAGGTCCCATTCCGCGCCTTTCGGGGCGAAAGGACGGCCCTTGACGTAAGCCACGGTTTTTTCGTCCGCAGCCACCAGGCCTACGCGAGCGCCGGCCTCGATGGACATGTTGCAGATGGTCATGCGGCCTTCGACGGACAGGTCGCGAATCGCGCTGCCGGCGAATTCGATAGCGTGGCCGTTACCGCCGGCGGTGCCGATCTTGCCGATCACGGCAAGCACGATGTCCTTGGCGGTGACGCCGAACGGCAACTGGCCTTCGACCGTTACCCGCATATTTTTCATTTTCTTGGCGACCAGGCACTGGGTGGCGAGCACATGCTCGACCTCGGACGTACCGATACCGTGAGCCAATGCGCCGAATGCGCCGTGGGTCGAGGTGTGGGAGTCACCGCAGACCACGGTCATGCCCGGCAAGGTTGCGCCCTGCTCTGGGCCGATGACGTGGACGATGCCCTGGCGAACGTCGTTCATCTTGAACTCGACGATGCCGTATTCATCGCAGTTGTCGTCGAGGGTCTGCACTTGCAGACGCGAGACCTGGTCAACGATGGCGTCGATGCCGCCCTTGCGCTCCGGCGTGGTCGGTACGTTGTGGTCCGGGGTCGCGATATTGGCATCGATGCGCCATGGCTTGCGCCCGGCCAGACGCAGGCCTTCGAAGGCTTGCGGCGAGGTCACTTCGTGGATGATGTGACGGTCGATGTAGATCAGCGCAGAGCCATCGTCGCGCTGCTTGACCAAATGCGAATCCCAGAGCTTGTCGTAGAGCGTTTTGCCGGCCATCAGACGGTTCCTCATCAGCTTGTTTCTATGCCCCGGATCTTGAAAGTTTTCAATAACCCTCTGGCTTGTGAGGCTGATCCTATGGGGTTACATTAAATAACTCAAATTCATATTTTTTATGCTTTGGATAACCAACTGGAATACAACCATGGACCTGGCCAACCTCAATGCCTTTATTGCCATCGCCGAGACCGGAAGTTTCTCCGGTGCCGGCGAACGGCTGCACCTGACCCAACCGGCCATCAGCAAACGCATCGCCGGGCTGGAGCAGCAATTGAAGGTGCGGCTGTTCGATCGCCTGGGTCGTGAGGTGAGCCTGACCGAGGCCGGGCGCGCCCTGCTGCCGCGGGCCTACCAGATTCTCAATGTCCTCGATGATACGCGCCGCGCCTTGACCAACCTCACGGGCGAGGTGACCGGCCGTCTGACCCTGGCCACCAGTCACCATATCGGCCTGCACCGTTTGCCGCCCTTATTAAGGGAGTTCACCCGACGCTACCCACAGGTGGCGCTGGATATTCAGTTCCTCGATTCGGAAGTGGCCTACGAGGAAATTCTCCATGGCCGCGCCGAACTGGCGGTCATCACCCTGGCACCGGAACCCCATGCGCTGGTCAAGGCCACCCCGGTGTGGGACGACCCGCTGGATTTCGTGGTCGCCCCGGAGCATTCACTGCTCAATAACGGCAAGGTCAGCCTGGCGGACATCGCCCGGCACCCGGCGGTCTTCCCCGGCGGCAATACCTTTACCCACCACATTGTGCAACGGCTGTTCGAAGCCCAGGGCCTGACGCCAAACATCGCCATGAGCACCAACTATCTGGAAACCATCAAGATGATGGTCTCGATTGGCCTCGCCTGGAGCGTTTTGCCGCGCACCATGCTCGATGACCAGGTAGCACGCATACCTTTGCCGGGCATACAGCTCACTCGCCAGCTAGGCTATATCCTGCACACGGAAAGGACGCTGTCGAATGCTGCACGGGCCTTCATGGCCTTGCTGGACGCTCAACTCGATCCGCCAGGGACTCAAGGCTAACTTGTGCTACTCCTATAGAGCCGAGAATTCCTGCAACAAACGCCCAAACTCAGCCCAAGGCTTGCCAATGCCGAAATCTGTAGACCGTATTCCGCCGATGCCGCGAATTCAGGCACTTGATCCGAAAAGCTCCGAGCAGAGCTGGGAAAGTGCCTCGCAATTACTGGCCGCGCTCAACGGTGCGCGCCTGGGCGCCTGGTATTGGGACATCGAGCGCGGGCAGATCAGCTGGTCCCGGGGCACGCAGGCGCTGTTCGGCTTCGATCCCCGGCAACCGCTGCCACGGGATCTGGAATACCTCGACCTGCTGCCCCCGGAAGATCGCGCGAAAACCCTTCGCGCCTTCCACGCGGTCATCGCTGGCGCGCCCCTGGAGCAAGCGATGCATCACCGCATCCGCTGGCCCGATGGCAGCCTGCACTGGCTGGAAATCAACGGCAGCCTGTTGCCGGACAAGCACGGCAGGCCACGGATGATCGGCGTGATCCGCGAGATTACCCACCAGCGCCAGCGCGAACAGGCGTTGAGCAGCTCGGAAAAACGCTTCGCCACCCTGTTCCACCTGTGCCCGAACATGGTCCTGCTGACCCGCCAGGAGGACGGCCTGATCTCCGAAGCCAACCAGCATTTCGAAAGCCTGTTCGGTTGGCCGGTGCAAAACGCGATCGGCCGCACCACGCTGGAGCTGGGGCTGTGGGTGTATCCCGAGCAACGGGCCGACCTGGTCAGGGCCACCAAGGCCAAAGGCGACCTGGTGAGCATGGAAGTGCAGTTTCGCGCCAGCAATGGCCAGATCCATGACGGTATCCTCAGCGCGCAAAAAGTCGAGCTCGAAGGCCAGCCCTATCTACTGAGCACGTTCCTGGACACCACCGAACGCAAAGTCGCCGAACATGCCCTCAAGGACAGCCAGGAACGCCTCGACCTGGCCCTGGACTCCGCTCAGCTCGGTACCTGGGACTGGCACATCCCCAGCGGCATGCTCTACGGATCGGCAAGGGCCGCCCAACTGCACGGCCTGGACGCCAAACCCTTTCACGAGTCCTTCGACGAGTTTTTCGAAGGCGTGCCCGGCGAAGAACGCGACACCATGCGCGACGCTTACCGCAGCCTGCGTGAAGGCCCGGCCGGCAACTATCAATTGACCTACCGCGTGCAAATGCCTGACGGCAGCTCGCGCTACCTGGAAAGCCGCGCCCGCCTCTACCGCGATGACAACGGAGTGCCGGTGCGCATGGCCGGCACATTGCTCGACATCACCGACCAGGTGGAGCGCGAACAACGGCTGGTGGCCTCCGAAGAGAAATTCGCCACGCTGTTCCAGGTCAGCCCCGATCCGATCTGCGTCACCCACCAGGACAGCGGCCAGTTCATTGAAATCAACTCCAGCTTCACCCAGACCTTCGGCTGGAGCACCGCCGATGTGATCGGCCGCAGCGCCGACGAAATAGGCCTGTGGGACGCTTCAGCGAAAAGTCTGCGACGGATCGAACAAGTGATCCGCGAACAAGGCCTGAACAACGTCGCCATTCTCGTCCAGCACAAGGACGGACAGGTCCTGACTTGCGTGATTTCCAGCCGCCAGATCAGCGTCGGCGACCAGCCCTGCATCGTCACCACGCTGCGCGATATCACCCAGCAACAGCGCTCGGAAGCGGCGCTCAAGGCCAGTGAAGAGAAATTCGCCAAGGCGTTCCACTCCAGCCCCGACGCCATCACCATCACCGAGCGCGACACCGGGCGCTATCTGGAGGTCAACGACGGCTTCTGCCGCCTGACCGGCTACCGCGCCGAAGAAGTGGTGGGTCGCACGGTGTATCAGGTGGGGATTTGGGCTGAAGAAAAACAACGCTCGGCGCTGCTGGCGGAACTGCAGATCAAGGGCCGGGTTCATCACCAGGAAATGCTCGGACGCAACAAGCGCGGCGAACTGCTCACCGTCGAAGTCTCGGTGGAGCCGATCACCCTCAATGAAACCGCCTGCCTGCTGTTGACCGCGAGAGACGTCAGCCTGCTGAAAAACGCCGAAGCGCAGATTCGCCACCTGGCCTACCACGACTCACTGACCAACCTGCCCAATCGGGCATTACTGATGGACCGCCTGAGCCAGCAGATCGCCCTGCTCAAACGGCATAACCTGCGCGGCGCGCTGATGTTCCTCGACCTCGACCATTTCAAGCACATCAACGACTCCCTCGGGCATCCGGTGGGCGATACCGTGCTGAAAATCATCACCGCGCGCCTGGAGGCCAGCGTGCGCATGGAAGACACCGTTGCGCGTCTGGGCGGTGACGAATTCGTAATACTGCTCAGCGGCCTCGAAGGCTCGCGCAGCGAGGTCAGCGATCAGGTTCGCGAACTGGCCGACACCATCCGCGAACTGCTGTCCGAACCGATGTTCCTCGACGGCCAGCGCCTGCAAGTGACGCCAAGCATCGGCATTGCGCTGATCCCCGATCACGGTTCGACCCCGACCGACCTGCTCAAGCGCGCCGACATCGCGCTCTATCGCGCCAAGGACTCGGGGCGCAATACCGCGCAGATGTACCACAACACCATGCAAAAGGCCGCGAGCGAACGCCTGCGCATGGAAACCGACTTGCGCCTGGCGCTTTCCCGGGGTGAGTTTCGCGTGCATTACCAACCCCAGGTCGACGCCCGGGGCGACCGCATCGTCGGTGCCGAGGCCCTGGTGCGCTGGAATCATCCGGAGCTCGGCAGGCAGTCGCCCACCGAGTTCATCAAGGTGCTGGAAGACAGCGGACTGATCCTGGAGGTCGGTACCTGGATCCTCGACGAAGCCTGCCAGGCCTTCAAACAACTGATCGACAAAGGCTTGGTGGACCCGTACAAATTCAGCTTGTGCGTGAACATCAGCCCGCGCCAGTTCCGCCAGAACGACTTCGTCGAGCGCATCGAAAACAGCCTGTCCAGCTATGGCCTGCCCTGCTCCCTGTTGAAGCTGGAAATCACCGAAGGCATCGTCATCCAGAACCTGGAAGACACCATCAGCAAAATGCGCCGCCTGAAAAAACTCGGTGTGAGCTTCGCCATGGACGACTTCGGCACCGGCTATTCCTCGCTGACCTACCTCAAGCGCTTGCCGGTCGACACCCTGAAAATCGACCAGTCCTTCATCCGCGACGCCACCAGCGACCCGAACGACGCCGAGATCATCCGCGCCATCGTCGCCATGGCCCACAGCCTGGACTTGAAAGTGATTGCCGAAGGGGTCGAAACAGCAGAGCAGCTGGAGTTCTTGCGGGGGTTGGACTGTCACTTCTACCAAGGGTATTTGCACAGTCAACCGTTGCCGGTGGAAGAGTTTCAAAAACTCTTGAAATAACACTACCCCTGTAGGAGTGAGCCTGCTCGCGATGCACGCGAACGATTACGCGTGCGAGTTGGAAAAATACGGTTTCCTTCAAACTTATCGCCGGAAGACCGTAGCAGAAAGCCACTGATTCTCCATTTCCTACACCCATCTCGGAAACATCCCATTTACGTTTATTTCCCCCGCGTTAACCCTGTGCGTCGCACTTTGTCATGCCTCCATTTTCACTCGGGGCAGGCGCAAATTGCTCGTAGGCGGGCGCACTGGAGCGGCTCGCTCAAGTCGCGAAAAGACAGGAGTTAGTGCAATGGCAAAGGGATATTTCATTCGCAAGGGTGACAAGACCAGCTGCGGCGGCGAGGTGCTGGACGGCGATACCCGCATCACGGTGTTTGGCTTCGCCCATGCTCGTGCAGGGGACCCGGTGTCCTGCGGCAAGGACAACAAAACCTACGAAATCGAGGGTGGCGTTTCATTCATGGACAGTCACGGCAGGCTCGTGGCCGGCTCATTGGACAGTGCTAGCAGTTGTCCCTGCAAAGCCACGCTGGAGCCTTCGATTTTCATCACCAGTTATATCTCGAAGGTTGCTTCAGCGCCCCCCGCCGCCAGGGCCGTCCCGCAACCCGCGACAGCTCCTGCCCCCGGCCATCCGGTCACGGCTCGCCGGTCCGGGTCTGCTGCGACAGCGAAGACTGCCACGCCGACCTTCAGCGAACGGCCGGGAACGGCCTGCGAGAACCTCTGGCGCGGCTACCAGCAACGGGTCGAAAACGTCGTGGCGCCGGGCGGCCAGCTGATCACCGACCCCAAGGCACGCAACAAGGCGATCAATGCCGCCTACGCCCAGCTGTGGCGCCACGATCCGCGTTTCCAGTGGGCGGGGCTTGCGGCCTTTGCCTCGAAACAGGTCGGCTGCGGCCTGCTGCACGCGGCCGAGTCGATCGACAAGATGCAGGCTGAAAAAGAGGCGATGCAGCAGTTGAGGGACAGCGCCAGGCAAGGACTGGTGGGTTTGCTCAGCCCGAGTGAGCGGGAAAAGCGGGCGACGATAAAGGAGTATGAACAGCGCCAACGCGACTACGAACAGGCCAACCGTGACAACCCGGTGTGGGGCTTCACCCATTGGGGGGTCGACAGTGCGCTGCCCCTAGCGCAACGGATGTACCGGTTCGTGCACGAGATGCTGGCGATGGGCAATACCACGCTGTTCCTGGATGTGTACCCGTTGCATGTGTTCTATGCGGAGCGGGGGTTGGAGGCGTTGAAGGTTTGCCTGGAATCACGGAAGAACATCTATGGCACTGGTGAGCATCCGGTGCTGTGGCCGGTGGGGCAGGAAACGCTGAAGTTCGGGACTGAACACGATGAAATCCTGCAAGCCTTCGAGGCCATAGAGACTGACAACATCGCCGAAAGCGTTGAGCACCTGGCTTGGCACGAACAGAAAAATATCTTGCAACCCGCGATGTATAGCGACTGGCGGCTCAATTCGTTGCTGCTCGGCAACCATTTTTCTTACGTCATCGGTATCCCGTCCGGTGCTGCTGAGGCCGTTGAACTAACCCTGGCCAGTCAGTGCCGCCGCATTGATGACGGACGCACTATTGGGTTTGGCAACAACCCCGTTGCGGATCTGTCCGACATTCGTCAGCGCATGCCATTCGTACTCAGGGCTGCGGCGCAGTTTGACAAGCTTTTAAAGGGCAGCAATCGCCATCAAATGGAGCAAGCGATTAAGGATATCGCCGCTGGACTAGGCGTGAGATGAGCCTGCTTCGACGTACAGGCTGGCAACGAGCCTGGTCGATTATTGTCACGCTCCTGGCAGTCGTAGTTCTCCGTGCTTGCGCAAGTGAACCGGAAATCGCACTGGTGATTGGTGAGCCTTGGGAAACCATGAGAGAACGCTCCAGTGCGGCCATTGATCCAGCCATCCCTGGGCATTTCTGGGGTAGATTGCCAAAGTCGGATGCTCGCCTTCGTCTTGCTGACCCTCAATATGGCTTTATAACTCCACTAGCGCGCTACTTCACCATTAGCTTCAAAGGTGATGAGTCAGTCAATGTTGTCCATATGTCTCCGCAAGTCGAGCCCCTGCTGCTAGACGATACGCTCAAGGTCGTGCTGGACCTACAGGAGCAATGGCGCAAGGGTGGCTGGACGCCGAATCGGGTCAGGGAGTTTCCATCGTTCGCCGATACGCCCCAATGGCGCGCCCAACTGCGGGACGTCAACAAAGGCGGCACTGCCTACTGGCTTGCAAGCGACAAGTATCAAGTGATGCTGGTGGTTAATCGCTTTAAGGATAAAAAACGCCCCACAGAAGAGCGTTATCTCATCACGCTGGAGCTTAGTAAGTCACGGGGCGTGCGATGAGTTTGATGCATCGCGTGGGGTGGCGACGTGGTGTCGTGGTGCTCGCAGTCGCGGCTCTCCTGACAGCAGCGGCGATTCAAGTCCTGTCGGATGAGCCGGAAATCGCCCTACTCATTGGCGAGCCTTACGAGCTTATGCGCCAGCGCTCTAGTGCTGTCATCGGTCCGGCTATTCCCGGACAGGTGTCGTTCAACATTCCAAAGACTGATGCCCGTCTGCTTTTCCTGGATCCCGAGTACGGGTTTGTAACCCCGCTAGCCACATTTTTTACGATTATTTATAACAAAGAGAAGATCATCAGTGTCCGCATGTCCCCGCAAATCGAGCCACTACTACTCGACGACACCTTCAAGGTCATACTGGATCTGCAAGAGCAATGGCGTAAAGCCGGCTGGGTACCCATCCGGGTCAAGGACTTCCCATCGTTCGCCGACACCCCGCAATGGCGAGCCCAACTGCGCGATGTCAACAAAGGCGGTACAGCCTACTGGCGAGCGGGTGACAAGTACCAACTGATGCTGGTGGTCAGTCGCTTCAGGGACAAAAAGCGTCCCATCGAGGAACGCTACCTCATCGCATTGGGAATCCACCGATCACGGGGCGTGCAATGATTATTTTTCAGTGCATGGGGCTGGACTTGAGTCAAAAAAAGACCCCGACAAGTCGGGGTCTTTTAATTTCGGCCGGCTACCTGATCAATCACACGACCCGGCTTCGGGCTCGACTCAGTGTTGCAGAGCCTTCTTCTGCGTGCCGTTGATCGGGATGCGCTTGGCTTTCGCCTCTTCCGGTACCACTCGCAGCAGGTCGATGCTCAACAGACCGTTGCTCAGGCCGGCAGCCTTGATCTCGATGTGGTCCGCCAGCCGGAAGGACAGTTTGAAGGCACGTTGCGCAATGCCCTGATACAGATAAGTGACGTCTTCGTTCGCATCGCGTTTACCGCCACTGATCGTCAGCACACCCTTCTCGACTTCGAGTTCCAGATCTTCTTCCTGGAAACCTGCCGCGGCAATGACGATGCGGTATAGATCGTCGCCGTGTTTCTCCACGTTATAGGGTGGATAGCTGCTGCCTGGCTCGTTGCGCAGGGCGGTCTCGAACAGATCGTTGAAACGGTCGAAACCTACCGAGGAACGGAACAGTGGGGCCAGGGAAAATGTAGTAGCCATGATTCAAATCTCCTGAAAACAATCAGCAAGGTTTTTTGTCTCCGCGACCCGAATTCGGCATCGCGTAATCCTTAAATAGGGACCGCTGATTGCATTTCAAGAGATTTTTTTCAGCTTTTTTTAAAAAATTTCAGGCCGCTTCCGCCACGGGCAGACCCAGCAAATGCGAGACATTATCCAGCTCGGTCTCACGGCGCAGCACGGTGAAAAGCTCTACTGCCTCGGGATAATTGCGGGTCAGCATCGCCAGCCATTGCTTCAGGCGACCCGGCGACTGGCGTGGCGTCATCTGCGCCTTGGCTTGCAGCCAGAAGTCCTGGATCAGTGGCAGCAACTCGGCCCAGGTCATCTCGACCACCTCCTCCCCGGCCCGCGCCGCGGCGATCTGCCGGGCGAGATCCGGGCGCGAAACCAGGCCACGACCGAGCATGATGTCTTCCACGCCACTGATCTCGCGGCAACGCCGCCAGTCTTCGACGCTCCAGATGTCGCCGTTGGCGAACACCGGCACCTTGACCACGTCCTGCACGCGAGGGATCCACTCCCAGTGCGCAGGCGGCTTGTAGCCGTCGACCTTGGTCCGCGCGTGCACCACGATGTGTTCGGCGCCGCCTTCGGCCAGGGCCGTGGCGCACACCAGCGAACCGTCCGGGCTGTCGAAACCCAGGCGCATCTTGGCGGTGACCGGAATGTGCGCGGGGACGGCGCGGCGGACGTGTTCGACGATCTGGTTGAGCAGCTCGGGTTCCTTGAGCAGTACCGCGCCGCCACGGGACTTGTTGACGGTCTTGGCCGGGCAGCCGAAGTTCAGGTCGATCACTTCAGAACCCAGCTCGCAGGCCAGCGCGGCATTTTCCGCCAGGCACACCGGATCGGAACCGAGCAGTTGCACACGCAGCGGCACACCGGAGGCCGTCCGGGCACCGTTGAGCAACTCCGGGCCGAACTTGTGGAAATAGGCAGGTGTCAGCAACTGGTCGTTGACCCGAATGAACTCGGTCACGCACCAGTCAATACCACCCACGCGGGTCAGCACATCGCGCAGGATGTCGTCGACCAACCCCTCCATGGGCGCCAAGGCAATTTGCATGAAAAACACACTCGAGGAAAAACGTGCGGCAGTTTACTGGGTTTCAGCAATGAAAAGGTAAACCCCCGTAGGAGCTGCCGAAGGCTGCGATCTTTTGATTTTGCTTTTTCTGGGCTTGCTGAAAATCAAGATCAAAAGATCGCAGCCTGCGGCAGCTCCTACAAGGATCGTGTCAGGCCGGGATTTGCAATGCCGGGCCATAGCCCTCGATGAACTCCGCCGGCATGCGCTTGGGTTTTCCGCTCGACAGCTCGATACAGACGAAGGTGGTTTGCGCGCGCAGCAAGGTCGAATTGTCGGCGGGTCGCTTCAACTGGAAATGCCGGATCATTCTCAGGCGCTGATCCCAATCGACAATCCAGGTCGCCAATTGCAGCTCATCGCCTTCATAGGCTGCCGCCAGGTAATCGATCTCGTGGCGCACCACTGCCATTGCCCGATCCAGCCGCCGGTATTCGACCAGGTCCAGGCCAAGGCGTTGGGAGTGGCGCCAGGCACAGCGTTCGAGCCAGGTCACGTAGACCGCGTTGTTCGCGTGCCCTAACCCGTCAATGTCCTCGGCGTCCACTTGCAGATCAATGATAAATGGCGTTTCCCGATCCCAGCCCATGCCCGACTCCCTGGTCAGATAATTTCGACCAGGGCAGTGTAACGGATGCTCAAGCGGATTGGCGCGATTGCAGACGGCGACCGGCCAGCAGTGATAACACGCCATCAATCACCCGAGGGTCAGCCAGCACCCGCTGATGCCCACCCTCTTGCAGGCGCAGCAAACGGCTGTCGAACCAGGCTTCGTGGATCAGCTGAGACTCCTTGACCGAGACCATGCTGTCATCTTCGGCGTGGACGATCAGGCCAGGCATATCCAGCTGATAGTGAGCGACATCCAGCGTCGCAGCGCGCATGCCGACGTCTTGCTCGACCTGGCGAATGAACGCCGAACGGGCTTTCGGTGGCAGTCCGACGTAGCGGGCGAATCCACGCAACACACCCAGAATCCGCGCCGGGGCGGCGATGCTGACCAGGGTTTCCGTGCGCAGGCCCAACTGCACCGCCAGCATGGCGCTGGCGCCCCCCATGGAGTGGCCGATGACTGCTTGCAGTGGCGGCAATTCGGCGGCGGCTTCGAGCATGGCACGCGCAAAGAGCACCACATTCGCCTCGCTGCCCGGCGAGCGGCCGTGAGCCGGACCATCCAGCGCGACCACGGAGTAACCGGCATCGACCAACGCCGTGATCAGACTGGCGAACTGCGTTGGCCGCCCTTCCCAACCGTGCATCAGCAACACGGCCGGGCCTTGCCCCCAACGCAACGCCGAGAGGCCGAAACGCAAGGTGATCCGCTCGGACTTCGCCAACAGCGGCAGCTCCCAGTCACGGGGCGGCAGATCCCGCGGTGTCATGAAGGCCAGTCGCATTTTGCTAGCGACCAGTTTCGGGGCAAACCAGCCCAAGGTGCCATTAACGCCACGAACCCACTTTAACGCGCTCATCGCATTCTCCTCAGGCCGCAGCCCTCAGGTCAACGCACTGCCGATTTGGCGGCACGCAGTAATCGATCGGACAACTCTCCCGGCCCCAGCGCCCGCGCCAGAGCCAGCCCACCCACCATCAAGGCCATGTCGGCCAGGGCTTTTTCGGTTTCTTCAGGACTGGCCGCCAACTGCGCGACCATCATTTCGACGTGTTCATTCAATGCGATACGAAACGCTTCCGGCAGCCGCCCCAGCTCACCGACCGATGCCGGGATCGGGCACGCCGATTCAGAGGAATCACGGTGCTTGCGCGACAGGTAAAACGCTGCCACCAGAGTGCGGCGCTCTTCGCCGGTCAATTCCTTGTCCATGTCGGCAATCAGGTCGCGGCGGTGACCGAGCAGTTGCTTGAACGCCTCCAGCATCATCGCGTCCTTGCTTTCGAAGTGTGCGTAGAAGCCGCCGACCGTCAGGCCCGCCGCACCCATCACTTCGCCCACGCTTGGCTCGGCCGGGCCGCGCTGAATCAGCGCTGCGCTGGCAGCCTTGAGGATGCGTTCGCGGGTTTGAGCTTTTTTATCGTTCATCGTCGCCTCCGAATATTACGATTGAAATATTATTCTCATAATAAATTTTAGCAAGTCATGGGTGTGACCGCTGGTCTGAAGAACTGTTTTTTTGGAAATGGAGGAATTTGGCCAAACGCCAGACAAACAAAAGGGCCATTCAATAATTGAATGACCCTTATAAATCCCGCAGAGCGGGTAATCGTGGCGTCCCCTAGGGGACTCGAACCCCTGTTACCGCCGTGAAAGGGCGGTGTCCTAGGCCACTAGACGAAGGGGACACAAACCCTTCTATACAACTGATCAGTGCTGAGAGCTGATCGATTCAAGGCCGGTGTGGCCAGACCTTGAACTGTAAAATTGGTGGAGCTAAGCGGGATCGAACCGCTGACCTCCTGCATGCCATGCAGGCGCTCTCCCAGCTGAGCTATAGCCCCGGATTTTTCGCCTCGCGGCGGAGCGACATCTTGCAACATCGCTTCTGTAAAACTGGCGTCCCCTAGGGGACTCGAACCCCTGTTACCGCCGTGAAAGGGCGGTGTCCTAGGCCACTAGACGAAGGGGACGCAAACCCTTCTGTACAACTGATCAACGCTGAGTGTTGATCGCTTCAAGGCCGGTGTGGCCAGGCCTTGAAGTGTAAATTGGTGGAGCTAGACGGGATCGAACCGTCGACCTCTTGCATGCCATGCAAGCGCTCTCCCAGCTGAGCTATAGCCCCTCATCGTTGATGTCATCGCTGAGGACGGGGCGAATCTTAAGGGCGTATCGAAAGTCTGTCAAACTTATTTTTCAAAAAATTTAAAGTTTTTTGCCGACATAACAATCACTTACCGCCCTCGCCCCGAAAAATCGGGAGGTTTTCACAGAACGCGGACCTGTAGGAGCTGCCGCAGACTGCGATCTTTTGACGTTGGCTTTCAGAAGCAAGATCAAAAGATCTCAGCCTGCGGCAGCTCCTACACAAGGTCAAATGCTCTTAGGCGATAGCGCCCAACAGCTTTTCCCACTCCTTGTTTTCTTTCTTCGACACGCCGCCCAGCAGATCGATCGCCTGGCGCAGACGGAAACGGGTCAGGTCCGGCCCGAGGATTTCCATCGCATCGAGCACCGACACCGAGCTGGCTTGCCCTGTGATCGCGGCGAACATCAGCGGCATGGCGTCACGCAGCTTCAACTCCAGGGACTCGACCACCGCCTGAATGGTCGCGGTGATGCTGTCCTTCTCCCACTGACGCAGGCTTTCGAGTTTCCACAGGATCAACTGCATCAACTGGCGGACCTGATCGCCCGACAGCTTCTTCGATTCGAACAGTTTGACATCCGGATTCACGCCACCGGCAAAGAAGAACCCCGCCAGCGGTGCCACCTGGCTGAAGGTTTCGACGCGGCCCTGCACGTGCGGTGCGATCTTCATCATGTATTCGGAATTGAACGCCCACTTCTGCACACGCGCGGCGAACTCTTCCACCGGCAGGTCACGCAACCACTGACCGTTGAGCCAGGACAGTTTCTCGATATCGAAGATCGGCCCGCCGAGGGACACACGCTTGAGGTCGAAGTTGTCGACCATTTCCTGCAGCGAGAACTTCTCGCGCTCGTCCGGCATCGACCAGCCCATGCGCCCCAGGTAGTTAAGCATCGCTTCGGGCATGAAGCCCATGCGCTCGTAGAACGTCACCGAAGTCGGGTTCTTGCGCTTGGACAGCTTGCTCTTGTCCGGGTTACGCAGCAGCGGCATGTAGCACAGCTCCGGTTGTTCCCAGCCGAAGTACTCGTAAAGCAGAATCAGCTTCGGTGCCGATGGCAGCCACTCTTCGCCGCGCAATACATGGGTGATGCCCATCAGGTGATCGTCGACCACGTTGGCCAGGAAGTACGTCGGCAGGCCGTCGGTCTTCATCAGGACTTGCATGTCCATGCGGTCCCACGGGATTTCAACGTCGCCGCGCAGCATGTCCGGCACTACGCAGACGCCTTCGCTCGGTACTTTCATGCGGATAACGTGGGGCTCACCAGCCGCCAGGCGACGGGCGACTTCTTCCTTGGACAGCAGCAGCGCGCGGCCGTCGTAGCGCGGGGTTTCGCCACGGGCCATCTGCTCGGCGCGCATCTGGTCCAGTTCTTCGGCGGTGCAGAAGCACGGGAACGCATGGCCCAGGTCGACCAGTTGCTGGCAATACTTCTGATAAATATCGCCGCGCTCGCTTTGACGGTATGGACCATGCGGGCCACCGACGTCAGGGCCTTCGCTCCATTCGATGCCGAGCCAGCGCAAGGCGTCGAAAATCTGCTGTTCGGACTCGCGGGTCGAACGCAGTTGGTCGGTGTCTTCGATCCGCAGGATGAACTCACCGCCGTGCTGCTTGGCAAAGCAGTAGTTGAACAAGGCGATGTAAGCGGTACCTACGTGGGGATCCCCGGTAGGCGATGGCGCGATGCGAGTGCGGACGGTGGTCATGGCATGTCTCGAAAAGAAAAAAGCAAAGTTCAAACAAGGCGCGAATGGTAACAGGCGACACCCACCCGGCTCCAGCGAACAGGGCATTTAAGCCAAGGTTGCGGCTGTAACGCCCGTATGCCGCGGATATCGGCCGACGGCATTTACCGTTTATCGGCTGTATGCCAGATTCACCTGCCGATAACTTCTCTTACAATTTCTCGACTACAGTTTTCCTCATGCCTGCCCAACTCAAGCGTCGCCTCTTCACCTTCCTGCTGATGGTCCTGTTGATTGCGGGGGGCCTGTTTGCCCACTGGTTCTTCAAGGGGCGCTTTTATGAAAGCACCGACAACGCTTATGTCCAGGGCGAGATCACCCGTGTGTCGAGCCAATTGGGCGCGCGCATCGACCAAGTGCTGGTGCAGGACAACCAGCATGTCGAGAAAGGCCAGTTGCTGATCAAACTCGAGGGCGACGACTTCCGCCTCGCTGTCGACCGCGCCAATGCCGTGCTGGCCACCCGCCAGGCCGAGCGCCTGCAAGCCCAGAGCAAACTGACCCAGCAGGCCAGCCTGATTGCCGCCAGCGAAGCACAAGTCGCGTCCAGCCAGGCCAGCCTGGGCCGTTCGCAGATCGACCTGACCCGCGCCGAGACCTTGCGCAAACCCGGCTATGTCTCGGAAGAGCGGGTGACCACCCTCTCCGCCGAATCCCACATCGCCCGCTCCCAGCTGGCCAAGGCCCAGGCCGACGCGCAAAGTCAGCGCCAGCAGGTCAATGCACTGACCGCCGAGATCAAACGCCTCGACGCACAGATTGCCAACGCCGAAACCGATCGGGCCCAGGCCGAGCTGAACCTCACCCGCAGCGAAATCCATGCGCCCATCAGCGGCCTGATCGGCCAGCGCGCTGCACGCAACGGCCAATACGTGCAGGCCGGCGCTTACCTGTTGTCGATCGTGCCGGACGAAGACATCTGGATTCAGGCCAATTTCAAGGAAACCCAGATCGGCCACATGCAGCCCGGCCAGAAAGCCGAGCTGACCTTCGACGCCTACAGCGACACCCCGATCCAAGCCCGGGTCGACAGCCTGTTCGCCGCCTCGGGCGCGCAGTTCAGCCTGTTACCGCCGGACAATGCCACCGGCAACTTCACCAAGGTCGTGCAGCGGATTCCGGTCAAACTGACCTTCGCCGCGGACAACCCGCTGCGCGGCAAGATCCGTCCCGGCATGTCAGTGACCGCCAAGGTGAACATCAAGGACGCCCCTGAAGACGCCACCACCAAAGTGAGCAGCAAAGACGCCGCTGCCAATGGCCGGTGATCAACTGATTCGCCCGGTCGGCGAACCGACCCGGCGCGACTGGATCGCGGTGATGAGCGTGATGCTCGGCGCCTTTATGGCGGTGCTCGACATCCAGATCACCAACTCCTCGCTCAAGGACATCCAGGGCGCACTGTCGGCGACCCTGGAAGAAGGCTCGTGGATTTCCACCTCGTACCTGGTGGCGGAAATCATCATGATTCCGCTCACTGCCTGGCTCGTGCAGTTGCTGTCGGCGCGACGCCTGGCCGTGTGGGTGTCCCTCGGGTTTCTAGCGGCCTCCCTGCTCTGCTCCATGGCCTGGAGCCTGGAAAGCATGATCATGTTTCGCGCCTTGCAGGGCTTTACCGGCGGCGCGCTGATTCCGCTGGCGTTCACCCTGACCCTGATCAAACTCCCGGAACACCACCGCGCCAAGGGCATGGCCATGTTCGCCATGACCGCCACCTTCGCCCCCTCCATCGGCCCGACCCTCGGCGGCTGGCTGACGGAAAACTGGGGCTGGGAATACATCTTCTACATCAACATCCCGCCCGGCCTGATCATGATCGCCGGCCTGATGTACGGCCTGGAGAAGAAAGAAGCGCACTGGGAGTTACTGAAAAGCACCGACTACGCCGGCATTCTCACCCTCGGCGTCGGGCTTGGTTGCTTGCAAGTGTTTCTGGAGGAAGGCCATCGCAAGGACTGGCTGGAGTCGAACCTGATCGTGACCCTGGGCAGCATCGCGCTGGTCAGCCTGATCACCTTTGTGATCGTGCAGTTTTCCAAACCCAATCCGCTGATCAACCTTGGCATCCTCGGCAACCGCAACTTCGGGTTATCCAGCATTTCCAGCGTCGGAATGGGGGTCGGGTTGTACGGTTCGATCTACCTGCTGCCGCTGTACCTGGCGCAGATCCAGAACTACAACGCCCTGCAGATCGGTGAAGTGATCATGTGGATGGGCGTGCCGCAGCTGTTTCTGATCCCGCTGGTACCCAAGCTGATGAAGTTCGTCTCGCCGAAATGGCTGTGCACGCTGGGCTTCGGGCTGTTCGGGTTGGCGAGTTTCTCGTCGGGCGTGCTGAACCCGGACTTTGCCGGGCCGCAGTTCAATCAGATCCAGATCATCCGCGCCCTGGGCCAGCCGCTGATCATGGTCACCATCTCGCTGATCGCTACCGCCTACATCCTGCCCCAGGATGCAGGATCGGCATCGAGCCTGTTCAACATCCTGCGCAACCTCGGCGGCGCCATCGGCATCGCCCTGCTCGCCACCCTGCTGGATGCGCGGACCAAGGTTTACTTTGACTACCTGCGTGAGTCGATCGTGCCGAGCAATCCGCAGGTGGCTGAACGGATCGCCTCGTTGACCGACCGACTGGGCAGCGAAACGGCGGCACTGGGCAAACTCAGCGAAATTGCGCATCAACAGGCGTCGATCATGGCCTATAACGATGCGTTTCATTTTGTCGGGATTGCGCTGGGGATCAGCATGCTGGCGGTGTTGCTGACCAGGAAGTTGCCGGAGGGGTTGAAGGCTGGCGAAGCGCATTGAGCCACCGCTCTACCTGTAGGAGCGAGCTCGCTCGCGAAAAACCCGAGAACGCCGCAGCGTGTCAGGTTTTTAGCGTTATCGTTGACGATCATCGTCGGAACGCCGCCCGGAGCAAGCTCGCTCCTACAGGGTTTGTGTTAGACCGTCAGAAGTCTTTCGCGCAACTTGGTAATCTCGTCGCGCATCTGCGCCGCCGCTTCAAACTCCAGATCACGCGCCAACGCATACATCTTCTCTTCCAGGGCTTTGATGCGCTTGGCGATCTCGCCCGGCGAGCGCAATTCCGCTTCGTACCTGGCGTTTTCCTCGGCGGCCTTGGCCATGCCTTTGCGCTTCTTGCTGCGCGAACCGGGTACGGTGGCGCCTTCCATGATGTCGGCAACGTCCTTGAACACGCCTTTGGGCGTGATGCCATTGGCCAGGTTGAAGGCGATCTGCTTGTCGCGACGACGCTCGGTTTCACCGATCGCCCGCTCCATGGAACCGGTAATGCGGTCGGCATAGAGAATCGCCCGGCCATTGAGGTTACGTGCCGCCCGGCCAATGGTCTGGATCAGCGAGCGCTCGGACCGCAGGAAGCCTTCCTTGTCGGCATCGAGGATCGCTACCAGTGAGACTTCCGGCATGTCCAGACCTTCGCGCAGCAGGTTGATGCCCACCAGCACATCGAAGGTGCCGAGACGCAGGTCGCGGATGATCTCGACCCGCTCCACGGTGTCGATGTCCGAGTGCAGATAACGCACGCGCACGCCGTGGTCGGCCAGGTAATCGGTCAAGTCTTCGGCCATGCGCTTGGTCAGCGTGGTGACCAGCACCCGTTCCTCGACTGCGACGCGCTTGGTGATTTCCGACAGCAAGTCATCGACCTGGGTCAGTGCCGGGCGGATCTCGATTTGTGGGTCCACCAACCCGGTCGGGCGCACCACCATGTCAATGACGCGCCCGGCGTGTTCGGCTTCGTAGTTCCCCGGCGTCGCCGAGACGAAAATCGTCTGCGGGCTGATGCTTTCCCATTCGTCAAAACGCATCGGCCGGTTGTCCAGCGCCGAAGGCAGACGGAAACCGTATTCGACCAGGGTTTCCTTGCGCGAGCGGTCACCTTTGTACATCGCGCCAACCTGCGGCACGCTGACGTGGGACTCGTCGATCACCAGCAAGGCATCCGGCGGCAGATAGTCATACAGCGTCGGCGGCGGCGCGCCGGCTTCGCGACCGGACAGATAGCGCGAGTAGTTTTCGATGCCGTTGCAGTAACCCAGTTCGAGGATCATCTCCAGGTCGAAACGGGTGCGCTGCTCCAGGCGCTGGGCTTCCACCAGTTTGTTATTGGAGCGCAAGTATTCCAGGCGCTCCTGCAACTCGACCTTGATCCCTTCGACCGCGCCCATCAGGGTTTCCCGTGGCGTCACGTAGTGGCTCTTGGGGTAGAAGGTGAAGCGCGGCAGTTTGCGAATGACTTCTCCGGTCAGCGGATCGAACGCCGACAGGCTTTCCACTTCATCGTCGAACAGCTCGATGCGGATCGCTTCGAAATCGGATTCCGCCGGGTGGATATCGATCACATCGCCACGCACTCGGAAGGTTGCGCGGGCAAAGTCCATGTCGTTGCGGGTGTATTGCAGGTCGGCCAGGCGTCGCAGCAATTCACGCTGATCGAGCCGGTCGCCGCGATCCACGTGCAACACCATCTTCAAATAGGTTTCCGGGCTGCCCAGACCGTAGATGCAAGACACCGTGGTGACGATGATCGCGTCCTTGCGCTCCAGCAATGCCTTGGTCGCCGACAGACGCATCTGTTCGATGTGGTCGTTGATCGAGGCGTCTTTCTCGATGAAGGTGTCCGAGGACGGCACGTAGGCTTCCGGCTGGTAGTAGTCGTAGTAGGAAACGAAATACTCCACCGCGTTGTTCGGGAAGAACGCCTTGAACTCACCGTACAACTGCGCCGCCAGGGTCTTGTTCGGCGCCAGCACCAGGGTCGGGCGCTGCACCTGGGCGATCACGTTGGCGATGCTGAAGGTCTTGCCCGAGCCGGTCACACCGAGCAGCGTCTGGTGCGCCAGCCCGGCTTCGATGCCCTCGACCATCAGGCGGATGGCTTCCGGCTGATCGCCGGCGGGCTCGAAACGGGTGACTAGCTGGAATTCAGACATGAAATACCTCTGGAATCACGCTTGCCGGCAAAACCGGCACGAACGAGAAAGACCGCAAACGACCGATGTCGCCCGAGGAAAAAACTGGATTGTGCTCAATGTGGAGCCGATTGCCAGCGCTTTCAAGGCAAACGTCCTACATCCGGTAAAGTCTGCGACACGGCCAATCGACTAACGGTCGAAAAATAATCGGAAAAACTTAACCGAAAAGCCGAATCGCCTGTCGCCAGCCATCGCCGATGGCCTCTATACTAGCTCCCCGTTTGTGCACCGCTCTAGTGCATTCGGCTGGAGCGCGACACGTCCCTCCACTCTCCATTCAGAGCCGCCGCAATAATGAGCCTGTTCTCCGCTGTCGAAATGGCACCACGCGATCCAATCCTGGGCCTCAACGAAGCATTCAACGCCGATACCCGTACCAACAAGGTCAACCTGGGGGTCGGTGTTTACTGCAACGAGGAGGGGCGAATTCCACTCCTGCGCGCCGTTGTCGAAGCCGAAACCATTCGCGCCGCTCAACACGTTTCCCGTGGCTACCTGCCAATCGACGGTATCGCCGCCTACGACCAGGCCGTGCAGAAATTGCTGTTTGGCAATGACTCGCCGCTGATCACCGCTGGCCGCGTCATCACTACCCAGGCCGTTGGCGGTACCGGTGCTCTGAAAATCGGTGCCGATTTCCTCAAGCAACTGCTGCCGAACGCCGTTGTGGCAATCAGCGATCCGAGCTGGGAAAACCACCGCGCGTTGTTCGAAACCGCGGGTTTCCCGGTGCAGAACTACCGCTACTACGACGCCGCGACCCACGACGTGAATCGCACCGGCATGCTGGAAGACCTGAAGGCGCTGCCAAACGGCTCGATCATCGTGCTGCACGCCTGCTGCCATAACCCGACTGGCGTGGACCTGAGCCCGGCCGACTGGAAAAACGTCCTGGAAGTCGTTAAAGCCAAAGGCCACGTGCCATTCCTCGACATGGCGTACCAAGGATTCGGCGATGGCATCGACGAGGACGCCGCTGCCGTGCGTCTGTTCGCCGAGTCGGGCTTGACCTTCTTCGCTTCCAGCTCGTTCTCCAAGTCGTTCTCGCTGTACGGCGAGCGCGTAGGTGCCCTGTCGATCGTCAGCGAATCGAAAGAAGAAAGCGCGCGCGTGCTGTCGCAAGTCAAACGCGTGATCCGCACCAACTACTCCAACCCGCCGACCCACGGTGCCAGCGTTGTCGCTGCGGTACTGAACAGCCCGGAACTGCGCGCCCAGTGGGAAGCCGAACTGGCCGAAATGCGCCTGCGCATTCGCGGCATGCGCACCCAGATGGTCGACCTGCTGGCACAAAAAGCGCCTCAGCGCGATTTCAGCTTCGTCGGTCGTCAGTGCGGCATGTTCTCGTACTCCGGCTTGAGCGTTGAGCAGGTTCACCGCTTGCGCAACGAGTTCGGCATCTACGCCCTGGACACCGGCCGCATCTGCGTGGCCGCGTTGAACCAGAGCAACATCAAGGCCGTTACGGATGCCATCGTTCAGGTGATCTGAATCGCGTCGTGATACAAAAAACGGGAAGCCATGGGGCTTCCCGTTTTTTATTTGTCGCAGATAAATCTCAAAGCCTTGTCCCACCCCTCTAAACTGCACACATCTACCCTGTAGGAGCCGGCTTGCCGGCGATGGCGGTCGATCCACCAGCATCAATGTTGACCGTTATGGCCTCTTCGCAGGCAAGCCAACTCCTACAGGTTGTCTTCACCCAGATGTTTCGAGAACCCACATGAAAAACGATGACCTTCGCGCTGACCGCGATGACCTGGATGACCTGGATCACTTCATCCCCCGCGCCCCGACAAAACGCGGCAACAACCTGGTGATGCAAGTGGCCGCCGGTGTGTTTCTCGGCGGCCTGGCCCTGTGGCTGGTGCAATTGGGTGCCACGGCGCTCTACGCCAAACTGATGGTTGCCACGATTACCTTCGGCGGTTAAGCCAGTTCGCTCGCACGCTGGCTGGCAGCGTCGTCATAGGCGACATACAGCGATTCGGCGATCTGACTCTTGATCGCCTTGGTGCTTTCCAGTCCCAGGACGAAACCTTCGGCCTTGCCGCCAGCGCGGTTCAATGCTTCAGCGGTGCCGGCCTGGGTGATGGCGTCGAACAACTTTTCGGCGTGGGGGCCGACACCTTTGGGCAGGCTGATCTGAGAGATGCTCATGGGTGCACCCCGTGGTGTCGAGGTGTGAGGGTCAAATGATTCATGGCGCATACCTTTTCGGCGAATGGCCGGCAGCGCGTGTCACCACTTCCGGGCGGCCATGGTAGACCTCTGGGGCGATCCTGGTAACCGCCAATCGCCGCTAAACCACCGCCCGTCCCGCTGATTCGCTCCAATTGTTATTCGATGCTTGACTTCCCTTTTTGAATCAGTAAGATACGCGCCATTCCGCGATAGCTCAGTTGGTAGAGCAAGTGACTGTTAATCACTGGGTCCCTGGTTCGAGTCCAGGTCGTGGAGCCATACAAGGTTCCAGAGAAGGCTTTCAAAATCTCTGAAACCACCGAAAAAACCCGCCTTCTCAGGCGGGTTTTTTCGTTTTGGCGTTCCGTGGAATCCCGGTGGGTACCAGCCGTTTCAAGGGTAGAGCCTGGGATAAAGGTCAGTTCGACAAAAGGGAGCCCCCCTATGTCGCACACTACTGCCCCATTCTCCAACGCCACTTGCCGCTCAGCCAAGGCCACCGACCGCGCCTACAAGCTTTTCGACGGCGACGGCCTTTACCTTCCAGTCCAACCCAATGGCCGCAAAGGCTGGCGTCTCGGATACGTCAAACCTGATGGCCGGGAAGGACTGACCTCATTCAGCAACTACCCCATCGTTGGCCTCGCCGATGCGCGCCGCAAGCGCTTGCAGGTCAAGCGAAATTGCATTGATAGTGAACATCAGCCCACTCGAATTGTTTGCCTACCAACTGGATGGTAGTTTATTAGCAAGTTTTAGATAACTGCAATTAACACCATCCCTGTGAGAATCCCATGCAAGACTGGAAGCAAACCCGCAAAGACATCAATACTCGCCTGGTAGAACTAAACGGCCTGTCTCCGGAAACAATGAAAGGCATGGCGGCGCTCGGCGCTGCCGGCGGCAAGACCAATCACCTGGACGCGAAGACCCGGGAACTGATCTCCCTCGCCGTGGCCGTGACCACCCGCTGCGACGGTTGCATCGCCTTCCACGCCGCCGAAGCCAGGAAACTTGGCGTCACCAGTGAAGAAGTCGCCGAAGCACTGGGCGTGGCCATCAACATGAACGCCGGTGCCGCGTTGGTGTACAGCACACATGTGCTGGACGCATTCGATAAGTCGTAAATCAAACGCTGAATTTCAACCTGTCAACGACTTCGAGACTCATCATGAATAAGCTGCTCTCCCCTTACGATCTTTCCGGTACTGCGCTGAAAAACCGGGTCGTCATGGCCCCCATGACCCGCACCCGGACCCTGGACAACATCCCTGACGAGTTCACCGCGCTGTATTACGCACAGCGTGCTTCTGCTGGTCTGCTGATCACCGAAGGCCTGCCGATTTCCGACGAAGCCCGTGGCTACCTGTACACCCCGGGTATTTATGCCGACGAACACTTGCCAGGCTGGCGTCAGGTCACCGACGCGGTGCATGCCAAGGGCGGGAAGATCTTCGCGCAGTTATGGCACGTTGGCCGTATGTCCCATATTTCGGTGCATGGCATGGTTCCGGTTTCTTCGGGTACTCAGCCGGCGGTCGATACCACGGTATATGCCTGGATCGAGCCTGGCGAATCCGGTCCAGTGCAACCCAGCGTGCCCCGTGCGCTGGAAACGGATGAAGTGAAACGTGTCATCGCTGACTTTGTGAAGTCTGCGCGCATGGCGATGGAGGCCGGTTTTGACGGTGTCGAAATCATGGCCGCCAACGGGTTCCTGTTCGATCAGTTCCTCAGCAGCGCCTTGAACACCCGTACCGACCAGTACGGTGGCTCGATCGCCAATCGCCAGCGCTTTCTGCTGGAAACCATTGACGCGATTTCTGCCGAAATCGGCGGCTCGAAGATTGGCGTACGGTTCTCGCCGTTTGGCCGCCTGTATGACTTTGGTGTGTACGAAGGTGAAGCAGAAACCTGGATGAGCATGGCGGCAGCGCTGAATGAACGCGAACTGGCCTACGTCCACCTGAACTACCAACCGACCATCGTCGCCGCTGAAACGCCGCCGGGGTTCGGCGCCGCGTTCCGTGAAGCCTACAAGGGCACCTTGATGGCCGCCGGTGGGTTTAACCAAGCCCTCGCTGAGTCGGAACTGGTTAAAGGTGAACTCGACTTGATCGCCTTCGGTACGGCCTACATCGCCAACCCCGATCTGGTGGAGCGCATGCAGAACGGCTGGCCACTGGCAGAGGGTGACCGCGCGACTTACTACGGTGTCAGTGATCGCATTGCCAAGGGTTACACCGACTACCCGGAATACGTTGCAGCCAAAGCCTGATTATTTGCACGGCCATGACCGGCAGAGAACGACTCAATACAGCGGCCTGTCGTAGCTGGCACACAAACGCCACTGCCTCCCAAACAGCGACGTTGTCTTGAGTCGTTACTCGGCCTGGTAATCGGCAACGAGCTTGTCCAGAAATACGAATAGCTTCTGGTTCATATCATCGTAATCGTTAGCCCGCAACGCGGCTGGTTGCTGAACAAAACGCCGGTCAGTGAGCGTTATCAGTTCCGCCTCCGATGCCTGGATCAGCAGTTCCACGACGTCTTTGGTGAGTTCCATATGGCATTGAAAGCCGTACACCAGATGGTTGTATTCAACGATTTGACGCGGGCAGCCCTTGCTGTACGCAATGATCCTGGCGTCCAGGGTGAGCCCTGGCATGTCATTGTGCCAATGGCCGACTTCCAGGGTTTCCCCGAAGTGCGAAAACTTCGGATTAGCCAAACCCTCTTGGGTTAAACAAATCGGGAATTTGCCAATTTCCTTTTCGGGGCTGTGGTTGAACGTGGCACCCAGTGCTTCCCCGATCAATTGCGACCCCAGGCAAACTCCAACCACAGCCCGCCGGGCCGAGATGGCTTTGCTAATGAGTTCCCGCTCGGCCAAGGCATTGAAATGTGGGCATTGCTCCAGCGTAGTCGCCGGATCTTGCGGGCCACCCAACACCACCAGAAGGTCGAACGATTCTGCGGTATCTGGCAGGACATCATGTTGGTAGACGCGGGAATAGGTGGCTTGATAACCGCGAGCTTTTACCCAGTCCTCAAATGCACCGGGTGCTTCGAAGGACTCGTGCATCACGAAATGGACTTTCAACGTTTTACCCTCGGCTTCCAGATATTCAGGTCTATGGTGATCGCGCTTGCGCAATCACGAAAATAACAACGCTCGCTGCCCTGTAGGCAGCGAACGCCTCATACGCTGCGTCGAACCAGCGACTACGATGCCAACTCGTCCAGCAGCCCTTTCAGGAAGATGCAACCTTGAGTATCGAGCGGTTGAAGTGGAAGGCGGGGGCCGCCGACGTCAAGCCCCTGCATCTTCAAACCTGCCTTGATAGTGGTCGGCAGGCCACGACGAGTGATGTATTCCAGCATTTCGTACTGGCGATAAAACAGCGTACGGGCTTCTTCCAGCTTTCCACGCTGCACGGCATCCCACAGCGCCAGGTTCAGCTCGGGAATGAGGTTGGGGGCGGCGGTACACCAGCCCGTAGCGCCGGCAATCAATGCCTCCAGGGCCAACGGGTTGCAGCCGTTGTAGAAGGCCACCTTGCCATCTGTGGCCTTGAACAGGCGGTGCATGCGTTGAATGTCGCCAGTGCTTTCCTTGACCATGGTGACATTCTTCACTTCGCTCAGAATGCGCAGGATCAGATCGACCGACAGGTCAGTGCCGCTGGTGCCTGGGTTGTTGTAGAGCATGATCGGGATGTTGATGGCTGCACCTACAGCCTTGAAATGATCGACGATTTCCGCATCAGTCAGCTTCCAGTAAGAGACCGCAAGCACCATCACAGCCGTGGCACCACAAGATTCAGCCAGTTGGGCACGCTGTACGGTACGGGCAGTGGTCAGGTCTGAAACGCTGACTACAGTCGGAACTCGACCCGCAATCTGTTCCTGGCTGAAGCGGACAACCGACTCCCATTCGCTATCCGAAAGATAAGCTCCCTCTCCGGTACTCCCCAGAGGGGCGATGGCATGCACGCCGGAAGCGATCAGTCTATCGATAGATTGCCCCAAAGCGACCAGATCCAGTGAGCCGTCGACTGCGAATGGAGTGATGGTGTAGCCGATAACGCCGCGAATTACAGAAGTAGACATACAGGCACCTTTGCCGTTTCTATGAATGAGTGGAGGTACGGTCAGGCCAGGCAGTCGCCATGAGCACGCAGTGCGCGCCGTGCGTAGTAGCTGAATGCAGCACCGTGACGTTTCGGGGTGGAGATCCAGTCGTGAGCTTCTTTGCCTAACGCTTCGGGAATGGGGCGAATTTCCCCTGCGCTCATGGCCAACAATTGCATCCTGGCCGCACGTTCGAACAACAGCGCCAGCACACAGGCCTCTTCAATCGAACCACCCGCAATCAGCAAGCCATGGTGGGAGAGCAAGATGGCGCGCTTGTCACCGATAGCCTTGGAAATAATCTCGCCTTCTTCATTGCCCACCGGGACACCTGGCCAATCCTTGAGAAAGGCGCAGTCGTCGAAAAGCGGGCAGATGTCCATATGAGAAACCGCGAGCGGAACTTCCAGCATCGACAGAGTGGCGCTGTGCAGTGGATGCGTATGGATGATGCAATTCACGTCCGGGCGGGCCCGGTAGAGCCAGCTGTGAAAGCGATTGGCAGGGTTCGCCATGCCTTGACCCTTAAGCACCTTGAGGTCTTCATCGACCACCAGCAGGTTCGACCCGCAAATCTCGTCAAAGCCCAGGCCCAGGCGCTGGGTATAATAGGTGCCCGGCGTTTCGGCACGGGCGGTGATCTGCCCGGCCAGCCCTGAATCATGGCCGCCGTCAAAAAGAATTCGGCAGGTGAGTGCAAGCTTCTGTCTCGGGGTATATTCGTTATCGATCAGCGCAGTCACCATTTGCTTCTCAGCGAGGGTGACGAGTTGATCCTTCGGGGTCTGCATGGTCGTGGTCACGGTCAGTACCTGGTCGAAAACAGCTCAAATTGCCAAGGAGTCGCTGCAACGACTCTCAAGGACACAGAGTGATCCTAATGACACCTTGTGTCATAATCAAGCCAAGTGTCATTATTTTTCAAGGAACAGCGTTGGATGGCGGTACAGCTGAGAATTTTGCGCAAGAAGATGGGGATAACCCTGGAGCAGCTGGCCGGGCAAACCGGATTGACCAAGAGCTACCTGTCGAAGGTGGAGCGAGGTGTGAGCTCGCCCTCCATTGCGGTGGCGCTCAAACTGGCCAAGGCATTGAATGCCCAGGCCGAAGAGTTGTTCAGCACCGAAGCGGTGCCCGCCGAAGGCTACAGCCTGGTTCGACGCCAGCAGCGCGAGGCCAATGAAGGCGGTGTACCAACGGCTCACGTACCGCTGGCGCGCCATATCGGTCATCGGGCATTGTTGCCATTTCTGGTCTACCCGCCACGCTCGTTTGGCCAGTCCGCCTTCAAGGAACACCTGGGAGAGGAGTTCATCTACGTGGTTCGTGGCCGTGTCGAAGTCGATTTCGGTAACGAACGGCAGACCCTGGATGAAGGCGACGCCCTGCATTTCAATGCGCAGAAATCTCACCGTTTGCGCACAGTGTCTGACGAGCAAGCAGAGTTGCTCGTAGTCGTACATAGCTCGGATTAGGCGCCAGGGTTCGATCAGATCCGGGTGTCACGCGGCGGCGTAGCAAGGCATTCAAATAAGTGGTTTCATCGTAGAGCGTCCTGGTCTGCCAGCACCGCAGATAAGAGGTCCGGTTAAATCGCCTCTTCCAACTCCGCAAGAATGGCTTTTTTCATGGCTCCAACTGAACGGGATCCGGGCATGACCCGCAGCAACCGCCCCTCATGGAACACCGCCAAGGATGGCACCGCCCGGATACCGTACATTTGCGCGATCGTCGGAGACACCGCCACATCAATCTTTGCAAAAGCCGCCAGGGAGTGAAGCTTTTCTTCCAAAGCATGAAAGACTGGCTTCATCTCCTGACAAGGCTTGCACCAGGACGCTGAAAACAGCACGACGCTGCCGCCTTTGGCCACAAAGCGGGCGAACTGCCGAGCACTCAACTCAACGATACGGCTCATCTGGATCTCGCTCTCAATGTGGATGAAGGGCGGCGCAACCCAGTGCCGTGATCAAACAGCGACTGACCAGTACATGGGCATCTGCAGTATCGCCAAACAGCATGCTGTCAAAGCGGTAATCAAGCCCATCGGCCCGGCCATATTTACTGACGGTGTTCATCATCGCGACAGCGGAATCCGGATTGCCGAGCTCGCGTTCAAGGGCAGTGATCAAATGTTGTTCAGTTACGCGAATGTGGTTCTCTGTAGGAGCGAGCTTGCTCCGGGCGGCGTTCCGACGATGGTCGTTAACGATAACGCGTATTTACTGGCTAAACGCGGCGCTCTTGAGTCCATCGCGAGCGAGCTCGCTCCTACAATTTCCTTAAGTGAACAGCATTGCCCGCGATGGGAGCTTTCATCAGGCCGCGCTCGCCACTGTGGTCAGGCCCGAACAGCCATAATTCCGGCATCCACGTCCCAGATTGCGCCGGTCACCCAGGACGTCTTGTCCGACAGCAGGAACAGGATGGTGTTGGCGACATCTTCGGGAACGCCGACTCGTCCCAACGGGTGGAAATCGTTCAGCGACTTCATCGCTTCCGGGATCGCCTCTTTGTCCATGAACCCTTCATAGATCGAGGTGTGAACGATCCCTGGCGAGACAGCGTTGACCCGAATACCCGAGTGAGCCAACTCAATTGCCAGGTTGCGTGTCAGCGCATGCAAACCTGCCTTTGCCATGGAGTAGGCAGAGGCCGGCGAACCTGCCAATGCGGCCTGTGCACCGATGGAGCCGACGTTGACAATTGCCCCTTCAAGCTTCGCGGCCAGCATGTTCTTGACCACGGCCTGAGTGATGAAAAAGGTTGCACGATTGAGAGACAGGTACATGTCGTACTCGACCTCATCGTGCTCGGTGAACGGCTTGGGAATAAAGATCCCGGCGGAGTTCACCATCAGGCTGATATCGCTATGGTTGGCATTGATTTCCTTACGAACGAAATTCATGCCCTCTTCAGTCATCAGGTTGGCGACAATCACCGACACTGGGCCCAGCGGGCTCAGCTCGTTACGCACCGCATCGGCCTTGTCTTGCCTGCTGCCGGTGAGCACTACGCTGCCGCCTGCCTTGAGCACCATGCGGGCCGTTTCCAGGCCCATGCCACTGGTGCCACCGACAACCAGCAGTTTTTTACCTTTGAAAAAATCGTTCATTGCAGACTCCGGTTATCCAGAACTGATCAGGGTCGGCACCAAGGCGGCTGGCTGCCTGCTGGTGCACGCAAGGTTTGAATCTCTTTGAAACGAGCGAATCAGCCCTCACGCACTTCGAGGGTTGGCACCATGCGGATGGCTTTCGAGAAGTTGGCGTAGTTGACCGAGGTTTTGAGCACCACTTTGTGCAGCTCTTCAACGCGCTCACGGGAGGCGTCGGTGTGCAGTCGAATCACCACACTCACTTCGTCGTAACCTGGGTTGACGCTCTCGTCGAGGCCCAGAAAGCCTCGCAGGTCGAGGGTGCCGTCCGTTTCGATTTCCAGGCTATGAATCTTGATACCCATCATCGCGGCGTTGGCGGCATAACCGACCGACATGCAGGCGTTGAGAGCGGCCATCAGCAGCTCTTGAGGATTAGGCGCAGTGTTTTGGCCCAGCAATTCATCAGGCTCATCGGCGACGATCTCGAAATCCCGCGAATAGGTTTCACCGGCCAGACTGTAGCGATTGACTTTGGCCACAGAGCGAGTCTGGCCTTTCCACTGAGTCTTGACGTTGAAGCTCGCGTGGCGCTTGGTCGCATCCTCAGCAACGCCTTGGGCAAACTGCTGGAGTGCGGCGACATCGATACCATTCAGGTTGTTGCTCATGCGTTCGTTCCTCTTCGGATGGACCGGGCGTTTGACCCGAAAGAGAAACAAGCCTACCAACTAGTAGGTTGCCAATCAACAGATTATTCTTCTTATAACCAATCGCCCAAAAAACAGCTTCGAAATAGTTTCTGAACAGGGATATCTGCGGGTCACACACCGCAAGTTTAGACATGGCCAGGTATCCGCAACCCAAATGCGAGACCAGGCGTCCGCTCGTCAGATTGAGTGCGCGCAAAAAGAACTCAGAGAGTGTGAGCCAAGTGGCTGAAACCACTTACAGGGCGGGAAAGCGGACCGAGCCAGCAGGGGCCGAATCGGTCGTTTTATGACGCAGAAAAAGGCTGATCGAACCTCAGTGATGCGTTTCGGTAACCCGAAGTCCATCTAAAATGAAATCAAATCCAGAAGACTGTTCGTAATTGTCGTTCAGCGCCCAAGATACAAAGCTGCCGCCTTCCAACGTATTCAAGATGAACCTGGCAACCTTCACGCCGTCCAGCTCGGCTTTGAGTTCCCCTGCCGCTTGGCCCAGTGCGATATTGGCCTGAAGCCAATTGAGATGGATTTCGAAAAAGTCCCGCGTCAATTCCTTCAGGCTTTCAGGCAAAGCCAGCAACTCCGCCGCCAGAGCGCCGCAGAGTGGAAGCATCGCGTTTTTACTGCTTTGTGCGAACATCAAGGCGAAGGCATTGAGCCGATCGATAATGCCGGTATTTTCATCATTGATGCATTCCAGCTGAATCTTGAACCGGAACAGATAACTCTCAACGATGGCAACCGCCAGACCTTCCTTAGTGGGAAAGTGGTGGTGAATACTCGCCTTCTTGATACCGATGTCTTCCGCCAGATCGGCATAACTGAAAGCTGCGTAGCCCTTGGTACGCAACAGAACCTCAGCGCTGGCCAGGAGGTCGGAACGTGTACTCATGATGCCGTTTCCAGATTTATCAATGCGGCATCATAAATTAGTACTTCTTCATAAGACAGCGCTCGGGTTGCGCACCTATACCCCCCCTCCCGGAACAAGCTCGCTCCTACAGAGTCTGGTGAGCGGCGAGAGGACGGGGTGGCGCCCTGTCCACCAGGCTTGCCTGCTTATTTGCTGCTTCAGTTTGACCCGTATTGTCAGGACGGATCTTGAACCAGATGGCGTACATCGCTGGCAGGAACACCAGCGTCATGATGGTTCCGACGAAGGTGCCTCCGATCAGCGTGTAGGCCAGCGTCCCCCAGAAGACGGAGTGTGTCAGCGGAATGAATGCCAGGATGGCCGCCAGCGCTGTCAGCAGTACCGGGCGAGCACGTTGTACCGTGGCTTCGACTACTGCGTGAAACGGGTCCAGCCCTTCTTGCGCGTTGTGATGAATTTGCCCAATCAGAATCAGCGTATTGCGCATCAAAATGCCCGACAGCGCGATCAGACCGACCAGAGCGTTGATACCAAACGGCTGCTGGAAGATGAGCAGTGTCGGCACCACGCCAATCAATCCCAGTGGCGAGGTGAGGAACACCATGATCATCGCCGAGATCGAACGGACCTGCACAATGATGACCAGCAGCGTCAGGGCAATCATGATCGGGAATAACGGCAACATCGCTTTACCGGCCTTGCCCGACTCCTCGATTGCACCCGCCTGCTCGATCCGGTATCCACCAGGCAGCTTGTCGATGACTGGTTGCAGCTCCTTCATGATCACGCTCGATACGTCCGGAGGCTGCAAACCTTCGGCAATGTCGCCACGCACGGTGATGGTCGGCGTGCGGTCGCGACGCCGCAGGATCGGATCTTCCATACGCACATCGACCGCGCCCACCTGAGACAACGGAATCCGCTGACCCGCCGCACCTACCAGCGTAAAGCCTTCTATCCTGGCGGGATCGAGCCGGATATCACCCGCTGCGCGACCAACCACCTGCACCGAACGAATGTCCTCACGAACCGCGGTGATCGGTACTCCGGCCAGCAGGAACTGCAATTGCTGCGCGACTGAATTCGACGTCAACCCCACCGCCTCCAGGCGATCCTGATCCAGAGCGAAATGCAGCGTCGGCGTCAGCGGTCCCCAATCGGTGTTGACGGTTCTCATCATCGGGCTCGACTGCAACACGTCCTGTACCTGGCCCGCGATCTCGCGCAACTTTGACGGATCAGGTCCCATCACCCGGTAGGCAACAGGGAATGGCGAGTACGGACCAAACACAAGCTGAGTCACCCTGACACGCGCCTCTGGCGCAAGCCCCTCGGCCGTCGCTTCGCGGATACGGAACTTGAGGGCCTCGCGCGCCTCCTGGCTGTCCGTCAGCACCACAATCTTCGCGAACGACGGATCAGGGAGTTCCGGCGCCATTGCCAGATAGAAGCGCGGCGCGCCTTGCCCGATATAGGCCGTGACGATCTTTGCCTCAGCCTGCTTTTGCAGCCAGGCCTCTATCTTGGCGGTGGTCGCGCTGGTCTGCGCAATGGAGGCTCCATAAGGCATTTGCACTTCAATCAATACCTCGGGACGGTCCGAGGTCGGAAAGAACTGCTTCTTGACCAGGCTCATGCCGAGGATCGCCACGACAAACGCAGCGATGACAGTGCCGGCCACCAGCCATTTGCGAGCGATGACCCGCGTCAAAACCTGGCGGAAGCGGTTGTAGCCAGGGGTGTTGTAGATGGCCGCGTGACCACCCTCTACCTTCTTGATGTTCGGCAACAGCTTCACCCCCAGGTACGGGGTAAAAGCGACCGCAACCACCCAGGAGGCAATCAGGGCGATGCCCACGATCCAGAACATGTTGCTGGTGTACTCGCCGGCTGTCGATTGCGCGAAGCCGTTGGGCATAAAGCCGATAGCCGTCACCAGCGTACCGGAAAGCATCGGCGCGGCCGTATGACTCCAGGCGTACGCGGAGGCTTTGATGCGGTCGTAGCCCTCCTCCATTTTCACCACCATCATTTCGATAGCGATGATGGCGTCGTCCACCAGCAGGCCGAGCGCCAGGATCAACGAGCCGAGGGTAATACGGTCAAAGTTCTTTCCAGTGGCCGCCATCACCACAAACACCACGGCCAACGTCAACGGCACAGCCGCAGCGACGACAACGCCTACCCGCCAGCCCATACTGAGAAAGCAGACAAGCATCACCACAAGCAGCGCGACGAAGAATTTGACCATGAACTCGCCGACCGCCGAACCGATATTCACAGATTGATCGGTGACCTTGGAGAGCGTCATGCCTAACGGCATGCCTTCATTTATCTTGACCGTCTCCGCGTCCAACGCCTTGCCGAGGTCAAGGCCGTTCCAACCCTCACGCATCACGATCCCCAGCAACAAGGCTTCTTCACCGTTATTGCGCACGAGAAAGGTTGCCGGATCTTCATACCCACGCTCGATCGTCGCCACGTCGGCGAGCTTGAGCGTGCGCCCCTGAACCGCAATGGGCGTGTCACGAATCTTCTGCACCTTATCGAAGGCGCCATCCAGCCGGAGAAAGACCTGCGGCCCATTGGTTTCGATCGAACCGGCGGGCGTGAGCACGTTTTGATTATTCAGCGCGGCAAAGATGTCCTGAGGAGATACACCCAAGGTGGCCAACCGATCATGCGAAAAGGAAACAAAGATACGTTCGGGCTGCTCCCCAATGATGTTGACCTTCTTCACGCCCGGCACATGCAGCAGTTGTTGGCGCAACGACTCTGCATCACGCACCAACAGTCGCTGCGGCTCGCCTTTGGCTTTCAGGGCGAAAAGCGCAAATGTCACGTCCGAAAACTCGTCGTTGACCATTGGCCCGATGACACCCGCCGGCAGCTTCCTGGCCTCGTCGTCGAGTTTTTTCCGCGCCTGATAGAACTCCTCCTGCACTTGCGAGGGCGGCGTACTATCGAGCAGTGACACCATCGTGAAAGCAAGGCCAGGACGGGTATAGGTTTCCGTGCGGTCGTACCATTTCAGTTCTTGCAGGCGTTTTTCAAGTGGCTCTGCTACCTGATCCTGCATCTCCTGCGCCGTGGCGCCCGGCCACGCGGTAATGACCGTCAACTGCTTGACCGTAAACGGAGGATCTTCCGCACGCCCCAGCTGAAAGAACGACAAGATGCCCGCAACGGCAATCAGGAAGATCAGAAACACCGTGATCGAGCGCTCACGAACGGCGATCGCGGAAAGATTGAAGCGCCCCTCGCTCATGGACGACCCCCGGCAACTTTGACGTCATCCTGTTGAGGCAATCTCACCTCTTCACCTTCGCGCAACAGATGTGCGCCTAACGCTACAATCTGCTCGCCGACCTTGAGGTCGCCCGCGACTCGCACGGTGTCGTCGCTCAAGCCCAGGACTTGTACAGGTCGCCAGGCCACCTTCGCCGGTGTACCGGCGATGACCCACACGCCAGCGCCTTGGCCTGGGTCATAAACGGCAGCGATCGGTACTTGCAGCCCCTGCCCTTGCGTGGTGCCTTCAGCGATCCGAAGCGTGACGGTCGAACCTATCGGTGCATTGGCCAGCGCGCCCTCAAGCACATACCGCGCCTCGAAGGTACGTGTCATTCGGTCGGCCGAGTCAGAAAGCAGCCTCAGCTTCGCTGTAACAGCATCCGCGGCATTGCCATAAAGCGTCGCCTGCGCGGTGGATCCTGCTGCGGGGCGCAACGTCTCGGGCAGGTGCACGATCGCTTCGCGCTGCCCTGCCCGCGCCAACCGAACCACGGGCTGTCCCGGGCTGACGACTTGTCCGGGCTCGGCGAGCGTCTCCACCACAACACCGTCGGAATCCGCCAACAGCACCGCATAACCAGAAGCATTGCGGGCTACATCAGCTTGCGCTTCAGCGGCGCCAAGCTGCGCCTTTGCGGTATCCGCTGCGGCTTTGATCTGGTCATAGGCCGATGCGGAAATAGCACCTGCGGCGACCAGGTTGCGATATCGAGCCTCGTCATCTGCTGTCTGCCTGGCTCGGGCCCGAGCGGCCATGACCGACTCTTGCTGTGCTCGCGCCTGCAACCCCAGGTCGATTGGGTCGAGGCGCATGAGTGGCTGACCACGTTTAACGGTCTGACCGGTGTCAACCAGACGCTCGAGTACCTTGCCTGATACCCGAAAGCCAAGGTCGCCCTGGACGCGGGCCACCACAACACCTGTGAAAGAGCGCGAGACGTCGGACGAAGCCTGAACAGCAGCGGACCTCACCAAAGGGGCATGCGTGCGTGGATCGTCAACGGTGGATGAGTCGCCACATGCCGTCAGTACGAGAGGCAACAAGCAAGCGGCAATGGGGAAAGGTCGAAGCCGGCGCATAGGTTCCCTTCACTTGAAAATAGGACGATCGCCACATTCTCAGTCTAGTGACCATATATGTCAATGGTCACAACCCATGAAACATCCAGCGTCTCAAGTTCGACACATAAACCGCCGCTTTTACTAAGCAAAACCAAAAATTCGCTCAAAGCACCTCAATTGACAGAGTGTGACTATTGCGTAATATGGTCACAAACATCCTCTATTGAAGGACTCTCAATGCCTCCCCTCCGCCCCATCGCTCTTTTGGTCTGCACCGGCTTATTGGCAGGTTGCGCGGTCGGTCCGGACTACCATCGTCCAGACGCTCCGCTTTCGGATCGTTACTTGGGTCAGCCTTCTGTCGAACAGCGGCGTGGAGCGACGCCGACCAGCCTTGTCGCCTGGTGGGAAGGCTTTGGTGATCCAGTGCTGACCGACTTCATCTCCAAGGCGCTTGAGCAGAACCTGGACCTGGCGCAGGCGTCGGCGCGAGTCACGCAGGCGCGGGCCGGACTAGGTGCTACAAATGCCGCTTTACTCCCCTCAGGGAACATCAGCGCACAGGCCGCGCGCTCCTACCAGTCAATCGAAACGCCGCTCGGCCAGGTGTTGAACTCAACGCCAGGCAATGATCGGTACGCAAGTTCCTACGAGGCCAACCTCGATGCCAGCTGGGAGGCCGATGTCTTTGGCGGATTGCGCCGCGCACGCGAGGCTGCTCTGGCCGAGTACCAGGCTTCCCGGGCGGGCGTCGCTGCCACACGGTTGGCCATCGCCGCGCAGACCGCTGATATCTACATCACTGTCCGCGGACTGCAGACCCGGCTGGACATTGCGAATCGGCAAGTCAAAACGCAGCAGGATTTGTTAGAGAAAGTCCAATTGCTCTACAGCAAGGGGCTCGCCGCCAATTATCAGGTTCGCCAGACCGAGGGGGAGCTATCGCAGGTCCAAGCGACAGTGCCGGTCCTGCAGACCGGTCTGGATGCTGCCATGAATGCGCTGGATGTAATGCTCGGCACGCCGCCAGGCACTCACCGCACGCAACTGGCAAGTGCGGGGAGCATTCCTGTAGCGCCGCAGATAAGGGGGATGGGAACGCCGGCCGATTTGCTGCGTCGCAGACCAGATCTCATTGTGGCTGAGCGCCGTCTTGCGGCCTCAAACGCACGCATCGGGGAGGCGATTGCCGAGTACTACCCGAAATTCTCCCTTAGCGCATTGCTGGGCAGTGCCACGGCCGTATCCGCCGGCAACCTTTTTACCGGCGGCGCCAGCCAGTCGGCGGGCGTATTGGGACTGCGCTGGAGACTCTTCGACTTCGGTCGCATAAACGCCCAAATCGACCAGGCCAAGGGACAGGAAGCCGAAACCCTGGCCGCTTACCGTCAGTCAGTGCTGCGCGCCACCGAGGATGTCGAGAACGCGTTGTCCTCACTGGTGAATCGGGAAGCTCAAGCAACCATTCTCACCGCTGGAGAGGCGTCTCTGACACAGGCTCGCCAATCGTCGTTCATTGCCTATGAGCAAGGCACGGCCAGCCTGATCGATGTCCTGCACGCTGACGAGACGATGCTGCAGGCTTCTGATGCCCGGGCTCAAGCACGAACGGAATCGGCACGAGCGGCGGTTGTGGCATTCAAGTCGCTGGGTGGTGGCTGGCAACCGCCTGAAGCCCGGCCTGTTGCGACACGATGAGCTGATAAGGTGACGTGCTCTTAAAAGGTTTTGCGTGCGCCAGGGCAAAAGCAACCATATCCCCAGCGCTATCGCGAGCACTTGCGCTGTTTATCGAGTGGTTGCGCAGGCATTGAAAGTCAAAAGATCGCAGCCTGCGGCAGCTCCTACGGGTTTTGCGTACACGCGCAAAATGACGGTCGCAGCGGCTCCCTGTAGGAGCTGCCGCAGGCTGCGATCTTTTGATCTTGCTTTTGCGATCTGGAGATTGTTGATCAAGATCAAAAAGATCGTCCGAACGCGGCCCGAACCTTCGGCAGCCCCTACAGATATTTCGTTATATGTGTTCCCCCGGAATTCCGTGAAGAACCTCTTAAAAGTCGGGAGGCAACGCGTGCTCCCGACCGGACAGTCATCGCGTAACAGCACTCAACTAGAAACGGTAGCTGACAGATGTACCGAGCCCGCTCGCACTGTTCTTGTATTTGGCACTGTATGCACCTCTGGTCGGCGAGGCTTCGTTGACCTGCACGCTCTCCTCCCACAGGTAGGAATAAGCAACATCGATCGTGACGTTGTCCGCCGGAGTCCAGCCAGCACCGAAGCTGATAACCTTCCGGTCGCCTGTAGGAATGCGTGGTCCCCGGTTGGTGTTGTTGGTGGGCGACTGATCAACCGAAAAACCTGCGCGAAGTACCCATTGGTTGTTCAGTTGGTACGTCGTACCAATAGCGTGTGCCCATGTATCGTGCCAATTCTGTTCTTCGGTAATGGTGCCCAGCGCGCCGCTCAACACAGGGGGTAAACCTGTGTTTTCGATGGTTAACTCCTTGAAGCGACTCCAGCGAGTCCAGGTGCTCCCCAAGTAGAGGGTCCAGTCGTTATCAAGCTGATGAGTCACCGAGAAATCCACTGACTCTGGTGTATTCACGTCCAGCGAAGCGTCATAACTCCGGCCGCTGACCCCCAACACGCTGAAGATGCCGTCAGTGACCTTGGTCTTGGCATCCAGTTGATAACTGACTTTGGAATGGTAGGTCATGCCCAAACGGGTTCGGTCTGTAGCCTGCACCAGGATACCGGCGTTGAAACCGAGGGCCGTGTCGTCGCCAGTGCTTTTGAGTTTTCCGTCGTTGCGACCAGGGCTGAGTGGGTTGGGCACCATCCCGGATATCTCACCGCTGATACGGTTGATGGTGGGACCGAACCCGATCGAAACTTTGTCGTTAAAGGCATAGCTGATGGTGGGCTGGAACGTAAGTGTCGTGACCTCGCTTTTATTGGCGTAGTAACGCCCGGCATAACCGCTGCCATAGTCAGTCATCAGACCGAAAGGTACATAAAAACCCACACCAAACGCCCAATGCTCATCGACAGGTTTGACGTAGTACCCCATAGGTACCGTGGTGGTCGGAACCATGTCGCCGTCTTCCTGGCCTCCGAAGGTACTGCGGGTTTGGCTTATGTCGGACTTGGCGAACAGAGTCGCCGCCCCCACGCTGACCTGCTCTCTTTTCAAGCGAGACATTCCCGCGGGATTACCGAAGACCGTGCTCGCATCTTCAGCGGAGGAGGAGCGACCGGCAAACCCGGATCCCATCCCACTGATGCTTTGTTCATTGAGAGCGAAGCCGCTGGCAAAAACGTTTGAGGAAGCGAGCACGACAGCAAGGCCCAATGGGCTCTTGAGCAATATTGTTTTCATTGTTTGAACTCTATGGGTATCACTGAGATGAAGCAGTAGAAGCGACGGACCCCCATACTTATTCATGTGACCAATTCAGTCAATAGTCACAAAGCAGATAAATAAAATGCCCTTCGACGGATGGGAAGAAGGGCAAAGTGAGAAGCCGTTTTGATGATCTGGTGCTGACCCGGGTATGCCGTAAACCTTTAGCCGAAGATCAAGGCATGAGGCTACGCAAGATGAGGTTGGAGGTGAGCGTGGGCGCTTCCTCGACGAAATCGAGGTTGTATTGCAGCAGCAAAGGATTGACGAATGGCCGTAGCGCGAGATGTATCGCTTCTACTGTCTCGTCCAGTGGAGTCTTGCGTTCAAATTCACCAATCTCTCGCCCCTCTCGCACTATTTGCGACACGAAACGTTTGATCTGTGCGTCATAAGCCTGCGTACTGGGCCAGCTTTCCGACGCCGCGAACGCTGCAATGTCATAGAGTTTTCGGTCGTTGAAGAACAGATTCACACCTGTGGCGATCACCGTCTTGACCAAGCGTCGAAAGCGCTCCGTCGGCGACAGGTCTTCCACATTGATAGCCTGCTCCACAGTCGCGACGATTTCTGCCAGACAATTTGCGCAGATGGCTTCACCGATCGCCTGCTTGGAATCAAAAAACTTGTAGATGTAGGCCTTTGAAAACCCGATGGCCTTGGCCAGGTCGGAAACCGTGGTTTTGCCGTAGCCGTACTGACTGAAATGCTCATTGGCCGCCGCGACAATCTGGTCTCGAATGTCGTGATCGGCAGGGCCACGGGGGCTGGGCGAAGATGGAGATATCGATGGCTGATTCATGAGTACAGCTTACTCACCCTATCGAAGACTGACAACTTGTGACCGATTAGTTTTATAGTCACAAATCGACCATATCGCAGCCTGCAGCAGCTCCATGTAGGAGCTGCTGCAGGCTGCGATCTTTTGATCTACCAGCCTTTAGACATGTTCACTGCTTTTCGCGTGCACCGACCGCGGCTCTGCATGTCCATGCTCTGTGTCCACCACAGCAACCTCATTCCCGTCGCAATCATGCAGTTTACCGTCGCTGAAGTAGTCCCCTTCGCGCAACGCCGCCAGGTCCTGATAACGCAGCACCCGCTCGGTACCGGCCGCAAACACCGATTGCTGGTCAGAGTTACCGGCGGTGAGATGATTGAAGGTCAGGTTCAGCACGATGGCCATGATCGCCGAAGAACTGATGCCCGAATGGAAAATGGTCGCGAACCAGCTCGGGAAGTGATCGTAGAAGTTCGGCGCCGCGATCGGGATCATGCCGAAGCCGATGGAGGTGGCGACAATGATCAGGTTGACGTTGTTGCGATAGTCGACCTTGGACAAGGTCCGAATGCCGCTGGCCGCAACAGTGCCGAACAGCACGATGCCGGCGCCACCCAGTACCGAGGTCGGCACGGCGGCGATAACCCGGCCCATGAACGGCAGCAGGCCGAGGATCACCAGGAACAGACCGCCAGTGGCCACCACGTAGCGGCTCTTGATGCCAGTGACCGCCACCAGACCGACGTTCTGGGCGAAGGCGCTCTGGGTGAAGGAACCGAAGATCGGCGCGAACATGCTCGACAGCATGTCGGCGCGCAGACCGTTGCCCAGGCGCTTGGAATCGACCTTGGTGCCGATGATCTCACCGACGGCCAGAATGTCCGCCGAGGTCTCCACCAGCGTCACCATCACCACGATGCACATCGACAGGATCGCAGCAAAGTGGAAGGTCGGCATGCCGAAGTGGAACGGCGTAGGGAAGCCGAACATCGGGCCCTGGGTCACGGACGAGAAATCCGCCATGCCGAGGAACACCGCGATGATCGTGCCGATCACCATCGCCAGCAGAATCGACAGGCGGGAAATGGTCGCACTGCCGATTTTGCTCAGCAGCAGCACCAGCACCAGCGTTACCGCCGCCAGGCCGATGTTCGCCATACTGCCGAATTCCGGTGCATGGCTGTTGCCGCCCATGGCCCAGCGCGCGGCTACCGGCATCAGCGTCAGGCCGATGGTGGTAATCACGATGCCGGTCACCAGCGGCGGGAAGAACCTGGTGATACGCGAGAACACCGGGGTTATCAGCAATCCGATCAGGGACGCCGCTATCACCGCACCCAACACCGACTGAAAGCCGCCCTCCCCGCCACTGCTGACAATCGCCACCATGGTCGCGACGCCGGAGAAGGACACGCCCTGTACCAGCGGCAATTGACAACCAAAAAACGGTAAACCCAGGGTTTGCAGCAACGTTGCCAGCCCCCCTGCAAACAGTGAAGCAGCAATCAACAAACCGATGTCCGCCGGCGAGAGCCCGGCCGCCTGGCCGATGATCAATGGCACCGCGACAATACCGCCATACATGGTTAGAACATGTTGCAGGCCATAAGCCATATTCGCGCCGATCCCAAGATTTTCGTCCTCGGGCCGTTGGTGTGAAACATGGGGCGTTTTCATGGTAGGGGGTTCCCTGGTTTTTGTTATTCGCACACTGTATGCAATAGTCAGGACAAATGTCTATAGAGTTGTATACAACTTATCAGTCACAAAATGGATACCTGTCCATTTCCACCTGCTACCCACCCTCCAGGCCCCGCCAAAAAACCTTGAAATACATCCCACCCTGTCCAAACGCGGGTGCTGACTAGTCTTTCGAATTCCTGGCGACCATCGGTAAGGCCCGCCCCTTCTATATACATATAAAGTATGCATAATGAAGTCATTCGAAATTCAGTTCCACAAGGCAAAGAACGCAGCCAACAAACTCAAGCACCAAGGCATCAGCCTCGCAGAGACTGAACCGGTATTCCATGACGAACGAGCGCTGACCATCGAGGACAACCACCATGATGAACAACGCTGGATCACCCTGGGGCTGGATGCCAAAGGCCGGTTGCTGGTCGTCGCGTACACCCACCGCGACCCGAATTTCGTTCGAATCATTTCCGCGCGCATCGCCACCAAAAGCGAGCGCCGTCAGTACCTGGAGGCATGACCGATGAAAGACGAATACGATTTCAGCAACGCCAGGCGCGGGGCCGTGGTGCCCGCCAAAGGCAAGACCCGCATTACCATCATGCTCGATGACGCTGTCATCGAAGCCGCCCGGGCCCTGGCAGAAAAAGAGGGTTACGGCTACCAGACGGCGATCAACAATACGTTGCGCCGGGCCCTGCTCAACGAAGGCAAGACCACACACCTGAAACAAACCCTCACCCCTGCCGAACTCAAGGGCCTGGAGCAAAAACTGGCAGAGGCCTTGCGCGAAATTCAACGGGTGATGGAGCCGAGTGTTCGGCTCTGAAACGCAAAGGGCCGATCAATCGGATCAGCCCTTGGTGATGTCTACGATCAGCCCGCTATTGCGGCGCTGCGATCAATCGTTCCAGCGTCCGCACCAATTGCGCCTGTTCCGGTACGCGAATGCCGAACTCGCTACCCAGCAGGCCAATCAGTTCCTGCACATCCGTCACCTCCCGCCGCTCGCTGTCCTGACCAATCCGGTGAATCGCGAAGTTGCCGTTGTTGAGCGTACGCCGCCACCCCTCCCCGGTGCGCGCCACCATCAACTGCTTGACGAAAGACGACTCGGGGTGGGTCGAGACGTACCAGTTGCCCACCGCAAAATCGATATCTTCCTGGCGTTGCAGGTCGAAGATGTACATCGCTCGCCATTCCCCCGCAACGTTGGCGCGCAGGGTAAAGCCGTCGACGTGCAGGTCGATGCGATACGGCTCGTGAGGGGTGAGTTGTTCGGCGCGGGAATCGAGCAACAGGGGCGCAGTCGGCACCATGCCGCCGAAGCCGACGTCGGTGATATAGCGCACGTCATCGATGATGACCAGGCTCAGGCGGTGGGTCCGGGCCGTCCAGGCGCCCTCCGGCTGGCCCATCACCACCCGGCCGCTGATGGCACGGGCGTCGAAACCCAAATCCTGAAGCAAGGCCAGGAACAGGTTATTGAGTTCGTAGCAGTAACCGCCACGACCGTCATGCAAGACCTTCTGCTCGATGGACGGCAAGTCGATCAGCACCGGTTCGCCGGATAATGTGGTGAGGTTTTCAAACGGGAAAACGCCGGTATGGCGCAGTTGCAGTTGGCGCAAGGTTTCCAGGGTCGGTGCCGGAGGTGCGTCGAAGCCCAGGCGTCGCAGATACAAAACACGGTCAGTCAGGCATGGCTCGCTCATCGCTCAATCCTTTTCCACGCAAGCGGCGGATTACTCCGCCAGTGGCCGCTATGTATAAGGGATCAAGCACTGCCGCCGACAATTGATTTAGCCAATCGCCCGGCATGAAAAAACTCAACGCCGCTTGTGCGAACCCAATTCAATCCAGGTCGGCGCGTGGTCGCTGGCATGGGGCTCGTTGCGCACCCACGTATCCACCCCGGCATCTTGCAGATACGGACTCAGGGCCGGGTTGAGCAGCAGATGATCGATGCGCAGCCCCGAGTTCTTCTGCCAGTGCTGACGGAAATAATCCCAGAACGTGTAGACCCGATCCTGCGGATGCAAGTGCCGCAATGCATCGGTCCAGCCCTGGTCCAGCAACCGCTGGTAGCACTCGCGACTTTCCGGTTGCAGCAAAGCGTCCTTGAGCCAGGAGCGTGGGTTGTAGATGTCCAGGTCGGTGGGCACCACGTTGAAGTCCCCCGCCAGCACCACCGGATGTTCGCTGCCTTGAAGTGTCTGCGCGTGACGAATCAGCCGTTCGAACCACGCCAGCTTGTACTCGAATTTCGGCCCCGGTTGTGGATTGCCGTTGGGCAAATACAGGCAGCCCACCAGAACCCCGTGGACAGCGGCTTCCAGATAACGACTGTGATTGTCGCTGTCATCGCCGGGCAATCCGCGTCGCCTTTCCAGCGGCTGCGCATCCCGCGCCAGGATCGCCACGCCGTTCCACGACGCTTGCCCCTGCCAGATGGCGCCGTAGCCGGCCGCTTCAAGCTCGGCAACCGGGAATGCGCTGTCCACCGCCTTCAATTCCTGCAAGCAGGCGATGTCCGGTTTTTCCCGCTCAAGCCAGGCCAGCAGATTCGGCAGCCGTGCGCGCAGGCCATTGACATTGAACGTGGCTATCCGCAATTTCTTCATGAACGGACACTCCTGAGGACGAGGTACCTGACGTGTGACACCAGCACGTTTCGCAGGTTGCGTCAGCAATCTCGGGGGTGGTAGTACCTTGAGCGTAAACTGGATGATGATGGCCGGCGCTGAGACAGCCATTCGTCATCCGGTTGGCACCAACCGCGTGCCTCTTCACACCAACATCTGGTAACGACTCATCCCGGGAGACGACCATGATGAACATCAAAATGACTTCGCTGCTCTTGGCGGGATTGTTGTCGGCAACGTCCCTGGCCACCTTTGCGGCGTCCGGCGATGGCGCTGGCGCGACCGGCACGGCACCCAGTGCAACCCGCAACTCAACCATGCTGCCAGGCAACAACAGACCCAGTGAACCCTCGGGTGACTACAGCCGCAGTCATGGCCCCGGCTCGTCAATCGGCAGCACCGGCGTCAATGGTCCGGGTAGCGGCGCGGGTGGTGGCACCGGCGCCCCCGGAGGTGGAACCGGCGGTGCTGGCGGCGGGACGGGCAGCTGGACAGGCAAAAGCAGCCGATGACGTGCAGTCATTGGCTAATGCCGATCAGTTAACGCTTCGAACACCGCAATCCCTGTGAGAGCGAGCTTGCTCGCGATGACGATCGCATAGTCGACACCTGCGTTGCCTGGCAGTCCGCTATCGTCGGAGCGCCGCCCGGAGCAAGCTCGCTCCCACAGGTTCTGCGTCTTAACTGTCTGGCATTACAGTCATTGGCTGCTTTTTGTCACCTGAGGTTTACATCGGCTTGACCACCGGCAGGCAAAGCACATCAACGGTCGGAACGCATCAACGCCTCGACCCCACCGGCCATCGACAACGTTGCCACGCGGTTTCGCCCCGAATGCTTGGCCTGATACAACGCCGCATCCGCCCGCTCGACAAACACGTCCATGCTGTCACGTCCCGACGGCACAAACGAATAGCAACCCAGACTGACCGTCACGTAACCGTTGGGCGAACCGGTGTGATTGATGTGCTTGTCGATGACGCTGCGGCGGATCTGCTCGGCAATCGTCATGGCGCCGTGGATGTCGGTGTCCGGCAGCAGCACCGCAAACTCCTCACCGCCGTAACGCACCGCCAGATCGGCCTTGCGGTGGCAACAACTCTTCAACGCGCGTGCCACTTCGGCCAGGCAGTGATCCCCCACCACGTGGCCGTAGGTGTCGTTGTAGCGCTTGAAGTAATCGATATCGAGCATGATCAGGCTCAAGGGGCTGGCCTGCCGGGCGCCGCGCCCGAACTCGATGCCCAGCGCCCGCTCGAACAATCGGCGGTTGGCCAGCCCGGTCAGGCTGTCGTGGGTGGCGATCAGCTCCAGCGCTTGCTGGGCCCTGCGCAAATCCGCCTCGACCCGCTCGCCAACGCGCACCTGATGCAGGAACACCCAACCGAACAACCCTACGCCCAGCAACACCAGGGCCACGATGAGACTGGAGCGAAACGCCGTGTCGTACCAGTCCGCGAGAATGGATTCCGTGGACGACGCAACGGCAACGACCAACGGATAGGCCTCCAGCTGTCGGTAACTGTACATGCGTGTCACACCATCGATGATGGAGGTGAACAGCGCATTGCCGGAGGTGGTCAGCGGCAGGAACTTCTGGAAAATCTCGCTCTGGGCCAGCGATGCACCGATCTGCGCCTCTACAAAAGGTCGACGGGCCAATAACGTGCCATCGCTCAAGCCGAGAAACATCGAGCCGTTGTCGTCTAGGCTGAAGCTTTTGAAGAACTGGTCGAAGTACGACATCTTGATGCCGGCCAGCAACACGCCCTGGAAATGCCCGTTCCTGTCGTTGACCCGCTTGGAAACCGGAATGATCCACTCGCCGTTTTCCCGACTGCGGATGGCCGGGCCGATGTGCGCCAACGTCGATACATTCTGCTGGTGATACTTGAAGTATTCACGGTCCGCGACCCCGGCACCCCGGGGCAGGTTTTCAAACGAGGTCACCACCCACTGGCCCTTCTGGTCGAACAGCAGGATGCCGTGCAACTGATCCAGCGCCAGCATTCGCCGGGCGAACGTCTGCTGCAAGCGTGGTCGTTGGTCCGGGCCGAAACCGTCGACCTGAATCCAGTCCACCAGACTGGTCAGCACCAGGTCGGCCTTCATGAAGGTGTCTTCGGCTTGCTGCGCCATGGCCCGCGTCAGGTTCGAAGACGCCACTTGCGCCAGGCTCAGATCATGGCGACGGGACTGGTCCAGTTGCAGGTAGAGCAAACCGCACAGGCACAGACACACCGTGGCAATGAACAACACCGCGGCCTTGCGCAGCGGTATGCGTTTCAATGCGACGCCAGGGGCGCGGTCCTGATTGTTGAAGCGTGTGGGCAAAAGGTCATCCTGTCGGGGCAAGGCATGGGCAACGCCCCAAAGCCCTCAATCGTTGTGGGCCGTAGTTTACGGGGTTATCCAGGACAAATGGCGGCCATTTGCCCAGTGGTACCACACCTGCCCGGTGCCGCAAACATGACCCAAGGCAAGCGCGCCTCCGCATCTACGAGCTACGATTAGTCTGAACTCCACACAGGGAATCGACATGAGCAAGGCAGACGAGCTCGCGGCAAAATTGAAACAGACACGGCTTACCAGCGCGGATCAGGCGATCGATGCCTGGCCGGGCCAGGTCTACGAACTGTATCAACGGATAGAGACCTGGCTGCTGCCCTTGACCGAAGCGGGCCTGGTCCTGCGGCGCAACCCCACCCACGTGTTCGAGAGTCACCCCAATGGCGACTCTTACAACTACGCCATCGACCAGTTGGTGATTGCCGGCAACGGACACAGCCTCACCTTTGACCCGGTTGCACGCTTCACTGCCGATGGCGAGGGGCGGGTCGAGATTCACTCGCAAGGCAACGAATTCGCGCTGTTACGCACCGTGGACGAACACGGTGAAGCACACTGGTGGCTACAAACGATCGAGCAAGCCACAGCGCAGCTGGACGCGGTGGCGCTGACGGAAAGCGATCTGCTGGCAGTGGTGCAACAAGGGTTGGCGCTTTAGGGGGTTGCCGAAGCACTCACATAAAAAAGGGCGCTCCATAGGCTAATGCCGATCAGTTAAACCGAGACACTGAACCTGTGGCGAGGGAGCTTGCTCCCGCTGGGCAGCGAAGCGGCCCCAACAAATGGGCCTGCTGCGCAGTCCAGCGGGACGGTGCGGCGATCCGACAAGCTCCCTCGCCACAGGTTAATCAGCGCTGGTCGATCCCTTGACTGATCGGCATTACGCTCCAGAGGCGCCCTTTTCCGGTCTTTGGTTACTGTTTGCCCTGCCCCTTCACCACCAGCGGCATCTCTGCACGACGCAAGTCCAGCGCCGGCAACTTCGTTGGCTGGCTCAAGCCCTGCAGCACCCTGGCGTCGTAATCATAAATGTCGGGCTTGAACGTCACCCGCCCGTCCTTGCTCAGGTCCACGGTCCAGTAGGCCAACAGCACCGGCACTTTCACCGGTAGCTGGATGTTCTCGGTCCTGCCATTGGCCAACTGCTTCTGAATGCCGGCGCTGTTCCAGCGCACCGGGTCGTTGAACAACAACTCGACCAGTTGCAACGGGTTTTCCACGCGGATGCAGCCTGAACTGGTGGCCCGAACCGTTTTGGCAAACAGTTCGCGGTGCGGCGTGTCATGCAGGTAAATCGAATAGTCGTTGGGGAAGCGGATCACCACCTGCCCCAGCGAACTGTCGGGCCCGGCATCCTGACGCAGGTGGATGCCTCGCGGGTTGCTCCAGTCAACGCTCGACGGATCGAGCACATTGCCTTCGCGATCAAGCACGCGAATCCGGTTGGCCTCCAGATAGCCCGGATCGTTCTGGACTTTTGGAATCACGTCCTGCTTGAGGATGGTCGGCGGCACAGTCCAGGTCGGGTTGAACGTGATGTAGGTGATTTCGGCCTGGAACACCGGCGTGCTGCGCACCGGTTTACCGACCTGCACCCGCGAACGCCAGATCGGCAGACCGTCGCGGTACATCGCCACCTTGTATCCGGCGATATCGACGATCACGAACGTGCCCTGAAGCTTGTACAGCAGCCACCGGGCGCGCTCCATGTTGACCCGCACCTGATCGATCCGCGCCTCGACCGGCACGTTCAGTGCCGCCAGCGTCGCCGCCCCCGCCACGCCATCAGCCCCCAGGTATTGCTCGGTCTGATACTTCTTCACCGCGGCAATGACCTTGTCGTCGTAACCGGCCTTTTTCGACAGGTGCGAGTCCAGGTACCCGCCCGCCACCAGACGCGCACGCAATTGTGCGACAGCCACCCCGTCCATGCCGGGCTTGAGCGATTGCCCTTCGGTGACTTTCGGCCAGCCGCCCGCATCACGGACCTGGCGCAACCGGGCCAGGCCCTCACGCAAGTTGCGGTAAATCTCTTCTTGAGGAGGCGCCTGGGCAAAGGCGCGCGCCACGTCATGGGCATCGAGGGCGGCGAACAGGTTGTTCATGTCCCCGCGGGCAGCGCCGCCGGCAGGCTCGAAATTCCAGTGAATGTCCAGCCGCGACGGATCGACCTTGCCCCGCCGCAATTGCAGCAGTGCAGTGATGAACGTGCGGGTCGCGGCCATGTCGAACATCGCCCGTTGCGCCGCGGAAGGCACGGCCGCTGCCAGCGACTCATGGGCCATGGCCAGCTCGCTGATGCGAAAATCCGCCGGATTCAGGCCATCGATCCGGGTGTCTTCAAGACTCTTGAGTAACTGGGCGACATCACGATCGTCTGTCCACGCCGCGCGATAGTTGCGATGCATATAGAAATCCAGCACCACCCGGCCGACATCCACGCGCTGATGGCGCCTGGAAGTGAGCAACGGCGGAAAAGCCGAACGCAGCGGTTCCAGCGTCGCCTGAATCACCTGGCCGACCGCATCGTCGGGCGCTGCGGCATCGATTGTGCTGCTCGCCGCAGATACCGGCTCAATCGGCGAAGTTTGCCCACACGCCGCACCGCTGATCAGAAAGCCCATAAAAAACATGCGGCTTATGACGAATGACCTTGTTAATTGCACCATGGATAATCCTTAATCCCCCGTTTCAAACGGCTAGCTTTCCGCTCGCCGCTAGCTAGACTCGAAATTATCATGATGAGACCCGACTATGGCGCTAAACCGCTTTGGCCCTTTATTTGCCATTTTACTGACATGCCTTTCAGTAACGTCAGCCTACGCCGATTCGCTTGAAAACGCGCTGGTCAAAGCCGCACCCGGCGCCAACGCCAAAGTGATTGCCCTGGCGGTTCGCGCCACCCAATGCAGCCTCGCCCAAGGTATCGCCCCCGCCCAAAGGCTGGCGGTGATCGATTATTCCCTGCCTTCGACCGAACAACGCCTGTGGGTCTTCGATCTTAAACGGCGCAAGTTGCTGTTTCACGAACTGGTCGCCCATGGCCGCAACAGCGGTGAAAACATGGCCACGCTATTCTCCAACCTCAACGAAAGCCACGCCACCAGCCTCGGCCTGTTCCGCACGCAAGGGAGCTACCGCGGCCAGAACGGTTACTCGCTGCGCATGGAAGGCCTGGAGCCCGGCTTCAACGATAATGCCTTTGACCGGGCCATCGTCATCCACGGCGCGCCCTATGTCAGCCCGGTGCTGGCCCGCGCCAATGGCCGGATCGGCCGCAGTCTGGGTTGCCCGGCCGTCAGACCGGCGATTGCCCATCGGCTGATCGACTCGATGAAGGACGGGCAGCTGCTGTTTTCCTATTACCCGGACCAACGCTGGTTGAAGTCGTCTTCCTACATCAACTGCGGCGGCGACACAGTGGCCTCAAGGGAAAAGTCCACTTCACGCCAATAAGCGACGCCCAACCTGTCAAAACTGTAATCTGCGCCTCAGCCTGCCGAAAGGCACCGCCTGCTAGCCTTTCGATAAGTTCAACAGGTTGACGGGCGGAACAAACGGCATGCACTCCCACACTTCAAGACGCACCTTCGTCAAAGGCCTGGCCATCGGCGGGCTCTTCGGCGGCCTCGGGTTATGGCGCACGCCGGTCTGGGCGATCAGCAGCCCCGGCGAACCGCAGGTGTTGGCCGGCCACGATTTCGACTTGTACATCGGCGAATCCCCAGTCAACTTCACCGGTCACCCGCGCACCGCGACGACCATCAACGGCGGCATTCCCGGCCCGCTGCTGCGCTGGCGTGAAGGCGATACGGTAACGCTGCGGGTGCGCAACAAACTCAAGGACAGCACCTCCATTCACTGGCACGGCATCTTGCTGCCGACCAACATGGACGGCGTGCCGGGGCTGAGCTTCAAGGGCATCGAACCGGGCGGCCTGTACGTCTACCAGTTCACCGTGCGGCAGAACGGCACCTACTGGTATCACAGCCATTCGGGTTTTCAGGAACAATCCGGCGTCTACGGCCCGCTGGTAATCGACGCCAAAGACCCGGAGCCGTTCCAGTACGACCGCGACTACGTGGTGATGCTCAGCGACTGGACCGACGAAGACCCGGTCGGCCTGATGAAGACCCTGAAAAAACAGTCCGACTACTACAACTTCAACAAACGCACCGTGGGCGACTTCATCCACGACGTCAGCGAAAAAGGCTGGGGGCCGACCGTCGCCGATCGCAAGATGTGGGCCGAGATGAAGATGAACCCCACTGACCTGGCGGACGTCGGCGGCGCCACTTACACCTACCTGCTGAACGGCCAGGCGCCGGATTCGAACTGGACCGGGGTGTTCCGCCCGGGGGAAAAGCTGCGGCTGCGCTTCATCAACGGCTCGTCCATGACCTACTTCGACGTGCGCATCCCCGGGCTGAAAATGACCGTGGTCGCTGCCGATGGCCTGCACGTCAAACCGGTGAGCGTCGACGAGTTTCGCATTGCCGTGGCGGAAACCTTCGACGTCATCGTCGAACCGACCGAAGCGGCCTACACCCTGTTCGCTCAGGCGATGGATCGCACCGGATACGCACGCGGCACCCTCGCGGTAAAAGCGGGACTGATTGCGCCGCTGCCACCACTGGACCCGCGCCCGCTGGTGACCATGGATGACATGGGCATGGGCGACATGGACCACGGCAGCATGGCGGGCATGGATCACGGCAACATGGCCATGGGCGGCATGCCTGGCATGCAATCCCACCCAGCCTCGGAAACCGACAACCCGCTGGTGGACATGCAAGCCATGTCCACCTCACCGAAACTCGACGACCCCGGCATGGGCCTGCGCAACAACGGTCGCCGCGTGCTCACCTATTCCGACCTGCGCAGCACCTTCGAAGACCCGGACGGCCGCGAACCTGGCCGCACCCTTGAGCTGCACCTGACCGGCCACATGGAAAAATTTGCCTGGTCGTTCAACGGCGTGAAGTTTTCCGACGCCGCACCCATACACCTCAAGTACGGCGAGCGGTTGCGGATCGTGCTGGTCAACGACACGATGATGATGCACCCCATCCACCTGCATGGCATGTGGAGTGACCTCGAAGACGAGAACGGCCAGTTCATGGTGCGCAAACACACCATCGACATGCCACCGGGCTCCCGGCGCAGCTATCGGGTCACCGCCGATGCGCTCGGCCGCTGGGCCTATCACTGCCATCTCCTGTACCACATGGAAATGGGCATGTTCCGTGAAGTTCGCGTGGAAGAATGAGGCGCACCCCATGATTCGATTCACCCCGGTTTTTTTCGCACTCGTGACCTCGACGGCGATGGCCGCCAGCGATGACATGCAAGGCATGGATCACAGCCAGATGGACCACAGTCAGATGCAGGGCATGGACGACAGTCAGATGCAAAGCATGGATGAGGGCCAGATGCAGCCCGCCGCGCCCAGCGAAAGTCGCACACCGATCCCGGTGCTCACCGATGCCGATCGCGCTGCCGTGTATGCCGATCCCGCCGGTCACCACGTACATGACAGCACGCTCAATTCATTCTTCCTCGCCGACAAACTGGAATGGCAGGACGCCGATGACGGCAGCACCCTGGCCTGGGATTTATCGGGCTGGATTGGCGGTGACATCGATCGTCTGTGGCTGCGCTCCGAAGGCGAACGCACCAACGGCGTGACCGAGGACGCAGAAGTCCAGGCCCTGTGGGGCCACGCCATTTCCCCGTGGTGGGACGTCGTCAGTGGCGTGCGCCAGGACTTCAAACCCGGCGCCCCGCAAACCTGGGCCGCGTTCGGCGTGCAAGGCATGGCGCTGTACAACTTCGAGGCCGAAGCCACGGCCTTCATCGGCGAAGGCGGCCAGAGCGCCGTGCGGCTGGAAGGCGACTACGACATCCTGCTGACCAATCGGCTGATCCTGCAGCCAACCGTCGAACTCAACGCCTACGGCAAAAACGACCCGCAACGGGGCATCGGCGCGGGGCTGTCCAACACCGAAGCCGGCCTGCGCCTGCGCTACGAAATCCGTCGAGAATTCGCGCCCTACGTCGGCGTGACCTGGAACCGCACCTACGGCAACACCACCGACTTCGCCAGTGGCGAAGGCGAGGACCGCAGCGAAACACGCCTGGTGCTCGGTGTTCGGCTGTGGTTCTGAACAGACTCACCTCAAACCAACAACAACCGCTTCAAGCGGTAAAGGACCTTGCATGCGCCTCATAAAACCCACCGCCGCCGTTATCGCGTTGCTCAGCGGCCTGCTCATGAGCACCCTTGCTCAAGCCCATCCCAAACTACTCTCCTCCAGCCCTGCGGAAGGCGCGGCAGGTGCGCCGCCCGACAAGATCGAACTGCATTTTTCCGAAAATCTCGTCACCCAGTTTTCCGGCGCCAAACTGCTGATGACCGAAATGGCCGGCATGGCCCATGACCCGATGCCAATCAAGGCCAAAGTCAGCGGCGGCAGTGATCCGAAGACCATGCTCATCACCCCGGTAGCGCCCTTGACTGCCGGCACTTACAAAGTCGAATGGCGCGCGGTGTCGTCTGACACCCACCCGATCACCGGCAACGTCACGTTCAAAGTGAAATGATCGATGAACGACTCGGCCAACGTCGTGCTGCGGTTTGTGTTGTATGTGGATTTGATGCTGTTGTTTGGCGTGGCGCTGTTCGGGCTGTATAGCCTTAAAGGACGGGAACGACGTTCGGGGACCGTGCTGCCCTTTCGCGGATTGTTGGCGGGTTTTGCCGGACTCGGGGCATTGTTGTCGAGCGCCGGCATGGTGCTGATGGCCAGCACCATGAGCGGCGAATCAGACGTTGCCGAGTTGCGCCCTCACATCGAGATGATGCTGTTCGAGACCGACGTCGGGTTGGCCTGGGCCGTGCGGATGATTGCGTTAGCGGTCGTGGGGCTGGCGTTGGTGCTCAACTCACGCGTCCCCGGCATCAGCCTGGCGATCGCCGCCACGGCCGGCGGCATCGCCCTCGCCAGCCTGGCCTGGAGCGGGCACGGCGCCATGGACGAAGACAGTCGCCGCTACTGGCACTTCACCGCGGACATCCTGCACCTGCTAATAGCGGGCGCCTGGTTCGGTGCGCTGCTGGCGTTTGCCCTGATGGCGCAAACCCGGGCCCTGCAAACCGAAGCACACATTCGCTTACTCGCTCGCGCGGTCAAGCGATTCGAACTTGCCGGCGCGCTGATCGTCGTGATCATCACCCTGACGGGCGTAGTGAACTACCTGTTCATCGTCGGGCCGAAGCTCGATGAGGTTTTACGCAGCCACTACGGAGTTCTGCTAGCGATCAAGGTGTTGCTGTTTGCCGGGATGCTGGTGTTGGCGGCGTTGAACCGCTTTCATCTTGGCCCCTTGCTGGAGCAGTCGTTACGAGAGGGCCAATATCGCGCGGCGGCCCATGCACTTCGGCGCAGTGTGGTGGTGGAAATGGCCGCGGCGGTGTTGATTGTGGGGTTGGTGGCGTGGCTGGGGACGTTGAGTCCGGAAGTGGAAATGAGCAATGTTTAGAGGCGAAACGGCACCTTCCGGTGCCGTTCGAATTTCGCCTCAAAAATCTTTAGATCCTCATCAATGCAACGTCAATTGCCATCCAAATCAGACTCACGAATATCAATAAAAGATTGATAGTCAGCATCCATCTCAAATGGGGAGGGAAGTTTTTAATATCGACAGGGTCCACGTCACCGATGCGGATATATGCTGTAGACCAAACCACCATCCCTGCGATTTTTGAAACCAGAGCAATGCACCCAAACCAACCCTGATTTCGCAATGCAGGCCCCCAAATACAGATGTAACGACTGTTCTTCAGAGCTTCCATCATGGCGTCCAGGTGGCGGCCCAGGTATAGAGAGTATGCAATGGCGATCATCGCCAGCAGAATTGGCCCTCCATCCACAATAATTACCGACCAGACCGGCCAATTGCTGATCACGGCTGTATAGCCCTATATAAAGTTTCGCCATAGGCCTCTCCCTTTTCGCCACCAATGGTGGTTCCCTCCCAGGCACCAACTCCTACGATGGTCGCGGCGCAGACAACTCCCCAAATGCCAGTAGAAACTCCAAGCGCTAGACAAATAGGGCCAGCTGCCGAAGACGCTCCCCACCCACCTGCAATACCGCCCAAAGTAGAACCGACAAATTTCCCCCCTTCAGTAAACCTGACCCTCTCGCAAGCGGCCTCAGAACCACCACCGCTACATACCTCCTGAACCGCCAGCAACGAAGAAACCCCACCAATGCCAATGCCGATGTAACCGCCGGTGCTCATGTACTTGGCCGCCCGACTGATTGCATTCACATGAGTGGCGTAACCCGGTATCTGCCCCGGCGCACCAGCCTTGCCCCAGTGGTGCACCAGGCTGCGACTGGAAATGCCGAGCGCCGTTTTTAGCTTGGGATGATCACCCAATGTCGTCTGGCCACGCAGGCGAGTGGAGTTCAGCAAGTGGGCATCCAGCTGGGCGAGCAGGCGCTGGCGTTCGGCGAAGAACTGCGGCGATCGCAGGTTACCGTACTGGCGATAGCTGTCCTGATGCAGGCGCTCCATGGCTTGCAGGGTGTCACGCAGTCGGGTCAGGTGTTTTTCCATCACCACCGCGCTGACGCCGAGCCAGGTCGAAGTCTCGCCGGTAAAACTGGCGATTTCAGCCGCGTGGCGGAACATGAATTCGGCTTCCTCCGGCGTCAGGGGATCGAGTGCCGATTTGACCTGCTGCGCGGCCTGCATCAGCTGCGCTTCATGGTAGGTGCAGGAGGTGTTGTTCGGGTCGCTCAGTACGATCAACGAACCGGCCTTGATATCGCCTTGCTCAGGATTGAGTGCCCGAAACTTGTGCATCACGGCAGCATCGGGCGTGGCGAACAACGTGGCCTCCAATGCCTCCCGGGTCATGCTTTTGGGCACCACATAGAAGCCCGGTTCTTGAGGGTCTGCGCGGGCGAATATGACAGGCGCTGGAGGGTACGAAGGGGCGAAACCAGGCTGGCGTGGCGCGGCCGGTTGACTGGTTGCAGCACTGGAAGCCGGCTGCACAACGCTCCTGCCCGTTCGCGGTGCAGAGTCAGCGTTGCGATAGGTGGCCGTGACCACCGAGGGGATCAGCCGGGCCTTGCAGGGACAATCGCTGTGGCTGTCCAGCGTGCCCGCCATGGCTTTGCCATGACTGATCATGTGCGAAATACCACCGACAATTTTGTAAGTCTTGCCGTCCTTGCCACAGGTGACTCGATCACCCTCGCGGGCATGGGCAATGCCGTACATCATGATCCGGGTGTCGCCATCCAGGACCTTGCCGCCACAGGTGGTCTTGTCATGCAGGCCAATGAAATGTCCTTCGTTCATTGATGTTCTTCCTCCTTGATGGAAGGCAGAAAGTCCTCGGCCATCGGCACACCTTCACGCCCCACCAACAAACAACCGCCTTGTAAGGTGTTGATGACCTCGTCGCCATTGCAGAGACGGCTGCCGACCAGCGCCACATCGCTATTTTCTTGTCCCGCGCCCGTGACGATCTGCGCCGTACACCCATCGGCGTACACGACGTAATCGCCTTTCTGTGCCGCACGTACTTTCTGGCCGCTCTCTAATGTGAACTCCAAGGGAGCAACTCCCTGCTTGATCACCCCGCCATCGCGGGTTTGACTGCCCTCGGTTGCGATTCGGTAAATGGCGTGAGCAGGATGAGCTTCCATGTATGCCTGCCCCTGGCGAACAACTGCCAGAGCTTCGTCGCAAAAGTGCGCAAGTCGTTCTTCAGTGAAATGGGGGGCGTCAAGACTGCGAAGAAATTCAGCGGAGACTTCGTTGGTATACGAGGGGGGCAATGGTGCATTCATTTGCAACGTCCTTATCGTCATCGGTTTGAGTTGCCTTTCCTTCTCATCTCGGCAGAAGCGCTGAGCAGAGAGAATATTGGGCGACGACGAATAAGACGGTGGGACGCGTGCTGAACGCAATCCAATGGCACAGCCAAAATGAACGAATAGGAATCTTCGCAATAACAAACAACCCATTTCCTACAACAGGAGTTACAAGAAGTATTTTTTGCGCAGTGGAAGCCCGCTGTGTGTGTGGTTATTTCACGTGCGAGCGTAGTCCGATGGGTTAGCTAAAAAACGACATCTTCCCGGACGGGATTTTTCACACCGGTGAAAGTTTCACTACACTCCCCTTCAAAACCACTCCAGCACAAAAGCCCGATAACAATGAAGAAAATCAACAGAGCAATGATGCTCGGCGGCTTGCTCGCACTCTCCCTTGGCGCTCAGGCAGAACCTTCGCATCTGGACAGCGTCATGCAACAGGGACAACTGCGCGTCTGCACCACCGGCGACTACAAGCCCTACACCCTCAAAGCCGGGGACGGCGAGTATTCCGGCATCGACATCGCCATGGCCCGCGCCCTGGCCGACAGCCTGGGCGTCAAGGTCGAGTGGGTGCCCACCACCTGGAAAACCCTGATGCCCGACATGCTCGCCGGCAAGTGCGACATCGCCATGGGCGGCATCTCGGTCACCCTGGAGCGGCAGAAAAAAGCCTTCTTCAGCACCACCCTGGACGTCGACGGCAAAATCCCCTTGGTGCGCTGCGAAGACCAGGCGCTGTACCAGACCGTCGAACAGATCAACCAGCCCTCGGTTCGCCTGGTCGAACCCGCCGGCGGCACCAACGAAGCGTTCGTCCACGCCTACCTGCCCCAGGCGCAATTGCAGCTGCGCGACAACATCAGCATTTTTCAGGAACTGCTGGATAAAAAGGCAGACGTGATGATCACCGATGCGTCGGAGGCGCTGTATCAGCAGAAGCTCAAACCGGGCCTGTGCGCCGTCAACCCCACGCACTACCTGCAATACGGCGAAAAAGCCTACCTGCTGCCCCGTGACGACATCCCCTGGAAGCTGTACGTCGATCAATGGCTACACCTGGCCAAGGCGACGGGCAATTACCAGAAGATTCTGCGGCAGTGGCTGGCGGTACCTCGCGCGAAGTAATGGACCGTATTTATCGCACAAAAAAGGGCGCTCCCGTGGGAGCGCCCTTTTTTCGTTGCGGACCGCGTATCAATCGTCGTGCAGCAATCCTGAACTGTATTCGCCGAAGCTATTGCCGAGCGCACTGCCATGGAAATTCATCTTGGCGGCATTGCTGTTGGTCGGCCCCGGGCCAAAACCGGCCGGCTGCACCGAGTCGGCCGAATAATCGCTATGGGAGCTCACACCGGAACAGGCGCTCAACAGCAAAGCACCGGCGATCAGCGAGACTTTGACGAGGTTTGCGATCATTTTTTTATTCCTGTGAGTTGAGGCGCGGGAGAAATGACATATGGCCATCATCCTACGCCTCGTCTGCGCCGGGGATCATGAAATTTTGTGGGGCGACAGCGTTGGTTCAGGAACCGTGTGCACCTGGAGATATCTCACCCCAATGCCTTGCGGATCGACATTGTCCAAGGCTCGATTCACCAACAACTCCCCCACCACAGCCAATTGCTGAATCGACAACGCCAGACTGAAGACCACTACCCCCCCGAACAGATTGAAAACGAGAGGTAAAGTGTCCAGCACCGTGACACCTTCCCCCCCATGGCTTAAAATCCGCGCCTTTAACCGACCTATCGACATGCTTCGTTCGGCGCCCTGTACACAGTTGTCCGACGCCTGGCTGCTGGTAGAGCCTGATGGCCCACGTTACATGAGCAGTAATGTAGTTCATGTGTCCGGTGGCCGGTTTCCTGAGGATTACCAATCGGTTGGCATATGGCATACCCCCCCTCTGCACGTGATGCCAGGCAGCAAACAACAACGCTACAAGCCTGTAATATCCAGGCAGGACGCGTTAGCAGCATGCGTCATCGCACAACCGAATGGTCAGGATGAGGCTCAAGGTGATAAATAAAACCGTCTCGGTAAGCTTGGTGGTACCCGTTTATAAAAGCGCAAGTACGCTCCCGCAATTTTACGAGCGCGCGCGCGCGACTCTTGGTCAGATTTGCGACGACTGGGAGATTATTCTTGTCGATGACGCGAGCCCGGACCAGACGTGGCTTGCCGCACTGGCACTGCACGAACAGGACCGCAGAGTCAAAGTCGTTCGCTTCGCGAAGAACAAGGGGCAACAGCATGCTACGTTGTGCGGCATCGGCTATGCCTGCAAACGCTTCGTCGTGACAATCGACGATGACCTGCAGTGCTTCCCGGAAGACCTCCCACTGTTTATTGATCAACTTCAAGCCGGCAAGCATGTCGTCATCGGAAAGATCCCGATGGCTGAAAAACAACACAGCGCCTGGCGCAACATGGCTTCGCGCATCAACCAGAAACTGGTTAGCAAGGTCATGGGCAAACCGACCGGTTTCAGCCTCTCGAGCTACAGGGCCATGAGTCAACAGGTGGCAAGACAGCTCGTCAGATATCAGGGTTCACACCCACATATCGCCGCGATGCTTTTTAATTCGGTGCCCGTCAGCATGATGGCGAACGTGAGCATTCGCCACGCGCCGCGCGCCGATGGCGGCCCGAGTACTTATACCCTTGGCAAGATGTTCAAAACGCTTTCGTTCCTTATCGTCAATTACTCCCTGTTGCCACTTCGCTACGTGTCGATCTGGGGCTTTTTGGTCAGCGCGTCGAGCATTTTTTTCGCCATGTATGTTCTGCTGCGCACCCTCCTGACCGATCATGTAGTGCCAGGCTGGGCGTCGCTGGCGATCTTGCTGTCATTCCTCGCCGGTAACATCCTTCTGGCACTCGGTGTGCAAGGCGAGTACCTCGGAAGACTGGTCGAAAATGCAACCCACCTTAGCCAATTCCCCATTATTGAAGAGCATGTGGAGTAATGATGACATCCGCTTACCGCGTCATGGATTACTTCCCTGCTGAACACATTTTAAACAATGGGGTCTTTGCACACCTCGACGAAATCGATGCGCAAACACCAGGCGCACTGGTGTACTGTCAGAACTTGCACTATTTGCAAAAAGCCTTGGCTACGCCCAACGTCGCGTGTGCGCTGTGCCCCGAAAGTTTAAAAAATGAAGAAATAGCGACTGATAAATCAATTGTATTCTGTGCCGACCCACGCACCGCTTTTTTCCGCCTCTACAACCGCTTGAGTGAAGAGACAAAGTGCGCAACTGCGCAGTCACCGAGCGTTGGCGAAAATTGCACGCTGCACCCCAGCGCCGTTATCTCGCCACTGGCCACATTGGGTAACAATGTCGAAATTTCAGCAAACGTGGTGATCGAAGGCCCTGTCGAGATCGGAGACAATGTCTATATCGGTTCAAATGCCGTTGTAGGCGCCGAGGGCTTGATCACACTACGCAACGACAACGGCACGCTGATGGTGGTCAAACATCAGGGCGGTGTACGCATTGAATCGGGTTGCCAGATACTTGCTGGCGCAGTAATCGCGAGGTCCTTGTTCCAGCAGCCGACAACCATCGGAGAAAATTGCCAGATCGGCATCATGACCAACATTGGTCATGGCGCCGTGATTGGCAAGAACTCTGTGATTTCTGGCAACACCGTTATTGCCGGACGCACACGCCTGGGGGCCGGCGCATGGGTGGGCGCCTCTTGCTCCATCGCACAGGGCCTTGTGATTGGCGACGCGGTACAAATAAAAATGGGCTCGGTTGTCATCAGCGACATCGCGCCAAACAGCGTCGTTTCTGGAAACTTCGCAATCAATCACAGGGCTAACATGACAGCCCACCTCAGGAAACAAAAGTGATGCACTTCACCGAGCTATCACTGGGATTCAAAGGCGAACGAACCTACATACACGGGTCCGACATGCTCAATGCCACGATGCAGGCCATCACTCGCCATGCGCCGCACGCACGGATCGAAAAGCTCGACTTCAGAATCAGCAGGATGACCAACCACCGACTCACCTGTCACTGGTGGCCGAGACCAACCCCTCGACCATTGTCGGGTGAGGCTGTCGCTACCTTCACCTTTCAACTCGATGGCATCGATCATGAAGGCAAATTGATTCAAGTCGAAGGTTGCGCCGATACGCGACGTGCTTACGACGAGTCGCTGGTTGAAAAACAATGTGTTTTCACACCCGCCCATCGGTCAGTGAGCCTGACGACCATGCCAGGTGACTTCACTCCGATCGAAGTGCTGGTATCCATGAACAAGGCACTGCTTCTCAAGGAATTGAGCATACCCAGTGGCAGCCAGTGGGTTTTCTGTCGCTGGGAAAGCCCGAAGTGGCCGCCGTGTTTTGACTTGAGCGGGGTAGGGCTGACACTTGAGCAGACGCTGGGCACTCGATTGACTCGTAGTCGCATTGAGCTCAATGCAGAACATATCGGCATGCTCTACTTCAGCGCCCTCAAAGCCGAGTAGCCTGCCGCCAGCATACGAGCCTTGCTGTAAGGCGAGGCGCCAATTCAGCGAGGCTCATGGCTCGACGGCAAACACAACAGCCCCCCTCTGTTGCATGGAGTGTGGCAACATAACCACCGTTCAGCTCAGCGGCCTGCAGGCGACCTCGTCAACAACCTGCAACGCCACCAGGCTTCCCCCGCAGTACAAACGTACCGGCCGGGACAACCTCAACACCTACACGATGAAATTAACTATGCCCCAGACAAAAGAACAACTTATCAACATTATTTCCCAGGCTGATGTTGTAGCAGATGCCTCGACGCTGCGCGACAACATCAACCTGAGCGACCAGGGTGTTGACTCTCTCGGCATGTTCAATATCATTCTGTCTATCCAGGATCACTACGCCATCGAGATACCTGACGAGGATATTGAAGGCCTTAAAACCATCAATGACCTGGCCAGCTACATAAAATCAAAACTGCAATAACCGACACCCCTTGTCATGTAAGGGAGGCAGATAATATGTTCACCCTCCCTCATGCCGCTCTCGACCGTGACAGGGTTCGCCAACCTATTATCTACACAGCGTTAGCCTCACCCTCCTACGTTGAGCACCCTGCATGCCTTTAACGCTTTTGAAATTATTGATCGCGATTTTTATTTGTGCATTTCTCATACACACATTTGACATTAAACTAACAGCATTAATCAGCGACATTACAGCATGGCACTACCTTGCGCTGGCTGCCGTTATCCCAATCACTTTGAGTTCTTTTTTTTCCGTCAACCGCTGGCAAGTGTTCCTGCGGCTCAATTCGATTGACGAGGCGTTGGCAAACCTCTGGAAAATAAACCTGGTTTCTCAATTTCAAGGTTTGATTTTACCCTCATCACAGGGCGCGGATGCCTTTCGTATGTTTCACATCGAACGACGCCACCCGAAAAAGCGGGGTACTGCAGGCAGTACGGTCATCATTGAGCGCATGATTGGACTGTTGGTGTTATGTACCTTTACCCTTTTTGCCCTGCCCTTCTTACCTTCATCAGACAACTACGCGCTGCTCATCATGGCCATCGGCACCGTCAGCAGCATAGCGGTAGTGATCCAGATTATATTGACCAGCAAAAAAATCCATACACTCTATAGCTGCCGCACCGTTAAAAACCCGTTACTCTCCCTATTGTTGGGATATATTCAAAAACTTCATGCCAGCACGATTAACTTCCCCTACCGACAGGCGCTCACTTCATCCCTGCTCTTTATCTGCTGCTATCAAATATCGCTGATATCGGTAGTGTATTTGGTATTTCGTGCCTATGGCTATGACATCCCCTTCATTCAGCACTTTGCTCTCTATCCGGTCATTGCCATCCTGACCATGGTTCCAATAACAGTGGGTGGACTTGGAGTACGCGAAGGTTTTTTTGTTTATTTTTATGGTCTACTTGACGTACCAGCCAATATAGCCGTAGGCGCCTCCCTGGCAAACTACATTCTAATGGTCCTGATCCCGGCCACTTGCGGTGGCTTGATTTACTTGTGGGATACTATTCAGGAAAATCGCCTGAAAGATAAAAACTAAACAGAGAGCCAGATTGATGCCCCCAGATCGCACCCCGTTCCCCAAGTCCGCCTTTGAGGCGCTTGCCCTGGCAGAGGCACGCCACTGGTGGTTTCGCGCCCGTAACCGCGTGATCATTTGGGTGCTGAAATCTCGCATCGGCAAAATCCGGAATTTCCTGGAGATTGGTTGCGGTACCGGCTTTGTGCTGGAAGGGATTCACCAGGAGTATCCCGAAACGACACTCTCCGGCACCGAGTTTTTCGATGAAGGCCTGATACATGCACGTCGACGCGTGCCCGGCGCAAGCTTTGAAAAGCTGGACGCGCGTGCCATGAACGATGCAGAGCGATTTGATGTGATTGGCGCTTTTGATGTCATCGAACATATCAATGAAGATGAACAGGTACTGGCGAATCTTTCCCGCGCACTGCATAAGGATGGTCATCTATTGCTGACCGTTCCCCAGCACCGCTGGCTGTGGTCCGCTGCGGATGAACGTGCCTGCCATGTGCGCCGCTACACGCGACGCGAGCTTGTCGACAAGGTAGGCCGCGCCGGCCTTGAGGTTCAATACGTCACATCCTTTGTCACCCTGCTCGTCCCCTTGATGTGGCTGGCACGACAGCGCCCCGGTCAAAAAAATGCGAAAGTGAACAGCGAGTTCGATATTTCCGACCGGACCAATCGGCTCCTTGAATTCATCATGAAGATAGAGCTTGGCCTTTTGAAGGCAGGTATCACCTTTCCTCTCGGCGGCTCGCTCTTGCTGTTAGCCAAAAAACAATAATCTGGAGACCTACAGTGAGCGAATTTAAAATTCCCTTCAATCGCCCTTTCATGACGGGAAAGGAACTTTACTATATTGCAGAAGCAAAGTTCCTTAATAAGCTCGCTGGTGACGGCCCCTTCACTCGACGTTGCCATCAGTGGCTTGAACAGTACACTGCCAGCGAAAAGGTACTGTTGACGCACTCATGCACTGCTGCTCTGGAAATGTCAGCCCTATTGCTGGATATTCAACCCGGGGATGAGATCATCATGCCCTCTTACACCTTCGTCTCCACTGCCAACGCTTTTGTATTGCGCGGTGGAATACCGGTGTTTGTCGATATCAGAGAAGACACACTGAACCTGGACGAACGCTTGATTGAGGCTGCGATTACACCTCGCACCAAGGCCATCGTTCCGGTTCACTACGCTGGCGTCGCATGCGAAATGGACACGATCATGGAGATCGCCCGCCGGCACGGTCTCCGCGTGGTTGAGGATGCCGCGCAGGGGGTCATGGCCTCCTATAAAGGAAGAGCCTTGGGCAGTATTGGTGATCTGGGCGCATATAGCTTCCATGAAACCAAGAACGTGATATCCGGCGAAGGGGGCGCGCTATTGGTTAACGACCCGGCACTGTCATTACGCGCCGAGGTCATTCGGGAGAAAGGTACGGACCGAAGCCGTTTCTTCAGAGGTGAAGTGGACAAGTACACCTGGCAGGAAGTCGGCTCTTCCTACCTGCCAGGTGAATTGACCGCCGCTTTTCTTTGGGCGCAGCTGGAAGAGGCACAGTCGATTACACAAAATCGCCTGGATAGCTGGAACCACTATCACCAAGCGCTCGAAGGGCTTGAACTGACAGGCGCTGTACGCCGCCCGATCATTCCGGCAGATTGCACACACAATGCACACATGTACTATGTCTTGCTTGCTTGCGGCATCGATCGCCAACGCACACTGGAGAAGCTTAAACACGACAATATCCACCCGGTGTTCCATTACGTACCGCTGCACTCCTCACCGGCAGGACTGCGCTACGGCCGACAACATGGCGCGATGACAAATACAGACACCCTGTCGGACCGCTTGATCCGCTTGCCACTGTGGGTGGGGCTTACAGTGGAACAACAGGCAGGTATCGTCGACTCGCTACAGCGCGCCGTTTCCTGAAGGGAACAAGCAGCTCTGCACACTGCGTAGCTGCTCCCATGACCATGCGGGGCTCGCTTCAGGCAGCCAGGGCGCATTTCAGCACATCCGAGGACTTGCCCGGAGTTTCCACAGAGCTATCAGCTTCGATGGATACAACGCAGGTTCAATGCGGGGATTGGGCTATCATTGGCGCCGATTAATAAGCCTTTACCGACGAAGATGGAATAATCGATTTTTAAATCGACTGGATATTGAAGAATGAGAGATGTTTTAACAAATAAAATTCCAATAATTGTTCTGGCATTGTTCTTTGCTGTATTACTGAGCGGGGTATTTCTTCCGGTTTACTCCGATGAAGTCATGACAAAATTCAGGGTTGCGCGGCTGTTTCTGGAGGACGGAAATGCGGTTACCCTTTTTCCACAATGCACAACAACTGCAGGGCGGACAGTTTCATGGGTATTTTACCCGGCGGGTATATTACTGTCGGCGATCTATGCCCACCTGGGTCCTCTTGGCTTGAGAGTGAGCGGTATTTCCTTATCGCTGATCTGGTTTGCCTTGCTCGCTTATTGGTGTTTGACGCAGGCACGTGATTTGGGAGGGGCTCTTCAGCGTTTCGCTGGATTGGTCGCGGTGGCTTCACTGGGTGTCCTGCCCTACCTTTGGGTCTTGTCGCGTCCTGAACAATTTCTGATGCTGCCGATCCTGGTGCTTTGTTTGCTGGCACTCTTCTTCAAGGATCAGAAGTCTGCGCGCGCGCAGGTGGCGATGACTGTCGGGCTGGCATTGTTGCTGACACTATTTTTCTATGCTCACCCCAAGAGCATGTTCTATGCGCCATTCGCGCTAGCGGCCGTGTGGTTGGCTACGGCAACGTACCACAAGGCGATTCGCTATGGCTTGTGGCTGTTCGTCGTGGTCCTGTGCGTTCAGACCTTTCACGTTTTCAGCGCGCTGGCGGGCTGTCAGGATGCGCCGAACATTCAAAAAATGCTGGCGTTCAACACATTGTTACCGGGTATGCTGTTCTCTGCACCCGCTGAGTTTGTCAGCGCCGCATACAACAACCTGATAAGTTTTCCTGACCGGGTGTTGATACATCTGACCTTTAATGAAACTTTTCAATCAGGCTGGCTGCCTCCCATGGTCGGTAGCTTTGAAGCGTTGCCGTACCTCAATCTTGCCATTTATTATTCTCTGTACGCGTTCATCATCGGAGTTCACGTTGTAAGCATCCTGATATTTCTGTTGCAAGTGGTTCGCCGCCAAGTGTCTGCGCCTGTCGTGCTGGCGCTGTTATTGGTCGGCGCAGATTTAATCAATGCGTTTTTTTACAACATCCAGAATTTTTATGCAGGCACTCAATTCATGCCTGTGTCGATCATCATCACAGCCCTGTTGATGCATTCCCGACGCGCAGTGAAGCTGAGTAACATACCCGCACGAGTAGCCTATTCACTGTTGTTGCTGCTGCCTATAGCGTCGATGGTGACACTGTTAGCCCTCGTGACCCCTGGCATCACACACAATTCCTCCTTCGCTGAATCGAGCTTGCCCGGGCAACCGCTTTCGATTCCGGTGCTGGGGGCTCAGCTTCACCTGGATGCAATCAGCAAGCTTGGGGCGTCATGCGGTATTCCTGCGGAGTCGACAGAAAGTGTCGTCGTGGACCACATGACCTATTTTGCCTTTTTGCGCGACAAGCAACCGATCCACGTGCTCTATGTGTCTGAGCTTGGCTACGGTGGCGACTTGAGTAACGGCCGGCTGCTGCCATTTCTCAAAGGACTGAATAGCCCAGGCCTGATCACGCGTTGCGAATGGGTGCCGAATGAATTCCGGCAGGCGCAGGAAAAGGGCGATATGGGCTACTGCTGTGTCAATTTCGGCAAGATCTGACTAGCGTTACCGGCATTAGTATCCTCGGCCCCCGGAAACGGGAGACCGAGGGAGTTCGACGCATCAGGCAATCGCGCGACCAAGCGTGCCGACGTACGACGTACGACGTACGACGTACATGGACGCGCCCTGCTGATCAACGCCTCAATCGCTTACACGCATTCTGACTGACTCGTGCGGCGCGGGCTGTGCCGACCACGGTCTTGCGATCGATGGCCTGGCTTTCCTGATAAACTGTCACACCCTTTTGCATGATGCGGATCTGTGCGGTGTACGCTGCAGAGCCATCCTTGAGCTTGCGAACGGTGATCGACCCCATGGATTTTGCTACACGAGTGGTTTGCGTTGCTACCTTGCAGCAAGGCTCTCTCAATATTAAGCAAAAGCCGTAGTAAACCGTAGCAAATGAGAAGTAGCTAAATGCCGATGAAACCCACAGAAAACCTGGCCTATCCAGCAGATTCGGTATCCAGGAGGTTTTCTGTTGCGCCGATGATGGACTGGACTGACCGCCACTGCCGTTTTTTCCTGCGCCTATTGTCGAAAAACGCCCTGCTCTACACCGAAATGGTCACCACTGGCGCGCTTCTCAACGGCGACCACGACCGCTTCCTGCGCCACAACGAAGCCGAGCACCCGCTGGCATTGCAACTCGGCGGCAGTGTGCCGCTGGACCTGGCCGCGTGCGCGCGAATGGCGCAGGAGCATGGTTACGACGAGGTGAACCTGAATGTCGGCTGCCCGAGTGATCGGGTGCAGAACAATATGATCGGCGCGTGCCTGATGGGGCATCCGCAGTTGGTGGCCGATTGTGTGAAGGCGATGCGTGATGCGGTGTCGATTCCGGTGACGGTCAAGCACCGTATCGGGATCAACGGTCGCGACAGTTACGAAGAACTGTGTGATTTCGTCGGTACGGTTCGCGAAGCCGGCTGCACCAGTTTTACCGTGCACGCGCGGATTGCGATTCTGGAGGGGTTGTCGCCGAAGGAAAACCGCGACATCCCGCCTCTGCGCTATGACGTGGCGGCGCGGTTGAAGGCGGACTTTCCTGAGCTGGAGATTATCCTGAACGGCGGGATCAAGACGCTGGAGGCCTGCCACGAGCATTTGCAGACATTCGACGGCGTCATGCTGGGCCGTGAGGCGTATCACAACCCTTATGTGATGGCCGAGGTGGATCAGCAGCTGTTCGCCAGCACGGCGCCGGTGATCAGCCGGGCTGAGGCGCTGGCGCAGTTGCGTCCTTATATAGCGGCGCACATCGCTGCAGGTGGCTCGATGCACCACATCACCCGGCATGTGCTCGGGCTAGGCACCGGGTTCCCGGGGGCGCGCAAGTTTCGGCAGTTACTGTCAGTGGATATTCACAAGGCCAAAGAGCCTTTGGCCTTGCTGGATCAAGCCGCAGAGCTGCTTGAGGGACGTTAACGGTTAGCCGCTCCCCTGCAACCAGGTTGCATGCCCTGCAGCCTGGTGCGAGTGTCAGTGCGCTGCAGCCCCGGTCCAGTCGACCCAACCGAATACCCACGTTGCCAGAATCAGCAAACCGAATCCGATCCGGTACCAGGCGAACACGGCGTAACTGTGGGCGGCGATAAACTTGAGCAAACCACGCACGGCGATCATGGCGAAAAAGAACGCTGTCACGAAACCCAGCGCAAACACCGGCAAGTCACTGGCCAGGAACAGATCCCGATACTTATAGCCTGAATACACGGCGGCACCGACCATGGTCGGCATCGCCAGAAAGAACGAAAACTCCGTGGCAGCCTTACGCGACAGGCCAAACAGTAACCCACCGATAATTGTCGACCCAGAGCGCGAGGTGCCCGGAATCATCGCCAGGCATTGCACGAAACCGACCTTGAGGGCGTCGGTCCAGCGCATGTCGTCAACATGGTCGACAGACACCACATGTTTGCGCTGCTCGGCCCACAACATGATGATGCCGCCCACCACCAATGCCACTGCAACAGTGATTGGATTAAACAGATACTCATGGATCTTATCGGCGAACAACACCCCCAGGACCACTGCCGGAAGAAAACCGATTAACAGATTCAAGGTGAAACGTTGTGCATTGCGCTGGGTTGGCAAGCCGGTAACGATCTCGAGAATCTTGCGGCGGAACTCCCAGACAACCGCCAGGATCGCGCCCAATTGAATGATGATGTTGAAGGCCATGGCTCGCTCGCCGCCGAAGCCCAGCAAGTCCGCGACAATAATCTGGTGCCCTGTACTTGATATCGGCAAGAACTCCGTCAGACCTTCGACCATCCCTAAAATCAACACCGTTATGGTTGTCCAAAGATCCATCAATCCCCCTCAACGACAAATACCCATGCGTCGACTTCGCACTAACTCAACGCCAACATGAAAGTAAAGCGCATTAGGCCGATTAATAAAACTCAATGTTATGAAATGTCCATGGGCGACACCACCAATACCCACGTTAGATAACGGTTAAAATTGGAGAGTGCCGAGCCAGACAAGAGCAAAAAATCGCACTTGAGACAACAAAACCCTACCGCCTCATGACGCCGAATTGACGCCCAATCAAAAAAAGTCAGGTGACTGCAACTTTCACGACATGCGCGGTCATATGGCTGCGAAAATACGGGGCACCGAACCAAAAGATGGCACTGTGCCACACCCCATCAACCCCACGAGATTGCCATCGATCATCAGGCACCTCGAACCACCGGCGGGCAAACCATCACGTCAGAATGACCAGCAATGTTAAAAAAACGAGACGGCCGTCTGAAAAAACAGTGAAATGTTACCAATTGTCAGTCACAAGCGAGAATTGGTGCTTTAACATTCGAATGCCAGCACCTATCCGAGTCAAAGCATGATGCTTACAGGGAAATTAACGACTACAGGCCACAGCGACGTGAAGGAGGAGACAGGTGTTCTCACCATTGGGCGAACCCATACGCTAGCTGAGGGCTTTAGGGAATTAGTCGCAAGCCACGTAGGCAAGGATATTGCCGTTGATGCAATGTGCTATAGCAACTCATTCAAAAGAAACAAGAATTCCAATTCATACCGTGCAATTTTTATCGTTATCGACAGCCCTCAGGCGTTTGTTGACAGCCTCACCCTGGTCGAAAACATTCGCGCTGATAATCTGGCGTCAATAATTTTCATCGCCATCACCGGCAGAGGCACCTACAACAAGATGAAATATTATCTTGCCGGGGCCGATTACTGTATCAATTGCGATACTTCTGCCGACGAAAATACTGACTCGCTGTCCGAATTTTTTAGCAGTCCAGAATGGCAAAAAAAGCAAAATCTGCTTTTGGACCCCACTCGCATGTGCCTGATTGGCGACTATAAAAAACTGGATGTATCGTTTGCGGAAATGAAAATCCTTGAGGCTTTTTCTCAAACGAAAAACCAAATATTGAGCCACGATGAAATCGCCAGGATCATGGGGCTGAATATAAATTTTTATGACCCAAGAGCCTTGGAAAAGTCGATCAGTCGCCTTCGCGGCAAAATAAAAGGCATGTATGGCAGCAACGCCATTCAAAGTATCCGTGGGCATGGATATCGATTAATCAGGGGTCTGATCTCGACAACCTGATTCTTAATGTAGAAGGGAGTTTCTGTTTTATGAACGCAACAGGGAGCGTGCGACTCTACGGTCACGCAGAGCATTACCTGTCTCGACAATTGATCCTCACTCGGGACGACTGCCCGTTTGGCAGCGAGATCAGAATACATTTTGACGACTCCACCTCCACATCCTGCGCGCCTGAGGCGCACCAGATGAGTGGGATCTACAGTGAAGTGCTGATGCAGACCAGGCTGATGGCCTTCTCGCTGAAAGATCACAACACCACCAACGGAAATAAATACCTGAGCCGTAGATTTGTTTGCGTAGGGCAATCAGATCTCGCCAACTCTGCGCTCACGGAAGAGCTGATACAGTCCGGCGCAGCCCTGCGCGAATTTGGCCAGACACTGGTTGTCGCGCTCAATGAACTCCCCCTGTCGGCTGTCAGCTTTGCAGAAAAAAAGAAAATCCTGCACAACGTCTATCTATTGAAAGATCACGGCATAGAAATCGCGCTCGACGACTACAACATCGACGATGAAAGTATCGAAATCTTTACCACCCTGAATCTATTCGACTATATAAAGATTTCCACCTCCTCTCTGGATTTGAGCCTCAAGCTCAGTGGCAACCCAGAGCTATTCAATCGTCTCCACGAACGTATGACCATGCTCACTCACAACACCAAAGTCGCCTTTATCGCGGACAGGGTCGAGCATGCTGCTAGCCATATACTGGCACGCGCGCTGCCCTTTGATTACTTCCAGGGGAGTCATTACTCCCCTGCCGACAACCTTTAAAAAAATTCAAGACGTGCAACTAAGGAGAGAGCCATGGATAGCAGCACAAACCTCCCCAGAAAATACTTTGTCGTAGTGACTCACAACCCCGCACTGCAACTGGAGCTTGAGGCATTACTGTCCAGCAAGCGATACAACAGTTACGGCACGTCACAGGCAAGAATGTTTTTTGAAGGCGTTGCCCCGCCGGCTTCCGCCCCCAAGCTTATGGAAATTATTTCCCCGCAAATGGCCAGAATGCTTCCGCCGGTGATCAAGCACGATACTCAGCGCATCCTTTCGACGTTCAAGTCCGAATGGCAAACTGCCCATACCGTAACGAAATTTACGCACTTCACATCAACCGCAGACAGCTCCAGAGAAGACACCAGGGAATGTGTCTCCCAGCCAGCCAAACCGCACACTCCAGCGACTGAAACCTGGAGACTGAGCGACAGCAGTGGCGCGCTGATCAAGGATGACGTGGAAATTGTCTTGACTGGCCTGGAGGCCGCGCTGCTTAAAAAAATGCTGCACCATGAAGATCGCGTGGTCAGCAAGGACGACCTTATCCGCAGCATCGGTAGAGAACCTGAACAATATCGGGGTCTCGAAATGTGCTTGAGTCGACTACAGGAAAAATTTAAAAAAGCCAGTAGTGGCGAGCGCCTTTTTCGTGCGGTGAGAAATCGTGGGTACTGCGTGATACAAAAAATCGTACGCGTAAAAATCTAGTCTGAGAAATTCAGATTTTCGCCTCGGCAGTGCAATACAACAATAATAGAGCACGCCAACTTATCCTCCCCCGCCCCCTCTATACAGTAGCGTTAAAAAAACTGAAGCCAGACTATTTCTAACGCCGCCGTCACCCAGATATATCAACCAGATACACCACCCGCTCGTTAAAAGTCGTCAGACAGTGCCCGCACCAATAATTTAACCTATGAACTGATGACAGCGCCGCCCGCGTGGCGTTTCGGTCATCAATGCATCGCCATCTAATATGAACAACAACTCTTAGCGCATTGATTTTGGCTCTTGTTTGTCGAAACACGAATGGACGTATTTTGGGGATATCGTATGGTTAACAATCTTCGTATCAATCGAAATACCACCCTCAAAGGACTGACCTTCTGGGGACAGTGGGCATTGGGTCAGGGCTTTGTTGTCGCCCTGTTACTTCTATTGGTTTATTACCAGACTGGAACGGTAGAATTCTACTATCGAGTATGCGCAACGCTTACTGTGCTGGCATCGGTTCCGGCCTATACATGGTGCGGCGTCTATGCAAAAAAGGACAATTACCTGGAAGGGTTGATAAGACTGCTGATGGGTTGGTCAATGACACTGGCAGCGTTAGCTATTGTCGCCTTTCTCTGCAAGGCCAACGAACTGTTTTCCCGTGAAATCATCCTGATTTGGGCTTTCAGCAGCTACATCGGGCAGGCGGTTTTGTATGTCCCGCTGCATGGTTTTTCGAAGTACTACCAACGGGCTCTTCAAATCGAGCGCAGAACGCTGATTGTCGGTACTGGCGAGTTGGCACTGGGCCTGGCTAACAAGCTTCGTGCCCTCGAGCACTTCCCGTTGGTCGGCCTGGTAAGCTCCGACACCACGTCCTTGCTGGAGGCGGGTATGCCACCTGTCGTAGGCCCGCAAGAGGAACTTCTCGAACTGATCAAGACCCATGACATCCGCCGCCTGTACATCACGCTCCCCCTGAGCGAAGCGGCACAAATCGAAGAAATGTATGTCGACTTGCTGGATGCCAACGTCGATGTGGTCTGGGTCCCGGACTTGAACAGCCTGACGCTGCTCAATCACTCGGTCAGTGATGTGGATGGCATGCCGGCAATCCATTTGATTGAATGCCCGCTGAGCAGCCAACCCACTGCCGCGCTGAGTAAAAGCCTGTTCGATAAAAGCCTGGCGCTGATGGCCATTGTCGCTCTAAGCCCGTTACTGCTGATCATTGGCCTGGCCGTCAAATTCACCTCCCATGGCCCGGTGTTTTTCAAACAGGACCGCCACGGGTGGAACGGGAAGGTCATCAAGGTCTGGAAGTTTCGCTCGATGCGCGTACACGACGATCACGAGGTCAAGCAAGCCAGCCGTAACGACTCGCGGATCACCCCGATCGGGCGCTTTATCCGTCGCACGTCCCTCGACGAGCTGCCGCAGTTGTTCAACGTCTTGCAGGGCCATATGGCGCTGGTCGGGCCACGTCCTCATGCCGTTGCACACAATAACTTCTACTCCGGCAAGATTCTCGCCTACATGGCGCGCCACCGAATCAAACCGGGGATCACCGGGCTGGCTCAAATCAACGGTTGCCGCGGCGAGACCGACACCATCGACAAGATGCAGAAGCGCGTCGAGATCGACCTCAAGTACATCAATAACTGGTCGTTGTGGCTGGATGTGAAAATCCTGGCGAAGACACCGTTCACCTTGCTGTCAAAAGACATTTATTGATGGTGCACCTGCAGGCTAACCAGGAGACGCAAGCCATTTGCGCAGCGCGTTAGCCTCGTCACTCGTGGCTGGATCTTTACCAGCCACGCCTGCAACTGCACCAACAGCGACAGGTTGTTCTGCTGTCGACTTTCGCGGCGATGTTCATCGCCAACTTCTTTTAAATCTCCGCTCGATACCGTACAGCTTGTTGACCCGATTCAGGGCGATATCGGCATGCCCGAACTTACCTTCAGGCAGGCGCAACGGCAGCAGTCGACCGCAAAAAAAGGTTCTTCACGCAATCCCGGGGGAATACCGATACCTGTAGAAGCTGGCTTGCCAGCGATGGCGACCTTACGGCCGAGCATTTTCTTCCTGGTGTAGATATTCATTGCCGCGGTAACGGCCACCTATGGCTCCGCCCTTGTGGCGGGTCACCTGGAAGAACGGAACGCCGCCCGCCCCCAAGTAACCAAGGGCTCTTGCCCCTGACGTTCGGCGTGAGGGGGCATGCACCGCAACAGCACCGCGAGACGAGCTAACGCTCGACCTCGTTGTTCGGTGGTGCACGCGTTCCCCTGTAGGAGCTGCCGAAGGCTGCGATCTTTTGATCTTGCTTTTGCGATCTGGAGATTGCTGAAGATCAAGATCAAAAGATCGTCCGAACGCGGCCCGAACCTTCGGCAGCTCCTACAGATATTTCGTTATATGTGTTCCCCCGGGATTGCGTGAAGTACCAAAAAAAATGGATACCGGGCAATCGCGTGAAGACATAAACCTGTTCGCGAGCTGGAACGTCAGCGACGCCGAAAAGTTGCGGCCCTGACTGAGACCGCTACCTTCCCGGCGCTGCGGAAAAAGCTTAATGCTTACGGGGGGGGGGGAAGCGAAGACGAAAGCAACTGACCTTGTTGCCAGAATGGTATCTGCTCGTTGACTGGCTGGCCGGGAGCAATGCGCCGTGTCAGTGTTTACTGATATCAACCAGAGGGATGCTGATTCTTTGCTCACGCTGCAGCAACGTCATCAGGAGCAACACGCGCTGCTCGCCCTCCATCGCCAGGAAGATCGCTTCCACATCGGCAAAAGGCCCCTCATTGATACGCACCCTCTCTCCACAGGCAAACCGAGCCTCCACAGGGGCTCCGCTATCGTGCTCATGAAGTCGGGCGATCAAGTCATCACCTACGGGCAGCGGCTTGCCTCCAAAACTGACAATTCGCAATACACCGCGGGTAGAACGCAAAGGCGCCCAACTCTCACCTGAGCCGAGCTGGATAAACAAATAACCCGGAAACAGCGATTCGCGAACAATCCTCCTGCGCCCCTGTAAATCACGCTCGCGCCGGTGCGTAGGGCGAAAACAGCTATACCCCTGGTTAACCAGATTGATCTCTGCGCGCTCGTCCTGGTTCGCCTTGCATTGAACCAAATACCAGGCACTAGCGGTGAGACTCCCAGGCAAGTTCGTTTGAACTGCCGAAGCACTATGGATGGACACAATCAACCCCTTCTACGCCGATGCGGCCAGGCAGCTCCGTGGTTTTCTCCTCGACCTTGCGACGGATTTCTCCCAAGGATGGAAACGTAGCTGGAAAACCGAGTTGGCCGAACATGGAAACTGCGTCCTTTAAAAACACGCGAAACTCATTGGCAATGAACGAATGCTGGAGAACGCTTTATCCAAAGCAATCCCCCACACTTATCATCAAACCGCACCTCACGCTATTTAACACAGCCCAGTACCGAACAACATAAAAAAGCCGAAAACGTTAAAATTTGTCCGCCAAAACCCAGTAATGTTATTTTAAGAGTTAGTGATGTTATTTAATATCTGACTTTATATATTGATATTTTTTTTCCGCGCGCACTCAATAATCACGTGGCATTTAATGGTTGAGTTTGTCGTGGGTTGCCAGTTATGATTTTTAGCGCAGCAACTGTCAAGCACGCTCCAAGTCGAGATTCCAGCAGACCAGAGTCTTCGCAGTGAAAAGTTTCATCCAGTACGGCAATTCCTCACGGAAAGAGGCACACACCCAATAGCTGCAAGCCGTCACAAAAGTGCCATTGAAGAAGAACAGAATTTCAGTCTTTCCAATTGCACCATCACCGCAAGTGTGGAATTTCCAGGGAGGTTGCCTTGTTTAACAAGATTCTAATCGTTTGCATTGGCAACATTTGCCGAAGCCCCACTGCAGAACATTTGTTGCGAGATGCACTGGGCCGGTCCGACATCGAAGTCAGATCCGCGGGTCTTGGCGCGCTACAAGACCACCCAATCGAGTCCACCGCCCGGGCCGTACTGGAAGAGCATGGCCATCTGCCAAACGAGCACAAAGCCAATCAACTGACCCCCGCCACCATCAGCGAATCGGATCTGATCCTGGTGATGGAGCAGTCCCACATAGACCGTGTTCTCAAGATCGCGCCTGAAGCGCGAGGCAAGGTCTTCTTGCTGGGCAAATGGCAGAACAATCGCGAAATCAGCGACCCCTACCGTCAAGGCAAACCTGCTTTTGTGCATGCATACGCGCTGATTGAAGAAGCAGTAACCGCCTGGGCAAAGCGTCTCGCACGCTAAACCACTCCTCGAACATCTGTTAAAAAAGAACCCACTTATGCAGCAAACTCCAGCATTAACCTCACATGACGATGATGATGAAATCGACTTGATGGGCCTACTCGGAACACTGGTCGATCATAAATGGTTGATTGCCGGGATCACTGCTGCCTCCATGGCCGTTGGCACAGCGTACGCGCTGTTGGCCAATCCTGTTTACCAGGCAACCGCCTTGATACAGGTGGAGGCCAAAAAAAATGACATGCTCGGTTTTTCCGATATCAACAGCATGTTGGGTAAAGAGTCGCCTTCAGCCACAGAAATTGAATTAATCAAGTCGCGCGCCATCATCGGCAAGGTTGTCGACAATCTATCGCTGGATATCACTGTCGAGCCGAACCGTTTTCCGGTGATCGGCGACTTTATTGCTCGTCGGTTCAAACCAGACGCTGTTAATACAGTTGCGACGCCTTGGTTTGGCATGAACAGTTTTGCCTGGGGTGGCGAAACTCTGAAAATATTTCAGCTCGAACTCCCACAAGAACTCCTGAGTAAGACGCTCACGTTAGTCACTGGCGAAAACGATCACTTTACATTGCTGGATGAAGACAACAATGCTCTGGTCCAAAGCCAAGTGGGCCAAGCCTATGACAAAGACGGCATTAAACTGCAGGTCGAAGTGTTGCAGGCGAATCCAGGTACTACGTTCAACATTGTGCGTGACCCACGTCTGACCAGTATCTTGAAGTACCAAAAAGTACTTGATGTATCGGAGCGCGGTAAAGAATCCGGCATGATCGGACTGGCTCTTGAAAGCGAGGAACCGGCCGAAGCCATTCAAATCCTCAATGAAATCGCCAAGCTCTATGTAAGGCAAAATGTCGAGCGGACATCGGCCGAAGCCGCTCAAAGCCTTGAGTTTCTAAAAGATCAACTGCCTCAGGTCCGTAAAGACCTGGAAAAAGCCGAAAACGCCCTGAACAAGTATCAAATTCGCAGCAAATCCATCGATATCAGCCTGGAAGCCAAGGCCATTCTCGATCAGATCGTGGCGCTGGATACCAGCATCTCCGAACTGAAATTGCAGCAAGCGGAAATGGATCGCAAGTTTACCCGTCAGCATCCAGCCTATCGGGCCTTGCTCAGCCAATTAGGCGAGCTGACAGCCAAGCAGAATGGTTTGGCCAAAAAAGTCGAGGGCCTGCCTTCAACGCAGCAAGAACTCCTTAGCCTCACCCGCGATGTAAAAGTCAGCACCGAAATTTATACCCAGCTCCTGAACAAATCCCAGGAACTGGATGTAATGCGTGCCGGTACCGTGGGCAACGTGCGCTTGATCGATACCGCTGATGTGGATCTGCTTAAGCCCGTTAAACCGAAGAAACCCCTGATCGTTCTCATCGCCACCCTGTTCGGGGCTTTCCTGGCAATTGCAGTGGTGCTTTTTCGCAGGGCCCTTAACCGCGGCGTGGAAAATCCGGATCAAATTGAACAGCTGGGGTTGCCGGTGTACGCATCCATTCCTTTCAGCGCACTGCAAAAAGGCGAGGAAAGCAAAACCCTGCGAAGTGGCCGAGGCCGCGCTAACAACGCCGCCCCCATACTGGCCAGCAGTCACCCCACCGACCTGGCTATAGAAGGATTGCGCAGCCTGCGCACCAGTCTGCACTTCGCCATGCTCGAAGCCAGCAATAATCGCTTGATGATCTCCGGCCCGAGCCCCAAGGTAGGTAAAACCTTCGTTTCCGCCAACCTCGCGGCAGTCATCGCTCAGACCGGCCAGCGTGTATTGCTGATCGACGTGGACATGCGCAAAGGGTATTTGCATAAAGTATTCGGAACACCCGCTGAAAACGGGCTTTCAGATTTGCTCGTCAAGCGCTGCGACCTGGCAACCGCGATCAATAAAACTGAATTCGAGCACCTTGACGTTATCGGCCGCGGCCAAATACCACCCAACCCCTCAGAACTGCTAATGCATGCGAACTTCAGTGCCTTTCTGGATCAAGTCAGCGCCGAGTACGACCTGGTGATTCTGGATACCCCGCCATTGCTGGCGGTGACAGATGCGGCGATTGTCGGTCGCCAGTCGGGCACCAGCTTGATTGTGACGCGCTTTGCACTTAACCCGGTTCGTGAAATTGAATTAACCATTCGCCGGTTTGCACAAAACGGCATTGATTTGAAAGGCGCCATTTTTAATGGCGTTGAAAAGCGCGCCTCAGCCAAATATGGCTATGCCGATTATGGTTATTACAACTACGAATATAAATCGGAGAACATTTAGTTAACTAACTGTTATCTGTAACCCGCTACCGTCAAGCAGAAGTGCATGGCGGTAGCCATATCAACTCCACCTTGCTACCTGCAGCTGAAAAAAAGATGCAGACACATTAATAAATAATGACGCTCTCAGGGACTGGCAATTAATCCTGGGGCGGTAGCGTGGCAAAAATCAAACTAGTGGCACCCCACGTCGATGATTATCCGTTAATTCGGCGTATTTCCCTGGATCAACAAAGGTTGGCTCACCGTTGTTTTATACAGCATCGATCTGAAACGACATTTGTTAGTCATTCCAAACATCCCTCCACCTTCAGCTACGAACATAGCAATGGATCGCCCTATGAAGACCCTATGCATTTTTGGTACCCGTCCTGAGGCCATTAAAATGGCTCCACTTGCGTTGGCACTGGCGGCAGATGAACGCTTTGAGGCAAAAGTCTGCGTCACCGGCCAACACCGTGAAATGCTCGATCAAGTGTTGGGGTTGTTTGCCATTGAGCCGGACTTCGACCTGAACATCATGAAACCCGGCCAGGACCTGACCGATGTCACCAGCGCGATCCTGCAAGGGCTGAAGCAAGTCCTGGCAGAATTCAAACCCGATATCGTGTTGGTTCACGGAGATACTGCCACCACCTTTGCTGCCAGCCTCGCGGCTTACTACCAGCAGATTCCGGTTGCGCACGTCGAAGCCGGTTTGCGCACGGGCAACCTCTACTCGCCGTGGCCGGAAGAAGGCAATCGTAAACTCACGGGGGCGTTGGCCAACCTGCATTTCGCGCCAACCGAAACGTCACAAGCCAATCTGCTGCGCGAGGGCGTTGACCCAGCCACGATCATCGTCACGGGCAACACCGTGATCGACGCCCTGCTGGATGTCGTCAAGCGTCTCGATCAGGACCAGGCACTGCTTGCCCAGGCCTCGGCACCGGCGGCCTTCCTGAACCCGGCTCGAAAACTGATCCTCGTGACAGGCCATCGCCGGGAAAGTTTCGGTGATGGCTTCGAACGCATCTGTCAGGCGTTGATGGAGGTTGCCCAGCAACATCCAGAGGTGGATATCGTCTATCCCGTGCACCTCAATCCCAATGTGCGCGAGCCGGTCAATCGACTCCTGACCGGCATTCACAACATCTACCTGATCGAGCCCCTGGACTACCTGCCTTTCGTCCACATGATGAGCCGCGCGCATATCATCTTGACCGACTCCGGAGGCATCCAGGAGGAAGCGCCGTCACTGGGCAAACCCGTGCTGGTGATGCGCGATACCACAGAACGGCCAGAGGCTGTTGCCGCAGGCACGGTGAAACTGGTCGGCACCGAAACCGCGGATATCGCCCGCGAGTTGAACCGCTTGCTAACCGATACGGCCGCCTACCAAACAATGAGTCGCGCCCATAACCCTTACGGCGACGGTAACGCCTGCCAGCGCATCATCGAGGCGCTGCTCGCTCGCTAACCCCCTCCCGTACTTAACAGCCGTGGCTTTGCTCGGCTGTTAGCTTGCTTGAACAACGTATCAACACATCACTACTCAAGGACGTTCCATGCCTTTCAATACCATCTCCGTCGTTGGTCTCGGGTATATCGGCTTGCCCACTGCGGCTGTCTTCGCTTCGCGCAAAAAACAAGTAATCGGTGTCGACGTTAATCAAAACGCGGTTGATATCATCAACCGCGGGCAGATTCATATCGTTGAGCCAGACCTGGACATGGTTGTGCATGCGGCCGTGACTGAAGGCTACCTGCGCGCCACCACCCGGCCGGAACCCGCTGATGCTTTTCTGATTGCCGTGCCCACACCGTTCAAGGGCGACCATGAACCGGACCTGACCTACATCGAATCGGCCAGTAAAAGCATTGCCCCGGTGTTGAAGAAAGGCGACCTGGTCATTCTGGAGTCGACCTCCCCGGTCGGCGCCACTGAACAGATGGCCGCCTGGCTCGCCGAAGCCCGTCCAGACCTGAGCTTTCCGCAAACCCACGGTGAAAGCTCCGACATCCGCATTGCTCACTGCCCGGAACGGGTACTGCCCGGCCACGTACTGCGCGAGCTGGTGCAGAACGACCGTGTTATCGGTGGTATGACGCCAAAGTGCTCGGAATTGGCCATCAGCCTTTACAAGGTCTTTGTCCAGGGTGAATGCATCGTCACCAACGCCCGCACTGCGGAAATGTGCAAACTCACCGAGAACAGTTTTCGCGACGTGAACATCGCCTTCGCCAACGAACTCTCGATGATTTGCGACAAGCTGGATATCAACGTCTGGGAACTGATCCGCTTGGCCAACCGCCACCCAAGGGTCGATATCCTACAACCCGGTCCAGGAGTCGGCGGACACTGCATCGCTGTTGATCCATGGTTCATTGTCAGCAAAACTCCTGAGACTTCAAAGCTAATAAGAAGTGCCAGGGAAGTTAACGACTCAAAACCACAGTACGTAATTGAAAAGGTAAAACGCGAAGCCGACCGTTTTAAACAACCAAAAATCATGTGCTTTGGTTTAGCCTTTAAAGCCAACATTGATGATCTCCGAGAAAGTCCAGCTGTCGAAATTACAAAAGATCTATCAGAGCTATATCCGGACGCTGTATTTGCAGTAGAGCCAAACATAGAAAAACTGCCTGAATCCCTTAGCAAAAAAATACAACTAATAAGTCAGGAGCAAGCCATCCGCGAAGCAGACATCATTCTACTTTTGGTGGACCACAAAGAATTCAAAGCTATTGAGAAAAACAGACTCGAAAGAGCCCTTGTAATCGATACAAAAGGGATATGGTGACGAGTGAGCGCGCAGACAAAAAAGGCTGCGTCAACAAATGAAAAACATTATCTATAGCGCCTTAAGCAACCTGATTAACTTTCTTTTCTCAAAAGGCGCAATGGTCGTAGCGGGGGCTTTTGCCTCCCACTACGCAACCATTGAAGACGCTAAGACCCTGACAATAATAATCACGACCATCTCAGCCTTCGGAACACTATTCCAACAGGCCATCAGCACCACCCACATTAGATACAATGGAGATGCGATAACCCGCGACAAAAAATACAAAGCAACTTTAATCACTTTAATTGGAGTGATATCTGTACCTGTTTCGATGTACCTATATTACTCGTCCTCTCTCTCACCCACCAATGCAGCATTAACAATAATACTTCTAATTGCACACGGCGCTAGCGGCTTCAAGATAGCCGCAGCAACCCAATCAAAGAAATTCAAACTGATCTCTTTGATAGGCACCCTGCAAGGATTATTACTATTATTAACACTGCTACCGCTTATAGCATACTCAGGAAATTCTTACTTATACACTGCTCCATTTCTTCTCACCTCTATGCTATGGCTATTTGTAAGCCCGACCCGAACTGAACCAGAAAAATGTTCTGCAACAATTTTAAATATTGTTAAAATAACATTTCTCCCAGCCATCTTTACCGGTTTATTTTTCATGCCCGTAATTTGGTTACTCCTCGGGTATGTACAGAGTAGATTTGGAGATCAGGAGTCTTTTCTGCTTGCGACCGCAAATCAGTGGAGAATGACCATAGGTATATTGCCCACGATTTTTGGGGGGTACTTACTTCTGTTGCTCGTCAACAGCCCGAAAGACACTCAACACAATAAAAACATAAATTTTTCGATCACCTACTACCCAGCCGTAATCATTGCAATTTTTCTTGCATTATCGACAGATAAACTATCAATGATTTATCCGGATGCGATTGTAAGAAACGGAGACCTTCAGCAAACAATAATGTTATTTATGCTTGCAAGCATCCTTACCTCATTCAAGAGCTCAATATCTCGAGAAATGGTAGCTGCTGAACTTGCAAAACTAAGTATTCTAAGCAACATGATATGGGCGGGAATATTCTCTCTAGTTTACTTTACAGCTTTCAATGAAGCAGGAGCCACCGGGGTCGCTAAAGCCTTCTTATTATCCCAGGTTATACATCTAGCTCTTTGGACACCAGCACTCGCAAAACACAACTTAGTACCAAAAAGTTTTTTTGATAAGAAATTTTACATCAGCTTAATACCAATAGCCTGGATAACATACACCTATGCCATTTAACAGAAAACCTTTAAAAGCTTATATTCGAGGAGCTTATGGGCCGGGAAACTTGGGTGACGACGTTCTTCTTGAGGTGTGCATTAACATTTTGCGCCGACACTTTAAAGAAGAAAATATATCCGTAGGAGTCAAACATCCTAATAATGTCGGCTATCTGAATAAGTACAAATGCAATTATGTGCCGATATCAGCCCCCATCAAGACAGATTTTCTTTTTTTTGGTGGCGGAGGACAGTTTTTTGAATTCAATGGAAACAAGACCAAAAAGCCTTTTATCCAAAAATATCTAGAAGTTAGAAAACAAGGCCTATCTCAATTTGAAATCTTGAAGATATTCGCATTGCGAGCGCTAAAGAAAAGTCGCCCTTTATACAAAAGAAGCGCAGCCGTCTGTTTGGGCGTGGGTCCGTTTGAGACTTCCTCCCCTGCCCAAATAGAACAAGCCATAAGCCCACTTGTGAACTGTGATTTCAGATCCGTACGGGACAGTGTAAGCCTCGAAATACTCGAAAAACTGCTCCACACATCTGCTATCTATACCGATCCGACCTTTCTACTTGACCACTGGAATACTGAGACGTCAAAACCAGTTAGAGAAAAAGGTAATTCTATTGGAGTCATACTACGCGATTGGAAATTAAATCAGCACGGCGAGAATGTATTAAAAAATACGATTGAAGCAGCACGCCAACTTGCTTCACGAGGTTATACAATTAAGCTAATTTCACTATATCACGAGCATGACCGATCCATTATAGATAAAGTCCCTGACTTTGAATGGCTAGTCTGGGACCCTCAGAAGTGCACACCGGGCACCTTCATAAAAGAATTACAACAAGAGTTCGACATACTAGTCAGCACTCGGGCCCACGGGGTTTTGCTACCCGCACAAGTTGGACTACCAAGCGTAGTAGTTGGTATAGAACCGAAACTGAAAAACATCCATAATTTATTACCTCAAGGCACCCTTTTCAGTGACGGGCTGAATCCAGATGACATTATTGAGAAGACCTTAATCGGGCTCAATAATCAGAGTGAGCTTTCTCAACAACTGCTTAGCGATGTTAAAAAGCAGACCACCGTTGCCAACACCTTCTTAAAAGACATAAACTCATGGATAACAAAAAGCGTTCTGGAACTGCAGTAATTCTATACTTCGGGGTTGGAATTGAAACAACCCCAAAAATCGCCTTAATAAAGAGCACACTTGAAAAACAATATGAAAAAGTAATAATTGCCGGAATTACAGCCAAGCACTACTCATCAACTGAACCACACAAAGTGATAGCCGTAAGCGCTAAACACAAGCCATTGAAAATATTTAATTCTGTGACCGGGATATTGAAACTTTGTCACTGGATTAACAAAACTTCTCCACAATTGATTTATGCAGTTAACCCAATACCAGGTTTGATCGCGACTGTATTTAAAAAATTTAAATCCATTGAGTACATCTACGAAACACTTGAGATTTTTTGCGGACTAGATTACTTCCCCTACAGCAAGAAATATCGCCCCATCTGGTACTTCTTAGAAAAGAAGACCATCAACAACAGCCTAAAATCGTTCACGACAGATGAGTTCAGAGTAAAATTTCTTCGACGATTACTAAAAGTAAAAAAAGAAAAAATCACCTATACCTACAACACCAATAGCCAAGTGAATATTTCACCAGAGCAGGCCAAAAGTCAGCCGACCATTTTAAGCTACTGTGGTGGTGTATATCCAGGCAGAGAAATTGATAAGATTATTCGAGCATTTGCCCTGCTAAAAGCATCTACACCGAATATCAGATTAATAATCGCGGGTGGGGGAAATGCCCTTTACATCCAAGAACTAATGCAATTGAGTCGCGACTTAGAAATAAGCTCATCCATTGACTTTACAGGATCCATGCCCAATAGCCAGCTTAAGAAAATAATGAGTGAATCCAAAATAACATTCGCTTTTTACAAGCGAGACTCACTCAACAACAGGTTCAATAGCCCAAACAAAATCTTTGACGCAATTTTCTGCCGCACGCTCTTATTAACCACTAACTCTCCGCTTTCAAGAAAAATTATACAATTAAACAACATAGGAAAATTAATTAAAGAAACCAGCGCTACAGAAATCAGTAACAAATGTCATGAGCTACTTAACAACCGAGAAAACCAATCACATTTCAATGAACTGATAGACAAGTATTCCTGGGAAACAGAAGAAAGAAAAATATTAAAAGCACTTGGATCAGCCTTACAATGACTTACATCGTTCTGTCTCTCCTATTTTTATGCCTAGGCCTTCTGAGGGAAAAAGGCCTATTATCTTTTCTGATGTTAATTGCCTGCTTGCCATTTTCAAACTCTTTTTCCATATATTTTTATCAATACGGACTCTACTCTTACGACTATTTTTTCTTCGGAGTATTGATTTCGACAAGCATCAGTGGCATTGCCACTAAAGCCAACGCTATAAAGATTCCCAAATGGGCAACCATTTCGTTTTTAATAATAGCAATTTATTCAGTCATCCCTGTCTTTTCTGGGACCTCCCTAGATGTATATTTTTTGCGGGATTATAGGCCCGCAATTTTTGCTCTTGAGTTAATCGCGGCATCGTTACTGCTCAAATCACAAAAACTACAATTATCAAATCGCAACATCCTCACCGTAGCAACTCTAGCAGGCGCTACAAACCTCGTTTGGCTTGCACTTTCCATCGCAGGAGTAATGTCATCAGAGGACGAGTATTACACGACAAACAATTTCAAGTACTTTGATGCAAGTACATATATATCCGCACTATTCATAATATATTTTTTCTCCAAAACAAAAACTCACAGACACCCAGAACGCAAACTGGCTTTTAATCCGAGGCAGACCCTCGCAATCATCGCCTCATTACTTTCAGTCATTTTGTCAGGGTATAGAATACTCGCCTTCGCGACGATTATTGCAGCCGCCTTAGCTGCAGCCAAAAGCCCAAAAAAACTCATCCCTATCGTAATAATTTTGGCCATCTCTGCACTGATATTTATATACTTGGCTGAATATTTCGGTGCCGCAAGGGTAGCTGAAGGACTCACTGCAAATGGATTGCTACAGCAATTCGCGACTAGGTATGGGCCAGCCTTAGACGTCATAGCCTCATTTAAATCATATAATTATATATTTGGAAGCGGCTTTGGCACTTCATTCGATATAACATGGTTTGAATACAGATCGCTAGACACCAGAAACAACTTCGTCGATAGCGCCTACATTACATTTTTCGCAAAATATGGACTTCTCGGAATACTGTACATAACATCAATTACATTAGCTCTTCTATCCCTAGTACCAAAGCCGATCAAACTTTCGCTCTTGGCATACCTACTTATTCTGTTCATTGCTTACGCAATATCTTACCAGCCAGCATCAGCGGGAATCATCATAGGTTGCATGATAGTCAGGATACTTCAATCAAATTCAGACAACACGGCCAAAGTATGACTACGAAATTAAACATGCAAAGAATTGAATTTTTGGACTGTCCCATGGATGTCGCCTCCATGGACAACACCGTCGAGACAATTCGTAGCGCAATTGCTGCCGGCCACTTCACCCAGCACGTGGTAGTGAATGTCGCCAAGATTGTAAACATGCGCGACGACCCTCAGCTGAGCGAATCCGTTCGTTCTTGTGACATCATTAATATCGACGGTATGGGTGTGGTGTTGGGCGCCCGCTTTCTCGGCCACTCAGTGCCTGAACGCGTCGCGGGTGTCGACCTGTTTCATGAGTTGCTGGAGATGAGCGCGGCCAACCAATTTTCGGTGTTCTTGTTAGGCGCCAAGGACGACGTCGTTTCCACCGCCGCCAGCAAGGTGAAGGCGCTTTACCCTGGACTCAAAGTCGCCGGGTATCACCATGGCTATTTCTGGGACGACGAAGCCGCACTGGTCGAGAAGGTTCGGGCTTCAGGTGCGCAGCTGCTGTTCGTCGCCATCACCTCGCCGATGAAAGAAAACTTTATTAACCGCTGGCGCGATCAGTTAGGGGTCACCTTTGTCATGGGGGTGGGCGGAACGTTCGATGTGGTCGCAGGGAAGGTAAAACGCGCGCCGCAATGGATGCAGAAGTACGGGCTGGAATGGTTGTACCGTGTTATCCAGGAACCCGGCAGGATGTGGAAGCGTTACTTGACCACCAACAGTAAATTCGCCTGGTTACTCATCAAAGAAAAGCTCAAGCGGTCTTGAATATCTTCGCCGCGTTCGTAGCGTGGCTGAGCAATGTTAGAAATAGCAGGCGCGTTATAAAACGTCAGACCTGTCAGGCATCCTGTACAGGTATTCTTAAGGCAATGATCGCGAGATAAGACTCACTGAGGAATGACCCAGAGGTCCGCTCTCATCGAGTTCGAATCGATACTATCCTTAACGTTACTGGACGCTCAGAGTTTTTGGCCTTGCACACTTGCTTCTCAGTTTCACCGCCAATACCGACGATGCATCAAAAAGGAATCTACCATGACCAAACTACTTGCTTCCGCTCTTATGCTTTCATTGAGTGCCTCCGTTTTCGCCGCTGAGCCTTCCCCAGGGTCTTCTGCTCCAGGCACACCAGCAAAACCCGCAGCAAACGCTTCTTTGAATAAACCAACCCCTCTCGTGGGCAGCCTGAGCACAGAGGCTACTCTCGGCCTCGGCGCCGTGATTGTAGGCGGAGTCGCTGCACTGTCATCCAGTGGCGGAAGCAGCAATGGCGGCACTACTGGCACTACCGGCACCACTGGCACCACCGGTACACGCTAAGCGCACCGCGAGGTCGATAGCCTTCTACCACCCGGAGCAATCCGGGTGGTTTCGTTCTGATGTGTTCCCTCCACAAGTGTCCTCAATCATGATTCGTAGTTTGTCGCTCGCTGTGCTCGCAGGTGTTGCCCTGCAGGGCTGTATGTTCTCGCCTGGTCAACACCTGGATACCAGTCAGGTTGGCCGTGAAGGCTCACCGGAAAGCACTCGGATCGAGTTGATTCCGATAACGCCCAAACTGATTGCCCAGAACGCGGCGACAAAAGTGCAAGCCTCGGTGCCCGCCGAGTTGCTGGCGTACAAGCCGGGGGCATACCGGATTGGCGCCAATGATGTGTTGTACATCACCGTGTGGGACCATCCCGAGTTGACTGCGCCATCGGGTGCACAACAGCAGATTGATGCGAACGGTCGCCTGGTACGCCCGGACGGCACCATGTTTTACCCCTATATCGGCAATATTCATGCCGAAGGCAAAACCATCGAGGAGCTTCGCGGTTTTATTGCCGAGCGCCTGACTCAATTCATCGACAGCCCGCAGGTTGATTTGAGTGTTTTGCGTTTTGCCAGTCAAAAAGTCGTTATTTCCGGTGCTGTCGTGAAAGCCGGTCAACAGCCCATTACCACTTCGCCGCTTAGTGTCGTGGAAGCCATGGGTACTGCTACTGTCGATCCATTGAATGCCGACCTTGCCGGCCTGACACTGACCCGGGACGGACGTGAGTATCCGCTCGACCTGGACTCGCTCAACGGCAAAGGCTCGCTGTTGCATAACGTCTATTTGAAAGACGGCGATCAGTTGTACCTGCCCTACAACGACCGGAAAAAGATCTACGTCATGGGCGAGGTCAACCAGCCTCGGGCGCTCACGTTCAAAATCAATCGGATGAATCTGGCGGATGCGGTCGGAACGGTCGGTGGACTGAACCAGGCCACCTCCAACGGCAATGCGCTGTATGTCATTCGAGGTGCCGAGAACCTTGAAACCGAGCCGGCAAAAGTCTTTCAGCTGGACGCCGAATCGCCTACCGCGTTTGCTCTCGCCAGCCGCTTCGATCTGCACCCCCAGGACATTGTCTACGTCGGCCCTGCAGGCGTGACCCGCTGGAACCGCTTGATCAGCCAGTTGCTGCCTTCGGCCGCGGTCCTGGGTACCGGCGCAGCAGCCACAAACAATCTCAGTGAAGCCAGCAGTCGATAAGGTTTGAGCCGCTTTGAAAACTTTGCGTAACAGCTCATGCCTGGCGGTGGGTTTACTGCTGTGTGGCTGCAATCCGTTGATGCAGGCGTCCCTGGATACCTTTAAAGCCTCCACACAGGGCGTCCAGCCGCTGGAGTTGACGGCGGCGCAAGTGGAGGCCGTGCCCTATGCGCAGATCAAGGTCACCACGGACGTAAGCGACGGTGTGTTGGCCAAGCTACGCCAGCAGGGCGACCTGGAGTTCTGGGTCGCCTCCGGCAAACAGGTGCTGTTGATGCGCGACGGTCTGGTCGTGCGCAGCGTCGGCCTGAGCATCAATCTCGATGGCACGCGCTTCGACGGCGAGTCGCCGTTCAAGCTTGGCCTGCAGCGATTGCCCGATGGCTACAGCAGTACTCGCTGGATAGATGTCTATCAGGGGCCGCGGGTCGGAATGGCGGTCAACAGTCGTTTCAGTCGACAGGCCATCGAAACCGTCACCATCCTGGACAAGGACTATGCGTTGCAGCGCATAGACGAACGCATCGACATACCCGAGCTGGGATTCAAGGCCACCAACCGCTTTTGGGTCAGGCCCGACAATGGCTTGATCCTGCAGAGCGAACAACATCTGACGCCGGACCTTTTCTTGAAGATTGTGCAATTGCGCCCTGACCGGGAGACGGCTCGGTGAGATATTCGAAAACGCTGTCGGCTTGCCTGTTGCTGGCCAGTTCTGCGATGACTCAGGCCGCTGTCACGGTCACGGGTGATGTAAAAAACGCCGGTTCCTTCGCGTTCGTGCCAGGTGCACGCTTGCTCGATGCCGTCAGCCAGGGAAACCCGAATGCCGAAAGTTACTGGCTGGCCGCCGCCTGGTTGCACCAGCCACTGGTGGAGCAGCAAATCCGCCTTAAAGCCGGTGTGCTGTTCGATCTGAAATTGCTGCAACGTGGGGCCTTGCTTGAAGAAAAAAGCAGCCTTGCGGCCTTGGCTGCGCGCCTGTCTGAACAGGTCAGCCGACTGCCCGTTACCGGCCGCAGAGTCGCGGTGCTCGACCCCGTGGCGCTGGAAGTTGCGTTCGCCCGCAATTACGCGCTCAGTGACGGCGACCGGCTGACTTACCCTGTACGCCCGACTACGGTCACTGTGGTGGGCGCCGTTGAACAGCCCTGCGCGGTGCCTTATCGCGCCCTGCAGCCCGTCCAGGAATATCTCAAGGGTTGTCTGCCGGTGACCGACGCCGATGCCGATTACCTGTGGTTGATTCAGCCCGATGGCCAGGTCAGGCGAGTCGGCAACGCCGCCTGGAACAACGAAGACGGAGTGTTTGCCGCCGCAGGCAGCACGATTCTGGTGCCCGTGCGCAACGATGATCCGGACCTGCCCACACCCGACTTGAACGAGCAGCTTGCCCAGTTTCTCGCCACCCAACCGCTGCCCGAGGTGGCCCCTTGAAGTTACGTTTCGCCGCCGTAGTGTTGTTGCCCTACAGCCTGGCTCATGGAGAGCCGCGTTTTACCCAGAATGATTTCGGTGGCGTGGGTTTGCTGCAAACCCCCACCGCACGGATGGCACCCGCCGGCGAATTCAGCCTGAACGCCAACCGGACCGACCCCTATTCGCGCTATAGCATTTCAATACAGCCACTTGACTGGCTGGAAGGCAGCTTTCGTTATACCGCTATCAGCGATCGTAAATACGGGGCCGAGGCGTTAAGCGGCAACCAGAGTTATAAAGACAAGGCGGTCGATGTCAAAGCCCGCCTCTGGCAAGAAAGCCACTGGTTGCCCGAGGTCGCGCTCGGCTTTCGGGACGTCGGGGGCACCGGCCTGTTCTCCAGCGAATACTTCGTGGCGAACAAACGTTACTACGATCTGGATTTCAGCCTGGGCGTTGCTTGGGGCTACATCGGTAACCGCGGGGATTACAAGAACCCGCTGGGATACCTCGATGAGCGCTTTGATACACGCCCGGTAAACACGGGCGCGGACGCGGGCAACGTCAATACCGGCTCGTATTTTCGCGGCTCGCCCTCGTTGTTTGGCGGCGTGGCCTATCAGACGCCCTGGGCGCCCTTGAGCCTGAAATTCGAGTTCGACGGTAACGACTACGAGCACGAGCCGCTGGACAATAGCCTGAAGCAGGACTCGCCCATCAACATCGGGGCGGTGTTCAAGCTAACTGACTCAGTCGATTTGAGCGCCGGTTGGGAGCGCGGCAATACCGCGTTGTTCGGTATTACTTTTCATACCAATTTCACCAGCCGCAAGGCGCCAGCCAAACGCTTCGACCCCGCTGTCGAAGCGCTGCCGGCACGCGAGCCCACCACGCCGCTCGATCAGGTCGACTGGGCGGGGGTTTCCAAGCGGCTGGAAAACAACGCAGGTTATAAGGTCGAGCGTATTGCTCAGCGCGATTCCGAGCTGATTGTGTATGGCGAGCAGTCGCGCTATTTCTACTCCGCCAAAGGCGTGGGCCGGGCCAGCCGGATCCTGGACAACAGCGCGAATGACGACATCGACTGGTTCACGATGGTGAACAAGCGTTACGACATGCCTGTGGACGAAGTCAGTGTGCCGCGCGAGACCTTCCGGGCCGTGGTGAACAACCAACAAGACCTTACAGACCTGCAGCGCACCACCGAATTGAACCGGGCCACGCCACACATTGAAAACACGCTGTACTCCCAGGCCCTCGAGCGTTTTACCTATGGTATCGGCTTGGGTTACAAGCAAAACGTTGGTGGTCCTGACGGTTTGCTGTACCAGTTGACCGCTGATGTGGACGCGGAATACCGCTTTACCCGCAGCACCTGGACGAGTGGGGTCATCAGCACCAATCTGCTGAACAACTTTGAAAAGTTCAAGTACGACGCGCCGAGCAACCTGCCCCGAGTGCGCACCGATTTGCGCAAGTACGTCATCACCTCTGATGTAACGATGCCGACCTTTCAGCTCAACCATGCCAAGCAGCTGGATCAAGACTTGTATGGCATGGTGTATGGCGGTTATCTGGAGTCAATGTTCGCCGGGGTCGGCGGTGAATTGCTGTACCGCCCGATGGGCGAGCGCTGGGCCCTGGGTGCTGATTTGAACTATGTACGCCAGCGTGACTTTGACCAGGGTTTTGGTCTGCGCGATTACAAGACCGTGACCGGTCACATCACCACCTATACCGAACTGCCGTTCGATTTGCAGGGGGCGGTCAGCGTTGGGCGTTACCTGGCGCGCGATTGGGGCGCCACGTTTGATGTGTCCCATGAGTTCAGTAACGGCGTGAAGTTCGGTGGCTGGGTCACCCGCACTACGGCCTCGGCAGAAGAGTTCGGCGAGGGTAGCTTCGACAAGGGCATCTATATTTCGGTCCCCTTCGATGAGTTGATGAGCGTTTCCACGATGCGTCGCGCCAATCTGGTCTGGGCTCCTTTGACCCGTGATGGTGGCGCGCGTCTTAACCGCCAATATTCGCTGTACACAATGACCAATGGCCGCGACAAAGATGCGTTCTATAAAAACTTTGAGAAAATCACCGAATGAGTTCATTACTCCCGGATGTCACACAACTTTCCCAAAGGATACGCACGCTGTTTTTCATCTGCGTCAGTGTGGTGTTGCTGACCGCCGGTTTGCGAGCGCAACCGGTTCCCGAAGCCTTTGCCCAGGAAGACAAGCTGCATCACCTGGTTGGTTTTTTCGTGTTGGCTTTTAGTTGTCGGCTGGCCTTCCTGCGGGTCAAGGCGCACTGGATTGCCTTGGGCTGTCTGCTGACGGGGGTCTTGATCGAATATGCACAAGCACTGATGCCGCTGCGCACGGCATCACCTTACGACGCCTTGGCCAATGCTGTCGGTGTGTTGCTCGGTTTGATTGCATGGCGTTGTGTGCAGCCCGTCAAACAGTCCGCCGGGCTCCCAGGCACTTAAGAGCATGGCTTGCCCCGTGAGCATAACGACAACACGGCTGAAAACATCAAAACACTGAATCGACGCCCCCATTTCTGTTATGCGGTTTTGTATAAGAAAGGCCTGTAAACGGTATTTTTTTGCTCTTGGGTGCCGCATTTCTTGAGCGGCCATAAACTTTTTCAAGGCAGACCACTATGAACGCTTCCGGATCACCGATCGACTCCGTCTATAAATCGCTGGACCCTTTTGCACCGGGCAATATGGTTTTTGGGCAGAAGTTCACCGAGGGCAACAGTGGATTGATGGCCTGGTTGCGGACGTACGAAAGTGTTCCCTCCCCGATCACCCCACAGCCAAAGTTGTTGGTGGAGCGCATCGGGCTCTTTCCTTCCTCGGGCGATATTCGGCGCATGGTCGGCAATCCCATTGCGCTACTCGAGTACTTGCGGGCCCTGTATGCCAGTGAAGCACTGGATGTGGATGACAGCGACGGCCTGAGCCTTACGTTCACTGAGTGGCGCTTCAAGATCTCCCCAGCGCAGAGCGAGATCCTGTTGAAGGTTGAGAGTCGTGGCGATGTTGCACTGATGCAGAGAAAAACTGCAGAGCTGCTGGATCGGATCGAAGAGAAAAACAGTCGTGAGTCCTGGTGACGCCACTTCGCCAGAACTCACAACCGAAGCAAAAGCTACAACCTTGACGATTCTCCGCGAGTGCGCCAATGAGGCTGCATGAATGCCTTTTCTGCTCCCGAAAGAGTGACTGCGAAAGAGCTCAAGAGCCTCTCGGCGGTATATTTTGGAAGACTCGTACTCAGCATGATAACCGCGAGCCCTAGCATGAGGGCCGTCCGGGGAATTTTGCGGATTTCCTTTCGTTCCAGCCTGAAAAGAAATACGCACGCCGCGGCTGACCCCACGACCGCCCCGGCAATCGCTTCCGGCAGAGGATGAATCGTCTGACCGACATACTGGACGCTGAACCACCAGGTCGACAGCAGCCCTGCCGCCAGTGCCAGCCATCGAAGCCGGTGATCCAGTTGGCGCAATAGCAAACTCAGGACCACGGTCGACACCAGGCAGGCGTTCATCGCGTGGCCGCTGATGACCGCGATATTCAGGCTTTCCAGGCCGATTCCCCAGCCTTTGAACAGCACTTTACTGAGACCGACGACGAAATAGGCTACGAACAGTACGCCTAGCCATAAAAGGGCGAGTTTTCTGGATGCCATGCACCACAGCCAACCGGCGACGACCATGGCCGCTGGAAGCATGACGGTGATGCCGGCGTATTGTGCGATGTACAGTTTTGACATCAATCTACTTCCTCACGCCTCGTGCAATTTCCCAGTGCAATGGGCACTGGGCGCGTGTTCAGTAGGTACTACGCTCATCGATCCAAAAAGCACTTCAGGCGATTCTCTACGACAACCACCGAATAGCTCGCGATGTGCATTGCCAGGCCGTCCTCTATCAGGGCTTCGAGCAAGGCAGCTTGAGCCGCGAAGCGCAGGTCGCGGTCGAGTTTTCGAGAGGCGTGCATCTGATCGATCAGAGCATGCGTGACTTGATAAGGGGTGTTGCCTCTCAGACGCCCCAGCCAGACGGGGATTTTTTTTGCGGCTTTGGATTGTCTGATACCCAACACGCACGTTGCCTTGTCCGAAGCGGTGTTTTTCGAAACCTCCTCGATTTCTTCAAACACGTCGGTCAATTTTTTTAGTGCGTAGCCAAGCATCAAATCATCAAACGCATCCAAAAACATTTACCTCTTCACGTTGTGAAGTTATTTCTACAAACACACATTCCCAATAATTACATTACACTTTATTCCATGTATGTACTGGACGTATTCTAACGAACAAAATGCGCGCTAAATAACATTACATTTGTTAGCGCGAAGACTAACTTTGTCAGTGTATTAATTGACTTTTTATAACAATAATTGAGCCTGCAATCGAACTATATAGACTTCAACGATATCGGTAATTGCACGCAAGGTGCGGCGAGCGTTATCAGAGGATTCAGGGGTCAGACGAGCTGATTGCAAGGCGCTGACCGTCAGATCAGTTGAACCTGTGAGCCTGCCTGGCATCCTATTTATCGATACCGCGCCCCACCTTTCAAACACCTGTTTTCAGGTTGTTGCCGCAGGGGGCATCGATACACGTACGCACCCTTGAGTGGCTGTCAGCGCTCGGGTAATGTCATCAGACCCATAGGACAGAGCACGCCCATGACTTCCAAGCTGGAACAACTTAAACAAATGACCACCGTGGTTGCCGACACCGGCGACTTCGAAGCTATCGCTCGCGTTAAACCCGTGGACGCCACCACCAACCCTTCCCTGCTGCTCAAGGCCGCGGCCATTCCGGCGTATGCCGAGCTGCTGAACGCCTGCGTCAATGACTGCAAGGGCGATGTGGGCCTGGCCAGCGACCGTTTTGGCGTGGCCGTGGGGCAAGAAATCCTGAAAGTGATCCCGGGCCGTATTTCCACCGAAGTGGATGCGCGCCTGTCGTTCGACACTGACGCCGTGTTGAAGCGTGCGCATCGCCTGATCGAGCTGTACGACAAGGCCGGTATTGGCCGCGACCGCGTGCTGATCAAGGTCGCGTCCACCTGGGAAGGCATCCGCGCTGCCGAGATCCTGGAAAAGGAAGGCATCCAGACCAACCTGACCCTGCTGTTCTCCTTCGCCCAGGCAGCCGCCTGCGCCGACGCCGGGGTTTTCCTGATTTCGCCATTCGTAGGCCGCATCTACGACTGGTACAAGAAAGCCAACGGCAACGATTACACCGGTGCCGATGATCCAGGCGTGCAGTCGGTGACACGCATCTACAACTACTACAAGGCCAATGACTACAAGACCGTGGTCATGGGGGCGAGCTTCCGCAATCTGGGCCAGATCGAGCAACTGGCCGGCTGCGACCGCCTGACTATCAGCCCGGACCTGATCGACAAACTGGCGGCGGATACCGGCAAGCTGGAACGCAAGCTGGCACCGGGCAATGCCGGCGAAGCGCGCCTGAGCCTCAACGAGGCGCAGTTCCGTTGGTTGTCCAACGAAGATGCGATGGCGACCGAGAAGCTGGCTGAGGGGATTCGTCAGTTCGCGCGGGATCAGGAGAAGCTTGAGGCATTGTTGCAGGCCAAGCTGTGATTTGAGTTGATGTAATGCAAAAAGGGCGAACCTTGGTGGGTTCGCCCTTTTTTGTGTCGCTCGATTATGTGCCAGATGATGGTTTAGAGAAAATGACCATTTGTGGCGAGGGGGCTTGCCCCCGTTCGGCTGCGCAGCAGCCGCGAAGTCTGCAAACCTGGTATCTCAGAAAGAATGTAGATGCCTGGTTCAGGGCTGCTACGCAGCCCAACGGGGGCAAGCCCCCTCACCACAAAGGCCCTACTCTCTGCGGGTTCAATTGCGCTCCAGCGCATTCACCAGATCGTGGAACGCTTCACGATTGGTGTCGTTCAGGCCCATGAGGATTTTGTGCGCTTCGAGCACTTTGATCCGCACCACTTCTTCGGACTGATCCTGGTCTGGCAGGTCGTCCAGGCATTCCGGGCAGGGTACGGGCTTGTCGACGATGTTGAACACCTGTTCGAAGCCCATGGACTGCAGCAGACGGGTGATGTCTTCGTGGGTGGTGACGACGGTCGGCAGCAGGCCGACCTGTTGCCGCGACAGGATCGACAGCTTGGCCAGCAGGCCCAGGGTGGTGCTGTCGATGCTGCGGGTTTCGGTCAAATCGATCACGATCGCGTTGAAATTCTTCGCGGTGAAGATTTTCTCTATAGTCGCATCCAACGCCGAACACAGGGTCAGGCGAACTTCACCGACGAACTTGAGGACGAAGGTGCCGTTCTGCTCGGCGAACTGGATTCTACCAGTACTCATCAAAGATTCCTGCTCAACACCAACAGGGCGATATCATCCGGCATCTCCCCTAGCGTGGCCAATCCAAAAACCTGCCGCAGCCCATCCAGGGTGCCGCCCGCAGCCTTGACCCGTTGGGGCAACGCCGCCTCTTTTTCTTTGAGTGTGGGTTCTGGCAAAAGGTCCAGAATACCGTCAGACATCAGCGTCAGGCTGAACGTCGGTGGCAGTTCCAGCACGTGGTCTTCGTAGGTGGCTTCGTTGAAGAGACCCACCGGCAAACCACGCCCTTCCAGATAACGAACACTGTCTGGCGTGTACAACACTGGCAACGGCAGGTGACCGCCGATGCTATAGGTCAACAAACCGGTCTCCTCGTCGATGACTCCACCGACCATTGTGACGTGTTTACCCAGCTTACAACTGATCAGGCCCCGGTTGATATGACCAAGAACCTCTGAAGGCTTGAATTCCGGCAAGGTGCCGCTGCGCCTGGATTCGAACAGCAAGCGCGTGGTCATGAACTTCAACAGCACGGTGACGAAGGCTGAAGAGGCGCCATGACCGGAAACGTCCGCCAGGTAAAAGGCGACCCGGCGCTCGTCGACCCGGAAGTAGTCGACGAAATCACCCGACAGGTACAGCGACGGGATGATCTGGTGAGCGAATTTGAACTCGTTGATGGTCCAGGGGCTGACCGGCAGCATGTTCATCTGCACCTGGCGACCGGCGTTCTGGTCCTCCTGGAGCAGGTTCAGGCTGGCTTCAAGCTCGCGGTTGGCCTTCTCCAGCTTCTCGCGGTAGCGCTGGTTCTCCAGCAACAGGCGCGCACGATCCAGGGCCCGGCGCACGGAGTGCTCGAGCACGGCCAGATCTTCGAGAGGCTTGATCAGGTAGTCCGCTGCGCCCAGGCGCAGGGCTTCGACCGCGTCGTTCATCACGCCCGCACCCGAAACCACGATCACTGGCGTTTGCGGCGACAGTTCGGTGACCTGGCGGATGAGTTCGAGTCCGCCCATCTGCGGCATGCGCAGATCGCAGATGACCAGGTCGGGCTTGTCTTGCTCGAATACCTGAAGGCCCTGCTGACCATTGCTGGCCTGCAAGACACTGAAACCACTGTCTTCCAAATAGGCGGCGAGGCTCGCGCGAACTACTTCGTCATCATCGATTATCAGCAGCGTGGCACTGGTTTTTCGCATGTGGGCAAACGGCGCCAGAATTAGGTTGGCGTAGCAGGCGGGGACTTTGGCCCGGCGCTGACTACTGGATTCGCTTTCTAGCCTCTCTGTCGCACCGCTTTCGGGCATTTGCCCTACACACTTGCTCACCAGAGGTGCCCTTCTAAGGCGCAGACGGTACTCCCATCCGCGGGGCGTTTCAAGCTCACGCCGATGGTCGCCTGACGTCTTTATTTGTCAAATCACCGAGAGTTATAAGAACAGGCAAATACGTAACCCAATGAAAGGTTGTAACCCATGAGTCAAACCGGCCGGGACTACAGTGAAAAGCGCGATTACATCCGCATGCGGGTCTTCGCAGACAAAAAAGGCGGCCCTTGATGGCTAATGCTGATCAGTTAAGCCGAGAGGCTGAACCCGTGGCGAGGGAGCTTGCTCCCGCTGGACTGCGCAGCAGGCCCATTTGTTAGGGCCGCTTCGCTGCCCAGCGGGAGCAAGCTCCCTCGCCACAGGTTAATCAGCGCTGGTCGATCCCTTAACTGACTGGCATTAGCCCTTGATGGCCGCCCTTTTTTCAATTCACCGGTCGAGATCAAAAATCGTCTTCAACCTGACCGTCTTTCACCTTGAACTCACGGTTCTGCAAGTACGCATTGCGGATGAAGGTGTACTTGTCGCCGGTGATCAGCTTCTCGCTCGACAGCAGGTTGGCACGGGTATCGATGATGTCCAGGGCAAAGAACGAGTTACGCACCGGAACGTCGTTTACGTAACGATAAGCACCGGTATAGCCGTCGATGTACTTGGATGGCGCATCACGCAATGTGCTTGGCCCCAGGAATGGCAGCATCACGTAAGGGCCGCTGCCGACACCCCAGTAACCCAGCGTCTGACCGAAGTCTTCGTCATTGCGCTGCAGGCCCATTTTGGTGCCGACATCAATGACGCCCAGCAAGCCGAAGGTGGTGTTGAAAATGATTCGTGCGGTATCAACGCCTGCGGCGCGAGGTTTGACCTGCAGGATATCGTTGGCCAGGTTGCGCACATCGCCGATGTTGCGGAAGAAGTTGTGAACGCCGTCTTCGACAAACTGCGGCGTTATGTACTGGTAGCCCTGGGCCAGGGGTTTGAGCGCATAGGTGTCGATCACGTCGTTGAACTTGTAAATCGGCCGGTTGACGCTTTCCCAAGGATCCTCTTCCGTGGCTGCCTGGGCAACGAACGGAACCAGCGTCACACTGGCGCACACACAAATCCTGGCTAGATGATTGCTCCAGCGCATAGAAAAAAACTCCTTGGTTTGTACTGGCTCGAGCACTTGGCCCAGGCAATAAGTTGCCAAGTATAAGACGTAAACGCCGTTTAAGGCACTTTGCACGAAATCCATATTGAGGGAATCGTGCCAAATGCGAGCGATTCACGTCCATGTCACTCAACTGTCACCGTCGCTCGCTAGCCTTCAGGCTATTTCAGGGACGTTCACATGCCACTCGCCGAAGCCTTGCCCCAAACCGCACCCAGCCTGACCGCCGTACTGTTCGGCCTCAGTGGCTGCCTGGTGGATTTCGGCGCACACACGCGCCGGCACGGCAGCCACTCGGCCGAACACGCCGAGGCCACACCCGGCGCACTGGATAGCCTGCGCAGCTTGCAGCGGCGGAAAATCCCCTGCGCCTGGCTCGATGAGCTGCCCCCTGCCCTGAGCCAATCCCTGGCCGCGGCGTTGCCTGAGTGGATCAAGCCATCGCAACATCTAGCAACAAATACCCCATGGCCCGCCCCGAACGCCTGCTGGCAAGCCTTGATGACCCTGAACGTCGAGCGACTCGACGGCTGCGTACTGGTGAGCGGCGAACCCCGCCTGCTGCAAGCGGGGCTCAATGCCGGGTTGTGGACCATCGGCCTGGCGTCCTGCGGCTCGCTGTGCGGATTGACGCCTCAGGAATGGCAAGCGCTGACCCCACAGGGGCGCGACATCAAACGCGCCAAGGCGACGATGCAACTGTTCGGTCTGGGTGTGCATTCGGTGATCGACCACCTCGGTGAACTCGACACCTGCCTGGCCGATATCAGCTTGCGTCGGCTCAAGGGCGAAAAGCCCTGACCGAGATCATGCAGGTTGCGCGCGAGTGGATTAATCTAAAGGTCAGCCATCGACCTTTGGCTCGTCGCCTTGGTCTATGCCAGTGCCTATCGATAAAAGGAAGAACGCCATGCCTGCCCGCGAACTGCAAGAACAACTCAATGCCCTGCGCGAGCAATTGGACCAGAATCCTCCGTTGTCCGATGCCGAACGCGCCGAGTTACACGAACTGATGCAACAGATCGAGTTGAAACTTGAACTCGAAACCAAAACCCAGGACTCCAGCCTCGCCGATGGCGTCAACCTGGCTGTCGAGCGCTTCGAACTCGAACATCCGACGCTTGCCGGGACCCTGCGCAACATCGGGCAGGCCTTGGCCAACATGGGAATCTGAACCTCCTGATGCAAAAAAGCCCTGCTGGCGATAGCGGGGCTTTTTCGTTCATGACTTTCTGGCCAAGGGTTTTTTGTGGCGAGGGGGCTTGCCCCCGTTGGGCTGCGAAGCGGCCCCAAATCCTGCAATTTCAGTTTCTCAGTCACACCGCGCAGATTGAAATGGCGACGGCTGCGCCGCCGAACGGGGGCAAGCCCCCTCGCCACAAATATTGTGTCTGACTGCGGATCTATTGGCGGACCAGGCGATGGTTCGGCAGCTGCACTTCTTCAGTACTGCGATACGGGTTGATATCCAGCCCGCCCCGCCGCACATAACGCGCATACACCGTCAGTTTCTCCGGCTTGAGCAACCGCTGCAGGTCGAGGAAGATCCGCTCTACACACTGCTCATGGAAGTCCGAATGCTGGCGGAAGCTGACGATGTATTCGAGCAGGCTCGCGTGATCCAGCGCCGCGCCACGGTACTCCACCGCCACGCTGCCCCAGTCCGGCTGGCTGGTGACCGGGCAGTTGGACTTGAGCAAATGGCTGTGCACGCTCTCCTCGACAATGCGCGAGTCATCGCAACGCAGCAGTTCCGGCCGCGGATGCTCGTAGTTGCTGACGCTGATATCCAGCTCGTCGATGCACACGCCCGGCAAGGCCACGACGCCTTCGCTCTCGACATCCTTGAGACTGCGAATGCGCACGCCCACCGGCTTGCCGGCAGCCGCCGACAAATCCTTGACCAACGTCGCCTCGAGGCTCGCGGTATCGGCAAACGGCGTCTGGTTCAGGGAGTTGAGGTACAGCTTGAACGACTTCGATTCGATGATGTTCGGCGAATCCGCCGGAATGCTGAATTCGCCGATCGCCACCACCGGCTTGCCCGACGGCAGCAGCCAGGACAATTCGAAGCAGTTCCAGAAGTCCACGCCTTTGTACGGCAGGGTTTGCGCCGTCAGGCCCAGTTCCGCCCACTTCGCGGTACGCGGGATCGGGAACAGCAAGGACGGCGTGTAGGTGGCGATATATTCGCTGGATTTGCCCAGCGGCGAGTGTTCGGCTGCGGGATGCATGGCGGAAACCTGACTGAAGAATCAGCGGATTCTATCAGCCTTTGCTCCCGCCTTTGAGTGCTTACTGACTGACTGTCAGTTTACCGACCATGCCGGCCTGGTAATGACCGGGGATGTTGCAGGCAAACTCGAGGCTGGTGGCCTTGCTGAAGGTCCAGGTCAGCTCGGCGGTCTTGCCCGGCTCCACCAGTACGCTGTTGGGGTCGTCATGCTTCATGCCGTGGTCCATTTTGCCGTGGTCCATTGCCTTCATGCCGGTCGGCATCAGCATGCCACTCTGTTGCATCTGCAGCATTTCCTGCTGGTGTCTGGCGTGCATCGCCGCATCCCCCAGGTTGAACTCATGCAACAACTGGCCTTTATTGACCAGCACGAAGCGCACGGTTTCCCCGGCCTTGATGTCGATGGCCTGCGGCGTGAAGGACATGTCCCCCATGACCAATTCGACGCTGCGGGTCGCCTTGGCCGCCGAGGCCGGTTGACCGAAATCGTAGGAATGCCCGACCTCTGCCCACACCGGTGAACTCAGCGCCAGCAAACACAGGATTTGCGCCACGGATTTGCGTAAAAACATCGTCATACTCCAAGAAGATAAGGCTCGGCATGTGAAAAACTCTAAACTGCCAGCACTGCCCGCAACCTGACAGCCTGATTACAACTTTGTCAGGTTGCCCTGTAAGAACGCCGCCCACGGTATAAAGCGTTCGTTCCATTTGCCATGAGTCGCCCATGAAACTGCTGATCGTCGAAGACCAACCGAAAACCGGCCATTACCTGCGCCAGGGCCTGGCCGAGGCCGGGTTCAACACGGAATTGGTGGCCGACGGCAACACCGGCCAGCAATTAGCCCTCAGCGGCGAATATGCCCTGCTGATTCTCGATGTGATGCTGCCGGGTCGTGACGGCTGGCAGATTCTGCAAGCGGTGCGCAGCGCTGGCCTGGACACACCGGTACTTTTTCTGACGGCGCGCGACGCCGTGGAGGACAGGGTTCACGGCCTCGAACTGGGCGCCGATGACTATCTGGTCAAGCCGTTTGCCTTCTCCGAACTGCTGGCGCGAGTGCGCAGCCTGTTACGTCGCGGCAGTGCCACGCCTCAGGAGACCAGCCTGCAACTGGCCGATTTGCGCCTGGACCTGATCCGTCGCCGGGTCGAACGCAGCGGCCAGCGTATCGACCTGACCGCCAAGGAGTTCGCCCTGCTGGAAATGCTCCTGCGCCGCCAGGGTGAAGTCCTGCCCAAGTCGCTGATTGCGTCCCAGGTCTGGGACATGAATTTCGACAGCGACACCAATGTCATCGAGGTGGCGATCCGTCGTCTGCGCCTGAAGATCGACGATGAATTCCCCAACAAACTGATCCACACCGTGCGTGGCATGGGTTACGTCCTCGAAGAGCGCCCCGCCTGATGCGCCGGCTGTCCTTGAGCAGCCGCCTGGCGTTGCTGTTCGCCGCCTGCACCGCCGTAGTGTCGTTGTTCGCCGGGGTGCTGTTCAGCCGCGCCAGCGAGGCGCATTTCATTGAGCTGGACCAGCAACTGCTGTACGGCAAACTGATTGGCTTGCGTCGGGCCTTGCACGACTTCCAGTCGAGTGACAGCGAAACGAAGCTGGTGGAGGAATTGAGCCGGCAGGCTGGCCTGCCCCTGCGCATCACCGGCAGCGACGGCCAAAGCTGGTATGACAGCTCGACCAACATTCCACAGGCATTGCCGAGCCAGCCCGGATTGTCGACGGTGAGCCATGAAGGCATGGATTACCGCGTGCTGAATGCGCCGCTTTTTGCGGACAAACCCGAGTCACCGCAACTGACCCTGCTGTTGGACATCACCCACCACCAGCATTTTCTGCAACGCATGCAGCGTTTGATCTGGCTGACCGTCGGCCTGTCAGCCCTGGCCACCGCACTGCTGGGCGCCTGGGCGGCACGTAGCGGCTTGCGCCCGTTGCGGCGGATCAGTGCGGTGGCCAGCGGTGTTTCTGCGCAATCGCTGAACGCACGGTTGCCTGAAGAAAACATGCCGCCGGAACTGGCGGAAATGGCCCACAACTTCAACGCCATGCTCGGACGCCTCGACGACTCGTTTCAGCGCCTGTCCGCGTTCTCCGCCGACATTGCCCATGAACTGCGCACGCCACTGTCGAACCTGCTGACCCACACCCAGGTCACCCTCACCCGCCCTCGCCCCATCGAGGACTACCGCGAAGCCCTGCACAGCAACCTCGAAGAGCTGCAATGGATGGCGCAACTGGTCAATGACATGCTCTACCTGGCCAAGGCTGACCATGGGTTGTTGATGCCCAAGCGCGAAGCGCTGGAACTGGCCGAAGAAGCAGACCTGCTGCTGGAGTTTTTTGCGCCACTGGCGGAAGACGCGCGGGTGACACTCGCTCGGGAAGGTCATGGATGCCTGGAAGGCGACCGCAGCATGTTGAGGCGAGCATTGTCCAACTTGCTGGATAACGCGCTACGTTTTACCCCCGCCGACGGCGAGGTCCGGGTCAACATCGTCGAACAGGCGAATGGCCTGAGATTGAGCGTCGAAAACACCGGGAGCGGGATAGACGCACAGTCACTGCCGCGGCTATTTGATCGCTTCTACCGTGCAGACCCGGCACGCCGCGAAGGCAGCAGTGAACATGCGGGACTGGGACTGGCGATCACCCAGTCGATCATCCGTGCCCATGGCGGGCAGATTCGTTGCGAATCGGCTAATGGGTGGACCAGGTTTGTGATCGAGTTGCCAAGGGAAGATTAAGGCCAACAGTTCCGGCCTCGATCCCCTGTAGGAGCTGGCTTGCCAGCGAAGAGGCCGGTCCTGCCGCCTCAATGTCCCTTTCAGAGGCCGCTTTCGCTGGCAAGCCAGCTCCTACGAAGAGCTGGCGGTGTCAGGTCTTACGAATAGCGCAGTGCATGAGCCGGTTCGATCTTCGCCGCACGCCACGCCGGGTACACGGTCGCCAGGAAGCTCATGACGAAGCCCGCCGTGCAGATCAGCGCCACATCCGCGCCTTGCAGTTCGGACGGCAGGTTGCTGACGAAATACACGTCGGAACTGAAGATATGCTGCCCGCTGACCCGCTCGATCCAGCCCACCATCTCGCTGACGTTCAGCGCGGCAATCACGCCCAACACACCGCCAATCAGGGTGCCGACAATCCCGATCACGGTGCCCTGCACCATGAAGATCGCCATGATCTGCCGTGGCGTGGCGCCGATGGTTCGCAGGATCGCGATGTCCGCGCCCTTGTCGTTCACCACCATGATCAGGGTCGCGATGATGTTGAACGCCGCCACTGCGACGATCATCAGCAACAGCAGGCCGATCATGGTTTTTTCCATTTTCATCGCACTGAACAGGCTGCCCTGGGTGTGGGTCCAGTCGTCAGCCTTGTAGGCGGTGCCCAGCCCCGTGGCGATGTCGCTCGACACCTGCGGCGCGGCATACAGGTCCTTCACCGCCAGGCGCACGCTCTGCACCTGATTCGGCTCCCAGTGCTGCATCTGCGCGGCATCGGCCATGTGAATCAGCGCCATGGTGCCGTCCAGTTCGGCGCCGACCTTGAACACGCCGACCACATTCAGCCGTTGCATGCGTGGGGTAATGCCACCCGGCGCATTGCTGACTTCCGGCACGATCAGGGTGATCTTGTCGCCGACGTTCAAGCGGAAGCGGCGCGCCGTGATCTCGCCGATCACCACACCGAATTCGCCCGGCTTCAGGGCTTCGAGACTGCCCTGGACGATGTGCTTGGCGACGATCGACACCTGGCCTTCCAGCGCCGGATCGACACCGCTGACCTGGATTGGCTGCATCGTGCCCTTGTAGGACAGCATGCCTTCCATCTCGGTGAACGGCACCGCCGCCGTCACTTCCGGGTTTTTCATCGCGGCTGCTGCCACGGGTTTCCAGTCGTCAATCGGGTTGACGCCGACGATGGTGGCGTGCGGCACCATGCCGAGGATGCGGGAGCTCATCTCGCGCTGGAAGCCATTCATCACCGACAACACCACGATCATCGCCAGCACGCCGAGGGCGAGGCCGATCATCGAGGTCATCGAGATGAAGGAAACAAAGCGATTGCGGCGCTTGGCGCGGGTATAGCGCGTGCCGATAAAGATCGATAACGGTCTGAACATTCGCTGGTGCACCGTATAAAAATAAAAGACCCGACGCCTTTCCAGGCATCGGGTTTCAGCCAATCAGATAGGCGTGAGGCAACCTTCCTGCAGGTGCAGGACGCGGTCCATCTGGCGGGCCAGGTTCATGTCGTGGGTCACCACCAGGAACGCCGTGCGCATCGAAGTGCTGAGTTCCAGCATCAAGTCCTGAATGCCCTGGGCGGTGTGGGAGTCGAGGTTGCCGGTTGGCTCGTCGAGCATCACCAGGCCCGGTGTGTTCACCAGGGCGCGGGCGATGGCCACACGCTGACGCTCGCCACCGGACAATTCGGCCGGTTTGTGCTCCAGGCGATGGCCCAGCCCTACCCGCTCCAGCAACGCCGTGGCACGCTGACGCGCTTCGGGGATCGCGGTCTTGCCGATCAGCAGCGGCATGCAGACGTTTTCCAGGGCGGTGAATTCCGGCAGCAGGTGGTGGAACTGATACACGAAGCCGAGGGCGCGATTACGCAGCAGGCCGCGTTTTTTCTCGCTCAGCGCCGACAGTTCCTCGCCGTCGAGCCAGACGCTGCCCTTGGTCGGCGTATCGAGGCCGCCCAACAGGTTGAGCAAGGTACTTTTGCCCGAACCCGACTTGCCGACAATCGCCACGCGCTCTCCCGGGTGCAACTCCAGTTGCAGGTCGGCCAACACTTCCACCGACTCCGGACCTTCCTCGTAGGACTTGCCCAGGCTGCGGCAGCTCAAGATTGCTTTATCACTCATGCCCGACTCACTCATAACGTAGCGCCTCCGCAGGCTGGGTGCGCGCGGCACGCCAGGCTGGATACAGGGTGGCGAGGAAACTCAGGACCAACGCCGCAGAGCAGACCATCACGACGTCCTGGCTCTGCACTTGCGATGGCAGGTAATCGATGAAATACACGTCGGCGTTGAGGAATTTGTGCCCGATCAGACCTTCAAGGGCCGAGATCGCGGCACTGACATTCAGCGCGGCGAAGATCCCGACCACAGCGCCTATGGCCGTGCCGACCACGCCAATCACCGTACCCTGCACCATGAACGTGCGCATGATCGTACCCGGCGTGGCGCCCAAGGTGCGCAGGATCGCGATGTCGCCCTTCTTGTCGTTCACCACCATCACCAGCGTGGAAATGATGTTGAACGCAGCGACCGCGACGATCAGCAGCAGCAACAGGCCGATCATGGCTTTTTCCATGCGGATCGCCTGGTACAGGTTACCGTGGGTGCGGGTCCAGTCACGGGCGTAGAAGCGGTCTTCACCGAGATCGCGAGCGATGCTCCACGCGGTGCGCGGCGCCTGGAACAGGTCGTCGAACTTCAGGCGCAAGCCCTGGACCTGATCCGGTTTCCAGCGATGCAGCCGGGCCAGGTCCTGCAGGTTGGTGACGCCCAGATAGCCATCGAGCTCGCCGGCGCCGACATGGAAGATGCCGACCACGGTAAAGCGCTTCATGCGCGGGAACATCCCGGCCGGGGTCACGGTGACTTCCGGGGCGACGAAGGTCAACTTGTCGCCGATCACGGCACCGAGCTTGGCCGCCGCCTTGTCGCCGATGACGATGCCGAACTCACCCGGCACCAGATCATCGAGTTTTCCCTGGGTCATGAAGTGATCGATGATCGACACCTGGCGCTCTTGCGCCGGATCGATGGCATTGAGCAGGACTTTCGAGACCTTGCCGTTATTGGTCAGCAAACCCTGCATTTGCGTAAACGGCGCCACGGCCGTCACCTGCGGGTTCTGCTTGACCTTCGCGGCCAGGCTTTGCCAATCGCTGATCGGCTCGCCGGACTCGATGGTCGCGTGGGGCACCATGCCCAACACGCGGGTGCGCATCTCATGATCGAAGCCGTTCATCACCGACAGCACCACGATCATCACGACCACGCCAAGGGCGAGCCCGATCATCGAAGTCAGGGAAATGAATGACACAAAATGATTGCGACGCTTTGCACGGGTGTAACGCGTGCCGATAAATACGAAGAGAGGTCTGAACATGTCGGGGCTTGTTCGGAGGGAAAAGGAACGTCCTTGTGGCGGGGGTCGATAACCAGCTTTACACTCAGACCACCGCCGCTACCATGGGTTCGCCATGTCGACATTAGATGAAGAAGATCGCCGCGAATACTACCGTATCGAGGATACGATCGCACTGGAAATTCGGCTCCTGTCCGCTGCTGAAGCCACAGGGCAGGAAGTGTTGCAGGATGCTTCCCCACTCTTCAACTTGCTCAGCGAACTGCACCTGAGCGAATTCGAGTCGCAACACCTGTTGCGCCAGCTCAGCGAACGCGACCGCACGACCGCCGCATTCCTCAAATCCCAGAACAAACGCATCGATTTGCTGAGCCAGGTCGTCGCTCTGACAGTGCTCGGGCAGATCGGCGAACCGCAGCCGGTGATCATTTCCGAAGGCGGCATCGACTTTCAGCATCCAACGCCCATTGCCGCCGGCGCACACCTGTCGGTCAAGCTGGTGCTGATGCCGCAAGCCCTGGGCCTGCTGCTGCGCGCTCGCGTCACCCATTGCGACCGCAAGGGCGATGGCTATGATGTCGGCACCGAGTTCGAACACCTGACCGACGCCCAGCGCCAACTGCTGGCCCGCCACATCTTGCAAAAGCAGGCCCAGGAACGACGACTGGCCCGCGAACAACTCGAATCAGGCAATTAATTTAAGGAAGAACCGTGACCCTCATCTACGGCCATCGCGGCGCCAAGGGCGAAGCACCGGAAAACACCCTGACCAGCTTTCAGGAATGTCTCAAGCACGGCGTGCGTCGCTGCGAACTGGACCTGCACCTGTCCATGGATGGCGAGCTGATGGTCATCCACGACCCGACCCTCAAACGCACCACGGACCGTCGCGGCAAGGTCGTCGAACACACGGCGGCCGAACTGGTGACCTATGACGCACGCAAGGGCGGCCCGGGCTGGATCAAGCCGTGCCCGATTCCGACGCTGGAAGAACTGTTCGAAAAATGCGACTTCGATCACTGGCAGCTGGAAGTCAAAAGCGCATCACGGATGCGTGCCGCCACCACCGTGCTGGCGATTCGCGAAATGGCGCAGCGTCATGGCCTGATGGACAAGGTGACGATCACCTCGAGTTCCCGTGAAGTGCTCAAGGCGGCGCTGGAGTTGGTGCCCGACGTATCCCGCGGGCTGGTGGCCGAGTACGCCTGGCTCGACCCGTTGAAGGTCGCGGCCAGCTATGGCTGTGAGATCCTGGCGCTGAACTGGACCCTGTGCACGCCGGAACGCCTGCAAAGGGCGCAGCGTCAGGGGCTGCATGTGTCGGTGTGGACCGTCAACGAGCCCGCGCTGATGCGCAGGCTCGCCGACTTCGGCGTTGACAGCCTGATTACAGACTTTCCCGGTTTGGCCATTGCCACGCTCGAGAATTGCTGAAATCGGTCTCCCCGGCCGGCTCAGGCCACCGGCCGGAGCCACTCAAAAAAGCCGGTTGAGGCCGTCGTATGCCGCTACCCGATAGGCTTCGGCCATGGTCGGGTAGTTGAACGTGGTGTTGACGAAGTACTTCAGCGTGTTCTGTTCGCCCGGCTGGTTCATGATCGCCTGACCGATGTGCACGATCTCCGACGCCTGATAACCGAAGCAATGAACGCCCAGCACCTCCAGGGTTTCACGGTGGAACAGGATCTTCAGCATGCCTTGCGGCTCGCCGGCGATCTGCGCCCGCGCCATGCTCTTGAAGAACGCCTTGCCGACTTCGTACGGCACCTTGGCCTGGGTCAGCTCCTGCTCGTTCTTGCCGATCGAGCTGATCTCCGGAATGGTGTAGATGCCGGTCGGCACGTCATTCACGAAACGCCAGCTACCGTTATCGACGATGCTGCCAGCGGCCGAACGACCCTGGTCATGGGCGGCACTGGCCAGGCTCGGCCAGCCGATCACATCACCGGCGCCGTAGATGTTCGGCACGCAGGTGCGGTAGTTCTCGTCGACTTCGATCTGGCCACGGCTGTTGACCTTCACGCCGATGTTTTCCAGACCCAGCTGATCGGTGTTGCCGGTACGACCGTTGCACCAGAGCAAGGCGTCGGCCTTGATCTTCTTGCCGGACTTGAGGTGCAGGATCACGCCATTGTCCACGCCTTCGACGCGGTCGTAGTCTTCGTTATGGCGAACCGTGATGTTGTTGTTGCTGAAGTGGTAGCTCAGGGCCTGGGAGATTTCCGAGTCGAGGAAGCTCAGCAGTTGCCCACGGTTGTCCACCAGTTCAACCAATACACCCAGACCGCTGAAGATCGAGGCGTATTCGCAACCGATCACGCCGGCGCCGTAAACGATGAGTTTGCGCGGGGTGTGGCCGAGGCTGAGGATGGTGTCGCTATCGTAGATACGCGGGTGGTGGAAATCGATGTCCGCCGGGCGATAAGGACGCGAACCGGTGGCGATGATGATGTGCTTGGCCACCAGTTTTTCGACCACGCCGTTGGCGCAGACCACTTCGATGGTTTGCTCGTCGGCGAAGCTGCCGGTGCCGAAGAACACGTCGACGCGGTTACGGGCGTAGTAGCCGGTACGTGAAGCGACTTGTTTGGAAATGACTTTCTCGGCGCTTTTCAACACGTCCGGGAAGGAGAACCAGCGCGGCTCACCAATGGCCCGGAACATCGTGTTGGTGTTGAACTGCATGATCTGCCGCACCGAGTGACGCAGTGCCTTGGACGGGATGGTGCCCAAGTGAGTGCAGTTGCCGCCGACCTGGCGACGGCTATCGACCATCGCGACCTTGCGCCCTGCCTTGGCGGCGTTCATTGCCGCGCCTTCTCCCGCCGGGCCGGAACCCAACACCACCACGTCGTAGTTGTAGACAGCCATGCGTACTCCTCAGAACAGGCCGCGGCACCCTCGGCACCTGCGGCTAAATCACGCCAATGCGTGGCATGAAGGAACAATTTGGGGCCAGTGCAGAACCCGGACACAGTCTATAGAAGCGTCAACGCCGCGCACATTAACCCTTGGTCGCGTCGTAGGCTACTTTTGCCTGCACTACAACGCCAGTTTTCAATGCTCGAATCGCCACAATCACTCGGTTTTTTGGCCACTGAGGCGTTCAAAAGCGTGACTGCTGCGCGTGACGAAACCTGTATCGGCACGAATCACAAAAAATGCACCGATATCGTGTTTTTCTGCGTAGTCCCAACCGCGCTCAGGACCAAGAATCAACAACAGCGTCGATAAGCCATCGGCCATCAACGCTGAAGGATGAATCACCGTAACCGATGCCAGACGGTGTGAGACCGGTGTGCCGCTGCGCGCATCGAAAGTGTGGGAAAAACGCTGGCCGTCCTGCTCGAAGTAATTACGATAGTCGCCGGACGTGGACAGGCCATAACCGTCGACAATAATGACCCGCTCGGCCACCTGCCGGTCATCCCGAGGTTCCTCCAGGGCGATGCGCCATGGCGAGCCGTCGGGCTTCTTGCCAGCGGCCTTGAGTTCTCCAGTGACTTCGACGAGGTAATCGTGGATGCCTTTTTCCTCGATCCTTGCAGCAATCGTGTCAACGGTGAAACCGGCGGCGATGCTGTTGAAATCGACCTCGACGGCGGCGTCCTTGCACAACCGGTCGCCCTCGATGCGCAAATGTTCATGGCCGACGCGTCGGCGGGCTTCGGCGAGCGCTTCGGCGGTCGGGACTTTTTCCCCGCGAGCCTGCGGACCAAATCCCCAGAGATTGAGCAACGGCTCCACCGTCAGATCGTAGGAACCTTCGCTTTGCACTGACAGCTGCTCACCCACGCGGACCAATTCGAGGATCGACGCCGGCATTGCCTGACAACCGTTGGCACGCAATGAATTGAAGCGTTCTATGTCCGAGTCGCTGCGGTAGGTCGACATTTGCCGGTCAATATCAGCGAGGATCTGCTCAACCTGGACACGGACTTCGTCCGGCGCCGGAAGGCCGGCGTGGCGCACATACTTGATCGAATAGGTGCTGCCCATGGTCGGGCCGCCGAAGCTTTCGAGGGGGTCGCTGTTGCCGCAACCAGACAACAGGACGATCAACACAAAGCACCCTATCCGCCAGATCAACAAATCCTGCATCCCCTGAATAACCCCCTGACACACCATCGAGGCTCGCCATTATGCGATAGAAACTGCGGGAGCGAGCTTGCTCGCGATGGCAGTCTGTCAGGCGACATCGATGTTGCATGGGCGGGCCTCTTCGCGAGCAGGCTCGCTCCCACAATGATTTTTGGATACCCGCAGATGTTGCGTACACCTGATAACCCTGTGGGAGCGAGCCTGCTCGCGATGGTCGTCAACGATAACGCGTGCTCACTAGTTAAACGCAGCGTTCTTGGCTGCATCATCGGAACACCGCCCGGAGCAAGCTCGCTCCTTGTATGTTGGCCCTGACTCCAACGGGGTCTTTTCATGGAGTCGCGGTATCAGTGACGCATTGTCTCAGTCGATCCGAATCCGTGCCGCTGCCTTCGCTGAGATCAATATCGCCATTGGCATCAAGGTAGATGTTTGTATTCGGCCATCTCGGAGTAATGTTGACGCAGTGGGCACGAACGTTTTTGCTCCACCAGGATATTTCCATAAAAAAACCATCATCAGGAAACAGTAAACCATTATCAACCGTACCTCCGCCGGGTTGCATCCCACCCTTGTATATCCGGTCCTGGACATTCCAGATATACCTGAGCTCTTCCCTTCCATTTTCGGAGTAGTGAATGGTTACGGTCGGTAGTGCGATATCCCAGCAGCTAATGGCCAGATACACAAATGGAATCCACAACCACCTTCTATACCTTGGACCTGTTTTACGTACAGGTGTGGACACGAATTCCATCTCCCAGAATCGCACTGCATGTCGCTTTGATCCCTTGGTTCTTCATGGGCTCGCTGTATCAGTGATGCATTGTTTTAGTCGATGCGAATTCGTACCGCTGCCTTCGCTGTGATCGATATCGCCGTTGGCATCGAGGTAGATGTGCGTATTGGACCATGTCGGCGTTATATTGACGCAGTGTCGGAGATCTTTATCGTTCCACCAAGAGATCTCCATGAAAAACTTCTCATCTGGAAACAAGAACCCATGATCCCGTGTGCTGCTGCCTGGAGGGAGGCGTCCTTTGTAAATCCGGTGTTGCACATTCCAGATGAACCGCAATTCGTCTTCGCCATTCTTGGAGTAATGAACCGTCGCGGCGGGCAGCACAATAATTTGCCAGAGGGCGATCAGCAGAAGAACCACCAATGGCAGCAATAGTGGTATCAACGGAATCAATAGCCACCGAATGTAACGCGACCGAGGTTTATTAGCAGGAATGGACACGGACTCCGTCTCCTAGATTCACCTTACAAGTTGTGCATCTCACTACTCTTCATGGGCTTGCGGTATCCGTGAAGCATTGCTTCAGTCGATGCGCATCCGTGCCACTGCCTTCGCTGTAATCAATGTCGCCATTGGCATTGAGGTAAATATGCGTATTGGGCCACCTAGGGGTTACGTTGACGCAATGTCGGAGCGCGCCATCGTTCCACCAGGAAATTTCCATGAAAAAATTCTCATCCGGAAATAGAAAGCCATAATCACGCGTACCGCCTCCGGGTTGCATACGCCCCTTGAAAATACGGTCCTGCACGATCCATATGTATTTAAGTTCGCCACGAGCATCTTCGGAGTAGTGAACAGTCACAGTAGGTAACGCAATATCCCAATGAGTGATGGCCAAAAACACAACTGGAATCCACAACCATCGCTTATACCGTCTCCGGGATTTACTTGCAGTCGTGGACACGGATTCCTTCCCCCCATTTCTCCGGCGCAACGGTAAGCACTTCATTCATGATCATTTTCGCAGTGACCCCACCGTGAGGGTGCTGCATATAAAGATTAATGCCGATGCTTATTGAGACTCTGTCAGCCACATCATCCCAAGACCGTAGTTCCGTCCAAGGGCTGGTCGTAGGTCGAGGACCGGGAAGCTCTCTCTCCTCGCTGGGCTTTACCAGTTCGGCAATCTTCCTTGCGGAGTCCGATACAATCTGCTCAGCTCCAGCGCCATCCAGTAGCACACTTTCTGAGAGCCCACCTGCAATACCAACATACCCATAGTGAATATTCGACCATATGTCATAGAAATACTCATATTTCCCTTGCTTGTGCCGGACCGCACCGTTGTACATCGCCCGCAGCTTCGGCTTGTGATCCCACTCCATATTCTGACCCACCTGCTTCGTCCAGATCGCCATCGCCTCAAGCTTCTTCGTCCATGCAATTCCGTTGAAATTTGGTGGTCCAGCCAGTCTGGCGTACCAGGGTAACGCCCGAAATTTCCTGGCTTGCGCGCTGCTGTCGTAGCTCATCAGCTCTTTCATTTTCAACACGGACGGATGCTTGATGTTCCTGTTCATCTCACCTGCAATGTAGCTGGCAAGCTCTTCCATCTGGTCTGGATGGTTACAGGCTTCGCTTCCACCAAGGTCGCCGAGTGGTGCAGAGATTTTATCTGCCAGCTTCAGATCAACCACCTGAGGCTTGGCTGTAAAGCTGTTTTCAGCCGGAGCCGCCGATGAGCTCGCAGCCCTGGTGTCCGGCTGTGCAGGGCTTGCGTTGCTTTGATACGTGGCCGTCATTACGGAGGGGATCAGCCGAGCTTTACAGGGGCAATTACTGTAACTGTCCAGCGTACCAGCCATGGGCTTTCCATGACTGATCATGTGCGAAATGCCTCCGACGATCCGATACGTCTTCCCGTCTTTTCCACACGTGACTCGATCACCATCGCAGGCGTGGGCAACGCCATACATCATGATCCGGGTGTCACCATCCAGAACTTTGCCACCACAAGTGGTTCGGTCATTCAGACCGATGAAATGTCCTTCTTTCATTGAATTTCTTCTCCGTTACTTCCGGCCGAGTCCAGAAAGTTTTCGACCATCAGCTGCGTGAGCATTTAAGCAACGCAGCACTGAGACAGCTTTGGACAGCGCCAGACTTCGCCACTCAGTCCGCGACCGATGACAAAAAATCCTCGCCCATCGACACACCTTCGCGCGCAATAAACACGTAGCCGCCTTGCGGTGTATTGATGATTTCGTCGCCATTGCTGAGCATGCTGCCGACCAACGCCACATCATTGTTGTCTTGCCCTGCGCCGGTGATGATTTGCGCCGTACTGCCATCGGCATACAGGACGTAGTCGCCTGTTCGCGCTACGCGCACCGAGCGTCCATTTTCCAACTTGAATTCCAGCGGCCCTGTCCCTTGCTGGATCACCCCGCCGTTACGGGTGTGGCTGCCCTCGGTTGCGCACCGGAAGATGGCGATAGCAGGATGAGTGTCGATGTAAGCCTGCTGTTGACGCACAACCACTTGGGCGTGCTCATGGAATTGCGCAATTTGCTACTCAGTGAAGTGTGGATTGTCCAGACTGCGCAGATACTCTGGGGAAACATCGTTGGTATACAAAGGCTGCAAGGGTGCATTCATTTCAAAATCCTTATCCTTGGAAGGGTGTTCAGAAATAATGCGGCGGACGCTAACAGCGTCGCGACCCTCACAGCAGGGTCAAAAGAATGATTCAGAAGTTTCGCCAATAGAAACGATCCTTTTCCTACAGGATTGTTTCTAAAGCGTATTTATTGCGGAGCGCACAAACAAAAACGCCCCGACCAAGGTCGGGGCGCTTCATGTGCCGCTAAAGGCTTAGCGCGGGAATGCTGGCGGGTTTACACCGGCCATGTCTTCCATCACGCGAACCACCTGGCAGCTGTAACCGAACTCGTTGTCGTACCAGACGTACAGAACAACGCGGTTATCCTGGGTGATGGTCGCTTCCGCGTCCACTACGCCTGCGTGGCGCGAGCCAACGAAGTCGGTGGAAACCACTTCCTGGGAGCTCACGTAGTCGATCTGCTTGTGCAGGTCCGAGTGCATGGCCATCTGGCGCAGGTACTCGTTGATCTCTTCGCGAGTGGTGGCCTTTTCCAGGTTCAGGTTCAGGATGGCCATCGACACGTTCGGCGTAGGAACGCGAATCGCGTTGCCGGTCAGCTTGCCCTTGAGCACTGGCAGCGCCTTGGCGGCTGCGGTGGCGGCACCGGTCTCGGTGATGACCATGTTCAGCGGCGCGGCGCGGCCACGACGGCTGCCCTTGTGGAAGTTGTCGATCAGGTTCTGGTCGTTGGTGAACGAGTGAACGGTTTCGACGTGGCCGTTGATGATGCCGTACTTGTCGTTGACTGCCTTGAGCACCGGCACAATGGCGTTGGTGGTGCAGGAAGCCGCCGAGATGATCTTGTCGTCAGGGGTGATATCGCCATGGTTGATGCCATGCACGATGTTCTTCAGCGCGCCCTTGCCAGGTGCGGTGAGGATCACGCGGGCAGCGCCCGGGCAGGCCAGGTGCTGGCCCAGGCCGTCTGCGTCACGCCAAACACCGGTGTTGTCGACGATCAGAGCGTTTTCGATGCCGTACTGGGTGTAGTCGACTTCAGCCGGGCTCTTGGCGTAGATCACCTGGATCAGGTTGCCGTTGGCGGTGATGGTGTTGTTGGCTTCATCGATGGTGATGGTGCCATCGAACGGACCATGGACCGAGTCGCGGCGCAGCAGGCTGGCACGCTTGACCAGGTCGTTCTCGGCGCCCTTGCGGACCACGATGGCGCGCAGGCGCAGGCCGTCGCCACCACCGGTTTTCTCGATCAGGATGCGCGCCAGCAGACGGCCGATACGACCGAAGCCGTAGAGGACAACGTCGGTGCCTTTGCGGGCGGATGCGTTTTGCTGGCCAACCACGTCAGCCAGTTCTTCACGGACGAACTGCTCGGCAGTACGGCCATTGCCTTCGGCCTTGAATTTGGCCGCCAGCTTGCCCAGGTCCACCGAAGCGGCGCCGAGCTTGAGCTCGCTCATCGCCTTGATAAGCGGGAATGTTTCGTGGACGGACAGCTCGCTTTCGTCGGACTGACGGTGACGAGCAAAGCGGTGAGCTTTGAGAATCGCAATGACTGAACGATTGATCAGGCTGCGGCCATAGATCGAGCTCACCACGTTGTTATTGCGGTAGAGCTGACCGATAAGCGGAATCATCGCTTCTGCGAGTGCTTCACGGTCGATCCATTCACCAAGACACTGGTCGGGCTTCTGAGTCACGGGAACCTTCCACTATGTAGGGGCAGAAAAAAGGGGCTACATTATGCCGCCGAGTGACCGCCGTAGCAATGCGCGCCCGTCGTGCTTTACGTAACAATTCGTCGTTCAAAAAACTTACGCCTCGCGCCAGCCCAATAAAACCGGGGCTTGCAGCGTAGTCAATTTTTTGGAGGTCACGCCTCGTTATCCGTAACCCTCCGTAACACTCGTTGTTTTTGCCACTACATATCCAGTAATTTCTGGCAAAAAACCGCCGAATTTTGTCTTTACCACTACATTTCACCAAACCCGTGCTTTAGACGCAGTCAGCAACTGACAGGCGGCATCGTAGACCGCTACAATTACCGACTTTGTCGCAACGCTTGGAGCTCAACCTTCCGTGCCCGTTCTGCGTCTACCGCTTCTCCCTGCCGCGGCAGGTAAACAGCACTGGGGCAACCTGCCCGGTGCCGCCCTGAGCCTGGCCATCGCCGAGGCCGCCAGCGCTGCCAAGCGCTTTACCCTGCTGCTGACCGCCGACAGCCAAAGTGCCGAACGGCTGGAACAGGAGCTGGGCTTCTTCGCCCCGGATTTGCCCGTATTGCACTTTCCCGACTGGGAAACCCTGCCCTACGACCTGTTCTCACCGCACCAGGACATCATTTCCCAGCGCATCGCCAGCCTGTACCGGCTGCCGGAACTGAGCCATGGTGTGCTGGTGGTGCCGATCACGACCGCCCTGCACCGCCTCGCACCGACCAAATTCCTGCTCGGCAGCAGCCTGGTGCTGGATATCGGCCAGAAGCTCGACGTCGAGCAAATGCGCACCCGCCTTGAAGCCACGGGCTATCGCTACGTCGATACGGTGTATGAACACGGCGAGTTCACCGTTCGCGGTTCGCTGATCGATCTGTTCCCGATGGGCAGCAAGCTGCCATATCGCATCGATCTGTTCGACGACGAAATCGAAACCCTGCGCACCTTCGACCCGGAGAACCAGCGCTCCATCGACAAAGTCAACTCGGTCAAGCTGTTGCCGGCCAAGGAATTCCCGCTGCAGAAAGAAGCGGTCACCCGCTTCAAGGCGCGCTTCCGCGAGCGTTTTGACGTCGATTTCCGCCGCTGCCCGATTTTCCAGGACTTGAGCAGCGGGATTACCCCGGCCGGTATCGAGTACTACCTGCCGCTGTTCTTCGAAGAAACCTCGACGCTGTTCGATTACCTGCCCCAGGACACGCAAGTGTTTTCCCTGCCGGGCATCGAGCAGGCCGCGGAAAACTTCTGGAACGACGTGCGCAATCGCTATGAAGAACGCCGCGTCGACCCATCCCGTCCTTTATTACCTCCCGCCGAACTGTTCCTGCCGGTGGAAGACTGCTTCGCGCGCCTGAAGAACTGGCCGCGCGTGGTGGCCAGTCAACAGGATGTAGAAAGCGGTAGCGGTCGCGAGCGTTTCCCGGCACGCGAGTTGCCCAACCTGGCGATCGAAGCCAAGGCCACCCAACCGTTGGCGGCACTGGCCGACTTCCTCGACCAGTTCCCCGGTCGCGTACTGTTTACCGCCGAATCGGCAGGCCGCCGCGAAGTGCTGCTGGAACTGCTGGAACGCCTGAAGCTGCGACCGAAGACCGTCGACAGCTGGCCAGACTTTGTCGCCGGCAAGGATCGCCTGGCGATCACCATCGCCCCGCTCGACGAAGGCTTGCTGCTCGACGACCCGGCCCTGGCCCTGGTTGCCGAAAGCCCGTTGTTCGGCCAGCGCGTGATGCAGCGTCGTCGCCGCGAAAAGCGCACCGATGCCAACAACGATGCCGTGATCAAGAACCTCACCGAGCTTCGCGAAGGTGCGCCGGTGGTGCACATCGACCACGGTGTCGGTCGCTACCTGGGCCTGGCGACCCTGGAAATCGACAGCCAGACCGCCGAGTTCCTCGCCCTGGAATACGCCGAAGGCGCCAAGCTCTATGTGCCGGTGGCCAACCTGCACCTGATCGCCCGCTACACCGGCAGCGACGATGCCCTGGCCCCGCTGCACCGCCTCGGCTCCGAGACCTGGCAAAAAGCCAAGCGCAAAGCCGCCGAACAGGTGCGTGACGTGGCCGCCGAGCTGCTCGACATCTATGCTCGCCGCGCCGCCCGTGAAGGCTACGCCTTCGCCGATCCGAAAGCCGACTACGCCACCTTCAGCGCCGGTTTCCCGTTCGAAGAAACCCCGGACCAGCAAACCACCATCGAAGCGGTGCGCGAAGACATGCTCGCGCCCAAGCCAATGGACCGCCTGGTGTGCGGCGACGTTGGCTTCGGCAAGACCGAAGTGGCGATGCGCGCGGCGTTCATTGCAGTCCACGGTGGACGCCAGGTGGCGATCCTGGTGCCGACCACCCTGCTCGCCCAGCAGCATTACAACAGCTTCCGCGACCGCTTTGCCGACTGGCCGGTGACCGTGGAAGTGATGAGCCGCTTCAAGTCGGCCAAGGAAGTGAATGCGGCGGTCGCGGACCTGGCCGAAGGCAAGATCGACATCGTCATCGGCACGCACAAGTTGCTGTCCGACGATGTAAAAATCAAAAACCTGGGGCTGGTGATCATCGACGAAGAGCACCGTTTCGGTGTCCGTCAGAAAGAACAGCTCAAGGCCCTGCGCAGCGAAGTCGACATCCTGACCCTGACCGCCACGCCGATTCCGCGCACGCTGAACATGGCGGTGTCGGGCATGCGTGACCTGTCGATCATCGCCACGCCGCCGGCCCGTCGCCTGTCGGTACGCACCTTCGTCATGGAGCAGAACAAGAGCACGGTCAAAGAGGCCTTGCTGCGTGAGTTGCTGCGTGGCGGCCAGGTCTACTACCTGCACAACGACGTGAAGACCATCGAGAAATGCGCCGCCGACCTCGCCGAGCTGGTACCGGAAGCACGGATCGCTATCGGTCACGGGCAGATGCGCGAACGCGATCTCGAACAGGTGATGAGTGACTTCTACCACAAGCGCTTCAACGTGCTGATCGCCTCGACCATCATCGAGACCGGCATCGACGTACCGAGCGCCAACACCATCATCATCGAGCGTGCCGACAAGTTTGGCCTGGCACAGTTGCACCAGTTGCGCGGCCGGGTCGGACGCAGCCACCACCAGGCCTACGCCTACCTGCTGACGCCACCGCGCCAGCAAATCACCCCGGACGCGGAAAAGCGCCTGGAAGCGATCGCCAACACCCAGGACCTCGGCGCGGGCTTCGTGCTCGCCACCAACGACCTGGAAATCCGTGGCGCTGGCGAACTGCTCGGCGACGGCCAGAGCGGGCAGATCCAGGCGGTCGGCTTCACGCTGTACATGGAAATGCTCGAGCGCGCGGTGAAGTCGATCCGCAAGGGCGAGCAGCCGAACCTCGACCAACCGCTCGGCGGCGGTCCGGAAGTCAACCTGCGGGTTCCGGCGTTGATTCCCGAGGACTACCTGCCGGACGTTCACGCCCGCCTGATTCTCTACAAGCGCATCGCTTCGGCCACCGATGAAGAAGGCCTCAAGGATCTGCAAGTGGAGATGATCGACCGTTTCGGTCTGTTGCCGGAACCGACCAAGAACCTGATCCGCATCACTGCATTGAAATTGCAGGCCGAGCAACTGGGCATCAAGAAAGTCGATGGCGGCCCGCAAGGCGGTCGCGTCGAGTTCGCCGCGCAGACGCCGGTCGACCCGCTGACCCTGATCAAACTGATCCAGAGCCAGCCAAAACGCTACAAATTCGAAGGCGCCACGATGTTCAAGTTCATGGTTCCGATGGAGCGCCCGGAAGAGCGCTTTAATACTGTAGAGGCGCTGTTCGAGCGCCTCGTCCCGAAAACTGCTTGAAGGACGCCGCATGCGCCTGTTTCGCTCACTGACCCTGCTGACCCTGCTAATTCCAGCGCTGGTCGCACCCACGGCATTTGCCGATGACCTGTATCAGGTCGAAATGATTCTGGTCCGTCAAAACGCCGTACCGGCGATTGTCAGCCGCGCCGCACCGGAAGACTGGGCCGCTGGCGCCCAACCCGTCAGCCCCGACAGCCTGCGTACGCCAAGCCTGAATGGCGAGGTGGAAAAACTCACCAGCAGCGCCGACTACACGGTGTTGCTGCACAAGGCCTGGCAACAGACTCTCGGCGAAAACGCCAGCAAAGTGGCGATCAGCGACGGCAAGGAACAATATGGTCAGTTCCCGATCGAGGGCACGCTGAACATGACGCTGGGACGCTTTACCGACGTCGACGCCGATTTCTGGGTCAATCAGATCGACGCCAATGGCATGGTGACCGCCAGCGAGCGCTTGAAACAGGAAAGCCACACCAAGAACGGCCAGTTGAACTTCCTCGACAACGGCCACCTCGGCCTGCTGATCAAGATCACCTCGCTGACCGCCCCCGCACCTCGGCCAGTCCCCGATGAAATTCCGGACTGATTGAAGTCCTTATGTCCGCGACCCTGAGCAAACCCCTGGCACCCTCCTGGGTCAGCCGATTCAAGGAACAGAGCCTGGAGCGTGGCCGCCGCTACGCGCTGGAGAACCGTGTCAGGATCGTCGAGGCCGGCGACGCCACGATCATCGCCGTTTGCGAAGGCTCTGGCAGTAACGTTTACCGTCAGACCATTCGCCTGCGCGAGTCAGCCAAGGGCACGCTGCTGATGATCGACGCCACCTGCTCGTGCCCGGTCCACAACAACTGCAAACATTGCGCAGCGGTGCTCCTGCAAGTGCAGGAAACCCTCGACTACCCCGCTGCAGCCAAAGACGCCGAACTTCTGGAAAAACTCCAGGCAGTCCTGGAAAACCGCAGCCCGAAAGCCCCGCCGCAAGTGCTGGTGGACAATGTGCAGCCCCTCCCGCGCCTGTGGCTGGCCAGCATCGAGTTCAGCGCGTTCGAACCGCGCAACGGTCGAATGCAGCGATACATCCAGCATCGGGCGGCGCTGTCTTTCAGTTACCTGGACGAGTACGTTTGCGGACAGAAAAACGCCGACATCCTGATTCGTCAGGAAAGCCAGACGCTGCGGATAAAACGCCACCCGGAAGTGGAACAGTCCTACCGGGAACAGCTGCGAATCCTTGGTTTCAAAGTCGCCACCCGGCAAAGCAAGGCCCTGCCGGAAAGTGCCGGCGAGCTGTTCGAGATGGTCAATGACAGCGCCTGGCTGACCTTTACCCTCAATGAACTGCCGAAGTTGCGCACCCAGGGCTGGGAATTGCAGATCGACGAGGACTTCGGTTTCGACCTGACCGCCGTGGACGACTGGTACGCCACGGTCGAACAGGTACCGGAGCGCGACTGGTTCGATCTGGAACTGGGGATCATCGTCAACGGCGAGCGCCTGAGCCTGTTGCCGATCCTGCTCAACCTGATGCGCTCCCACACCGAAATCCTCAACCCGGAACGCCTGGCCCGACGCCGCGACGACGAGCTGATCCTGGTCAATATCCCCAATCGCCCGAACTCCGAGCACGGCCCACTGCAAGTCGCCCTGCCCTTCGGCCGCCTGAAGCCGGTGCTGGCCACCCTCGGCGAGTTCTACCTGCAGGAGCCCGGCGACACCACGCTGCGCCTGAGCAAGGCCGATGCCACGCGCCTGAACCCGCTGGAAGACATGCCACTACTGTGGGAGGGTGGCGAACAGATCCGCACCTTTGCCCAGCGCCTGCGCGACATCAAGGACCACACGGCCGCCGCCCCGGACGGTCTGAATGCGACGCTACGTCCGTATCAGCTCGAAGGCTTGAGCTGGATGCAATCGCTGCGACAGCTGGAAGTGGGTGGAATCCTCGCGGACGACATGGGCCTGGGTAAAACCCTGCAGACACTGGCGCACGTTCTGAGCGAGAAAAACGCCGGCCGCCTCGACCGGCCGTGCATGGTTGTGATGCCGACCAGCCTGATCCCCAACTGGCTCGACGAAGCGGCGCACTTTACGCCGCAGCTCAAGGTACTGGCACTGTACGGTGCCAGCCGCAAAAAGCACTTCGACAAGCTGGCCGACTACGATCTGATCCTGACCACCTATGCGCTGCTGCCCAAGGATGTCGAACGCCTGGCGGCGCAGCCCTTGCACATACTGGTGCTGGACGAAGCGCAATACATCAAGAACCCCGGCAGCAAGGCAGCCCACGCCGCCCGCGAACTGAACGCCCGGCAGCGCCTGTGCCTGAGCGGCACACCGCTGGAAAACCATCTCGGTGAACTCTGGTCGCTGTTTCACTTCCTCTTGCCCGGTTGGCTGGGCGACGTCAAAAGTTTCAACCGCGATTACCGCGTGCCAATTGAAAAACGCACCAGCGAGGTCAGGCTTCAGCACCTCAACGGCCGGATCAGACCTTTCCTGCTGCGCCGCACCAAGGAACAGGTGGCTACCGAGTTGCCGCCGAAAACCGAGATCATCCACTGGGTCGAACTCAACGAGGCCCAGCGCGATGTGTACGAAACCATGCGCCTGGCCATGGACAAGAAAGTCCGCGACGAGATCACCCGCAAAGGCGTGGCCCGCAGCCAGATCATCATTCTCGAAGCCCTGCTCAAGCTGCGTCAGGTGTGCTGCGATTTGCGCCTGGTCAATGAGGCGACCCTGCCAACCCGTGGCAGCACGTCAGGCAAGCTCGACAGCCTGATGGAAATGCTCGAAGAACTGTTCGAGGAAGGTCGGCGGATCCTGCTGTTCTCGCAGTTCACTTCAATGCTGTCGCTGATCGAGGACGAACTGAACAAACGCGGCGTGGCCTACGCCCTGCTGACCGGCCAGACCCGCGACCGCCGCACGCCGGTGAAGGAATTCCAGAGCGGCAAACGTCAGATATTTCTGATCAGCTTGAAGGCCGGTGGCGTTGGCCTGAACCTGACCGAAGCGGACACGGTGATTCATTACGATCCGTGGTGGAACCCGGCGACGGAAAACCAGGCGACTGACCGGGCGTATCGCATCGGCCAGGAGAAGCCGGTGTTCGTTTATAAAATGATTGCGCGCGGCACGGTGGAAGAAAAGATTCAGCACCTGCAAAAGGAAAAATCCGACCTCGCGGCCGGCGTGCTGGATGGGCGCAAGGCCGGGGACTGGAAACTGCAGAACGATGATATCGAAGCGCTGTTTGCGCCGCTGCCGGAAAACCTCGAAAAGCGTTGAGATGTGCGGCGCTTTTTAGTCCGCCATCGCGAGCAAGCTCGCTCCCACACTGTCCGCGTCGAACACGACTTTTGCGGACACCACTGAACCTGTGGGAGCGAGCTTGCTCGCGATGAAGTCAACTCGGTATCAAGTGGGACTCAGCCCTTGAGCACCCGCGCCAGCGTCGATTTGACCTTGCCCATGCCGTCATGCAACGCCTGCTCGATCTCGGCCATGGTGATCACCGCCGTCGACTTGCCAGCCGCCGGATTCACCACCAGCGCCAGACAGGCGTAATCCAGTTCCAGCTCCCGGGCCAGGGCTGCTTCCGGCATTCCCGTCATGCCGACGATGTCGCAGCCATCGCGCTCCAGCCGGGCGATTTCAGCCACTGTCTCCAGGCGCGGCCCTTGAGTGCACGCATACACGCCATGACTGCTGTAGCCCACACCTTCCGCCGCCAATGCCGCGATCAGTTGCTGGCGCAACGGTTCGCTGTAGGGGTAGCTGAAGTCGATATGGGTGACGTGCTCCAGGTCATCGGCAAAGTAGGTGTGCTCACGACCGCTGGTGTAGTCGATCAACTGATGCGGCACGCAGAAATGTCCCGTGCCCATGGCGGAGTGAATTCCACCCACGGCATTGACTGCAAGAATCGCTTGCGCCCCAGCCTGCTTCAGCGCCCAGAGGTTGGCGCGGTAGTTGACCTGATGCGGCGGAAACCGGTGGGGATGACCGTGACGTGCGAGGAACAGCACTTCCTTGCCGGCATACTCGCCGATCTGAATGTCGGCCGAAGGTGCACCATAAGGCGTGTCCACTGTCAGTGACTGGCGAATGCTCAGGCCTTCGAGCTGAGTCAGGCCAGTGCCACCGATAATCGCGTAAACCGTCATAACGAACAGTCCTTAATCAATCAATTGAGCTTCTTTGAGCGCGCCGACAGCGGCCAGCCAGCGCGGGTCCTGACGGTATTCAGAGTTGGCAAACGACTGGCCGCGCATCCGTGCAATGCGCTCGGAAGGCTTGACCTTCAGACGCTGGGCAGCGCTCAGGGCGAGCTCGGCGGCCGCACGGTCGTTGCACACCAGGCCCATGTCGCAACCGGCAGTCAGCGCAGCTTCAATACGACTGGCGGCATCGCCGACCACGTGGGCGCCTGCCATGGACAGGTCATCGCTGAAAATCACCCCGTCGAATTGCAACTCGCCACGCAAGATATCCTGCAACCAGCGACGGGAAAAACCGGCCGGCTGGGCGTCGACCTGTGGATAGATCACATGGGCCGGCATGACCGCGGCCAGTTGCTTGCTCAATTTGGCAAACGGCACCAGGTCGTTGGCGCGGATCTCATCGAGACTGCGCTCGTCATTCGGGATCGCGACGTGGGAATCCGCTTCCGCCCAGCCGTGGCCGGGGAAGTGCTTGCCGGTGGCCGCCATGCCTGCGCTGTTCATCCCGCGGATGAATGCACCGGCCAATTGAGCGGCGCGCTCCGGGTTACCCTCGAACGAACGGGTACCCACCACCGCGCTGCGCTGGTAATCGAGGTCGAGCACCGGGGCGAAGCTCAGGTCCAGGCCAACGGCCAGCACTTCAGTCGCCATGATCCAGCCGCACTGCTCGGCCAGGTACTCGGCGTTCGGGTTGTCGGCGATGGCGCGCATGGCGGGCAAGCGCACGAAACCCTGACGCAGGCGCTGCACACGACCGCCCTCCTGGTCCACAGCCAGCAACAAGTCGGGACGGACGGCGCGGATTGCCGCACTCAATTCACGCACCTGGCGTGGATGCTCGATGTTACGGGCAAAGATGATCAGGCCACCCACTTCGGGCTGGCGCAACAAGTGGCGATCTTCAGCCGTCAGCCAGGTACCGGCGACGTCCACCATCAACGAGCCTTGCAAGCCAGCAGTCATAAAAATTCCTTGATAACAGAAAACCCGGCCCACACGAATTCGCCGCCAAGGGCATGGCCCGGCAGATTGGCGAGTTCAACGAGGAGCGGGTTCAGAACGAGAGTCGGCATGGGCGGCTAGCTTAGCGGATGTCAGCTGCCGCGCCCACCCATGTGCGGTTATACCTTGGCGGCAACCGGTGTCGATTTGCTGCGTGGACGCAACTGGGCAGTGGCCATGGCCGCGTCAGTCACACCGGATTCGGCACGCATGCCGGCGGCCAGGAATGGCACCATCAGGCGCATGACCTGCTCGATCGAGGTATTCACACCGAAGTCGGTTTCGGCAATCGCCCGCAAGGCCTTGATACCGGACATGCTGAACGCCGCCGCACCCAACATGAAGTGCACGCGCCAGAACAGTTCGATGGGCGGAATACGCGGCGCTGCTTCGTTGACCAGTATCATGTAGCGGCGGAACACCTTGCCGTACATGTCTTCCAGATAACGACGCAAGTGCCCCTGGCTCTGACTGAACGCCAGTCCCAGCAAACGCATGAAGATAGACAGGTCGTTGCCACTGCGCGGCTGCACCACCAGTGCCTGCTCGACGAGGATTTCCAGCAACTCTTCGAGTGTCGGCCTGATTTCAGGTTTGGCCTGACGCCGCTCCAGCTCTTTATCGAGACTGATGCAGAACGGCCCGAGGAACCGCGAGAAAACCGCTTGAATCAACGCTTTCTTCGAACCGAAGTGATAGTTCACCGCCGCCAGGTTGACACCGGCCTTGCTGGTGATCAGGCGCAACGAGGTTTCGGCGAAACCTTTTTCCGCGAACAACTGCTCGGCAGCATCGAGAATGCGTTCAACGGTTTCCGACTGGGCCATGGCTACTCCGCCTGACAAACACTTGTTTGAAACATACGTTTCAGCCTGCGCCTTGTCAAGCCTGGCAGTTCATTTCGAGAATGGTCGGTCAGACATTTAACCACACAACGGCGAAGCTTCAATCCACTGCCTGATTGACCGTCCGGCGGCCACTGAAAAAAGGAGCATTGCCAAGACCGCCCCACTGTATATAATCCCAGTCACTGTATAAAAAAACAGAGCGATCAATATGCTAAAGCTGACGCCACGCCAAGCCGAGATTCTGGCCTTCATCAAACGCTGCCTGGAAGACAACGGCTACCCGCCGACCCGCGCGGAAATCGCTCAGGAACTGGGTTTCAAATCACCCAATGCGGCGGAAGAACACCTCAAGGCACTGGCCCGCAAGGGTGCAATCGAGATGACGCCTGGCGCCTCCCGTGGCATTCGCATCCCCGGCTTCGAAGCCAAGGCCGACGATTCCACCCTGCCGATCATTGGCCGGGTCGCAGCCGGCGCCCCGATTCTTGCGCAGCAACACATCGAAGAGTCCTGCAACATCAATCCCGCCTTCTTCCATCCGCGCGCCGACTACCTGCTGCGCGTCCACGGGATGAGCATGAAGGATGTCGGCATTTTCGACGGCGACCTGCTGGCGGTCCACACCACACGCGAAGCCCGTAACGGCCAGATCGTGGTGGCGCGAATCGGCGACGAAGTGACCGTCAAGCGCTTCAAGCGTGACGGCAGCAAAGTCTGGCTGATCGCCGAGAACCCCGAGTTCGCCCCGATTGAAGTGAACCTTCAAGACCAGGAACTGGTGATCGAAGGCTTGAGTGTCGGCGTCATTCGCCGCTAAAGGAGGCATCATGCAGTTCCCACAGCCAGCACCACAGCAAACCCAACTGCCGTTGTTCGAAGCGTTCATGGCACAGCCATTGGCGCCGATTCTGAAAGACGTAGTCGAGTCCCCCTGGAGCGCCGAACCTGACGTTTTCAGCGAGCTGTCACTACGTGGTGCAGCCGGGAACTGCCTGAGCCTGCTGGCACCGATCCTCAGGGAGTTGAGCCAGGACCAGGATGCACGCTGGCTGACACTGATCGCACCACCCGCCAGCCTGACTCAAGCCTGGCTGCGAGATGCCGGCCTCAACCGCGAACGCATTCTGTTGCTGCAACCGCGGGGTACCCAGAGCGCCCAGCAACTGACCTGCGAAGCGCTACGCCTGGGTCGCAGCCACACGGTGGTCAGCTGGATCAACCCGTTGAGCCCGCAATCGCGGCAACAACTGATCAGCGCCGCCCGCACCGGGGACGCTCAGAGCCTGAATATTCGACTGGGCTGACTGACAGACAAGACGCGTGCTTCACCGCGCAAGGCTTCTCCAGGGACTGAGAAGCCGATGTGTAGCGATATCAAGAAAAACGACAGACGGGGATCAATGAAGCACCCGCGACCCCTCGTCCTTGTCGAATTCGCCTTCAACCATGCGACCGGCCATCTGTACACCGACGCTCAACATCGCCTTGGCGACTTCCACGTGCTGTCCTTGCAGGAACGCCTTGGCGTCCTCGGAGAAATCCAAAGTAACCAGAGAACCCTCGTCCTCGGCCCTGCGCAGCTCGATACGGCCGTCTGGTAACTCGACAATTTCTAGAAAGGACGTTGGCATAAAGGACTGTTCTCCACGAAAGGCGGGGATTATATAGGCATCGCTCGGGTTTCGCTTGGGATCTTGACCAGATGTCATTACCCAAATGTGTATGTCAGCACTCGTTCAACCCTTCACGAAACCGGATCGCCAATGCTTTCAGGTTCTGACGCCAACTCTCCAGCTCCTCCCGACTCAGCTCCTCCGGCGCGTCCTCTTCATCCAGATTGATAGCCTGAATCAGTGGCTGGGTCACGTCCCCTTTCGGCTTGTGCGGCGCGCGCGGCGGCTGAAACAGTGCAGCATGGGCGGCCAGGAGTTTGGCCAGCCAGGTCTCCGGATTATTGGCCAACTCGACCAGCTCAGCCATTTCCGGAATGGCGATGGACTCCAGCACCTCGCGAGTCAGCAATAACTCCGCACGGGGCGCATTGGCCTGAGGCAAGCGATAGTAACCGGCGATTTCGTGACACAGCCCCAACAGCGCGCCGTACAGGTGAAACAGAGCGGATTCGCGTCCCGCCTGGATCAGCGCCAGCGAATTCATCGCCCGCCCCTCTTCAGTGCGGGCCAGCGCTTCGAGCGACAAGCCGGCGAAATAAATCTTCTGATTTGTGCGGGTATACAGTTCGTGGGCCATGACGGCAGCCTCCACAACGAAATAATTGCTTCATGCAGGTTGGACAGTGTCGTGGATCACTCGATCCAACCGCAAGCTCAAAACAAAAAAGGCCGCATGAAAACCCGAAGGTTCTCATGCGGCCTTTTTTTTGTGGCGAGGGAGCTTGCTCCCGCTGGCCGACGGAGTCGGCCCATCAGCCTGCGCGCTTAAGCCTTGGCTGCCGGACGCTTGTCTTCGACCGCCCACTTGCCGCCGTCGTAGAACGCTTTCCAGCCAGTCGGCTTCCCGTCAACCTCGGTCTGCACGTACTGCTCCTTGGTCTTGCGACTGTAACGAATCACAGTCGGGAGGCCATCCGGATCTTTCTTCGGCGCCTCACAGAGGAAGTGATACTTCGGATCGATCTCGTCCTTGTGCGGGACGATTTCAATCACCAGCGGAGCACGAGTCTCGCGGTTTTTCGGGAACTGGCTGGCGGCCAGGAACAAGCCTGATGCACCGTCGCGCAGAATGTAGGTGTCGTTGACCTTTTCGCACTTCAGCTCAGGCATCTTCACCGGATCCATCTTCGGCGGTGCCGCATCGCCGCTCTTCAGCAGTTTGCGCGTGTTCTTGCAGGTCGCGTTGGTGCAACCGAAGAACTTGCCGAAACGGCCGGTCTTGAGCTGCATTTCGCTACCGCACTTGTCGCATTCCAGGCTCGGGCCTTCATAGCCCTTGATGCGATAGGTGCCCTCTTCGATTTCGTAGCCATCGCAATCCGGGTTGTTACCGCAGATGTGCAACTTGCGTTTCTCATCGAGCAGGTAAGCATCCATCGCCGTGCTGCAGATCGGGCAGCGATGCTTGCCACGCAACACCAGCGACTCCGACTCACCCTCGTCGTCCGCGGCGATTTCGTCGCCCGGCACCAGGTTGACGGTGGCCTTGCAGCGCTCTTTCGGCGGCAGGCTGTAGCCCGAGCAACCGAGGAACACGCCGGTCGACGCAGTACGAATCTGCATCGGACGACCGCAGGTGGTGCACGGAATGTCGGTCATCACCGGTTGGTTGGCACGCATGCCGCTTTCCGGGCTTTCGGCTACTTCGAGCTTTTTCTTGAAGTCGCCATAGAACTCGTCGAGCACGTTTTTCCAGTCGCGCTCGCCCTGGGCCACGTCATCGAGATGCTCTTCCATGCCGGCGGTGAAGCCGTAGTCCATCAGGTTGGAGAAGCTCTCGGCCAGACGCTCGGTGACGATATCGCCCATCTTTTCCGAGTAGAAACGACGGTTGTGCAGCGCCACGTAACCGCGGTCCTGGATGGTCGAAATGATCGCTGCGTAGGTCGAAGGACGACCGATGCCGCGTTTTTCCATTTCTTTTACCAGGCTGGCTTCCGAGTAACGCGCCGGTGGCTTGGTGAAGTGCTGGGTCGGATCAAGCTTGATCAGCTTCATCGCGTCGCCCTGGGCCATGTCCGGCAATACATCGTCGTCGCCCGGCTTGGCGATTTGCGGCATGACACGGGTGTAACCGTCAAACTTCAGGATGCGACCCTTGGCGCGCAGCTCGAAGTCGCCGGCACCCACGGTGACGGTGGTCGACAGGTATTGCGCCGGCAGCATCTGGCAAGCGAGGAACTGGCGCCAGATCAGCTCGTAGAGGCGCTCAGCGTCACGCTCCATGCCCGACAGCTTGCTTGGCTCGGTATTGGCGTCGGACGGACGAATCGCTTCGTGAGCCTCTTGTGCGCCTTCCTTGCTGCTGTAGACGTTCGGGGTTTCCGGCAGGTACTTCTTGCCGAACTCACCTTCGATATAGGTACGCGCCATCGCCACGGCATCAACCGAAAGGTTGGTGGAGTCGGTACGCATGTAGGTGATGTAGCCGGCTTCGTACAAACGCTGGGCCATCATCATGGTTTTCTTCACACCAAAGCCCAGGCGGTTGCTTGCGGCCTGTTGCAGGGTGGAAGTGATGAACGGTGCCGACGGCTTGCTGCTGGTCGGCTTGTCTTCACGCTTGACGATGCTGTAGCTGGAGGACTTGAGCTTCTCCAGCGCGGCCATGGCCTGGGCTTCGTTGAGCGGCTTGAACGCTTCGCCTTTTTCGCGAGCGACATCAAAACGCACGGTCGCACCCTTGGCTGTGCCGAGGTCGGCGTGAACTTCCCAGTATTCTTCAGGGATGAACGCACGGATTTCACGTTCGCGTTCGACCACCAGCTTCACGGCAACCGACTGCACGCGACCGGCGGACAGGCCACGAGCGATCTTGGCCCACAGCAGCGGCGAAACCATGTAACCCACGACGCGGTCGAGAAAGCGACGCGCCTGCTGGGCGTTGACGCGGTCGATATCCAGCTCGCCCGGCTTTGAGAAGGCTTCCTGAATCGCCTTCTTGGTGATTTCGTTGAACACCACGCGCTTGTAGCGGCTGTCGTCACCACCGATGGCTTCGCGCAGGTGCCAGGCAATGGCTTCCCCCTCGCGGTCCAAGTCGGTTGCGAGATAGATGGTGTCAGCATCCTTGGCGAGCCGGCGCAGCTCTTCGATGACTTTTTCCTTGCCCGGGAGGATCTCGTACTTGGCTTTCCAGCCATGATCCGGATCGACACCCATGCGCGCGACCAGCTGCTTGCGCGCTTTTTCCTTCGGCGACAGTGCCGGCACTTCACCCGCAGCAGCCTTGCCGCGCTTGGCGGCTGGCTCTTTGCTGGCGCTAGCCGAACCGCTGGTGGGCAGGTCTCGGATATGGCCGATACTCGACTTCACCACGTATTCGTTGCCCAAATACTTGTTGATGGTCTTGGCCTTAGCCGGGGATTCCACAATGACCAGCGATTTGCCCATGGATCAGAAAATTCCTGAATTCGAGAAGTGAAAGGCGATTGGCGCCTGACGCGGCACCGCTATATATAGTGGCAACAAGGTGAGGTCAAGCGCAGGGTATTGCGCGCACTCAGCTTATGGCTTGGTAAAAAGGCTTTCTTCGGCCTGCACCAAAGCAAAGCGTGGCACCTGTTCGCCGTCAACCTCGACGGACTCCAGGAACATGCTCAAGGGACGCACCCAAAAGCCGTAATCGCCATACAGGGCTTGATAGAAGACCACTTCTTCTTCGGTTTCCGAATGTCGCGCGACACTGAATACGCGGTACTGCGGACCTTTGTAATGTTGGTAGAGCCCAGGTTGTATCGGCATGCTTTGGCCCTCACTCAAATGTTTTCAAAATAAAAACAAAAATAAATCCGGAAAAACAAAAACCGGGGCACTTGGCCCCGGCTTCCATCAGCGAGACGCTTAAACGCGTTCGAAGACGGTGGAGATGCCTTGGCCGAGACCAATGCACATGGTGGCCACCCCGAAGGTGCCGCCATTCTGCTTCATCACGTTGAGCAAAGTGCCGGAGATACGCGCACCGGAGCAACCGAACGGGTGGCCCAGAGCGATCGCGCCACCGTGCAGGTTAACCTTCTCGTTCATCTTGTCGAGCACTTTCAGATCTTTCAGCACTGGCAGGGCCTGTGCGGCGAAAGCTTCGTTGAGCTCGAAGAAGTCGATGTCGGAGATGCCCAGACCCGCGCGCTTCAGTGCTTTTTGTGTGGCCGGTACTGGACCATAGCCCATGATGGCCGGATCCACACCTGCCACCGCCATCGAACGGATCACCGCCAGAGGCTGGATGCCCAGGTCTTGTGCGCGTTGCGCCGACATCACGATCATGCACGAGGCACCATCGGTGATCTGCGACGAGGTACCGGCGGTCACGGTGCCACCCTTCGGATTGAACGCCGGCTTCAGGGCCGCCAGACTTTCCAGGGTGGTTTCCGGACGAATGGTTTCGTCGAAGTCGAAGGTTTTCAGGAAACCGTTCTCGTCGTAGCCCTGCATCGGGATGATTTCGTCTTTGAACTTGCCTTCCACGGTCGCCTTGTGGGCGAGTTGGTGGGAGCGCACGCCGAAAGCATCCTGCTGCTCGCGAGTGATACCGTGCATTTTACCCAGCATTTCCGCGGTCAGGCCCATCATGCCCGAGGCTTTCGCCGCGTACAGCGACATGTGCGGGTTCGGATCGACACCGTGCATCATGCTCACATGCCCCATATGCTCGACGCCGCCCACCACGAAAACGTCACCGTTACCGGTCATGATCGCTTGCGCAGCAGTGTGCAGGGCACTCATCGACGAACCACACAGGCGGCTGACGGTCTGGCCGGCCGAGGTGTGCGGGATCTGGGTCATCAGCGACGCCATGCGCGCGATGTTCCAGCCCTGCTCCAGGGTCTGGTTAACGCAGCCCCAGATCACGTCTTCGACTTCGCTCGGGTCAACCTTGACGTTGCGTTCCAGCAGTTTGCTGATCAGGTGCGCCGACATGTCTTCGGCACGGGTGTTGCGGTGCATGCCGCCCTTGGAGCGGCCCATCGGAGTACGACCGAAGTCGACAATCACGACGTCTCTAGGATTCAAGCTCATAAGTTCACTCTCACTCTAGTTGGGGGCGCTTAACCGAAGAAGCTATGGCCGTTCTTGGCCATTTCGCGCAGCTTCGCGGTCGGGTGGTACAGCGCGCCCAAATCAGCGTACTGGTCGGCCAGGGCAACGAACTCTGCCACACCGAGCGAGTCGATGTAGCGCAGCGCACCGCCACGGAATGGAGGGAAACCAATACCGTAGACCAGACCCATGTCGGCTTCGGCAGCGGTTTCGACGATGCCGTCTTCCAGGCAGCGCACGGTTTCCAGGCACAGCGGGATCATCATCCAGTTGATGATGTCTTCGTCGGTGACTTCGCGCTGCTCGTAAACGATCGGCTTGAGCACTTCCAGCACCGACGGATCGGCGACTTTCTTCTGCTTGCCCTTCTTGTCGGTCTCGTAGGCGTAGAAGCCCTTGCCATTCTTCTGGCCCAGGCGCTTGGCTTCGTAGAGCACGTCAACGGCCGAACGACGGTCGTCCTTCATGCGGTCCGGGAAACCTTCAGCCATCACGTCACGACCGTGGTGGCCGGTGTCGATGCCGACCACGTCCATCAGGTAGGCCGGGCCCATTGGCCAGCCGAACTTTTCCATGATCTTGTCGATACGGACGAAGTCCACACCGGCGCTGACCAGCTTGGCGAAACCGCCGAAGTACGGGAACAGGACGCGGTTGACCAGGAAGCCCGGGCAATCGTTGACGACGATCGGGTTCTTGCCCATTTTCTTGGCGTAGGCAACGGTGGTGGCAACCGCCAGCTCACTGGACTTCTCGCCACGGATGACTTCCACCAGCGGCATCATGTGCACCGGGTTGAAGAAGTGCATGCCGACAAAGTTTTCCGGACGCTTGAGGGCCTTGGCCAGCAAGGTGATGGAAATGGTCGAAGTGTTGGACGCGAGGATGGTGTCCTCTTTGACCTTGTCTTCCACTTCAGCCAGTACAGCCTGCTTGACCTTAGGGTTCTCTACGACCGCTTCGACCACCAGGTCCACGTGACCGAAATCACCGTACGACAGGGTTGGACGGATGCCGTTGAGCACTTCAGCCATTTTCGCGGCGGTCATGCGACCTTTATCAACGCGGCCAACCAGCAGTTTGGCAGCTTCGGCCAGACCCTGCTCGATACCGTGCTCGTTGATGTCCTTCATCAGGATCGGCGTACCTTTGGAAGCCGACTGATAGGCGATACCGCCACCCATGATGCCGGCGCCGAGTACGGCGGCCTGCTTCACGTCCTTGGCGATTTCGTCGTAAGCCTTGGCCTTTTTCTTCAGTTCCTGATCGTTCAGGAACAAGCCGATCAGGCTCTGCGCGGCCGAGGTCTTGGCCAGCTTGACGAAACCGGCAGCTTCGATTTCCAGCGCCTTGTCGCGACCGAAGTTCGCGGCTTTCTGGATGGTCTTGATCGCTTCAACCGGCGCCGGGTAGTTCGGGCCAGCCTGGCCGGCCACGAAACCTTTGGCGGTTTCGAAAGCCATCATTTGTTCGATGGCGTTGAGCTTGAGCTTTTCCAGCTTCGGCTGGCGCTTGGCCTTGTAGTCGAACTCACCGGAAATGGCGCGTTTGACCAGTTCCAGCGCGGCATCCTGCAACTGCTCAGGAGCAACCACTGCGTCGACAGCGCCAACTTTCAGCGCATCTTCAGGACGGTTTTCCTTGCCGGCGGCAATCCACTCGATGGCATTGTCGGCACCGATCAGGCGCGGCAGGCGCACAGTGCCGCCGAAGCCCGGGTAGATGCCCAGCTTGACTTCCGGCAGACCGATCTTGGCGTTGGTGGACATGACGCGGTAGTCCGCCGCCAGGCACATTTCCAGACCGCCACCCAGCGCGATGCCGTTGATTGCGGCGACGGTCGGGACGTCGAGGTCTTCGAAATCGCTGAAAATCCTGTTGGCTTCGAGGTTGCCAGCAACAAGTTCTGCATCCGGCAGCTTGAAGTTGTCGACAAATTCGGTGATGTCGGCGCCGACGATGAATACGTCCTTGCCACTGCTGACGATCACGCCCTTGATCGAAGCATCTGCCTTGATGGTGTCTACGGCCTGACGCAGTTCGTTCAGGGTTAGACGGTTGAACTTGTTGACGGACTCACCCTTGAGGTCGAACTTCAGTTCGACGATGCCACTTTCAAGAGCCTTAACCGTGATGGCTTTACCTTCGTAAATCATCAACTGATCTCCACGATATGGAAGCTGAACAGTACACGTCGGACGCAGGCGAATGGCTTGGCAGGGACGTTGATCGTCAATGCTACGCCCATTCCCCCGGCACACCCGCCAACGCGATAGTCGGGATTCTGTAGGAGCGGTCTGAAATACAAACGCTCAATTCATACGCCCGTTTGATTTGGGTACGTCACCTTCACGGAATTTCCGACAATTGTCAATCGCCTGAAAAACGGGTTGAAACGCGACTTTCCGGTCATTTCCGTACTGCGAAGACCTTAAACACGCTTGAGTATGCAAGGTCATTCATAGAATCAATTGTTAGAAAATTCGCCCTAATTCGCTGCAGCCCGTGTTTAACACGCTACGCTGGCGGAACCAGGGGAAAAAGTTGAACGCTTTGGCGAATGCCCAGCGTAAGATCAGCCCACACCGTTTTACCGGCCTGCCTGGCCAACCCGCCCGATGATTGATGTCGGGCTTTTTATTGCCTGATCGCTTCCTGTAGGAGCGAGCTCGCTCGCGATGAACGTCAACGATGACGCTGTTAGCCTGACACCCCGCGGAGCCCTCAGGTTCATCGCGAGCAATCGAGCGTCGACCGGCTGCTCCTACAAGGGATCGGGTTTCAGGCGAGGGCTTTGAGGATGGCGTCGATCTGTTGCAACACCTCGGCCTCGCCCTTCTCGCCCCAATACAAGGCGATTATTTGCTTGTCGGCCTCGACCTTGAAGACATTGCCTGGCAATTTTTCGAAATGATCGAGCAGCGTCCGTTCTTCACAGATTTCCTGCCACTGATTGACCCAGACACCCGGTGATTTTTGCCAGTAACTCCAGCACGCCGGCTGACTACCGCGTCGCGGGCGATGGTACTGCGCACAGGGGCTTGGCGGCTCCTGGCTCAGCCAGTGCGGCCATTGCTGAGGTGCCAGTTGCATGGCCAGGCCGATGCGCCGGGCCTCCATCCGCAGGGCGATGCGCCCGCTCTGGGCACGTGAGGGGCGCAACCATGCCAGCGGGCTGAGTACCACCAGCAGGATTGACACCACTATCCACACCGTCATATCTGTACTCCCGATTCTTGATGAGCCCATTGTGTCACTTTTGAACCAATGCGCTTGAAACCAGCCATACTTACCAATATTGCATCCCTCAGGAGGAGCACCTCATGCCCTACAACCATATTCTGGTCGCTGTAGATCTGACCGAAGAGTGCGACCCTGTGATCCACCGCGCTCGTGAACTGTCGGTGAGCAACGGCGCGAAATTGTCACTGGTGCACATTGTCGAGCCGATGGCGATGGCCTTCGGCGGCGACGTGCCGATGGACCTGTCACAACTGCAACAGCAGCAGTTCGATCAGGCCAAGGAGCGACTGGAGCGCCTCAAGCACAAATACGCCGAACTCGAAGGCGCCAACTGCCACCTGACCTACGGCCAGCCACGCCAGGAAATTCACCACATGGCCAAGGAGCAAACCTGCGACCTGATCGTGGTGGGCAGCCATGGCCGGCATGGCCTGGCACTGCTGCTGGGCTCCACCGCCAATGACGTGCTGCATGGCGCGCCTTGCGACGTGCTAGCGGTGCGCCTGCAAACCAAAAGCTGACAACACGCGAGCGCCGGGCTTTTCGCATGGAATGCGATCTATAGGTCGACATGAACTCACTGTAGGAGCGTCGACCGGCTGCTCCTACAGGGAATCCATTTCAAGCAACAGATCGCATTGCATATGAAAAGCCCGGCGTTCATCACTGAACGCCGGGCTTTTTTTATTACGGGATCAATCAGGCATCCAGTTCGGCCCAACGCTCGACCATGATCTCGAGCTCAGCCTGCAACTGCTCCAGCTGAGCAATCACCGCAGCCGTTTCGGCAGCAGGACGCTGATAGAAGCCCGCATCCGCCATCTGTGCTTCAACGGCGGCGATCTGTTGCTCCATGGCTTCGATCTGCCCCGGCAACGCTTCCAGTTCGCGCTGCAACTTGTAGCTGAGCTTTTTCTTCGCTACTGGCGCTTCGACGGCCGCCGCAACCGGCGCAGGCTCGGCCTTCACCACCGCAGAATTCAGGTCGGCCTTGCCGGATTTGCTTTCGGTCACGCCCAGCAGGCGCGGCGAGCCGCCCTGACGCAGCCAGTCCTGGTAGCCACCGACGTACTCGCGAACCTTGCCTTCACCTTCGAAAACCAGAGTGCTGGTGACCACGTTGTCGAGGAATGCCCGGTCGTGGCTGACCATCAGCACGGTGCCATTGAAGGTCAGCAAGACTTCTTCGAGCAGTTCGAGGGTTTCAACGTCGAGGTCGTTGGTCGGTTCGTCGAGTACCAGCAGGTTCGCCGGCTTGCTGAACAACTTGGCCAGCAACAGACGGGCACGCTCACCACCGGACAGCGCCTTGACCGGCGTGCGGGCACGCTGCGGGCTGAACAGGAAGTCGCCGAGGTAGCTCAGCACATGACGGCTCTGACCATCGATATCGATGAAGTCGCGTCCTTCGGCCACGTTGTCGATTACGGTTTTTTCCAGATCCAGTTGATGGCGCAACTGGTCGAAGTAGGCGACATCGATCCGGGTGCCTTCTTCCACTTTGCCGCTGGTCGGTTGCAGGCCGCTGAGCATCAGCTTCAGCAGCGTGGTCTTGCCGGTACCGTTGGCACCGAGCAGACCGATACGGTCGCCGCGCTGCAGCACCATCGAGAAGTCCTTGATCAGGAACGGGCCGCCCGGGTGAGCGAAGCTCACGTTCTCGAGCACCATCACTTGCTTGCCGGACTTGTCGGCAGTGTCCAGCTGGATATTGGCCTTGCCGGTACGCTCACGACGCTCACTGCGCTCGACACGCAGGGCCTTGAGGGCACGCACGCGGCCTTCGTTACGGGTGCGACGGGCCTTGATACCCTGGCGAATCCACACTTCTTCCTGGGCCAGGCGCTTGTCGAACAACGCGTTGGCGGTGGCTTCGGCAGCGAGTTCGGCTTCCTTGTGCACGAGGAAACTGGCGTAGTCGCCGTTCCAGTCGATCAGGCCGCCGCGATCCAGTTCGAGGATGCGGGTGGCCAGGTTCTGCAGGAAAGAACGGTCGTGCGTGATGAACAGCACGGCGCCCTGGAAATCCTTCAGTGCTTCTTCAAGCCAGGCGATGGCACCGATGTCCAGGTGGTTGGTCGGCTCGTCGAGCAGCAGCAGGTCCGGCTCGGACACCAGGGCCTGGGCCAGCAGCACGCGACGACGCCAGCCGCCGGACAACTCGGCGAGGGTCTTGTCGGCCGGCAGTTGCAGGCGGCTCAAGGTGCTGTCGACCAGGGTCTGCAAGCGCCAGCCATCGCGGGCTTCGAGGTTGTGCTGGACGTGCATCAGCTTGTCCAGATCGGCGTCGGTGACGATGTTCTGGCTCAGGTGGTGATATTCGGCGAGCAACGCACCGACGCCGTCCAGGCCTTCGGCCACCACGTCGAACACGGTCCGCTCGTCGGCCACCGGCAATTCTTGCGGCAATTCGCCGATTTTCAGACCGGGGGCACGCCAAACGGAGCCGTCATCGGGCTTCTGGTCGCCCTTGACGAGCTTCATCATGCTGGACTTGCCAGTGCCGTTGCGGCCGATGATGCACACCCGCTCACCACGGGCGATCTGCCAGGACACCTTGTCCAACAACGGCATAGCGCCGAAAGCAAGGGACACATCGCTGAATTTGAGCAGGGTCATGAGCTTCTCCAAAAACCGGGCGCGCATTCTACCTGACTTGAGGCTTCAGAAGGCCGGCAATTTCACTGTCGCAGCACTCTGAACGACAAATGTTGCGAACTGATGCGCTCAGACCCGCAAAGCTTTCACCGGCTGCTGGCAAAAGGCTAAGCTACAGACAATTCAGTGCGGGCCTGGCCCGCGCTTGTCATGATTTTTCTCTGCCCGGACGTCTCATGCGCAGTCGCCTTTTCAATCTTTTATCTGTTTTTTTACTGTCTGCCGCTGCCGTCCAATCCGCCCAGGCGGTGGACCTGTCCACCCAACGCCAGTATTACGATGAAGCCAAACGCGCACTGGCCAAGGGCGACAGTGGCCCGTATTTCCGTTACAGCCAGGCCCTCGCCGATTATCCGCTGGAACCCTACCTGGCCTACGACGAACTGACCGCGCGACTGAAAACCGCGAGCAACGCCGAAATCGAGAAATTCCTCGCCGAACACGGCGACCTGCCCCAGGCCAACTGGATGAAACTGCGCTGGTTGCGCTGGCTGGCGGATCGGGGCGACTGGGCGACCTTCGTCAAGTATTACGACCCGAAAATGAACTTCACCGAACTGGACTGCCTGAATGCGCAGTACCAGCTCAGCCACAATCTCAAGGCCGAAGGTAATGCCAACGCCGAAAAACTCTGGCTGACCGGCAAATCCCAACCCGAAGCCTGTGACACGCTGTTCGGCATATGGGCCGCCGAGGGTCAGTTGACCGAACAAAAACGCTGGGAGCGCACCAAACTCGCCGCCCAGGCGCGCAACTACCCGCTGGCCAACAGCCTGATCAACGGCATGACCACCCTCGCCCCTCGCGGTCGCTTGCTGGTGGACGTCGCGCAGAAACCGGAACTGCTCAACCAGTCGTCTCGCTTCACCCCGGCCGACGAAGCCATGTCCGATGTGGTCAGCCTCGGCCTGCGCCGCCTGGCTCGCCAGGACCCGGACAAGGCCATGGACCTGCTCGACGGTTACGCCAGTAGCATGCACTTCTCCCGGGATGAAAAGGTGGCGATCGCCCGGGAAATCGGTCTGACCCTCGCACGACGCTTCGACAGCCGTGCGCTGGATGTCATGACCAAATACGACCCCGAGCTGCGCGACAACACCGTTTCCGAATGGCGCTTGCGCCTGCTCCTGCGCCTGGCGCGCTGGGACGACGCCTATCAGTTGACCCGCCGCCTGCCCCAGGACCTGGCCACCACCAACCGCTGGCGTTACTGGCAGGCCCGCAGCCTGGAACTGGCGCAACCGCAGAATCCGGAAGCGCAGACGCTCTATAAAAGCCTGGCCCGCGAACGCGACTTCTATGGTTTCCTCGCCGCCGATCGCTCGCAGTCGCCCTACTCTTTGCTCAACAAGCCGCTGGTGCTCAGTCAGGCCACCATCAACAAGGTGCGTAACACGCCCGGCGTGCGCCGCGCCCTGGAACTGCACGCCCGCGGGCAGATCGTCGATGGCCGCCGTGAGTGGTACTACGTCAGCCGTCACTTCAGCCGCGACGAAATGGTCGCCCAGGCCAAACTGGCCTACGACCTGAAATGGTACTTCCCGGCGATCCGCACCATCAGCCAGGCGCAGTATTGGGATGACCTGGATATCCGCTTCCCGATGGCCCACCGCGAGACCCTGGTGCGTGAAGCGAAGAGCCGCGGCCTGCATCCGAGCTGGGCGTTCGCCATCACCCGCCAGGAAAGTGCGTTCATGGACGACGCCCGCTCCGGGGTCGGCGCCTCGGGCCTGATGCAACTGATGCCCGCCACCGCCAAGGAAACCGCACGCAAGTTCAGTATTCCCTATAGCTCGCCACAGCAACTGCTGAATCCGGACAAGAACATCCAGCTCGGTGCCGCCTACCTGAGCCAGGTGCACAGCCAGTTCAACGGCAACCGCGTCCTCGCCTCCGCCGCCTACAACGCCGGCCCCGGCCGCGTACGCCAATGGCTGCGTGGTGCGGACCACCTGAGTTTCGACGTGTGGGTGGAAAGCATCCCGTTCGACGAAACACGCCAGTACGTGCAAAACGTGTTGTCGTACTCGGTGATCTACGGTCAGAAGCTCAATGCGCCACAGCCGATCGTGGATTGGCATGAGCGGTTTTTCGACGATCAATGATTCAAATCGACCCGCAAAAAAAGCCCGCATCGCAGATGCGGGCTTTTATATTACTCAGTGTTTCTTCGCCGATTTGAGCTGCGCGAAGACCTGTTTTCCAAGCTGGGTCAGGCGATACTTTTGTGCTGGACTACTTGGCGATTCGGGGTGGGTCATCTCTATCCATTCGACCGCTAATGCCGGCCTGAGATAGTTAGCCCGAAACGTCGCCTTGTGCACCAATCCGATGTCAGCCATCAATTCGCTGATCTTTCGTGGGCCGTTAACATTCAGCACAGAAAGCAACTTCTCTACTGGGTCGGTTACTGGGTCGGTTACTGGGTCGATTTCTGGCTCACCCCTTACTGCCTCCGAAAGTGCAACGCTCATGGCTTGCAACATGAACTCTACGAAAGGCGTTGATTCGGCCAATTGATCGGCCGCCGACAATGCCGCGTAGTACGCCTCCTGCTGATCCCGAATCACCGCCTCAACCGGCAAATACGACAATGCCGGGCGCCACTGACTGAGTATCAGGGTTTGCCAAAGGCGTCCCATACGTCCGTTACCGTCTGCGAAGGGATGGATGAACTCGAACTCATAATGAAAGACGCAGCTGGTAATCAGCGGATGCCAATCCGAGGCACCCAGCCACGCCAACAAGTCGTCGATCAAGTGCAAAACGCGACTCGGCGGCGGCGCCATATGGAGCAACTTATCGCCACGATAGATACCCACGCCGGATCGACGAAACTGCCCGAAATCATCAATCAATCCGCCCATCAGCAATTCATGGGCACGCAGTAAATCGGCCCGGCTGCTTGGCCGCCAGTCAGGCATGGCTTCGTAAGCAGCAAACGCATTTCGTACTTCCTGGATTTCCCGAGGCAACCCCAGCACACGATGCCCCGCCAGAACGGCAGTCACCTGGTCGATGCTCAGCGTATTATTTTCGATGGCCAAAGAAGCCTGAATCGTTCGAATCCGATTGCCACGACGTAACTGAGGCGTCTGCAGGCGTTCGTCCATCGCCGTAAGCTGACCGATCTGCTCGCTGATATCTGCGATCAGCGACAACATTTTTGTCGTCAAGGTCAACGGTGGTTGATAACGGCTCATATCCTCATCCGGGCTCATGACAGAGGACGACATAATGCCCGAACCGGGCGTCATTCATCAGTAATCATTCATGCCGCTTCATGCCCATCACTGAACTGCAACGCCGCCAACCGCGCATACAACGCATTGCTGGCAATCAGCTCCTGATGCGTGCCCACCGCCACCAGTTTCCCCTGGTCCATCACCGCGATTCGGTCGGCGTTTTTCACCGTGGCCAGGCGATGGGCGATCACCAGGGTGGTACGGTTTTTCATCAGGCTCGGCAGCGCCTGCTGGATCAGGTGTTCACTCTGGGCGTCGAGGGCGCTGGTGGCTTCGTCGAGGAGCAGGATCGGGGCATCCACCAGCAACGCGCGGGCGATGGCCAGGCGTTGGCGCTGACCACCGGACAAACCGAGACCAGCGTCCCCCAGATGAGTCTGGTAACCGTTGGGCATGGCTTCGATAAAGTCATGGGCATAAGCGATTTTTGCCGCTTCCTGTACCTCGGCCGAAGTCGCCTTCGGACTGCCGTAGCGAATGTTTTCTTCAATGCTGCCGAAAAACAGTGCCGGGGTTTGCGACACCAGGGCGAAACAGCGACGCAGGTCCAGCGGATCGAGCTGAGTCAACGGCACGCCATCGAGCAGGATGCGCCCCTCGGTCGGGTCGTAAAAACGCAGCAGCAAGTCATACACCGTCGATTTTCCGGCCCCCGATGGCCCGACCAGCGCCAGCGTCTCACCGGCATTGACGGTCAGGTTCAACCCGTCGACGGCATAACTTTGCGGTCGCGACGGGTAGGAAAAACGCACATTTTGCAGTTGCAGTTGGCCGTCGACTCGGTCCGGCAGTGTCACCGCGCCTGCCACCGGCGGCAGGATGATGTTTTGCGAACGCAGCAACTCGGCAATCCGCTCGGCCGCGCCGGCGGCCCGCTGCAATTCGCCAATCACTTCGCTCAAGGTGCCAAACGCGCTGCCGACGATCAGGCTATAGAACACGAACGCCGCCAGCTCGCCGGCGGAAATTCGCCCGGCGATGACGTCCATGCCGCCGACCCAGAGCATCACCCCGACCGCGCCCAATACCAAGACGATCACCAGGGTAATCAGCCAGGCCCGCTGGAAGATGCGCTTGCGCGCGGTGTTGAACGCCTCCTCCACGGTCACGGCAAACCGGCGCTCGTCCTCGGCCTGATGGTTGTAGGCCTGCACGGTCTTGATCTGGCCCAGGGTTTCGGAAACATAGCTGCCGATGTCGGCAATCCGGTCCTGACTCAGGCGCGAGAGGTTACGCACCCGACGGCCGAAGATCAGGATCGGCGCGATCACCAAAGGCAAGGCCACCACCACGATGCTGGTGAGTTTGGGGTTGGTGATGAACAACAGGACGATCCCGCCGATCACCATCAATAGATTGCGCAGGAACAACGACAGCGAAGAACCGATGACCGATTGCAGCAGCGTGGTGTCGGCGGTCAGGCGGGACTGGATTTCGGAGCTGCGATTGTCTTCGTAAAACCCCGGGTGCAGGTAAATCAGATGATTGAACACGTTGCGCCGGATATCGGCGACGCAGCGTTCACCGATCCACGACACCAGGTAAAACCGCGCAAACGTACCGATTGCCAGCCCCATGACCAGCAACATGAACAGTGTGATGGACTGATTGAGCAGATGCGGTGACTGGGTCATGAACCCCTGGTCCACCAGCAGGCGAATGCCCTGCCCCATGGACAAGGTGATGCCGGCGGTGGCGATCAGCGCCAGCAAGGCGCCAAAGGCCTGCCAGCGATACGGCGCGATGAAACGACGGGCCAGGCGAACAGCACGGCGGTGACGGGCAGAGAGCATCGCAATCATCCAGGACAAAGCAGTCATTTTAGGGTCAGCCTACACCGCTCAATGGGGTGGCTCGCTGCAAATCACAATGAGTCAGGTTAATTATGTCCACCAACACTAGAGGCTAGACGCTATTGGTCTAAAGTTCGGCTAGCCACGTGCCGGCATTTCTGGTGGACTTGTGCTGTCCGCCCGGAAAGATCGCAGGGAGTTGTCATAGCCCGGTCACCTGGCGGTTCTACAGTAAGCACACAACCTGATGAGGAGACAGGCCATGTCCTTGCAACACAGCAGCGATGACAAGATTCAAGTGATCCGCACGCAACCGGACCAGTCTCTGGGTTGCTCGATTATCGACGAGCAGGGTCGCGAAGTACCGATCACTGAAAAAATGATCCAGAAAGCTTGCCGCGAACTGGAAAAGCGATTGGTCAAACCTGCCGAACAAAAGTGATATAGCCACAGTCTTCTTGACCCGGCCCATGGTTGGCCGGGTTTTTTATGTCTGCTTGATCCAACCCGCCACGGTCTATCAGATTGCCGTCGCCCCCAACGCCGCCACTATCCTCTGCAGCTCTGGCGCATCCCCCTCGATCCGCACCTGCAATCCGTCGATCTCCCGGCGCAACGGGTAATGCTTGCGCAGCCTATCGAATGCCGCACGCTGCTCGCCGACACTGCCGACCAGGCTGCGACGGAAATCCGCATCGTCACGACGCGGGTCATATACGCCACGGCACAGCATCGCCAAGGCCCAGGCCGGGTCGCTTTGCGCATTCAGGGTCACGTGCGACAGCCACGGTGCCGGCAGCAAATCGCTCAGGCTGACGCGGGCCGGTTGCCCGAGAAAATCGCAATACGCCTGATAAATCTGCGCGGTCCCCCGCTGCTTGCCGTCGAGGCTGTAACCGGCAATGTGCGGCGTTGCCAACACGCACAGCTCGGCCAGCGCCACGTCGACTTCAGGCTCGCTTTCCCACACATCGAGCACCGCTTGCAGGTCTTCGCGCTGCAGCAGCACGTCGCGCAGGGCCGCGTTGTTCACCACCGGTCCGCGACTGGCATTGATCAGCCAGGTGCCGGACTTGAGCTGATTCAGGCGTTTCTCATCGAACAAATGCCAGGTCGACAGCTGTCCCTGCCTGGTCAGCGGCGTGTGCAGGCTGATGACGTCGCACTCCTCGATGATCTGCTCGAGGCTGACGTAGTCACCGCCTTCAGCGGCCTGCCGTGGCGGATCGCACACCAGCACCTTCCAGCCCAGACCCAGCAGGACTTTGACCAATCGCCCGCCCACTTCGCCGGCACCGACTACACCGTAGGTACGCCGGGTCAGGTCGACACCTTCGATTTCGGCCAGGGTCAGCAAGCTGCCGAGCACATAGTCGACCACGCCGCGGGCATTGCAGCCCGGCGCGCTGGACCAGGTGATTCCGGCCTGCTGAAAGTAATCCAGGTCCAGATGATCGGTGCCGATGGTGCACGTACCGACAAAGCGCACCTTGCTGCCTTCGAGTAGCGCGCGATTGACGTTGGTCACCGAACGCACCAACAGCACATCGGCCTGTTCGACCGTGGCACGGTCGATGGAACGACCCGGCACCCGGCGGATTTCACCGAAGCCTTCGAAGAAGGCATCGAGCAGGGGGATATTTTCGTCGGCAACAATCAGCATGGCAGGCTCCTTTGGCGGATCGGCAGTTTAGGCGTAGATGGCCGTACTGAGCCAGTAAGCATTGCGCATTCCTTGTGGCGAGGGGGCTTGCCCCCGTCCGGCGGCGAAGCAGTCGCGAATTCAGTCTGCACGGTGCGCCTGGAAGAATGCGGTGGACGATTTTGGGGCCGCTGCGCAGCCCAACGGGGGCAAGCCCCCTCGCCACAAGGAATCGGTTCGCACTCAAATGCCGATTACAAATCCACAACACGGGTCTTTTCCTGACTGCCGCGTCAACGCGTAGAATGCGCGCCTGTGCATCAAAACCTTTTGGACGTTTCGCTATTGAATCCTGCAATCGAGAATACCGCCGCCATTGCGCCTGCGCGGACGACGCCCGTTCGCCTGGAACTCAAAGGCCTGCTCAACCTGGCCCTGCCCATCATGATCGCGCAACTGGCGACCACGGCCATGGGCTTCGTCGATGCGGTGATGGCCGGCCGCGTCAGCCCACGGGACCTGGCCTCGGTGGCCCTGGGCAACTCGATCTGGATTCCGGTCTACCTGTTGATGTCCGGCGTTTTGTTGGCAACCACCCCCAAGGTCGCGCAACGCTTTGGCGCCGGGCAGTTTGACGAAATCGGTCCGCTGGTACGCCAGGCGCTGTGGCTGGCACTGTGTGTCGGGCTGATCGGCAGTGGCCTGCTGCTCGGCGCCGAGCCGATCCTGCACTGGATGAAAGTCGATCCGCAATTGATCGAGCCAAGCATGGGTTATCTGCACGGGATCGCCTTCGGTTTGCCGGGCATGGCTTTTTATTACGTACTGCGCTGCTACAGCGATGGCATGGGGCGCACCCGCCCGAGCATGGTCATCGGCTTGTGCGGCCTGCTGCTGAACATCCCGCTGAACTACACGTTGATCTATGGCCATTTCGGCGCACCGGCCCTGGGCGGCGTCGGTTGTGGCTGGGCCAGCGGCATCGTGATGTGGTTCATGGCGTTGAGCATGGCCGGCTGGACGTTCTGGGCGCCCTTCTATTCCCGCACCCGTGTGCTGGTGCGCTTCGACCGTCCGCAATGGGCCGTGATCAAGCGCCTGGTCGGCATTGGCCTGCCGATCGGTATCGCCGTCTTCGCCGAGTCCAGCATCTTCGCGGTCATCGCGCTATTGATCGGTAGTCTCGGCTCTACCGTGGTGGCCGGGCATCAAATCGCCCTGAACATCAGCTCGTTGCTGTTCATGATTCCTTACTCGCTGGGCATGGCGGTGACCGTGAGGGTCGGTCAGGCACTGGGGGCCGGCAACCCTTGGCAGGCGCGCTTCGCGGCGAAGGTCGGGCTTGGCGCAGCACTGGTGTTCGCGGCGTTCTCGGCGAGCCTGATCCTGCTGCTGCGCGAACCCATCGCCTCGATCTACACGCCTGACAGGAACGTGATCCAGATTGCGTCGATGTTGATCGTCTACGCCGCGCTGTACCAGTTTTCCGATGCCATCCAGGTGATTTGCGCGGGCGCGTTGCGTGGATACCAGGACACCCGGGTGACGATGATCCTGACGTTGTTCGCCTATTGGGGCATCGGCCTGCCGGTCGGTTACGTGCTGGGACTGACCGATTGGTTCGGTCCGGCCAGCGGCCCGAGCGGGCTGTGGGAAGGGCTGATTGCCGGCTTGAGCTGTGCGGCGCTGATGCTGTCGATCCGCCTGACGCTCAGTGCGCGCCGGCGGATTCGCCTGAGCCAGCACTGATTACCGCATCACCGGCTGCTCCTACAGGGGGGGGCTGATCAGCCGGACTTCTTGCGAATCCAGTAGAGGTAGGTACCCGCCTCTTCGTGCTGCGCCACCAGTTCATGGTCGAGAAACACGCAGAACTTGGGAATGTCGCGACGGGTCGACGGGTCAGTGGCGATCACCTTGAGCAGACCGCCGGGCACCAGGTCACGGATGTGCTGGTGCAGCATCATCACCGGCTCGGGGCAGTTGAGGCCGGTGGCGTCGAGGGTGCCGTCTACCGGCGTATCAAGCATTTCACTCATGATTCACTCCTGAAACTGGCCGGCATTGTCGCGCATTGCCGGGTTTGTGGCGAGGGAGCTTGCTCCCGCTGGGCTGCGAAGCGGCCCTGAAGTCAGCTATTGGTTATGTCTGGCACACCACATCTACAGATTTTGCGGCGGCTTCGCCGCCGAGCGGGAGCAAGCTCCCTCGCCACAAAAGCCATGGATGGACATCAGCGGGACTTGGGCTTCTTCACATCAAGCCGGCGCAAATGGCACGTCACTTCCTCACGGTCGTGGTACAGCTGCTTGCAGCCGATCTCGACCTTGATGCCCCGTGCCTTGAAGCCATCGGCAATGCGCTCGAGCAAACGCTTCACTTCGGCATAGCGCTGTTTCATCGGCAGCTTGAGGTTGACCACCGCCTCGCGGCAATGGCCATCGCCGATCCACTCTTCCAGCATCGCGGCGTTGCGTGCCGGCTTCTCGACGATGTCGCAGACCATCCAGTCCACCGGTTGCTTGGGCTTGAAGGTGAAACCGTCGGCCATCAAGTGCTGCACCAACCCCGTGTCCATCAGGCTTTCGGCCATCGGACCGTTGTCGATGGCGGTCACCAGCATGCCGCGGTTGACCAGTTGCCAGGTCCAGCCACCGGGAGCGGCCCCGAGGTCGACGCCGGTCATATCGCCGTGCAGGCGCTCGTCCCACTGGTCGCGCGGGATGAAGTGGTGCCAGGCCTCTTCCAGCTTGAGGGTCGAACGGCTCGGCGCTTCGCGTGGAAACTTCAGGCGCGGAATGCCCATTGGCCACATGGCCGAGTTGTTCGACTCGGCCAGGCCCATGAACACTTCGCGGCCGCTTTTGAAGGTCAGCAACAGGCGCGGCTTGTGCGCGTCTTCCACCAGCTTGCCGGCGGCCATCAGCGCCTTGCGCAGGTGCACTTCGAATTTCTTGCAGAAGTTCGACAGCTCCTTGCCGTCATTGGTGTCGACCATTTCCAGCCACAGGCTGCCGCACAGCGGAAAGTCCGCCATGTGCGCGAGGATCACGCTGATGCGGTCGGTTTCCGGCAGATCGATGAAAATCCCCCGGGCCCACTGGCGCGGGAAGATCAGCTCGGCGAAGCGCTGCCCGCGCATCAGGCGCTCGGCGCCGTCTTCTTCGGTGCAGACGAATTCGGCGCAAGCCGTCGCGGCCTTGGCCTTGGCATAACCGGCCACGTTCAACCGCGCGGCGAGGTCGGAAATCTCGGAACAGACTTCGCCTTCGAAGCCCGGCCGGCAATGCATGAATAGGGTGTTCATTCTTACTCCTGGGCAATGGCGAGGAATTTCGGCCACTGCGCGATGCCCAGGCTTGCGTTGGAGCAAAGCCTGTCACGAAAACCGGCGCATGATAGCTGACTTCGGAACCTGGGGTCTGTCCATAGAGTCCAGTTATTAGCCAGCTACTTAAAACAGGGCTAGGTTTAATGTTCTGCCCGTCCCCTCAGTCCGTAACCGTGCGGACTCAAAGGAGTGATCGTAATGCCGTCCCTCGATAGCCTGAAAACGCTCAAGACCCTGCAAGTCGGCAACAAGACCTACCACTACTTCAGCCTGCCGCAAGCTGCCAAAAGCCTGGGCGACCTGGACAAGTTGCCGATGTCGTTGAAAGTCCTGCTGGAAAACCTGCTGCGCTGGGAAGACGAAAAAACCGTCACCGGCGCCGACCTCAAGGCACTGGCCGCGTGGCTCAAGGAGCGTCGCTCCGAGCGCGAAATCCAGTACCGCCCGGCGCGGGTCTTGATGCAAGACTTCACTGGCGTTCCCGCCGTGGTCGACCTGGCCGCGATGCGTGCGGCGATGGCCAGGGCCGGCGGCAATCCACAGCGGATCAACCCGCTGTCGCCGGTAGACCTGGTGATCGACCACTCGGTGATGGTCGACAAGTTCGCCAGCAGCAGCGCCTTCGAGCAAAACGTCGACATTGAAATGCAGCGCAATGGCGAGCGTTATGCGTTCCTGCGCTGGGGCCAGAGTGCCTTTGACAATTTCAGCGTAGTACCACCGGGCACCGGGATCTGCCACCAGGTCAATCTTGAATACCTCGGTCGCACGGTCTGGACCAAGGACGAGGACGGCCGCACCTATGCCTTCCCCGATACGTTGGTCGGCACCGACTCCCACACCACCATGATCAACGGCCTCGGCGTGCTCGGCTGGGGCGTCGGCGGTATCGAGGCGGAAGCGGCGATGCTCGGGCAACCGGTGTCGATGCTGATTCCGGAGGTCATCGGTTTCAAACTCACCGGCAAGCTCAAGGAAGGCATCACCGCCACCGACCTGGTGCTGACCGTGACCCAGATGCTGCGCAAGAAAGGTGTGGTGGGCAAATTCGTCGAGTTCTATGGCGATGGCCTCGCCGACCTGCCGCTGGCCGACCGCGCGACCATCGCCAACATGGCCCCGGAATACGGCGCCACCTGCGGTTTCTTCCCGGTGGACGACATCACGCTGGAATACCTGCGCCTGTCCGGCCGCCCCCTGGAAACGGTGCAACTGGTCGAGGCCTACAGCAAGGCCCAGGGCCTGTGGCGCCTGCCTGGCCAGGAGCCGGTGTTCACCGACAGCCTGGCGCTGGACATGGGCCGCGTCGAAGCCAGCCTCGCAGGGCCGAAACGCCCGCAGGACAGGGTATCGCTGCCGAATGTTGCCCAAGCCTTCAGCGACTTCGTCGACCTGCAATTCAAACCCACCAGCAAGGAAGAAGGCCGCCTGGAAAGCGAGGGTGGCGGCGGCGTCGCCGTTGGCAACGCCGATCTGGCCGGCGAAGCGGATTACCACTACGAAGGCCAGACCTATCGCCTGAAAAACGGCGCGGTGGTGATTGCCGCGATCACCTCCTGCACCAACACTTCCAACCCGAGCGTGATGATGGCGGCTGGGCTGCTGGCGAAGAAGGCCGTGGAAAAAGGCCTGAAACGCAAACCCTGGGTGAAGAGTTCGCTGGCCCCCGGCTCGAAAGTGGTCACCGACTACTATAAGGCGGCCGGTTTGACCCATTACCTCGATGAATTGGGCTTCGCCCTGGTCGGCTATGGCTGCACCACCTGCATCGGCAACTCCGGGCCGCTGCCAGAGCCCATCGAAAAAGCCATCCAGCAAGCCGACCTCACGGTGGCATCGGTGCTCTCAGGCAATCGCAACTTCGAAGGCCGGGTGCATCCGCTGGTGAAAACCAACTGGCTGGCCTCCCCGCCGCTGGTAGTCGCCTACGCGCTGGCGGGCACGGTGCGCACCGATCTCAGCCGCGAGCCGTTGGGCGAAGACAAGGACGGCAAACCGGTTTACCTGCGGGACATCTGGCCAAGCAGCAAAGAAATTGCCGACGCGGTGAACCAGGTCAACACCGCGATGTTCCACAAGGAATACGCCGAAGTGTTTGCCGGAGACGCGCAATGGCAGGCGATCAAGGTTCCGCAGGCGGCGACTTATGTCTGGCAGGACGACTCGACTTACATCCAGCACCCACCGTTCTTCGACGACATCGGCGGCCCGCCGCCAGTGGTCAAGGATGTCAACGGCGCCAGGGTCCTCGCACTGCTCGGCGACTCGGTGACCACCGACCACATTTCCCCGGCCGGCAACATCAAGGCCGATAGCCCGGCAGGGCAATACCTGCGCGACAAAGGCGTGGAGCCACGGGACTTCAACTCCTACGGCTCGCGGCGCGGCAACCATGAAGTGATGATGCGCGGCACCTTCGCCAACATCCGCATACGCAACGAAATGCTCGGCGGCGAGGAAGGCGGCAACACCCGCTACATTCCCACCGGGGAAAAAATGCCGATCTACGACGCCGCCATGCGCTATCAGGCTTCGGGCACGCCGCTGGTGGTGATCGCCGGCCAGGAATACGGCACCGGATCGAGCCGCGACTGGGCGGCCAAGGGCACCAATCTGCTGGGGGTGAAAGCGGTCATCGCCGAAAGCTTCGAGCGGATTCACCGCTCCAATCTGGTGGGTATGGGCGTGCTGCCGTTGCAGTTCAAGCTGGATCAGAACCGCAAGAGCCTGAAGCTCAAAGGCAGTGAAACCCTGGACATCCTCGGTTTGACCGGCGTCGAGCTGACGCCACGGATGAACCTGTCGCTGGTCATCACCCGTGAAGACGGCAGCCAGGAAAAGGTCGAGGTGCTGTGCCGGATCGATACGCTCAATGAAGTGGAATACTTCAAGTCGGGAGGGATTTTGCATTACGTGTTGCGGCAGTTGATTGCCTCATAACGGCTCGCTCCCACGCGTGCAAATCAGGCAAACTCCTCGCGCAGCATCGCCACGAACGCCTCGCGCGCCGGGTGCACCCCGGCGTTTTCGTGCCAGTAAAACAGGTTGTCGACGGCGGTCAGTTCGGGGAATTCAAACCCCGCACACCCGGCACCTTTGGCGTACTGGTCGAACACGCCTTTGGGCACCAGTGCCACCCCGGCCCCAGCGCTGACGCAACCGACAATCGCGCCATAACTGGCCAGGCTGACAATCGGCAGTGCCTGCCCCTGTCGCAGCAACCAATGCTCCAGCGCCGCCCGGTACGGACAGCCCTGTGGCCACATGAATACGGTCTGGTCCCGCAAGTCGCTGATGTCCCGCAGCGGCCCCAGGGAGGTTGAGGCGATCAGCAATAAATCCTCGCGGTACATCGGCGTGCGCTTGAGGTGCGAACGCTCGACATCCACCGCCACGATGGCGCCGTCGAGCTTGTGATTGAGTGTGTCGTCGAGCAACTGCCCCCAGGAGCCGGTGGTCAGCTCCAGCGCCACCTGCGGAAAACGCTTGTGGAATTTCGCCAGCAGACGCGGCAAACGCCCAGTGGCCGACGACTCGATGGCCCCGATGCGCAAGGGGCCGGAGGGTTCGGCCGACGGGTCGAGCGCACGCTTGGCCTCGGCGGTGAGGGCAAGAATTTTCGAGGCGTAGGCCAGGAAGGTTTGCCCCGACGGGCTGATGCGCAGCCCTCGACCCTCACGCAGAAACAGCGCGACGCCGAGCTCGACCTCCAGAGCCTTGATCCGTGCCGTGATGTTCGACGGCACGCAATGCAGCACTTCGGCCGCGCGGGCGATGCTGCCGACGTCGGCCACGGTCTTGAACATGCGAATCTGTGCCAGCTCCATACATCACCCATAGTGAACGGTTTGAGCATTATAAGTCAGTTGTGGAGAACGATGCGCTTTCTGATACTCGGTGCATCCGCCCACAGGTGCACGACCATGACGCCGCTCACTCCCTCCCCCGTTTCACCCTGGAAAATCATCCTGGCCATGGCGTTTGTCGTGGCGTGCTGGGGGTATTCCCCGACCGGCATCCATATCGGCCTGCAGGCCTACGACCCCGTGCACCTGGCGCTCCTGCGCTTTCTGCTGGCCTCCGTGTTCATGGCGGTGATCGCGATACTCAAGGGTATCCGCCTGCCCAGCCTGCGCGATCTGCCGCTGATGTTCGGCCTGGGTTTCTTTGCCGTGAGCCTGCACCACGTGGCGATCAACTTTGGCCAGCAAGGTGTCAGCGCTGGGGCTTCGAGCGTCCTGGCCCAGACCACGCCGCTGTTCAGCACATTGATCGCGCGTTTCGTGTTCAAGGATCAGGTGAGCCTGTGGCGCTGGGGTTGTGTGCTGCTCGGGTTGTCTGGCGTGCTGATTGTGGTGGCCGGCGATCATGGCCTGGGCAGCCTCGACGCCCACGGCTTGCTGATCCTGTTGGCGGCGGTGTCCTGGAGCCTCTACTTTGCCCTGCAAAAGCATCACACCGGGCGTTACGACGGGCTGACGCTGGTGTGTTACACGGTGTGGTCCGGGACGGTGTTGTTGTTGATTTATCTGCCCGGCCTGATGGATCAAATCGCGATTGCGCCGCTGCCTGTGCAGTTCGCCGTGTTGGCACTGGGGATTTTCCCCAGTGCCCTGGCGTACCTGGCCTGGGCCTATGTGCTGGCGCATGTCGACTTGAGCCGGGCGACGATGACGCTGTACCTGACGCCGCCGACGGCGATGGTCATTGCTTCTTATGCGCTTGGCGAACGGCCGACGCTGATGATTGTGGTCGGTGGGCTGGTGGTGTTGGCGAGTGTGCTGGCGTTGAATCTGGAGCGGCGGGTTGTGGTTGTTCAAGCTGTCAGGGTCTGATTCTAATGCCGATCAGTTAAGGGATCGACCAGCGCTGATTAACCTGTGGCGAGGGAGCTTGCTCCCGCTGGACTGCGCAGCAGGCCCATTTGTTGGGGCCGCTTCGCTGCCCAGCGGGAGCAAGCTCCCTCGCCACGGGTTCAGTGCCTCCGGCTTAACTGATCGGCATTAGGGTCTGATCCAGTTTTTCGCTGTCAGGACCGGCGCTATCGCGAGCAAGCTCGCTCCTACAGGGTCTTATGTTTGCCGCGGTTCTTGAGCACGACTCAGAACCTGTGGGAGCGTGGCTTGCCCGCGATGAACGATGACTCGGAATCACTGACCATCAACTGGCCGAAAACCGGTCGCGACTGTTAGTCAGGTGCAGCCACATCGCCGCCCGCGCCGCGTCCGGGTCCTGGCGCTTGATGGCGTTGAGGATCGCCTCGTGCTCAAGGTTGGCCAACTGGCCGAGCTTGCTCAGGTCCACCGCGCCGCGCTCGGCGGCATTGACCCGGGTGCGCGGGATCATCGCACTGCCCAAGTGCTGCATGATCTCGGTGAAGCACAGGTTGCCGGTGGCTTCGGCGATCAGCAGATGAAAACGCCGGTCGGCTTCGACACAGCTGTCGTTGTTGGCCAGCAGGCGTTGATAGTCATCCAGCGCTTCACGCATCTGCGCCAGTTGCAGATCGGTGCGGCGCGTTGCCGCCAGCGCCGCCGCCTGGGTTTCCAGGCCCATGCGCAACTCCAGAATGCTGCGCACCCCCAACGCCGTATCGACATTCAGCCGCAGCCCCTGCTCCGGTGCGCGCTCGATCACGAACGTGCCAATGCCGTGCCGGGTTTCCACCAGCCCCGAGGCCTGCAACTTCGAGATGGCCTCACGCACCACCGTGCGACTGACCCCGTGCTCCTGAACGATGGTGTTTTCCGACGGCAACTTGTCGCCGGGCAACATCTGGCCGAGCAGGATGCGCTGGGTCAGTTTTTCGACCAGATCATGGGCCAGGTTGTGAGTGCGCTTGCGGGCAGGCGCGTCGAGGTCTTCTTGCATGGAGATATCCGGAACACAGGGCTATCGAATCGTAGCACCGCGCCTGGTGGGAATCCTGTAAAAATTTCACCCAGCTTGTATGACAACACTCAACAAAACGCCCATATCGAGTCATTTCGATAGTCAGCCAGCAGCGCCATCAGAATAAGAATTTGCTGAATAAGCGCCATTTCATTGAACAAACGGGGTTGCACGAAGAAAAAATCTAGTTGTATGATGTCTAGCAACATCGCAACACCCAGCCCTACCCCGCATAAAAATAACGAGTGGGAGAAAACGCAGTGAATACATCCATCTCCGCGATGCACGACGACGCCAATTCAGCGCTGAAGTCCGCCATCGCCAAAGTCAAACGTCACGTCCTGCCGCTGTTCGTCATCATGTTCATCGTCAATTACATCGATCGCGTGAACATCGGCTTCGTCCGCGCCCACATGGAACACGACCTGGGTATTGGCGCTGCCGCCTATGGCCTCGGTGCAGGCCTGTTCTTCATCGGTTATGCACTGTTCGAAGTGCCCTCCAACATCCTTCTGCAGAAAGTCGGCGCACGTATCTGGCTGACGCGGATCATGCTGACCTGGGGCCTGGTCGCCGCAGGCATGGCGTTCATCCAGAACGAAACCCACTTCTACATCCTGCGTTTTCTGCTGGGCGTGGCCGAAGCCGGGTTCTTTCCCGGGGTGATCTACTACTTCACCCGCTGGTTGCCCGGCGTGGAGCGTGGCAAGGCGATTGCGATTTTCCTCAGCGGCTCGGCGATTGCCTCGCTGATCTCCGGCCCGCTGTCCGGGCTACTCCTGCAAATCAGCGGCCTGGGCATGCACGGCTGGCAGTGGATGTACTTCATCGAGGGCATGTTTTCGGTGGGGTTGTGCGTGTTTGTCTGGTTCTGGCTGGACTCCAGACCCCATGACGCCAAATGGCTGAGCCGCGAGGAACAGGACGCGCTGGTCAAGGCCATCGACGACGAACAGCTGGCCCGGGAAGCGGCGACGCCGATCAAGCCGTCACTGGGCAAGTTGCTCAAGGATCGCCAGATCATCCTGTTCTGCCTGATCTACTTCTTTATCCAGCTGACCATCTACGCCGCTACGTTCTGGCTGCCGAGCATCATCAAGAAGATGGGCGACCTGAGCGACATCCAGGTCGGGCTGTTCAACTCGATTCCGTGGTTGCTGTCGATTGTCGGCATGTATGCCTTCGCGTCCCTGTCGGCCAAATGGAAACACCAGCAAGCCTGGGTTGCTGCCGCCCTGCTGATCGCCGCTGCCGGGATGTTCATGTCCACCACCGGCGGGCCAGTGTTCGCTTTCGTTGCGATCTGCTTTGCCGCACTGGGCTTCAAATCGGCCTCGTCACTGTTCTGGCCGATTCCCCAGGCCTACCTGGATGCGCGCATTGCCGCCGGCGTCATCGCGCTGATCAACTCGGTGGGCAACCTCGGTGGCTTCGTTGCGCCGACCACCTTCGGCCTGCTCGAAGCAAACACCGGTTCGATTCAGGGCGGGCTGTACGGCCTGGCCGCGACCTCGATCATCGCCGCCATCATCGTGTTTGCCGCCCGCAACACACCGAAACCCGCACCCGCCGTGGCGCAGAGCAAAGCTGCACCCAACCACGCCTGAATTCAGCTTTTAAGGATTGGAAAATGAACCCACAAGACACCGCAAAAGCCCCGGTCATCACCAGCATGCAAGTGGTTCCGGTCGCCGGCCACGATGGCATGCTGCTCAACCTGAGCGGCGCCCATGGGCCGTTCTTCACTCGTAACATCGTGATCCTCAAGGACAACGCCGGCCACACCGGCGTCGGCGAAGTACCGGGGGGCGAGCGCATTCGCCAGACCCTCGAAGACGCACGCAGCCTGGTGGTCGGCAGCCCGATTGGCACTTACCAGAAGATCCTCAATCAGGTGCGCCAGACCTTCGCCGACCGCGATGCCGGTGGGCGCGGTTTGCAGACCTTCGACCTGCGCATCACCATCCATGCGGTCACTGGCCTTGAAGCCGCATTGCTCGATTTGCTCGGCCAGCATCTGGACGTGCCGGTAGCCGCCCTGCTCGGCGAAGGCCAGCAACGCGATGAAGTGAAAATGCTCGGCTATCTGTTTTATGTCGGTGATCGCAATGAAACCGACCTCGCCTACCGCAGCGAACCGGACGCCGACAACGACTGGTTCCGCGTACGACACGAGAAAGCCATGACCGCCGATGCGGTGGTGCGCCTGGCCGAGGCGGCCCATGCCCGTTACGGCTTCAAGGACTTCAAGCTCAAGGGCGGCGTGCTCAGCGGCGACGCGGAAATCGAAGCGGTCACCGCCCTCGCCGAACGCTTCCCCGATGCGCGCATCACCCTCGACCCGAATGGTGCCTGGTCACTGAAAGAAGCCATCCGCCTGTGCCGCGATCAGCACCGCGTGCTGGCCTACGCCGAAGACCCGTGCGGGGCGGAAAACGGTTACTCGGGACGCGAAGTCATGGCCGAATTCCGCCGCGCCACGGGCCTGAAAACCGCGACCAACATGATCGCCACCGACTGGCGTGAGATGGGCCACGCGATCCAGTTGCAGTCGGTCGACATTCCCCTGGCCGACCCGCACTTCTGGACCCTGCAAGGCTCGGTGCGCGTGGCGCAGATGTGCCACGAATGGGGCCTGACCTGGGGTTCGCACTCCAACAACCACTTCGATATTTCCCTGGCGATGTTCACCCATGTCGCAGCGGCCGCACCGGGCGAAATCACCGCCATCGACACCCACTGGATCTGGCAGGACGGCCAGCGCCTGACCAAGGCTCCGCTGCAAATCGTCGACGGCTGCGTGCAGGTGCCGCAGAAACCGGGGCTGGGGGTCGAGCTGGACATGGATCAGGTCGCCAAAGCTCATGAACTGTACAAAGGCATGGGCCTGGGGGCGCGGGATGACAGCGTGGCGATGCAGTTTTTGATTCCGGACTGGAAGTTCGATAACAAGCGGCCGTGCCTGGTGCGTTGAATCGACGGTTGCGCACCTTGTAACAATAAATCCGACCCACCTGTGGGCGGTCGGATTTAAAAACAGGGTTTTCCCCCTAGAATGGCGCGCACCTGAATCAACGACGGATGCAACCAACATGGACAGGCTGAAAACCATCGCCGCTTGCATGGCGCTATTCGCCGCGGGCCAGTGCGTGGCGCAGGATCAAATCGAGACAGTGGTGAACGCCGCTGTACAACCGGTGATGCAAGCCCAGGGCATTCAGGGCATGGCCGTGGCAGTCACCTTCAAAGGCCAGGCGCATTACTTCAACTATGGCGTCGCCTCGAAAGAAACCGGCAACCCTGTCACGCAAGACACCCTGTTCGAGATCGGCTCCGTCAGCAAGACCTTCACCGCCACCCTCGCCGCTTACGCCCAGGCCACCGGCAAGCTGTCGCTGTCGGACAAGGCCAGCCAGGTCCTGCCGGCCTTGCGCGGCAGCGCGTTCGACCACATCAGCGTGCTGCAACTGGGCACCTACAGCGCTGGCGGCTTGCCACTGCAATTCCCTGCCGAGTCTGATTCGGCCGACACAATGCTCGGCTACTACCAACAATGGAAACCGCTCTACACCCCCGGCAGCCACCGACTGTATTCAAACCCCAGTCTTGGCCTGTTCGGCTACCTCGCCGCGCAAAGCATGGGCCAGCCGTTCGATGAGCTGATGGAGAAAACCCTGCTGCCGAAACTCGGCTTGCAGCATACCTATGTGCACGTGCCGCAGGATCAGATGGCGCTGTACGCCCAAGGCTACAACAGGGACGGCAAACCGGTACGGGTCACTCCGGGGGCGCTGGATTCCGAGGCGTACGGGGTGAAAACCAGCGCCGCGGACTTGCTGCGCTATGTCGGCGCGAACATGAAGCCGGCGTCCCTGGAAAAACCGTTGCAGCAAGCCATCGCCCTGACTCATAGCGGTTACTACACCGTGGGCGATATGACCCAGGGCCTCGGTTGGGAGATGTACCGCTACCCGATCACACTGGATCGCCTGCTGGACGGCAACTCCACGCCGATGGCCATGGAGGCGCACAAGGCCCAATGGCTGAACCCGCCGCAGGCGCAGCCGCAGAGCGTGCTGATCAACAAGACCGGTTCAACCGGGGGCTTTGGTGCTTACGTGGCGTACGTGCCATCGAAGGACATCGGCATTGTGATGCTGGCCAACAAGAATTACCCCAATGCGGAGCGGGTGAAGATCGCTCATCAGATATTGAGTACCCTGACTCAATAAGCCTTGCTGCCTTGTCCATAGACAACGGCGACCTCTAGAGGTTAATGCCGATCAGTTAAGCCGAGACACCGAACCTGTGGCGAGGGAGCTTGCTCCCGCTGGACTGCGCAGCAGGCCCATTTGTTGGGGCCGCTTCGCTGCCCAGCGGGAGCAAGCTCCCTCGCCACAGGTTAATCAGCGCTGGTCGATCCCTTAACTGACTGGCATTAACCTCTAGAGGTTGCCTTTTTTACTTGATCGGCACACCTTCGGACGGATCGACATTGTCCAGCGCGCGGTTCACCAACAATTCACCCACCACTGCCAATTGCTGAATCGACAGCGCCACATTGCGGTTGGAGCTTTCCAGGTTACAGGCCAGATCGGTGACCAGCACGTTCAGGGACGCGAGGGTTTCACAGGCGTGGCACAGCAGCGTTGGGGTGTCGACGTTTGGGAGGATGGTGAAGATGTGGCTGACCGGGTCGGCGTGTTTGGGGTTGCGCAAGCGAGCGCTGACGGCGGGTTCGGTGAGGTCGGAGAGTGGGACATCTGAGTCGGATGGGGATTGCGGGGGATTCGGACTTAGCTTTTTCATGAAGAAGTACCATTGGGGATTGTTGAGAAAACTACCCATCTCACTTCCACATGAGGGTGGCAGCTGTACGCAGGTGTGGAAGTCCAGGTCAATCCACCAAAACCCGGTGCACTCGAAAATGCTCCCGCGCACAGCCGCCAAAACGCGGCGATGTTGACATAAAAAATGTCGACTTGCGCACTAGGGGCATTGGTAGATGGCTTGAACCAACGGACTTCCACATCCGACCGCTGATTTGCAGCGGCTGAAGAAGGTTATCGATACGGCCCAATGGGCGCCAGTTCACGGGGTGCGCCACGTCATGCAGGAAATTTCCGACGCAACTGAAGTCCTTTGCCTACGCTCGATTTTCTGAGTATCCAGTTACAAATACCTTTTTGCTCATGACCGTTGTGATGCAGGTAAAACCGTTGTATCTAATGGACCTCCCAAGCCTGCGAACGGCATCGGATCAATCCGGGGCCGGGAATGACATAATGCGCGCTCACCTATTCAAACCGACTGGCCGCCAAAGGGCGTTGTAATGGAAATCAGTAAATTCAAGGTCACGGATGTCGGTCGGTTTACCGAATTGGACATTCAGTTGGCCCCCACCCCCCAACACCCTTCAAATGTGACGGTTCTGGTGGGGAATAATGGTGCAGGGAAAACCACCCTTTTGAAATCACTGGCCACCTCTTTGAGCTGGTTGGTTGCCAGAATTCGCACCGAGAAAGGCAACGGCAATCATCTTGCGGAGGAGGACATTCGAAACGGCACTTCAGTCGCTTCCATTTTGATTGCCGTAGTAGACACGTCTCAGGCAAATTCAAACAATTCCGAGGCTGATCCTGAAGATGCACTGTTTAGATGGGGAATTGCCCGCACCAGGCAAGGCCGGAAGTCTACTGTCCATAGCGAACTATCAGATGCTACTCGCTTGGCGGATCACTACCGAAATCAACTAACAGCAGATGACAAAGCTTCACTCCCACTAATCGCCTACTACCCTGTCGAACGCTCGGTTCTGGAAATTCCACTAAAAATCCGAACCAAACACACCTTTGATCAACTCGATGGCTATGACAACGCATTGAATCGTGGTGTCGACTTTCGACGCTTCTTCGAATGGTTCCGTGAGCGTGAAGACAGTGAAAACGAAACCGGAGTGTCCGACACCGCGCTCGCCGAAATTTCCGCAAAATTCGGCAAGGACAGCGACATCTGGAAAACCCTTTCCCAGTTGAAAGCCTCTTCCAGGGATCGTCAGTTGACCGCAGTTCGTTCCGCCATCGCCGCGTTCATGCCCGGTTTCAGCAACCTGCGAGTGCAACGCAAGCCGCGCCTGCACATGGCCATCGACAAAAACGGCGTAACGCTGAATGTCTCCCAGCTATCGCAGGGTGAGAAGTCGATGATGGCATTGGTCGGCGACATCGCACGCCGATTGGCGATGATGAACCAGTCTCTGGACAACCCATTGGAAGGTGACGGCATCGTCCTGATCGACGAGGTCGATTTGCACCTGCACCCCAAATGGCAGCGCAGTTTGATTCGACAGTTGAGCGAAACCTTCCCTAATTGCCAGTTTGTGCTGACCACTCACTCGCCATTGGTCATCAGCGACGCGAAAGACGTGCTGTGCTACGTGCTCAATGACGGGGAACTGCACGAACAATCAGGCCTGTATGGATTGGATGCCAATCAGGTGTTGCTGGAGGTCATGGACACCGATGTGCGCAATAGCGACGTGCAAAAACGTCTGAATCAATTGCTCAAGCATTTGCAGGATGGTGACCTGGACGGTGCGAAGAAACTGTATTCCGAGCTTTCTCTAGAGCTGCCAGAGGGACATCTGGAGTTGGCGAAGGCGGCTTTGTTGATCCGCAAGTTGGAGCTACGTCGTGCGTAATATCGACAAAGGCATGGAGCCACACTCGTTGACTCGTTTTAAACGCTCGAACAACACGTCGCGTTATCGGGACTTACCACCGGAAGAAAGTCGGTCTATTCGAACGTCCTGTATCTCGGAACAATACGGCTTATGCGCGTATTGCTGTCAGTCGATCACCATTGATCGCGCTCACAACGAACACCTTGAAGCCCAGGATCGCGCACCGAATCGAACCTTGGACTTTTCCAACATCGTCGCCAGTTGCCAGCGCCCTCATCAATGCGGCCATGGTCGCGGAACACGTCCGTTGCCACTCACACCGTTGATGGCCGAATGCGAAACAGAGTTGAAGTTCTATTTGTCCGGACTGGTTGAGGGACAAACCGAGCGGGCCCGGCTTTCAATTGAGGCGTTGAACCTGGGTCATACCGAGGAAAGTAATCGAGGCTTGATCGGTGCGCGCAAGCAGTTGGTCGATGCACTGATATTTGACCAGTGCATGCAACCCGCTGACTTGCAATTTGAAGACGAGGAACTACTGGTACTGCTTCTGGACACCCTGAAGACTCCAAACCCGGCACAATGTCTTCAGCCGTTTTCCCCCGTACTGGTCAATATCATCCATCAATTTCTGGCTCAACCTTGAACTAGAGTCAGCGGTTCTTCAGGTCCGGGTTACGCTGCTGCGCAGGGTTCAATCATCCGGCATTTCAGGCGGTTTGGCAGGCTTGGCCGGTTTGCCAGGTTTTGTGCCTTTAGTGCCTTTGGCGCCTTTGACCGCCGGCTCGGCCTCAGTGACCGGAGCCGCCACGGTCGCGGTAAATTCTTTCTCGGCCGCCGGCAACTGATCGACAGCGCTGAAAATCTCTTCCAGCTTGATGGCGTCCGATTGTTCGAGTTTCTTTTCGCCGTCCTTGCCGACCAGGATGACCTTGGTCTTGGCGCCTGCGCCCAGCTTGAGCGAGCGGATCAGCGCCGCCGTGTCTTGTGGCCCGAGGTCTTTGCCGTCGCGCTGGCCCATCAGGTTCAGCACGGTGTAGAGCACCATGTTGCGGTCGGTGAACCCCTTGCGATTGGCCGGTTCATCCAGCGACTTTTTCAGGCCGACCCAGATCGGATCAACAGCACTCGGAGCGATGACAATCAGTGGTCGGGCCCTGCCCTTGTCCATGTCCAGCGGTGAGTCGCCATCAGTGGCGAACGAAGTGCCGGCAATCGCCAGCAAGGTAGCCAGGGTCAGTGACCTGATGAGCATGCGCATCTCCTTTTGATATCCACGCTCTAATGATTGCGCATTGCGGCGATCGTTCCGGGTGACGTACCGCAAATATGTCTCGCCTTGCCCCAAGCTTAGGTCAGGGCGGTCATTGCGCAACAGGCTGGGCTAATCTGAAGACTCATGACACCCCGTCGATCCGTCATGAGGACTTGTGCATGAGCACTCAGTTGAACCACACCATCGTCTGGTGCCGGGACAAGCAGGTTTCGGCGAACTTCCTGGCCAGCCTCCTCGGCCTGCCCGCCCCGCAGCCCTTCGGGCCCATGCTGATCGTCAAACTGGATAACGGCGTGTCACTGGATTTTTACGACAACGACCCGCCGATTGCGTCCCAGCACTATGCATTCTTGATGGGCGACGAGGATTTCGATGCGGCCTTCGTACGCCTGCAAGCCAACGGTCAGCCATGGTGGGCCGACCCGTGCAAGCAGCGACTGAGGGAGATCAATGATTATGCGGGAGGACGGCGGGTGTATTTCGATGACCCGGACGGGCATCTGCTGGAAATATTCACCCGCGAATGAAGCTGCGTGGCGGCTTGAATCAGAACGCCAGTTTGTAGCCGATCAGCAACAGCATGGTCGCCAGGCAAGGGCGCAGCAGTTCGTCGGAGATGCGCCCGGTCAGGTGGCTGCCCAGGTAAATCCCCGGCAACGAACCCACCAGCAAGTAACCCAGGACGTGCCAATCCATGTTGCCCATGCTGGCATGGCCAAGGCCCGCGACCAGGGTCAGCGGCACGGCGTGGGCGATTTCAGTCCCCACCAGGCGGCGGGTCGGCAGCATCGGATAGAGGATGAACAGTGCCACGGTGCCCAGTGCACCGGCGCCAATGGATGTCAGCGCGACCATGGTGCCAAGGACCAGCCCGGTGATGACCGTCAACACGTTCAAGCGCAACCCGCTGGGGTTGTAATGGCCACCCGCCCGTTTGTGGGCGAAGTCGAGCAGGCGCTTCTTGAACAGGATCGCCAGTGCCGTGGCAAACAACACAAAACCGAGGGCCTGCTTGATGATCGCGTTCATCGCCTCGGGGGCGCTGTGCAGGGTGCTGAGGAACCACAGCGTCAATGCCACCGCGGGCACGCTGCCCAAGGTCAGCCAGCCGGTAATCGCCCAGTCGATGTTGTTGTTCTTGCGGTGAACCAGTACACCACTGGACTTGGTGATGGCGGCGTACAGCAGGTCGGTACCGACCGCCGTCGCCGGGTTGATGCCGAACCCTAGCAGGATCGGGGTCATGAGCGACCCGCCACCCACACCAGTCATGCCGACGATGAAGCCGACAACCAGCCCGGCAACGACCAACCCGATGTTCACTAAATCCATGAATACGTCCACAAAGATCGCAAGGGAAATCTGGTCCGCAGCATAGCGACATTTCTTATAACCAGTTATATCGATGCGATCTATCTTTATGCCTTAAGCACCGTCCCCCCTGTAGGAGCGAGCCTGCTCGCGATAGCGGTGTATCAGTTGGCATCAATGTCGACTGACGCTCAGCCATCGCGAGCAGGCTCGCTCCTACAGGGTTCACTGCACCGGCAGGAAATTCAGGAGCACCAGGCTCTGGGCATAGTTCAAACCGATGCGCCGGTAGCGCTCGTCGAGCATCTGGGTCAGCAGGTCCAGCCGGGCGACGATCTTGCCAAACTCGACGGCAAAGCTCAGGTTGCTGCCCTCCTCCGAGATTTCATTGGAGAACAGCAAGGGCTGGCCTTCTTTGTTCTGTCGCTGGCTGAGGATCCAGGTGGCGATCTCGATGTTGCGCGCGGCATTACTGACGAATACCGGGTTGATCGTATCGGTCATGTAGAACTCGAGGCGATTGCCATGGGCGGTCACCAGCATGCTGCCGATGGCATAGATGAACGCCCCGACCCGATCGCCGAGAAACTCCGGGCTCATGGCAAAACGCAGAGCCGCGAGGTCTTTTTTACCGCCCAGGGTCGGCAACGGCTGCTGCTGTTCGATGGCCATGCGCACTTGCTTGCCGGCCGTGCGGGCATCGAGAAAACCGGACTTTTTCAGCTCATCGGGGTTGCGCAGGTAGAGCTTGCTCATCAGCAGGTAAAGGCTGTTGAGGTTATCGAGCATGGTCAGGGTGGCCATGCGATCGACACTGGTTTGCAGGAACTCCTGGGGTTTGCCCTCGCGCATCTGGGTGATGATGTCGCCACCCTGCTGCTGGCTGCAACCGGTGACGAAGAACATCGACAGACCTGCCAGCAGCAGGCAATGACGGCGGATTTTTGTGCTGATCGCGGGTGAAACTCGAGCCATGGGTTCTTGGACTTGGGCATGGGCCGACGGTGGGGATCGCCGCAGGCTGCCATGGATAGAGCCGGACATTGCGAAAAAGTGCAGTATCGGGCGGCACCAATCGATCACTGGCAGGGGAATGTTCAAAGAAAAAACGGATCAGAAAATCATTAGCTCGGTACACACAGGAGGGTTTGCATGCGCACGCTTGAATTGGCTGGCGCCAGGGTCCCGGTTATCGGCCAGGGGACCTGGCAGATGGGCGAAGACGGCTCACGGCACACGGAAGAAGTCGCGGCCCTGCGCCTGGGTATCGAACTGGGCATGACCCTGATCGACACCGCTGAAATGTACGCCGAAGGCGGCGCCGAGGAAGTGGTCCGCGATGCCATCGCCGGCCAGCGCGACAGCGTCTTTCTGGTCAGCAAGGTGTACCCGCACAACGCGAGCCGCCAGGGCATTCCCCTGGCATGCGAGCGAAGCCTGCGCCGGCTCGGCACCGATTACATCGATCTGTATCTGCTGCATTGGCGCGGCCAGTATCCGCTGGAAGAAACCGTTGAAGCCTTCGAACGCCTGCGCGAAGACGGCAAGATCGGGCGTTGGGGCGTGTCCAATTTCGACCTCGACGACTTGCTGGAACTGGACGCCCCGGCCTGCGCCACCAATCAGGTGCTCTACAACCTGGCACAACGGGGCATAGAATTTGATTTATTACCCTGGAGCCGACAACGACGGCTGCCGGTCATGGCTTACTGTCCGATCGACCAGGGCGGAAAACTGCTCGCCAATGCCACTCTCAAACAGGTGGCCGCCCGACACGGCGTGACGCCGGCGCAAGTTGCGCTGGCATGGATTGTGCGTCAGGACGGCGTGATCGCTATCCCCAAAGCGGTCCGCCCCGAGCATGTACAGCTCAATGCCCAAGCTGCCAGATTGCAGCTTGAAGCCGGGGATCTGGAGGCGCTGGACCAAGCGTTTCACGCGCCACAACGCAAACAGCGGCTGGCCATGGTCTGAACCACCGCAGTCAGTCAGAGAGCTTCACCATGAGAAGCACCGACCACCTGGACCCGTTCAATCTGCAACGTTTTCTCGATGCTCAGGACCCGGTGTTCGACCGGGTTCAAACCGAGCTGAACAACGGGCACAAGCGCAGTCACTGGATGTGGTTCATTTTTCCGCAGTTTGCCGGGCTCGGCGGCAGCGAGATGTCGCGCCGCTTTGCCATCCGCTCGCGGGAGGAAGCCCTGGCCTACCTTGAGCACCCGTTGCTGGGCGCCCGGCTACGCTCCTGCACTCAGGAAGTGCTGAACATCCGGGAGCGCTCGGTGGCCGGGATTTTCGGCCATCCCGACGACCTGAAGTTTCATTCCTCGATGACCCTGTTTGCCCAGGTCACCGCTGCCGACAGCCTTTTCCAGCAAGCCCTGAACCAATACTTCCACGGCATCCTGGATGACTGGACCTTGTCGCTGATGGACTCAAAACAGGCCCAGTTGCCCCCCAATCAGGGTTGAGAAGTCGTCGTCGACAAACGGCAGTATCGCGTCCGTAACCGGTTGCAGTTGCCGGGTGATGTAGTGGTCGTAATCGATAGGCGCGCTGCGCACTTCCAGCGGCTCGGGGCCGGCAACGGTGATCACGTAGCTGATCCAGCCGCCGTTCTGGTATTGCCGCGGGCGACCCTGGCGGTCGTTGTACTCATCGGCCAGGCGCGCCGCGCGCACATGGGGTGGCACGTTACGCTGATAGTCATCGAGGCTGCGGCGCAGGCGCTTGCGGTAGACCAGCCGGTCATCGAATTCACCGGCCAGGGTCTTGCGCACGTAGTCACGCACATAGTCCTGGTAGGGCTGGCGCAGGAAGATCCGCGAATACAGCTCCTGCTGGAATTGCCGGGCCAGCAGCGACCAGTCGGTGCGTACGGTTTCCAGGCCTTTGTAGACCATTTCGTCGCTGCCATCGGCACGGGTCACCAGCCCCGCGTAGCGCTTTTTACTGCCTTCTTCAGCGCCGCGGATGGTCGGCATCAAAAAGCGCTTGTAGTGGGTTTCGAACTGCAATTCGAGAACGCTTTGCAAGCCGTATTCCTGCTGCACGTGCTCGCGCCACCACTGATTGACGTGCGCCACCAGCGCCTGGCCGATCTGCGCCGCCTCCTGCTGACCATGGGCGCGACGCAGCCAGACGAAGGTCGAATCGGTGTCGCCATAAATCACTGCATGCCCCTGGGCCTCGATCAACTGGCGGGTGCGCAGCATGATCTCGTGCCCGCGCAAGGTGATGGACGAAGCCAGGCGCGTGTCGAAGAAGCGACAACCGCTGGAGCCGAGCACTCCGTAGAACGCGTTCATGATGATTTTCAGCGCCTGGGACAGCGGCGCGTTGTGTTCGCGCTTGGCGGTTTCCCGGCCTTCGGCCACCCGGGCGACGATGGATGGCAGGCAATGCCGGATGCGAGAAAAGCGCGCGCCACGAAAACCCGGCACCGACTCGCTGTCGTCCGGGTGCTCGAGCCCTTCAATCAGCCCCACGGGGTCGATCAGGAAGGTGCGGATGATCGACGGATAGAGGCTTTTGTAGTCGAGCACCAACACCGATTCGTACAGTCCCGGTTGCGAATCCATGACAAAACCGCCGGGGCTGGCTTCGGGTGGCTTGCTACCAAGATTCGGCGCAACGAAACCCTGACGGTGCATCAGCGGCATGTACAGGTGCGTGAACGCCGCCACCGAACCGCCCATGCGATCGGCCGGCAAACCGGTGACGCTGGCTCGCTCCAACAGGAAGGTGAGCAGCTCGGTCCTGGCGAAAATCCGCGTGACCAGTTCGCAGTCCTTGAGGTTATAGGTGGCCAGCGCCGGTTTGTCCTCGGCGAACATGCGATTGATTTCGTCCATGCGCTGGTACGGGTTGTCGATGGACTTGCCCTCGCCGAGCAGGGTTTGCGCGACGTTTTCCAGGCTGAACGAGGGGAAACTCCAGGTCGCCGAGCGCAGGGCCTCGATACCGTCGATGATCAGGCGGCCAGCCGCAGAAGCGAAGTAATGGTTGCCGTTGCCGTGTTCTCGCCACTGCATTTCCTCGCCGCCACGCCCCAGTTTCAACGGCACCGCCAGGCGCCGGGCGTGTTCGTGAAGCACCCGCAAGTCAAACTGCACGACGTTCCAGCCGATGATCGCGTCGGGGTCGAAGCGGGCAAACCATTCGTTGAGTTTTTTCAGCAGCAGAGTCCGCGAATCGCAGTATTCGAGCTGGAAATCCACCTGGCTGGCGTCGCCATTGGGCGGACCGAGCATGTACACCTGACGCTCGCCGCAACCTTCCAGGGCAATGGAATACAACTCGCCCCGGGCCGTGGTTTCGATGTCCAGGGATACCAGTCTGAGGTTCGGCCGGTAGTCGGGATCGGGTTTCATCTGCGCGTCGAGTAGCAGGCCCTCGGCATTCGGCGTGCCACCGAAGCGCACCGGCGCGGTGATGAAGCGTTCCATCATGTAGCGTTCCGGCGGGCGCACGTCGGCTTCGAACACCTCGACACCGGCCCGGCGCAGCGCGGTTTCCAGGCGCATCAACTGGCCATGTTGCTGGCAGTAAAGTCCGAGGACCGGGCGATGTTCGAAATCCTGCAGGGCCAGGGGCCTGAGCTCGACGTTCTTCTCGTCATGCAAAACGCCTTCGGCCGCCTGACGCTGCGCAGCAGGGATGAACGCCACCGACGGTTGATGAGGCAGGCGGATGCGCAGGGGACCGCTGTCGGTCGCCAGCCAGAACTCGACTTCCGTGCCGCCCGGGGTGTCGCGCCAATGCCGGGTCAGGACGAAGCCCTGCTGTAGATCCACCACTGCAAACCTCGAAACTGATTCAGAGGGTGATTCTACCCGTCATCCGTCGCGATAGCGCGTTTGCCGCAGGTCTGTCAGGCAGACACCGTCCCTGTGGGAGCCAATGTTGTTCACTTAAGCGAATGTAGTCCTCTGTAGGAGCGAGCTTGCTCCGGGCGGCGTTCCGACGATGGACTCAAGAGCGCCGCGTTTAGCCAGTAAATACGCGTTATCGTTAACGACCATCGCGAGCAAGCTCGCTCCTACAGGTGGTTCGTTGGCCGAAAATGTGGGGATTGCCAAAGAAAAACCGCCGAATGACGTTTTTTGCGCGTTATCTGCCGCTTTCGCCCTTGCCCTGAACGCTCGCGTCTACGATTCTTCAAGAACAACGACAACACCCGAGTAACCACCATGAAAACCGTCGCCCAACTGCTCAAGCTCAAAGATCAGAAGAATCAGGAAGTGCACCAGATCAAACCCGATCACATGGTGCTCGAGGCGCTGATGAAGATGGCCGAGAAAAACGTCGGCGCCTTGTTGGTGGTGGAGAATGATGAAGTGCTGGGCATCATCAGCGAACGGGACTATGCACGCAAACTGGTGCTGCACGGCCGCTCTTCGGTGGGTACGCCGGTGCGCGACATCATGGTGTCGCCGGTGATTACCGTCGACACCCATCAAACCGTGGAGACCTGCCTGGGCATCATGTCCGATAAACGCCTGCGGCACTTGCCGGTGGTGGAAGGCGGCAAATTGATTGGCCTGTTGTCGATCGGTGACCTGGTCAAGGAAGCGATCGCCGAACAGGCAGAGCTGATCAAGCAGCTGGAGCAGTACATTCGCGGGGAATAAATCCGCACACGCCGCACCCCTGTAGGAGCGAGCCCTGTGGTGAGGGGGCTTGCCCCCGTTGGGTTGCGAAGCAGCCCCAAAATCTCTGATGCACCAAAGATCTTGTGAGTGCTACGCACTCAAACGGGGCGATGCGGCGTTCCGACAAGCCCCCTCGCCACAGCTCGCTCCCACATTTGGTTTTCAGTGATTTCAGGCTGGCCAATGCCGGGCGAATACCGGCGTCAGCGCCGGGTAACGGTCGATGCGTTCCAGCCAGGCGAAAAAACCCGGCCTGGCATTACGCAAATGCTCCCGACTACCCGCCCATCGCGAGACCACCGCCGCCAGCACATCCAGCGCCCCAGGCTTCTCGCTGCCCAGATACAACTCGCCCGAGAACTGATCGGCAAACACCTCCCAACTCCAGTGCAGGCGCCGACGGGCGCCCTCCATGAGGTTGTGCCTGGACGACTCATCCGCCTTGACCAGCCAGCGTTCGGGGTAATCAATGATGCCGATGGCCGCATAGCAATTGCTGACGATGTACGCCATGCCGCGAATGGCCTGGGCCCGCTCGGCCGGGTCTGACGGCAACAACCCCGATGCGGGAAAGGTCAGCCCGAGGTGAATCAGGATCGCCGCGCTCTCGGTCAGGACGCCGCCATCGGGTAGCTGCAAGGTCGGAATCTGTTTGAGCGGGTTGAGTTTCTCCAGCGCCTGGGCCGCCTCCGCGGAGGTCTCGACATCGATGAAGCGATAAGGAACATCACAGAGTTCAAGGGCGGCTTCGATGGCTGCCGCCCCGGAGTTCTGAAAACCGTAGAGCTGGTACATAAACGTCTCCTTTCACACCGCGATCTCTGCAGTGCCTCATCATCCGTCCCGGCAGAGGAACGCGCCAGCTATCCAGTGTAGAAGCCGCCAACCGCCACACACGGCCATCCGACGATCGCACCATCACGCTCACAACAGGTATGGCGCAGGCCCTATCATTGCGGTCGATACTCACCATCATTTCAATGAAGTTCTCTTAAAAAATCTCCGGCGTAACATCTGCTCCATACCCACTCACAAGCACCCCGGAGCACACCATCATGAAACGCCAGACCCTCCTCAGCATCGCTTTCTCGGTTTTCGCAGTTAACGCTTTCGCCGCTACCTCTGCTCAACCTGTGGTCGCTGAAGGCGGCTCGGATCGTCTGATTGAAAGCCGTGTGGCTGAAGGTGGCTCCGACAAACTGCTGCAAAATCGCGTCGCTGAAGGCGGTTCCGACAAGCTGCTGCAAAATCGCGTCGCTGAAGGCGGTTCCGACAAGTTGCTGGAAAACCGCGTTGCCGAAGGCGGTTCCGACAAACTGCTGCAAAACCGCGTCGCTGAAGGCGGTTCCGACAAACTGCTGGAAAACCGCGTCGCTGAAGGCGGTTCCGACAAGCTGCTGGAAAACCGCGTCGCTGAAGGCGGTTCGGATCGTCTGATCGAAAACCGCGCTGTCTGAATGCAGTGCTTCATCGCAGGACTCGACGAAAACCCGGCCTCACCCGCCGGGTTTTTTATGATTTTTTTGCACCGCAATTACTTCCCCGCCCGCGCCATGCAGCGTTGGTAACGTTCATCGACCCGTTTGGCGAACCACGCAGTGGTGAGTTTGCGGGTGATTTTCGGGCTTTGCAGCACAATCCCCGGCAACACCTCACGGGGTAACGGCCGGCCCTCGGCCCGTTCGGCCAGTTCGAAAACCCGCCGATAGAGTTTGCTGTCTTCGAACGCCAGGGTTTTCCCCTCTTCCAGTTGCTCGCGGATCGTCGGATTGCGCAGGCCCAGTTGCTTGCCGAGGGTGCGCACGGCCAGTTCCGTGGTGCCGGGCATGATCGAACCGTAGTTCACCAGATCGCCATCCAGCGCCAACGGGATACCGGACGCCCGGCTCACTGCGTTCTGAAACGCGGCGTTGCGGCTGGCGTACCAACCCGCATTGAAGTCCGCAAAACGGTACAGCGGCTGCGGGTAGCTCACCGGGTACCCAAGCAGATGCGCGATGCCGAAATACATGCCGCCGCGCCGGGTGAACACTTCATGGCGAATCGAGCCCTTCACCGGGTACGGATAGCCCTTGGCCTGCTGCTCGGCAAAATCAATACCGACCTGCATCGGCCCGCCGGTATGCACCGGGTTGAAGCCGCCGAACAGTTTTTTTCCCATCGGTACCATGTCGATGAAGTCGTCGAAAATCGCACTCAGTTCCTTTTCACTGCGCGCGGCATTCAGGCGGTTGCTGTAGCTTTTACCGTTGGGCGAATCGAGCATTAACGCACCGCTCACCAGCAGGCCGGGAATGTGTGCCTTGGCGGCGCGACGGTCGATTTCGTCGCGGGCAATCTTGCCCAGGCCCGGTACGCCCGGGTCGACCTGAAAAGTCGACTCCTGTTCGGTCACGGCCAGCACCGAGCACAGGTTTTTCGTGGTCGGCGAGATGTCTTGCGCGGTAAATGCCACCTGGATATCCGTGGCCCAACCCTGGGGATCGGCAGCTTTCGTCGGCAGCAAACGCACAATCTCTGCCTTCACTTGGGCCGGGGTGCGCATCGTCGACTCCTGGGTCCGCTGGCTGCCGCAACCGGTCAAAACCAGCAACACGGCGACGCTTGTGATCAATCTGATTTGCATGTCGTTCCATCTGATCCGTTGGTCCGGGCTAACCATACGACCAATGGCAGGTCAGCGGCTACGGCCATGGCAGTCCGATGGTTGCCGCCCTCCCCGACTGGACCATACTTGTTCCACATAGCGAGGAGGACAGGTTCATGCACCGCAGCGACGTGTTGATCATCGGCGCCGGCCCGACCGGGCTGGTCCTGGCGTTGTGGCTGAGCAAACTGGGTGTGCGCGTGCGGATCGTCGATAAAACCTCCGCCCCCGGCACAACCTCCCGGGCGCTGGCCGTCCAGGCACGGACGCTGGAGTTGTATCGCCAGCTCGGACTGGACGACGCCGTGGTGCAAAACGGCCATCAAGTAAAGGCCGGCAACTTCTGGGTCAAGGGTGAGCCCGTGGCGCACCTGCCCCTGTCTCAGATCGGTGAGGGCCTGACGCCCTACTCGTTTCTCGAAATCTTCCCGCAGGACGAACACGAACGGCTGTTGATCGAGCGCCTGGAAGCCTTCGGTATCACGGTGGAACGCAACACCGAACTGTCAGGCTTCGAGCAAACCGCAGACGGCATCACGGCCACGCTGCACCTGCCTGACGGTCAACAGGAAATCTGCCAGGCCTGTTACCTGGCCGGGTGCGACGGAGCCCGGTCGATTGTGCGCAAGACCCTGGACACCGGGTTTCCCGGCGGGACCTACCAACAGATTTTCTACGTCGCCGACGTGCAGGGCAGCGGCCCGACATTCAACGGCGAATTGCATGTGGATCTCGACGAGGCGGACTTCCTCGCCGTATTCCCGCTTGGAAGCGGTGGTCGCGCGCGCTTGATCGGCACGGTGCGCGACGAACGCGCCGAACACGCCGAGACCCTGCGCTTCGAGGACGTCAGCAGCCGGGCCATCGAGCACATGAAAGTGAAAATCGAGCAACTGAACTGGTTTTCGACCTACCGCGTGCATCACCGGGTGGCGGATCACTTCCGCGACGGCCGGGCGTTTTTATTGGGCGATGCTGCCCACGTCCATAGTCCTGCGGGCGGCCAGGGCATGAACACCGGGATCGGCGACGCCATCAACCTGGCCTGGAAACTCGCGGCAGTGTTGAGCGGCGGCGCCGAGGCCAGACTGCTCGACACCTATGAAACCGAGCGCATCGCCTTCGCCCGCAAACTGGTGGCCACCACCGACCGGGTCTTCACTTTCGTCACCGCCGACGGACCGATTGCCGATTTGCTGCGTACGCGCCTGGCCCCGTTCTTGTTACCGAAAATGACCTCGTTCGAAACCTCCCGTCAGTTCCTGTTTCGCACAGTGTCGCAGATCACCCTGAATTATCGGGGCATGCCATTGAGCACGGGCGTTGCCGGGCACGTGCATGGCGGTGATCGCCTGCCCTGGGCCCATGACGGTGAGGGGGATAACTTTGAGTCGCTGAAATGCCTGACCTGGCAGGTGCATGTCTATGGCGACACCAGCGACGAGATGATCGCCTGGTGCAACGAGCACCATCTACCGCTGCATGTGTTCGACTGGCGGCCGGCGTTCGAAGCGGCAAACCTGGGGCGCAACGGCTTTTATCTGCTGCGGCCCGATACCTACGTGGCGATTGCCGAGACGTGTGCGGACCCGAAAGTGATCGAACGGTACTTCCGCGATCACGGGATCCGGCCGTTTTTTGGCACTCCCTGATTCAACACAACCCCCCAGTAGGAGCTGGCTTGCCAGCGAAGGCGTAGTGTCAGGCAACATTGATACTGTCTGACCCACCGCCTTCGCCGGCAAGCCGGCTCCTACAGGGGATGGTGTTCAACCCGAAACCGGGCTCGGAATCTGCAGCCCGCGCATCACCGCCGGCCGTGCCAGGAACCGCTCCAGCACCCGCGTGACGTTAGGGAAGTTCTGAATGCCCACCAGATCGCCGGCTTCATAGAAGCCGATCAGGTTACGCACCCACGGGAAGGTGGCGATGTCGGCGATGGTGTAGCGCTCGCCCATGATCCAGTCGCGCCCTTCAAGCCGGCCGTCGAGCACCTTGAGCAGGCGTCTGCTCTCCTCGACGTAGCGGTCACGGGGACGCTTGTCTTCGTAGTCCTTGCCAGCAAATTTGTTGAAAAACCCGAGTTGGCCGAACATCGGACCGATCCCGCCCATCTGGAACATCAGCCACTGGATCGTTTCGTAGCGCGCAGCCGATTCCTGGGCCAGCAGTTGCCCGCTCTTGTCGGCCAGGTAGATCAGGATCGCCCCCGACTCGAACAGCGCCAGCGGCCGGTCGTCCGGGCCGTGGGGGTCGAGGATCGCCGGGATCTTGTTGTTGGGGTTCAACGACAGGAATTCCGGGGACATCTGGTCATTGGTGTCGAAGCCTACCCGGTGCGGTTCATAAGGCAGGCCGATCTCTTCGAGCATGATCGAGACCTTGACGCCGTTGGGGGTCGGCAAGGAGTACAGCTGAATCCACTCCGGGTATTGGGCAGGCCATTTGCGGGTGATGGGGAATGCGGACAAATCGGTCATGGGCGGGATCCACGAAGACATTGAGAGTGACGATCATAATGTAGATATCCACTCAGCGATCCCTTGAAGCCATCAATCTCGCTGATAGAGGAGATCAAAAGAGATCACGACCGGTTTCAACACCATCCGGTGTACCTTAGCCACAAATTCGAAACATCCTGTCGATATCCTTCGCTGCAACCCGTTGAAGGTTACCGGTACATTGCTGCGCTTTTGGCCGGAATCGAACCAAACGGGTTCAGGGGACTCAGAGCACCACTCCTTTGAAAACGGACCGGTTTCAACGACATGGAAAGCACCAGGCAAATCGTGGTGTAAAGGTTTGTCAGCCTTAACCGAATAGTGCTGAAGATCCCTTTATTCATGAACCTGTTCAATTTTGCCCAACGCTTTAAGCATCGCGCTTACCTTTTGTTGCCCGCCTTGTTGGTGGTCAGCGCGTTGTTCCTGTCGCTGGAGTCGGGCCCTAGCCGCGCCCAACCGATGGATGGCACCCAGACGCTGGTCTTCCTGCGCCACGGGGAAAAACCCGCCGGCGGCCTGGGCCAGCTCAATTGCCAGGGCCTGAACCGCGCCATCGACCTGGCCACGCTGCTGCCGGAAAAGTTCGGCAAGGCCAACTATGTGTTCGCGGCCAACCCGACCCGTAACGTCGAGGAAGGCGAGTTCGACAATTCCTACAGTTACATCCGCCCCCTGATGACCATCAGCCCCGCCGCCATCAAGCTGGGCCTGCCGGTGAACATCAATTATTCCGCCAATGACACCGATGACCTGGCCGAAGAACTGCTCCAGGGCAAGTATCACAACTCGGTCATCTACACCGCCTGGTCCCACGGCTACCTGCCGGAGCTGATCAACACGGTGGCAGGCGAAGTCACCGGCAAGGATGCAAAGATCATCGACGACTGGGAGTCCAATGATTACGACTCGCTGTATGTGCTGACCCTGACCTGGCACGACGGCAAGGCCAGTTTGCAGAGCCATGTGTACAAGCAAGGGCTGGATAATGGCTCAGAGACTTGTCCGACCTGATTTCTGCCATGCCTGATCAGGCCTCTTCGCGAGCAAGCTCGCTCCTACAGTAATCTTCGGTGAACACAGTTTTTGTGTACGGCGCAGATCCAATGTAGGAGCGGGCTTGCTCGCGAAGGGGCCGGCACAAGCTACATCACTCCCGCTTGCAGACCCGCTCGCGCAAATACTCGAGAACCGCCCCCCGCTCCCCGGCAAACTCGATCCGTGCGTCTTTCTTCTCGCGCTGGAACGCATACATTGGATCGTAATACTCGCGCAGCAACCCTTCGATCCAGCCCCGGTGCAGATCCACCGCGCCACTGCGGGCCTGCTCCGCCAATGCTTCTTCCATCAATGCCAGCAGGCGCCGATGACGTTCGCCGCCCAGGCGTTTCTGTACATTGTTCAGGCTCGCCAGCAACCGCTCGGAAAACAGCGCAAAGCCCTCCTCACCATGCACGCCGATGAATTCGGCGCACAGATCCACCACGTAGTCGCGCAGGATCCGCTCGACCCGACCTTCAAGGCTGTCTTCCAGCCAGACCATCGCAAACTGCTGCATGCCCTGGTACAGCGGCAACGGCAGCGCACAACTGCCCACCGCACGGCTTTCGTCTTCCAGTACGAACTGCTCGATGCCCCGGGCGCGTTTTTTCAGCACGTCGATGGCCAGGCGGTTTTCGAAGTCGATATTCGAGGGTTGGCCCGTGGCGCGCTTGCCGAAACTGGAGCCGCGATGGTTGGCATGACCTTCAAGGTCTATGCCGTTGTTCAGTTGCGTGAGCACCTCGGTCTTGCCGGTGCCGGTCATCCCGCCCAACAGGACGAAATCGCACTGGGCCACGGCTTGATCGAGGGTGTCCAGCAGGAAGGTGCGCATGGCCTTGTAGCCGCCGCCCACCCGTGGGTAGTCGATGCCGGCCTCGTCCTTGAGCCATTGCTGGACAATTTGCGAGCGCAGGCCGCCGCGAAAGCAATACAGCAAGCCATCCGGATGCGCCCGGGCAAAATCGGCCCAGGCCTGGATGCGTTCGGCCTTGACCTCGCCCGACACCAGTTGATGCCCCAGCACAATGGCCGCTTGCTGACCGTGCTGCTTGTAGCAGGTGCCGACCCGCTGGCGTTCATGGTCATTCATCAACGGCAGGTTGATCACGCCGGGAAACGCGCCCTTGTTGAATTCGACCGGCGCGCGGGCGTCCATCATGGGCCGGTCGTTGAGGAAGATGTCGCGGTAATCGGTGTAATCGACAGACATCAAAACACCTCGACCGCGTTGCTCTGTCGCTCGACCAGTTCACCGATCGGTTCCAGGCTCAGCCCCAGCTCAGCGGCCACAGAAAGGAATTGCTCTTTGCCTTGCGGCGTCACGGCAATCAGCAGACCGCCGCTGGTCTGCGGGTCGCAGAGCACGCGTTTGTGCAGTTCCTGGAGGCGTCCGAGCTTGCTGGCGTAGCTGTCGAAATTGCGCAAAGTCCCGCCCGGTACGCAGCCCTGCTCCAGGTAATATTCGACCCCCGGCAGGCGCGGTACGCGCTCATATTCAATGCGCGCCGTGAGCTGGCTGCCGTCGGCCATTTCCACCAGGTGCCCGAGCAGGCCGAAACCGGTGACGTCGGTCATCGCGGTCACGCCGTCGAGCTTGCCGAAACGGCTGCCGGGTTTGTTCAGGGTGCACATCCAGTCCCGGGCCAGGCCGATGTCGGCGCTGCGCAATTTGCCCTTTTTCTCGGCGGTGGTGAGGATGCCGATGCCCAGGGGCTTGGTGAGGTAGAGCAGGCAACCGGCGGTGGCGGTGTCGTTGCGCTTCATGTGGCGCTTTTCCACCAGACCGGTGACGGCCAGGCCAAAGATCGGTTCTGGCGCGTCGATGGAGTGCCCGCCTGCCAGCGGGATGCCCGCCGCGTCACACACCGCACGGCCGCCGCGTATCACTTCCCGGGCAATTTCCGGGGCCAGTACGTTCACCGGCCAGCCCAGAATCGCAATCGCCATCAACGGATCGCCGCCCATGGCGTAGATGTCGCTGATGGCATTGGTGGCGGCAATTCGGCCGAAATCGAAGGGATCGTCGACGATCGGCATGAAAAAGTCGGTGGTCGAGACCACGCCGCGTTCTTCGTCGATGGCATACACCGCCGCGTCGTCGCGCGAGGCGTTGCCGACCCAGAGTTTCGGGTCGAGGTTCTGCGCCCCGCTACCGGCCAGGATCACTTCCAGCACCTGGGGGGAAATCTTGCAACCGCAACCGGCGCCGTGGCTGTATTGGGTCAGGCGAATCGGCTCGCTCATGGGGGTACCTCATTGGGTCAATGGGGCCGATTCTAACAGAGCGAGGCCTGCGCAAGGCATTGTGCAGCCACGGACCTTGTGGTTATGGCAACAGAATCACCTTGTCACCGCTGCCTTGATTCACTTCGGCATAGCGCTCCAGGCCTTCAGCCAGTGGCGACTCGAACAGACCCTGCGGCAACGGCAACAGATCCTGATCGAAAAACTTGCCAAACTGCTCGAGCATCGCCGCGCACGCCTGTACCCCGTACAGCAACGAGTTGATCCCCACCACTGAGCCACCCTTGCGATACAACGCCAAGGCCGGCAACTGCACGTGACCGTCCACGGGCGCTGCGATGATCGCGATGCGGCCGAATGCGGCCAGGGCGGGTACCGAGGCCGGCAGCCAGAAACCGGTGGTGTCGAAAATCACGTCGGCACCGCCGGCATACACGGCGTTGACCTGAGCCCCGAGGTCTTCGGGTTTTTCCAGTTGCAGGGTCTGATAGCCCTGATCCTGCAAGTCCTTGACCTGTTCCGGACGTCGCGCGGCCGCCAGCACCCGGGCACCACGCACCTTGGCCAGGGCCAGCGCCGCACTGCCGACCGCCCCGCCACCGATGACCAGCAATCGGGTTTCGGCCGTCACCAGGCTACGCTCCAACGCATCCCACGCCGTGGTGTACGGGACGCCGAGGCTGGCGGCCTGGGCGAAGCTCAGGTGCGTGGGTTTGAGCGCCACGCCATTGGCCGGCAGCTTGACGAACTGCGCGTGGGATCCGTCGGCGAAAAAACCCAGTTCCCGCCCGGTGCCCCAGACTTCCCGGCCGATCAGCGCCTGCGGGCCGGCCACGACCACCCCGGCAAAATCCCGACCGGGAATCCGTGGCAAGGTGGTGTAGGGAAAACGTCCCAGCACGTTCTTCACATCGCTGGGGTTCAGACCAGCGGCCTTAATCTCCACCAGCACTTCATCGGCGCCGGGCACGGGGGTCGGCACCTCAACGTAGCGCAGGGCCGAGAGATCACCGGTTTTGTCGAATTGCAGAGCTTTCATGGGCGTGTCCATTGAATAAAGGAAGGGTTCAGGAGACCCAGCCAGCCACCAGTTCTCGGCCCATCGGCCAGAGCTTTTCGCCGGCGAGCATGCCAAGCAGGCCTACCAGCGCGATGGCCGGGGGGGCGGGGGAACGAAAATCCAGGGCGCCGTAGAGCAGACCGACGCCCAGACCGATGGCCAGTGACATGAGGAGGTTCATGACAGACTCCAGGGGCAATTGAGGTATGCGCTGAGTCTAGAGGGCGACACCTTTGAGCATCGGCCAAGTGCTTCTGAATTTCGGCCAAAGCACGGCGCCTGTGAACTCAGTCCTGGCGTTGCGCCGCAGGAAACTGCGAGGGGGCGACACCCAGCTCACGACGAAACATGTCACTGAAGCTGCTCGGCGAATAGCCCAGCTCCCGGGCAATCGCACTGACCGGTACGCCCTGGATCAACTCGGCCACCGCCGTCGCCAGTTGCACCTGTCGCCGCCACTCGGCGAAGCCCATGCCCAGACCGTCCTTGAACAGCCGCGCCAGGGTCCGCACGCTGGCACCGGCGTTATCCGCATGCTGTTCGAAAGGAATATCCAGTGACGGCGCAGCCATGACCGCCTGACACAAATTCATCAATCGCCGGTCGGAATCGTCCGGCAGCGGGATTTTCAGCAGCGAACGCCTGGCGCGCTTGAGTTCCAGCAGCGCCAGCCCCACCAGCGCGTCGTAATACTCGGGCGGCCCGTCGTTGCCCTGTTCCACCAGAGCGACGATCAGCTCGCGCAGCAAACCGCCGACCTCAATGACTTGCACGCTGTCATCCAGGGTCACCGCCAGGGACGGGCGTAAGTAGATATTGCGCATTTGCAGGTCGGACACCACGCGAATCCCGTGGGGCACGCCGGGCGGCAACCACACCGCCCGCTGCGGTGGCACCACCAGCGCCTCGTGCGGCGTCTCGACCCACATCACCCCGCTCATCGCATACAGCAACTGGCCCCAGACGTGCTCGTGAGGCTCGATGTACAACCCGCGCGGATAGGTGCGAGCCAGCGGTTGCACGGGCACATCGGTGTCACTCAGGTCAGGTGGTGCGGCGAGGGCCATGGTCTATGTTCATTGGGGGGCGGGAAGGCCCCATGGTAACGAGGCGCCGAACTTGTCGCCAGCAACCGCCGCCGTCCGACAAACCGAGTGAATTTTCCAGATGGCGCGCGATCCTTTTATGTACAACAGGGAGGAACCGGAGCTTTATGAACAGTGCAAAATTATTCGTCGTCGAGTACACCCTCCATGGCGCTCCAAAATCATTCATTATCCGCCTGGAAAAAATGGATAACGCAGAAGCCTGGCATTGGGCGAGCTGTGACGCGGGAGTGGGACGAATCCCCCGTTTCGGACGCGAGAAAGTGCAAAAGACCAGCAAGCCGATGGCGGAAAAATTCGGCGTGGAAAACGTCAAGTGGCGGCCGGCGAACTGATCACTGGCAACCATCAGGATCGGGGGAGAAGGAAAATGACCGCGACACCTGTCAGCAGCCCTGCGCGGCTGGACTACGGTCTGGACACGCTATCGGGGCGCATCAGCAAAAGCGCCGAGTGCCTGATCGGACTGGAGCAGGTCGAAAATGACCCATTTTGCTTCGCCATACGGGTGCTGGCACCACTGCCGGAAGATCTGGAGCAAGCGAAGACCTTGGTGGTGCGGGTCGAAGGCCGGCGCCTGCAAGGCACCGTCCGCCACAGCGAACGCCTGGAAGATGACAGCCTCAGGCTGGAAGTGGAGCCGGACTAGGCCCCACTTTTGCGTGTGCCGTGGTTATCAGTGGGCACACTTGCAGCCTTGGGAAGCGCACTCTTCGCCATGCTCGTGATGCTTGGCACAGGCTTCGCAGCAGTAGTGCTTGCCGTGGCGGGCAATCGGATGTTCACCGAGTTTGCAGGAACATTTCGGGCAATCGCAGATACTTTCGCGGTCAATCATGGGGCTGACTCCTCTTGTGTGGTCGCCAGTGCTCAGATGCACACAGTAAGTGTAGGAGCTGCCGCAGGCTGCGATCTTTTGTGGCGAGGGGGCTTGCCCCCGTTTGAGTGCGCAGCGCTCACAGATTTTTGGGGCCGCTGCGCAGCCCGGCGCGAGCAAGCTCGCTCGCCACAAAAGCTGTTCCGTCGAACACACCCCTAGCCACAAAAAGTTGTTCCATCAGATCCGGAACTGCCCCACCAGACCGCCCAGGCGCTGACCGAGGTCGGCCAGGCTGCGCGAAGTCTGCGCGCCGAGCTGGGTTTCGTCGGCGACGCTGTCCACGGCCACGGCAATCTGATGCACGCTGCGATTGATCTCTTCGGCCACGGCGGTCTGTTCTTCGGCGGCACTGGCGATCTGCGCGTTCATCGAATTGATGGTCGCGATCAGTTGGGCCATGGTGTCCAGCGAAGCCCCCGCCTCGTTGGCCTGGGCCGAGGTGCCGTCGCCGGCCTCGCTGGAGCGTCGCATCGCCTCTACCGCCGAGCGGGTGCCAGCCTGCAAGCGGTCGATCATGCCCTGGATTTCCTGGGTGCTGATTTGCGTGCGACTGGCCAGCGCCCGCACTTCATCGGCCACCACCGCAAAGCCGCGCCCGGCCTCACCGGCACGGGCGGCTTCGATGGCCGCGTTGAGCGCCAGCAGGTTGGTCTGCTCGGCAATCGAACGAATCACCCCGAGCACGCTGACGATCGACGACACGTCTTTTTGCAGGCTGTCGAGGGACACGCCGCTGCTGCGGATGTCGTCCACCAGCGCATGAATTTTCTCGATGCTGCCGGCCACCACACGCTTGGCAGCCTGGCCTTCTTCGTCGGTCTGCTGGGCAGCCACCGCGGCGTTCTGCGCGCTCTTGGCCACTTCCTGGGCCGCCGCCGACATTTCGTTGATGGCCGTGGCCACCTGATCGGTTTCGTGACGCTGACGCTCCATGGCCTGGTCCGAGCGATTTGCCTGGTCGGACACCTGATTCACCAGTCCGGTCAGTTGCGAGGTCATTTCGGTGATCTGCCGCACCAGGCCGTGGATCTTGTCGACGAAACGGTTGAAGGAGCCGGCCAGTTCACCGAGTTCGTCCTGGCTGGTGATGGTCAGGCGGCGGGTCAGATCGCCCTCGCCTGCCGCGATGTCGTCAAGGTTGGCTTTCATCAGATGCAGCGGACGCAGAATGGTGTTGGCCAGCAACATCCCGGCAGCGGCGATCACCAGCAGCACCACGAGCGCCACGCCGACGATGCTCAGTACCATGCCTTGCATGCGCTCCTGGACCTTGGCTTCGACCACCGCCACCTGCGCTTCGATGCCGTCGAGATTGACCGAGGTACCGACCGCCATGTCCCACTTCGGCAGGTATTCGGTGTAACCGAGCTTGGGCACCAGCACCTGGGTGTTGCCGGGCAAGGGCGAGCTGTATTGCAGGTAGTGCGTACCGTCCCTGGCGACTTTCACCAGGTCGCGGTTGACGTAGACACCGTTCGGGTCGCGGTTGTCCTTGAAGCTCTGGCCCACGCCTTCGGGGCTGTTGGCCTTGAACAGGCGCACGGTGTTGGAATCATAGCCGAAGAAGTAGCCGTCCTTGCCATAGGTGATGCTCGACAGCAGCTTGATCACCTGGGCCCGCGCCGCCCCATCGCCGGGGGCGGCCGCGTCGTAGAGCGGTTTGATCGTGGTCATGGCCACGGCCACGTAGCTTTGCAAGGTCGCCTTGGCATCGCTGAGCAGGCGCTCGCGGGTCTGCTCGACTTCCTTGCGCGCCTGATCCTGCAGAATGAACAGTGTGGTCAGGCTGATGACCAGCGCAAACAGCAACACAGGGAGGACGGCAAGGGACAGGACTTTAGCCTTGAGGCTCATGCGCATGACGTTCACTCTTTTGATTTTGTTGGCGTGGTTAAAAGCTTTAACGGCACGCCGCGGCAAAAGTTGAACGCGGTCATCAGGAGCACTGAAGATCCCTTGTAGGAGCGAGCCTGCTCGCGATGGTGTGTCAGCTACCTTGGTGTCGGCTGACACACCATCGCGAGCAAGCTCGCTCCTACAGGGGTATCGGGGTTACAGCACCATCGCCGCAATCCAGCCGAACGCCAGCAGCGGCAGGTTGTAGTGCAGGAAGGTCGGGACCACGGTGTCCCAGATGTGATGGTGCTGGCCGTCGATGTTCAGGCCGGAGGTCGGGCCGAGGGTCGAGTCCGAAGCCGGTGAACCGGCGTCGCCCAAGGCACCGGCGGTGCCGACGATGCACACGATGGCAATCGGGCTGAAGCCCAGTTGCACGCACAACGGCACGAAGATCGCCGCCAGAATCGGCACGGTGGAGAACGACGAGCCGATGCCCATGGTCACCAGCAACCCCACCAGCAGCATCAGCAAGGCGCCGATGCCCTTGCTGTGATCGATGTACGCCGCCGACGACTCGACCAGCGTCTGCACCTCACCGGTGGCCTTCATCACTTCGGCAAAGCCTGAGGCTGCGATCATGATGAAGCCGATCATCGCCATCATTTTCATGCCTTCGGTGAACAGGTCATCGGTGTCGCGCCATTTGACGATGCCCGACACCGAGAAAATCAGGAAACCGGCCAATGCACCGATAATCATCGAATCCAGCAACAACTGAATGATGAATGCCACCGCGATGGCCACGCCGGCCACCATCAGGCTCAGCGGGTTGTATTGCACCGCCACTTGCTCGACCTGTTCGATCTTTTCCAGGTCGTAGACACGCTTCTTGCGGTAGCTGACAAACGCGATCAGCAGGCCTGCCACCATGCCCAGGGCTGGAATGCCCATGGCGTGGGTCACATTGATGCCGCTAATGTCCACACCGCTGCGGGCGACGTTGGCCAGCAGGATCTCATTGAGGAAGATGTTGCCGAAGCCCACCGGCAGGAACATGTAGGGTGTGATCAAACCGAAGGTCATGACACAGGCGATCAGGCGACGGTCCAGTTGCAGCCTGGTCAGCACATATAGAAGCGGCGGCACCAGCAACGGAATGAACGCGATATGGATCGGCAGGATGTTCTGCGAGGCAATGGCCACGACCCAGAGCAGGCCGATCAGCAGCCATTTGACCTGGCCACCGCCGTTGGCGTGCTGGCGATCGACCATCGCCAGGGCCTTGTCGGCCAGCGCATGGGCCATGCCGGACTTGGCAATGGCCACCGCGAAAGCCCCGAGCAAGGCGTAGGACAACGCCACCGTCGCCCCGCCACCGAGGCCACTGTTGAAAGCCTTGAGCGTCGCTTCGATCCCCAGGCCACCGGTCAAGCCACCGACCAGCGCACCGACGATCAGGGCAATCACCACATGCACGCGGGACAGGCTGAGTACCAGCATGATGCCGACCGCGGCAATTACTGCATTCATTGTCATACCTCTGGACAAGCGAAAAGAGTCCGGCCGGCAGTCTGCGAGAGCCGCCAGCGGATAAAAGGAATGGGTCTTATTAGAGGGCGCGCACTTTGCCGCAGAGTGAGCGCAGTGTCAAAGCCAACACGCCCTCTGTAGGAGCTGGCTTGTCGGGTCGCCGCATCGCAGCGAAGGCGGCCATGAAACTTGCATCGATCTTTCAGGCGTCTTCGCTGGCAAGCCGGCTCCTACAGGGGGATTCGATTTTCAAGGGGAGGCATAAAGAAAGCCGGATCGCGGCCGCTACAGGGCAAAGTCTCAGATATTTATCGAACAAGGACATCTCCATGCCGCTCAGACAACTTTCCATTCAATGGAAAATCACCCTGCTGGCCGGGTTGTGCCTGGCGGGCATCGTGACCCTGCTGGTGGGTCTTTCGCTGTACCGCATGGAGCACAGCTCCGGGCTGGTGAAAGCCTCGAGCATGGAGATGCTGACCGAAGCCGCCCAGGCGCGGATCGAGTCCCAGGGCGAAAACCAGGCGCTGGGGATTCGCCAGCAGTTCATGGACGCCTATCAGTACGGCCACGGTTTCTCGCGACAGGTGCTGTTCCTGCGCGACCAGGCCGAGAAGCGCTTTCTCGATGCCTTCGACCTGCGCGAAGACCTGACCCGCCAGGTCAAGTCGGCCCTGCAAGCCAACCCGGAACTGCTCGGCCTGTCCCTGGTGTTCGAACCCAACGGATTGGACGGCAAGGACGAACTGTTCGCAGGGCAAGCGGAACTTGGCAGCAACGACAAGGGTCGTTTTGCCCTCTACTGGTCGCAGCCGACGCCGGGCAAAGTGACGTCGATGGCACTGCCGGAAAAGGACATGGCCGATACCAGCGCCGGCCCCAGCGGCGAAGCGGCCAATGCCTGGTTCACTTGCCCGCGCACCACGCTCAAGCCCTGTGTGATCGAACCCTACTTCTATGAGATCGACGGTCAGAACGTGCTGATGACCAGCATCGTTTTCCCGCTGATGGTCAACGGCAAGGTCATCGCCTCGCTGTCGGTCGACATCAACCTCAACAGCCTGCAAGCGGTCAGTCTGGGGGCGAGCAAGAAACTCTACGACGGCCAGACCAGTGTCAGCATCATCAGCCCGGCCGGCCTGCTCGCCGGCTACAGCCCGGACGCCAGCAAACTCAGCCAGCGCCTGGATGCCGTGGACAAGGCCAGCGGCGCCGAACTGCTGCGCATGCTCGCCGCCAGCAGCAAAACCGGCAGCCTGCACAGCCAGCAGCAACTGAAAGTGCTCGCACCGTTCCAGCCGATTCCCGGCGGTAAATCCTGGGGCGTGTTGCTCGACGTGCCGGAGAAAGTCCTGGTCGGCCCCGCCGAAGCCCTGAAACAGCAACTCGATGACAGCAATACCACCGGTACGCTGGTCGAGCTCGGTTTGGGAGCACTCGCCGCGCTGCTGGGCCTGGTGCTGGTGTGGCTGATGGCCCGCAGCGTCACCCGACCGATCCTCGGCGTGGCACACATGCTCGAAGACATCGCCAGCGGCGAAGGTGACCTGACCCGCCGACTGGCTTACGACAAGAAGGATGAGCTGGGCCAACTGGCCGGCTGGTTCAATCGTTTCCTCGACAAGCTGCAACCGATCATTGCCGAAGTGAAACGTTCGGTGCAGGACGCCCGCAGCACCGCTGACCAGTCGTCCGCCATCGCCACCCAGACCAGCGCCGGCATGGAGCAGCAATACCGTCAGGTGGATCAGGTGGCGACCGCCTCCCACGAGATGAGTGCCACCGCCCAGGACGTCGCCCGCAGCGCCGCGCAAGCGGCCCATGCTGCGCGGGATGCCGATCAGGCGACCCGCCAGGGCCTGACCGTGATTGACCGCACCACCGCCAGCATCGACAACCTGGCCGCCGACATGAGCGCGGCCATGATCCAGGTCGAAGGCCTGGCCGCCAACAGCGAGAAGATCGGTACGGTACTGGAAGTGATCCGTGCGATTGCCGAGCAAACCAACCTGCTGGCCCTCAACGCCGCGATCGAAGCGGCCCGTGCCGGTGAAGCCGGACGCGGTTTTGCCGTGGTGGCCGATGAAGTGCGCAACCTGGCGCGGCGAACCCAGGAGTCTGTCGAAGAAACCCGTCTGGTGATCGAACAACTGCAAAACGGCACCCAGCAGGTGGTGGGTTCGATGAACAACAGCCATCGTCAGGCCCAGGGCAGTGTCGAGCAGGTTGGCCAGGCCGTGACGGCGCTGCGCCAGATCGGCGACGCGGTGACCGTGATCAACGACATGAACATGCAGATCGCCAGTGCCGCCGAAGAGCAAAGCGCGGTGGCCGAGGAGATCAACAACAACGTGGCGACCATCCGCGACGTGACCGAGTCGCTGTCGGGCCAGGCCAATGAATCGGCGCGTGTCAGCCAGTCGCTCAACAGCCTGGCGAACCAGCAGCAGAGCCTGATGGATCAGTTCCGCGTCTGAACCCCGCAAGTCCCCTGTAGGAGCGAGCTTTTGTGGCGAGGGGGCTTGCCCCCGTTGGGTCGCGAAGCGGCCCTAGAAGATGGGACTGCTGCGCAGTCCAACGGGGCGGTGCGGCGTTCCGACAAGCCCCCTCGCCACAGCCCGCTCCCACATTTTTTCTGTGCCCGGCCCAACAAAATGATGGCGAGTGGATATCTGCCGCAAGCGGATTATGCTTCAAGGAACCTTGCAGCATTTTGTGGCGTCAACCTCTATGCAAGACCCGTAATCCGATGACATCAGCCCCAGGGCCTGGGTAGGGTAAGTGTTGGTGGGAACTCCGGCCTACAACAAGAGCAAGACGGAGAATACTCATGGCAACAATCGACAGTACAGCCACGGGCAGCACGCCCAACCGCGGGCTCACCCGGGAAGAGCGCAAGGTCATCTTCGCCTCGTCCCTGGGCACCGTGTTCGAATGGTATGACTTCTACCTGTACGGCTCCCTCGCGGCGATCATCGCCAGGCACTTCTTTGCCGGCGTCAACGAGACGACTTCCTTCATCTTCGCCCTGCTCGCCTTCGCCGCCGGCTTCGCCGTCCGGCCCTTCGGCGCCATCGTGTTCGGCCGGCTGGGCGACATGATCGGGCGCAAACACACCTTCCTCATCACCATCGTGATCATGGGTATTTCCACGGCTGTGGTGGGTTTGCTGCCGGGCTATGCAACCATCGGCGTAGCCGCGCCGGTCATTCTGATCAGCCTGCGCCTGCTGCAAGGCCTGGCGCTGGGCGGTGAGTACGGCGGCGCAGCGACCTACGTGGCCGAACACGCACCCAAGGGCAAACGAGGCTACTTCACCTCCTGGATCCAGACGACCGCCACCCTCGGTCTGTTTCTTTCACTGCTGGTGATCCTCGCCTGCCGCACCGCCCTGGGCACCGAAGCCTTCGAAGCCTGGGGCTGGCGGATTCCATTCCTGCTGTCGATCCTGCTGTTGATCATCTCGGTGTACATCCGCCTGCAACTGAGCGAATCACCGGTGTTCATGAAAATGAAGGCTGAAGGCAAGTCCTCCAAGGCACCGTTGACCGAATCCTTCGCCCGTTGGGACAACCTCAAGATCGTGATCATGGCCCTGTTCGGTGGTACCGCAGGTCAAGCAGTGGTCTGGTACACCGGGCAGTTCTATGCGCTGTTTTTCCTGCTGCAGACGCTGAAGATCGACCCGCAAACCGCCAATTTTCTGATCGCCGGCTCACTGCTGATCGGTACGCCGTTCTTCATCATTTTCGGCAGCCTGTCCGACCGCATCGGGCGCAAAGGCATCATCATGGCTGGCTGCATCCTTGCGGCCGTGACCTATTTCCCGATCTTCCATGCGTTGACCCAGTACGGTAGCCCGGACGTGTTCATTGCACAGGAGAAGAACCCGGTCACGGTCATCGCCAATCCCGGCCAGTGTTCGTTCCAGTTCGACCCGGTGGGCAAGGCCAAATTCACCAGTTCCTGTGACCTGGCCAAGACCGTGCTGGCCAAAAAGGCCATCCCCTACAAGAACGTGGACGCTGAGCCGGGCGCTGTTGCGCAGGTGCGCATTGGCGAGAAAGTGATCGAGAGCTTCGAGGGCAGCAGCATGCCGGCCGCCGACTTCAAGGCCAGGAACGACGCCTTTACCGCCAGCCTCGTCACTGCCCTCAAGGACGCCGGCTACCCCGAGAAGGCCGACCCGGCCAAGACCAACTACCCGATGGTGCTACTGCTCCTGACCATCCTGGTGATCTACGTGACCATGGTCTACGGGCCGATTGCCGCCTGGCTGGTGGAACTGTTCCCGGCGCGCATCCGCTACACCTCGATGTCGCTGCCCTATCACATCGGCAATGGCTGGTTCGGTGGCTTCCTGCCGACGGTGGCGTTCGCCATGGTGGCGGCCACTGGGGATATCTACTACGGGCTGTGGTATCCGATCGTCATCGCGGTGATGACGGCTGTGCTGGGTATTTTCTTCATGCCGGAAACCAAGGATCGGGAGATTCATCACACATAAGCCAGACACAACACAAATCAATGTAGGAGTGAGCCTGCTCGCGATAGCGGTGTGTCAGCCAACATTTTCATCGACTGACACTCCGCCATCGCGAGCAGGCTCACTCCTACAGGTTTTGCGGTGTAGATTCAGATGCGCTTGGGCAACTCGATCAGCACTTTCAACCCGCCCCACTCGCTTTCCTGCAGCACTAACGTCCCGCCCCAGGTGTCAACGATATCGCGCACGATCCCCAGCCCCAAACCATGCCCCTGGGTTTGCTCGTCCAGCCGTGTCCCCCGACTGAACACCTGATCACGACGCTCTTCGGGAATGCCCGGCCCATCATCTTCCACACTCAGTTCAAACCCCTGCGCCCGCTCGACCACACTCAGCCGCACCTCGGCATCCGCCCATTTGCAGGCGTTGTCCAGCAGGTTGCCCAGCAGTTCCAGCAGGTCTTCACGATCCCAGGGCAATTGCAGGCCGGTCGGTGCGCGGTAGCTCAGCGCCAGGTGTTCGCCATGGATCATGTTCAGGGTTGCCAGCAATCCGGGGAGTTCAGCATCGCAATCAAACAGCGCGCCCGGCAGCGCATCGCCGGACAACCGCGCACGATTGAGTTCGCGATTGAGTCGTTGCTCGACCTGTTGCAGTTGTTCCTTGAGGGTCTTGCGCAGGTGCGGGTGCACCTCAAGCTGTTCGCTCGAGGCCAGGCTCAACAGCACCGCCAGCGGCGTTTTCAACGCGTGGCCGAGATTGCCCAGGGCATTGCGCGAGCGCTTGAGGCTGTCCTCGGTGTGGGCCAGCAAGTGGTTGATCTGCGCCACCAGCGGTTCCAGTTCCACCGGCACCCGATCGTCGAGTTGCGAGCGCTGGCCCTGTTGCAACTGCGCAATCTGCTCGCGCGCCTGCTCCAGCGGGCGCAAGGCGCGACGCACGGTGATCCGTTGCAGCAGCAGGATCAGCAGCAATCCGGTCAAACCGAGGCCCAACCCGAGCTGTTGCATAAGCCGGAAGCTTTCGCGTATTGGCGTGTAATCCTCGGCGACGCTGATGGAGATCGGCACCCCCGAACGTCGATAGTCCGAACGCAGCACCAGCAACTGCTGCCCTTCCGGCCCCAGTTGCAGGTTGCCATGCAGGCCGGTGTGATCGAGCACCGGCAGTTCCTGATCCCATAAGGAACGGGAACGCCAATGGCCGTCGGCGAGATCGATGCGGAAATAATGCCCGGAAAACGGCCGCTGATAGGCCGGCGACAGGCGTCGTTCATCCAGTTGCAAGCCCTGCGGTCCGCGCACCAGTGCCGCCAGCAGGTTCTCGCTGTCGTTGCGCAACCCGGCTTCGAGGTAGCGCTGCAAACTCATTTCGAACAACCACAGGCTGGTTTGCGCCAGTACCAGGCCAACGACCACCATCACGCTGATCAGGCCCAGGCTCAAGCGGCGCTGGATCGATCTCACCGGGCTTGCCCGCCGAACAGGTAACCCTGACCGCGACGGGTTTCAATCACACTTTTGCCGAGCTTGCGGCGCAAATGGTTGACGTGGACTTCCAGCACATTGGAATCGCGCTCGGTTTCACCGTCGTAGAGATGCTCGGCGAGGTGGCTTTTGGAGAGGATCCGCTCGGGGTGCAGCATGAAATAACGCAACAGGCGAAACTCCGCGGCGGTCAGCTGAATGTCCGCACCGTCGCGGACAACGCACTGCCGACCTTCGTCCAGGTGCAACCCGGCGGCCTGGAGCGTTGGCTGGTTGACCTGGCCATGAGAGCGGCGCAGCAACGCCTGGATGCGCAAAAACAGCTCTTCGGGATGAAACGGTTTGGTCAGGTAATCATCGGCGCCGGTCTTCAGGCCTTCGATGCGCTCGGCCCAGGAACCACGGGCGGTCAGGATCAGCACCGGCGTGGCCAGCCCTGTCGCGCGCCATTGCGCCAGCACCTCTAGCCCCGGCACGCCTGGCAAACCGAGGTCGAGGATGATCAGGTCATAAGGTTCGGTACTGCCCTGAAGCACCGCGTCGCGACCATCGGCCAGCCAGTCCACCGCATAACCCTGGCGGTCAAGACCGGCCAGCAGTTCGTCGGCCAGGGGCACATGGTCTTCCACCAGCAGCAAACGCATGGATCAGTCTTCCTTGTCTTTGAGTAAACGGCCGGTGGTGGCGTCGATGCCCAGTTCGCGGACAACACCTTCAGGGGTCAGCAGTTCGACTTCATAAATGTAGACGTCGTGTTTTTCTTCGAGCTCGGCTTCCAGCAGTTTCGCGCCGGGGTAGCGATCCATCGCCTGCTGCAACAGTTGCTCCAGCGGCAGGATCACGCCCTGTTGACGCAGGCGCAGGGCTTCATCCTGATCCAGATCGCGGGCCATCACTGCCGAGCAAAATGCCAGAAGCACCAGCGCCATCCGGCTGCCGGTGCATCGCTTGAATAGAAACACCTTCATTACCAATCCTGATGATTCTTGAGAACCTGCCCACTGACAGCGTCTAATTCCAGATCCCGGTCGGTGCCAGTGGTGTGAGCTTCTCGAAAGCCACTATGGTATCAGCGTCGCGCTACCTCAGCGTTGCGTCGGGGTCCAGGCGAGCCACCTTAACCCGCTGAACTTAATTGAAGCTGAATGGCCATCATTGCCAACCTCACAATTCCCCTTCCCTGTCCCTCAAGGCCGATCCGCGCACCTATGCGCACATCCGCGCCAACGGTCGCCTCGGCGAGCGCTTGCTGACCCTTTAGTCAGGACAAACTGGTAAACTCGCCACCTGCCCGAATCGCTGCGGCGAACGCCACCTGAACAGAGCTGAAAAACTGTGGAAATCTTCAAAGAATTTACCTTCGAATCCGCCCACCGCCTGCCCCACGTACCGGACGGCCACAAATGCGGCCGCCTGCACGGTCACTCGTTCAAAGTGGCAATCCACCTGAGCGGCGACCTCGATCCGCACACTGGCTGGATCCGCGACTTCTCGGAAATCAAGGAGATCTTCAAGCCGCTGTACGAGCGCCTGGACCACAACTACCTGAACGACATTCCTGGCCTGGAAAACCCGACCAGTGAAGTGCTGGCCAAGTTTATCTGGCAGGAATTGAAGCCATTGCTGCCGGAGCTTAGTGCGATTCGGATTCACGAGACTTGCACCAGCGGTTGCATCTATCGCGGGGAATAAAGACACCGCCCCCTGTAGGAGCGAGCTTGCTCGCGATGGACGCCAGAGCACCGCGGACCGCCAGATACCACGCGTTATCGTTGACGTTCTTCGTCGGAACGCCGCCCGGAGCAAGCTCGCTCCTACAGTTTGTCAGGGAAATAAAGAACAGCCTTCATCGGCTGTTTTTTTATGCCTATGCTTTTGCCTCTTCCCCTGCCAAGAGGACAAACCCATGACTGACTGGCCGCTGGATCAGGTCTTCGACTTCAACGGACATAAAGTGCGCTACGCCGTGCGCGGCGACGGCCCGCCGCTGGTTTTCGTGCATGGCACGCCCTTTTCTTCTTACGTGTGGCACCGGATCGCGCCGTATTTCACGGCCACTCACCGCGTCTATTACTTCGATCTGCTGGGCTATGGGCAGTCGGCGCAACCCGACGCCGATGTCTCGCTCGGCGTGCAAAACCAGCTGTTGGCGCAATTGCTGGAACATTGGGGCCTGGATCGCCCCGACGTGGTGGCCCACGACTTCGGCGGCGCCACCGCCCTGCGCACGCATCTGCTCAACGGCAAGGATTACCGCAGCCTGACGCTGATCGACCCGGTGGCGCTGACGCCCTGGGGTTCGCCGTTCGTGCAGCATGTGCGTCAGCATGAAGCGGCCTTCAGCGGACTGCCCGATTACATCCAGCGCGCCATCGTGCCGACCTATATTCGCGGGGCCATCCAGCGCGAAATCCCCGACGCCGAACTCGCCCCCTATCTGCAGCCATGGCTGGGAGAGCCTGGGCAAGCGGCGTTCTATCGGCAGATCGCGCAGATGGACGAGCGTTATACCCGTGAAGCTGAGGGGCTGTACCCGACGATACGCTGCCCGGTGCAGATTCTCTGGGGCGAAGACGATCAGTGGATTCCCATCGAACGCGGGCGTGCGCTGCACCGGATGATTCCAGGGTCGCAGTTTTATCCGATACCCAACGCCGGTCATCTGGTTCAGGAAGACGCGCCCGAAGCCATAGTCGCGGCGCTGCTGCGGTTTTTGCCTCGGCAACAATCTTCCTGAACCAATCCCACATTTGGACTGCGCTGATCAATGTCACTGGCAAGAGTTGCCGACACCGAGCTAACGTAGAGGTATTGCCTACACGATTCGCCAAAAGGACTCGCCCGATGCACATCATCAACGCCCGTCTGCGCAACCAGGAAGGCCTGCATGAGTTGTACCTGAAAAACGGCCTGATCAGCAGCATCACCCGCCAGATCGAAGCCCCGACCCTGGGCCCCGACGATCTGGACGCCGGCGGCAATCTGGTGGTGCCGCCCTTTGTCGAGCCGCACATCCACCTCGACGCGACCCTGACCGCCGGTGATCCGCGCTGGAACATGAGCGGCACGCTGTTCGAAGGCATCGAGTGCTGGGGCGAGCGCAAGGCGACCATCACCCTGGAGGACACCAAGGCCCGGGCCAGGAAAACCATCCAGACCCTCGCCGCCCATGGCATCCAGCATGTGCGCACTCACGTCGACGTCACCGACCCGCAACTGACCGCGCTCAAGGCGATGCTCGAGGTGCGCGAGGAAAGCCGGCATCTGGTCGATATGCAAATCGTCGCGTTCCCCCAGGAAGGCATCGAGTCCTACCGCAATGGTCGTGAGTTGATGGAGGAGGCCATCCGCATGGGTGCGGACGTGGTGGGCGGCATTCCGCATTTCGAATACACCCGCGACCAGGGCGTCAGCTCGGTGAAGTTCCTGATGGACCTGGCCGAACGCAGCGGTTGCCTGGTGGACGTGCATTGCGACGAAACCGACGATCCGCATTCGCGCTTTCTCGAAGTGCTCGCCGAAGAGGCCCGCAGCCGCGACATGGGTTCGCGGGTGACGGCCAGCCACACCACGGCCATGGGCTCCTACGACAACGCCTACTGCGCCAAACTGTTTCGCCTGCTCGGGCATTCGGGGATCAGCTTTGTCTCCTGCCCCACTGAGAGCATCCACCTGCAAGGGCGCTTCGACAGTTTCCCGAAACGCCGGGGCGTGACCCGGGTCAACGAGTTGCTGGAGGCGGGCATGAACGTATGCTTCGGCCAGGACTCGATCGTCGACCCTTGGTACCCGCTGGGCAATGGCAATATTCTGCGGGTGCTGGAAGCCGGGCTGCACATCTGCCACATGCTCGGTTATCGCAACCTGCAGAGTGCGCTGGACCTGGTGACGGACAATAGCGCCAAAGCCATGAACCTTGGCGATCGCTATGGCCTGGAACGTGGGCGGCGGGCGAATCTGCTGATTCTGTCGGCAGAGAGTGATTACGAGGTGATCCGCAGCCAGGGGTTGCCGTTGTACTCGATACGCGATGGCAAGGTGTTGATGAAGCGGACGATGCCGGTGGTGGAGTTTGCTGGTCTGAGCTGAAATTTGCGTTGACCGGATTGGCCCCATCGCGAGCCTGCTCGCGATGGCTATTTCGAAGTCAATCCACCATTCGAGCCGTACCAAACAGACTGACCCGACTCAATTCCCCCATCTCCTCTTCCAGCAAGATCGGCGCCGTGCCACCCGGCATCGTCACCTTCACCTCTCCGGCGCTGACCCAACCCACCCGCCACGCCGCACAGGCCACCGCGCTGGCGCTGGTCCCCGACGACGCCGTCGGCCCCTCGCCCCGCTCGAACACCCGCGCAGCGACGTGTCCTTCGGACAAGCGCATGGCCCATTGCAGATTGATTCCCGCCGGACAAGGTTTGCCTGCACCGACCGGCATGGCGTAGGCAATCCGCGTCAGCCCCTCACCCAGCGCTGGCTCACGCATCTGCTCGTTACTCGGCAGATCCTCGGCACTTTCCACCAGCGTCACGCAATGGGGATTGCCGACCCGCGCGAACTGACTGCGCGACCATGCGCTATTGAGTGCCGACAATGGATCAACGTGGCTGAGTTCACGACCGTTGAACATCGCCGTTGCAACCCCGTGAGCACTGACCGCCGCCGGCCCGAATCCCGGCTGCCCCAGATCGAGCCAGAAACCCTTCACGCCATCGACCTCTGCGGCTTTCACTGAAGTCTGCCCCGGCGAAGGCGTATCAGCCTTGTCATGGTGAACCCTGAGCAGACAGGCTTCGTTCTGCGGCAACAGCCCTTGATCGCTGAGGGCCTGGGAAAAAATCGTCAGTCCGTTGCCACTGCGCTCGGCCAGGGTACCGTCGGTGTTGACGATCAACAGATCAAAGGGTGGCGACGACTGAAACGGTCCGACCAGCAAACCGTCGCTGCGATGATCCTTGCTGCCGGACGGTCGAGTGCCTGGTGCCCAGCTGCAGCAAGCCTCGATTGCGGCCACCGCCCAGGCTTCGAGGGTTTTCGTTGCTTGGCTGGCCTGATCGGGCAGGTCGATGCCCTGGCGGCGCAGTTCTTCGGGCGCTACCACGATGTAAATATTGCCCCGTGCATCGTACCGCTGCGCCATGGCGCCCTCCGCGTGTCATTGGAATGGCTCAACATATCGCGAAAAACAGCGGCACTGTGCAAGGATGTCGCCCTGTTTGACCGTAAAACTTTCCAGGCACTGATCGAACCCTCACCGGTCGATCACTGTCCGTTGAGGACGTGACGTTTTTTTGCCATGGATTGATATGACCAGCCTCAACAGTCAAACCACCTTCGTTCCCGGCCGCCAGGAACAAATGTCCACGCGCATCGCCTTTTTCATCGCCGGTTTCGGCATCGCCGCATGGGCACCGCTGGTGCCCTATGCCAAGTCCCGGGCCGGGCTGGATGAGGGCACCCTGGGATTGTTGCTGCTGTGCCTGGGGGTGGGTTCGATCCTGGCGATGCCATTGGCCGGGATCCTGGCCACGCGTTTCGGCTGCCGGCGGGTGACGACCGGCGGCACCCTGCTGATCTGTGCCGCCCTGCCGCTGCTGGCGACGGTGTCATCGATTCCGGCCTTGATCGCGGCGCTGTTCATGTTCGGCGCGGGCCTGGGCACGGTGGATTCGACGGTCAACCTGCAAGCCGTGATCGTCGAGCGCGCCAGCGGCAAAAACATGATGTCGGGTTTCCATGGCCTGTTCAGCCTGGGTGGGATTGTCGGTGCGGCGGGTGTCAGCGGATTGCTTGGCCTGGGGATTTCCCCGCTGGGGGCCACGCTGGTGGTGATCGTGATGTTGCTGATCGCGCTGGCCAAGGCCGTGCCGCACCTGTTGCCCTACGGCAGCGAGAGTTCGGGGCCGGCGTTTGCGGTACCCCATGGCATCGTCCTGTTCATCGGGGGCATGTGCTTCATCGTATTCCTCGCCGAAGGCGCGGCGCTGGACTGGAGCGCGGTATTTTTGGCGCAGGAACGCGGTATAGACACGGCGTATGCGGGGCTCGGGTATGCGGCGTTTGCCCTGACCATGACAGCCGGGCGTTTGACCGGTGACAAAATCGTACGGCGGTTGGGCGCGACACGGGTGATGGTGTTCGGCGGGCTGATGGCTGCCGCAGGCTTGTTCCTGGCGACGTTCGCATCGAGCTGGGAGGCGGCGCTGGTGGGTTATGCGCTGCTGGGGGCCGGTTGCTCGAACATTGTGCCGGTGCTGTACACCGCGGTTGGCAAGCAGACGGTCATGCCCGAAAGCATCGCCGTACCGGCCATTACCACCCTGGGTTATGCGGGCATCCTGGCAGGCCCCGCCGTCATCGGCTTCATCGCCCATGGCAGCAGCTTGAGTTTTGCCTTTGCCTTGATGGCGGTGTTGCTGGTGGCGGTGGCGATTGGCGGGAAAGTGTTGAAAGTCTGAAAAGCTTCGCTGGCAAGCCAGCTCCTACAGGGATCACACGGAACCTGTGGGAGCGGCGGTGCGGCGATCCGACTTGCCCGCGAAGAGGGAGTATCAGCCAACATCAATGGGCCCGACACACCGCTATCGCAGCGGCAGCTCCTACATGGGTCCGGTACAACCGTCATTTTGCGGGTGTACGCAAAACCCGTAGGAGCTGCCGAAGGCTGCGATCTTTTGACTTTCAATGCCTGCGCAACCACTCGATAAACAGTGCAAACAACTCCGACTGCGATCCCACTTCCAGTTTCAGGTACCGGTTTTTGCGGTGCATGCGCACGCTTTCCGGCGAGATGTTCATCTGGCTGGCGGTAGAACTCACTCACCTATTTCAAAAGTGGTGATGCCGGAATCAACACCGTGCCCCACAGACCCGCCGCAGCCGCGCCACCACTGTAAATGAACTGCGACCCGGCACCGCGCCGAATCGCCTGCGTCCCGGCAGCGACGGCCAACCAAGGCGAAGCGCAACCTGGATGCCCCAGCATTGCATCAAGGTCGCACATTCGCGGCCTATTCACTGACATGGGGACGTCAGACAGCACGCCTGCAATCGCGGCCTTTCCCCGCGCATCAATACCCGCTCGCCAAACCTGCTCGACTGATCTCGATTCAAGCGGCACCCACTCAAGCGCCTGGCGCGTAGCGTAAAGCAGATCATCAGAGGCGGGCTTGCGCGCCTGCTCCGGCCGGTGCAGAAAGGCGATCGGCGATAACGTGGTCTGCGTCAGGCGGTTGCCAAACAACAACCCGACCGCAACTTCCGCCGTGCCTTCCGGCTGCTGCGGCGCAAACTGCACGGCCAACACCAATAGCAACGCCCGATCGCCAATTCGCTGGTCGAGCCACTGGTCCAGTGCAGTCAGCCCGCGGCCATCGACGGGGGTTGCAGGCTGGCGAATGCCCGATTCGCGCCATGCCTGTTGCCACACTCGGCGCCATTGCTTCTCCGGCAAACCGGTATCGACATCCAGCAACAGGGCCAATGGTTGATCGGCAGGCAACTGCGCCAAAGTGGGTGCCAGGTCGGCGAGCGTCTGCGCCCATATACTCAGCACTATTGCTTCCGGATTTTCATCTGCGTCGCAAGATAAACAACTATGGCGAAGTATTGCTCCATCCATCCTGGACGCTTGTGACTTCAGCGCCGTCGTCCCACTCAGCAGAGCGTCCAGCTGTATTTCCGGATCATCCGCAGGTTCTTCAAGAGCAGTCTGCACGCTCACGCCCAACACCTGTTGCGAGCGACGCCCCTGACGCATCTTCCGGTTCAGGTCTTCTTCGCGAGCGTCATCCCAGCCATCAGCGGCACCCTGTTCACCGGTGTACAACAGCACTCGCCCGAATCCCAGCACGCACCAAGCCAGGATTGGAATGCCCAAGGCCAAGCTCCAGAAATCCGAAGGCTGCTGGGGTAAGGTTTCGTCGCCGAACAACAGCGTCCCTCCTACGCCCAGCAAACAACACAGCAACAACAGGCCCATCCAAAGCAAAAATCGAGGTGGTTGAGGACGTACGGCAGGAGGAGGCATTTTATCCAGTCTAATTGGCATGATTAGATTACCCTCGCTTCAAATTAGAATGTATCTCGTCTAAATGACATGACGCGCCCGAATTGCGCACCATCAATCTTCTATAAAGAAACTTTCGTAACCCGCTCTCCGCACCTCCGAATCATCATTGAGGCACTTTATGGAATCAATGACTTCCTCATCACGCTTGACTATTATTTCGCTGAAACCTTCGAAACCCTCCTCCGCCACTGGAGCATCTCGTTCATGAATGGTGTACAAAAATCCATTATTTGAAAATTTAATTTCAACATCAATTCCACCCGGCAGCGGCTGAGTCTCCATAATGAAATTTCGGCCGGGGGGTATCGGCTTTTCTGGAAAAACAAATTCGATCATGTTTTTACCTATATCAAAAACTCGGTATTGAGCAAACCCTGTTGAGTTGCTAAGGCTTTTAGATGCACAGACGCCTGCAATTTTATGCTCTGCCTTGCAGAAGAAGATGGTTTGCTCATCTGACGAACATATATCATTTTTCTTGGTAATAACTGATTCCGCAGCAGCAATGGTCGTAGAAACAAACAAAAATAAAAATACTAAAAAATTTCCCATTCCCTCATATCCCCATAATCTTTTTTATACTGTTCAGATTTTCTTTTCGCTCATGCAGGCCATTGTATCCACCGTTAATTATCAGCGTTGTCTTTTTTATATCGTCTTCATCCGCAGCCAAATTAAAATTAGTCATTGAACAATACACAAATGCCGACTCCACTCCATATTGCAGATCATCAATTATGAGGTCGGGATTCCCTACAAAATCTTTCAAGTCACTTGGGTTTGCGGCGTTGTGAATTCTAGTGTAGCGCTCGTAATTAAAGCGCCCGGTAAGTTGAATAATTCCTCTGCCACGGTATTTATATCCGTCCTGCGTTTCTTCTCGTCCATTACCCATTCGATCGGCATACACATAGCTAAGTAAGTTAATCGCATTGTTAGCGTAGGTATTTTCATGACTCCAAAGTTTGCTCCGAAGCCGCCCCAAATCGCAGTCATCCTCTCCGGTATTGTAATTTTTTTGACCTCCTTTACATCCAAATATTTCGCGCATTCTCCTAGGGCTAAAGTTACCGTTTTCGCCTTTTACTTTGAATCTGCTTTCATGGCCAACTTGCGCAAGAAAATGTGCAATACGCAATGAAGTATCGATTTTATATGTAGGAGCATACATATTTAGATAAGGCAAAATTTCCTGGTGATAATTGGAGGCCCCATGCGGATCTGCTGCTCTCAGCATCTCCATGGTGATTACTTCACGCTTTTCCAAAAACAAACCTACTAACCCAATCGGATGAAAGTGATACGCACTCCCCCACGAAGGCAACCCCACCTTTTCCGCGACGTCCCGCCACCACCCCATCTGCGCAATCCGTTGCTTCTCCGCCAGCCAATTCAAGTGCGGTGTCGAGCCGCTATGGCCGAGCAACTCATCCAGTGCGTCCCATATCTTCGGCTGCTGAAACCACTCGCTTTCCTTGTACAGGATCATCTGCGAAATCGCCTGCGCATGAGCCGGTCGCTCAAGGGCCGCTAGCAATTCAGTGACCGTTAGCGTGCCGTCGGGTTTGCGACCGATGATTTCGTACAACCGCCTTTTCATCGGGCCCTTGTCGTCTTTTTCGGCAATGGCACGATAGCGCTCGCGTTCCTCGTCGCTGAAACGGCCGATGGTGCTGAGAAAAGAGGCCAGCAAATGCTTGGGTCTGCTGTAGTCGATGATGACGCCATAGCCTTCCCAGGCCCACGGACTGACCCAAGACGTGACGCCTGGCTCTTCACACACCCAGCCATCGAGAAGGTTGTTGTCGGCATCGTGAAGCAAATGTTTCAGGTGATACCAGGTGCGCGCGTTGCGTGTGGGGCTCGCGGGCACCTGGATTTTTTGAGCCGCCGGCAGGTCATCGAGCATCTTCCTGGGGACCAGCAAATCGGCAGCACTGCGCGGGCTGGAGTCACTCGACGCCTGCAATAGCGCAGCCGTGGTAATTCCGTCAGGAGCCACTACGGGCGTGCCCAAGGGGAATTTCAACCAGCGTCTGTCTTTCTCCGGCAGGCGTTTGGCCCACTCCCGACTGGCGTCGATGAATACCTCGACGTCATCGCCGCTGAAGGTTTCCAGGTGCAGCTTCTCATCCGGTTGATTCACGCCGCCGTCCTGATACAGGCCAAGGTGGCCGATCAAGTCACCCGCCTTGATTGCGACAGGCTGCTCGAG